>JANOFF010000135.1:0-7443 GCA_031413515.1 bacterium
TTGGATGCGGGACTCCCTCCGTTCCTCTTGAACTAACACACGACGCACTGGCGCGGATCGCGCGCCCGAAAATTGACCCGGCTTGGCTGAACCGAGAGCCGAATTGGCCAGCATTGGCCAGGTGACGCATCGAGCGAGTGGCTCGACGTCGCGCCTTTCGGCCGAAGCTCGGTACGCAGGTCGGTCGACCACTGCGTGAAGCCGAAGTCGGGTGCTAGCCTGCGATGACTTCCTTCGAGGCTGTCATGCGCCTGCTCGCAAGCTCGTCCTTCGCGCAAGCATCCAAGTTCGGGGATCGATCCGTCATGCGATCATCGGATCAGACAGCGGTCATCCTGGGGTTGTCTACCGCAAGTCCCGATCACCGGGTTGCACAGATCGATCTCGCGAAGTGGTTCTGCGAATACTTCGAGTATCCGGCCAGACTGGCTCGATTCGTCCACCGGCTTCACGAACGAAGTGGCGTCGAGTTCCGGCAATCGGTGCTGCCCGACTTCACGCCTGGCGCCGATCCGCGGTTGTTCTTTTCGGATCGATCCTGCGGAATCAAGGATCGGATGGAGGTGTATCGCACGGAGGCGCCTGTACTCGCAGCACGTGCGTGCCGCGGAGCGCTCGAAGAAGCAGATCTCGCGGCTTCCGAAGTGACGCATCTGATCGTGGTGACCAGCACCGGCTTCATGACACCCGGACCCGACGTCGCCATTGCCGAGCTACTCGGTCTGGATGACACGGTGGCCCGAGCTAGCGACCATCTCGATGCACGGCGGTGTGGGAGGAGTAGTTGGGTTGGAAGGGTGGCGAGCTAAGAAGAACTACACAGTCGGGACCGGATAGGGCGGCGATAGGGTCGGACGCTCTCGCGAGAACACGACTTCGCGAAAAAAGCGAAATCACCCCAGGCAACACCAAAGTGGGGAGGGCGGGATTCCAAATCGAATCGCGTGCGCGACACTACGAATATGGCCGTGAATCTTGACGGGTACAAATCTCGGGTCGCCGATGCCGTTGCTCACTACTGGCACACGCTCCAGCGACAATCGAAGAAACAGAGCGCCAATGACGCTGATCGGGGCCGGCGAACGGCAGTCACTGGCGGGAAGCAGATGGACGGATTCTGCGAACTGCTTCAATGGTTCTTGGTGCAGAACGGTCTGAGCGACGCGAGCGTCTACACCCGGTCGAGATTAGAGATACCGGGATATTTTCGACCGACAAAGATGTGGGATTTGCTCGTCGTTCACGACGGTCACCTTCTGGCAGGGTGTGAATTCAAGTCGCAAAGAGGGCCGTCATTCGGTAACAACTTTAACAATCGGACCGAAGAAGCCCTGGGAAACGCCCTCGACGTATGGACGGCATATCGGGAGGGGGTGTTCGGAACGGATCGTCCGGCTCCATGGCTCGGCTGGTTGATGCTACTTGAAGATTGTCCTGGATCGTCGACCTCTGTCCGGGTTGCTGAACCACATTTCAAGGTTCTTGAAGAATTCAAAGACACGTCTTACGCCGACCGGTACGGAATCCTCCTCCAAAAGCTCGTCTTAGAGAAGCACTACAACGCGGCGGCTTACCTTCTAGCGACGGAGGACGGCGGGGCTTCTGGCGCCTATTTCGAGCCTAATGAGGGGCTTAGCATGAAGCTCTTTCTTGCCAGCCTTGGAGGCCACGTGTCGGCCTATCTAGCAAGCATTTAGCCGGGGAATCTCGTGAAACAAATTCTAATGAACCTGCCGATGCAGATGCCGGATCGCGTGTACGAGTATGGAGACAGAACAAGCGGGGAGACGCACGGCGTCGTTCTCACAAAGCCTCACATTGTCGATTTGATCCTTGATCTCGCTGGCTACACAGCCGACCGAGATCTCGGCGATCTCCGACTGCTGGAGCCGTCTTGCGGCCATGGAGCGTTTCTCGTTCCGGCAGTTAGGCGGCTCATCGCATCTGCGAAACACGCGAACCGCGATCTTGTCGCGCTAGGTGAAGCGATCACCGCCTACGACATTGACCAGGTCCACGTCGATCGATCCAGGCGAGAAGTCGCGGCGGTGATTCGGGAAAGTGGAGTTGAAGCACGTAAGGCGCGAGCACTCGCAAAGGGCTGGATCAAGCGAGACGACTTTCTGTTGGCAGCTACGAGAGGGGCTTTCGACGTCGTTGTAGGCAACCCTCCGTACATTCGGATCGAGCATCTGGACCAGTCCCTGCAATCGGAATATAGGGCGCGGTTCGCATCGCTATACGATCGAGCCGATCTGTACGTTGCGTTCATCGAACGCGGACTAAATTTGCTGAACGGAAGCGGAGTCCTTTCGTACATATGTGCTGATCGGTGGGTCCTCAATCGATACGGGGCTCCCTTACGCCGTTTGATCACGGAGAAATTCAACCTTCGGTGCTATGTCGACCTCCATAAGGCGTCTCCCTTCGCATCCGATGTGATCGCATACCCGGCAATCTTCTCAATCAGCCCTGGCTCGGGTGGGGCAGTCTCCGTCGCAAAGTTGGAAGACGCCTCGGAAGTGGAGTGTGGCCAGCTCCAAGCAGAACTGATGCGCCCGCAGAAAGGGAACGGAGCCGTTTCTGTCTACGGCTCATGGTTCACAGAGGACGAGCCCTGGATTATTTCCACTCCAGAACATCTCGCAGCTCTAAGGGAGTTGGAGGCTCGATTCGATCCAATCGAATCGTTTCCGGGTACAAGAGTTGGAATTGGAGTCGCGACAGGAAACGACAAGATCTACATCGTCAAGAACGATGTGGACATCGAGACGGACCGGCTTGTCCCGTTAGCCATGCGCGGTGACATCAACAAGGGAACCGTCGAGAACTCCGGGCGATTTGTGATCAACACGTTTCACGACGAGGGTGGCCCGATCGATTTGGAGCAATTTCCCCGGCTTGCTCGCTACTTCGAAAGCCACGTCGATATGATTCGACGGCGTCACGTATCAAAGATGAATCCGAAGAGCTGGTTCCGCACGATCGACCGCGTCTACCCGAACCTTGTGAACAAGCCGAAATTGCTGATCCCCGACATAGCCGGGTCGAATCAAGTGGTCCTCGATCCGGGCAATTTTCACCCACATCACAACCTCTATTTCGTAACATCGCACTCTTGGGACATGGAAGTCCTCGGTGGTCTGCTTAGTTCTCGGGTGGCGTTGTTCTTCATCTGGTCTTACGCCGTCAAGATGAGGGGAGGCTACCTGCGATTTCAAGCACAGTATCTGCGTAGAATCAGGCTTCCAGCCCCCGACGAGATTCCGGCAAGGCTTACAAGCTCGATCCGCAGTGCATTCCGAAAGCGGGACTTCCCTCGGCTCGATGCCCTGGCTCTCAAGGCATACAAACTGAATAGCCTTCCGGAGTTCGATTTTGTCGATACCAGGCGGTAGAGAAAAGTCGCCTGCTCGATTTGATGGCGTGGAGCGCTGATCGGGGCGGTGTTTGCCGGACGAAGTCATGACGGATCGAGCTACTCCAGCGATCCGTTGGCGTTCATAATGCGCGCATCCCACTTGGTGGTTGCCGGACTGCACCATGTGGAACTGCACGCAGCGAACTCAAACCCCCGACAAGACTCAATGCTCGACTGGGTGGGCGCCGGCCTCATGCACTCTGTCGCGAAGCCCCTGACGATTGCCGCCCGGACGGCCGATCGCATGTTGGCCAGGCAGACTGTCGATGAAGAAGTCGTCGCGTTGGCCCGAGTCGTTCGTTCGGCCGCTGGCGCAGCGCTGAACGGGATCACAGTTCTCCGGCGCTGCGCCGGCGGCCCCGGTGACGGCGACACGTGGGTCGCAGCGGTCGATGAGATCGTGAACCCCGCGATCGATCAAGCGCGCCAGCTGCACGCGGGTCAAGGGGCCCACTAGGAGTTAGCCGGCGGAGTCGTGCAGGGATTCTACTCGTCGTCGGCGACCGCGCGCTGAATCTTCCGCTTCATCAAGTCGATCCATGCCTCAAAGTCTTCGAAGCTTGCTTGGCTGAGCGAGGCAGGCCAACGAAGAACTACCTCGCCCTCGCTGAGCGTGAATACATCCTGTTTGACGCCGGGTCGGATCGGTGGCAGCTGTCCTCCGGAGTCACCCGCAGGTTCGCCCCCGCGTGACTCGCCGCTCCCGTCACGGCCGGTTCCTCGGTTCGCGGGGCCTTCTCCGATTTCGTCGGCATCGCCGCTCTCTTCAGGTCCTTCGCCGCCATTGTCGGCCGCCCCAGGCAGAATTCCCGCGAACTCGATTGTGCTGCGGAGCTGTTTAATGAAGCCGGCCACCTTCCCTTTATTGAAAGGCTGGGGGTAGTCAAACAGCAGGTAGTGCTGAATCGTCGCATCAGGCGGCAGGCCATCAGTCTGGTAGTGACTCCATACCGCCCGATGAACTCTCGGTCCAAGGGCTGCCTGCTTCAGGAGCTCACCTCGCTCGGGCGTCTTCTCGATGATCTTCGCCGCTTCTTTGGTTACGCGGAGCTGACGCTTGTCTTTGGTCCCTTCTAAGCTGATGAGTCCAAACGCGCCGAGCGCCGCCACACACTGAGCGCCATAGCTGCTGCCCACCTTCATCGCCCAGATTGTATCGATAACGGTACTCACCGGAACGGGGTGTCGCTGCGCTCCCGCGTAAATTCTCTCAGTCAACCCAAGCGCTGTGCTAAGGTCTATGACCGGGTAGTTCGGACTCCGCGTCTTTGCCGCCATTCTGGCCTCCTTGATCGATTCCGAGATCCTAACTGAAAGCGTAGAAGAGTCCATAGAAATCATGTTTTTTACTGTTTTACGCTTTACGGTGTTCGATCGGATCGATAGACTGCCAATAGCGGATTGATCAGCGCCCGGGTGTTGTCAGAAACGCCAATATTTCAAACACTTAGGAGGTACTTCGATGAGGAAAGTCTATAGCCCTCGGCGCCCATGGGCTCGCCGGCTTCGGGGGCAGGAACTGGGAAGGCCCGCTCTCAGGTGATGCTTGGTCGGCAGAACTGAGAGCGGGCCTTGGCGAGCCCGCTTCCGGGCCGCGGCAATCTATAGCGCGGCAATCGTACCGCACCGCCGGCTAGTGCAGCGGACCATCAACAGCTCCGTAGATCTGACCATGGCTCCGTCTGTCGGCATACTCCTGAGCCAGGGTCGGGTCGTGTCAGGGCTGTTCCTGGGCGGTGAATGCCGATCCGTTGTGTGCCATAGGCAACGAGTGGTCGAATGGGCGCCCGTGCGCGGTCGTTTTGACCTGACGGCCGAAATTCTTCTGCACCACCATTCGGCGTGCATCTGGGGAGAGTTGCATAGGTCTGTTGGACGTGAAGTCAACCGTCGAACACCTCCGCGGTGAACTTTCACTCGACTCGAGCCCCGGGAGCGGCACCGTTGCCTCGATCCGACTTCCGTGTCCGCCGTCCACGCAGCTCGGTTCGGAAGAAGATCCAGCGCCGTCACCGGCCTCCACAGACTTTGCATGCGGATGACGCCGTGGCATCGTGCTGCTTGCGCGGGATGGAGGTCGATGTGGTGATTCGCCGAGCGACATCCAACGACTGGTCCACCAGCCGATCGCGATTGGGAGATTTGCTTCAACTGCATCACCAGACCAAGTGTGACGCAGGACTCCGCTCAATCTCTATCCGCGCTCTGGCTGCGATCATCATTGCGCTCTCAGCTGCTCCAATCTCCGCCGAGCCCACCTCCCCCTCCGCCCTCCTCCAGCTCGCCTTCGACAAGCGTTTCAACTTCGACGTCGTGCAGCTCGTCGAGATCTCGACCACCGAGCGCACCTCGACCGTCAGCCGCGTGATCCAGATGGCCACCAAGCGGATCGACGGGCGCCTCTACGGCCTCGGCTACATCACCGCGCCCGATCGCCTGCGCGACACGCGGCTCTTGATGATCGAGAACCGCGACCGCAGCGACGACTTCTTCATCTATCTGCCCTCCGAGGACAAAGTGCGCCGCATCACTTCTTCACGCCGCGCCGATTCGTTCATGGGCACGGGGCTCAGCTATGAAGACCTCGAGCGCCGCTATGTCGACGACTATGAAGTGAGCGACGCCGGCACCGACGTGATCGAGGGCGAGCCCGTGCGCGTGATCGCCGCCAAGCCCCGCTACGAATCCGGCCACGACATCGCTTTCTACTTCATCGCCGATAGCGACCAGTCGATCCGCGAGGTGCGCTACTGGCGCGGCGACAAGAAGCGTCTGCTTCGCGTGCAACGCGTGCCCCGCGACGCGCTCGCGCACATGGGCGACTTCCTCGTGCCGACCCGCATCGAGGTCGAAGACCTGCAGCGCCGCTCGAACACCACCGTCACGTTCTCACAGATCCATCTCAACCCCGAGCTGGACGACAAGCTGTTCTCGCGCACGGCGATCGAGAAGGGGCGGCCGATTCCGTATCTGGTCGATGGCGAAGGGGAACCCGCAGCGAAGCAGGCGACGCCGTAGCTCCGGAGCCCCTGGCCGGCAGAGGCGTCTCGCGAATTCGCAGCCAGGCGTGAGCCGGAGGCCGAAGCGCCCGCATCGGACGACCCCGGGCGCGCGAGCGGGCCGCCCCCCACTCGGGCCGCAATCGGCCCGATGGGCCAAGATCATCCGAACTGCGCAATCCCGTACGTCGATCGAGAACCTGCTTCAGCGTCTCATCACACCATGCTTCTCGAGGAATGGAGTCTCCAGCCATCCCGGGGCAGTTCAGAGCGATCCAGTGATACTGTGTGGAACCTCGATCCAGGGAGCCTCGGTGTTTCGCATCGTCTGCACGTTCGCGCTGTTCGGCCTTGTTCTCGCGAGCTGTCCCGCCCGCGCCGCGCTGTTCACCGTGAACTCCACCAGCGACGTCCTCGACGTCGCGCCGGGCGACGGGGTCTGCGACGCGGACCCTTCCGCCCAGGTCGCGTGCACCCTGCGCGCGGCGGTCGGGGAGGCGAACGCTCTCGGGGGCGCCGACGAGATCTCGCTGCCCGCCGGCCTCTATCCGCTCACACTGACGGGACTCAACCCCCACTCGGATAGCGCGCTCTCCATCGAATCCGAGATTTCGATCACCGGCGCCGGTGCGGGCGTCACCACGATCGACCAGACCATGGGCGACCGCGTCATCCAGGTCGACTTCGGGGGGAGCACGCTGACACTCACCGACGTCACCGTCAGCGGCGGCGATGTCAGCGCCTTTCCTGCCATATTTTCCCCCTTCGGCCCGCTCAACTTGGGGATCGGCGGCGGGATCCGCATCGAGCAGAACTGCACCGCCACCCTGGTCGGCGTTCGCATCACCGGCAACACCGCGCGCCTCGGCGCGGGCGTCTACAACCTCGGAACGCTTGTGATCGCCGAGAGCGTGATCGACGGCAACCAGGCATCCGTTGGCGTCGCGGGTATCGCGAGCCCGTCCTCGGCTGGGCCGATTTCGGGCGTACCGAATCTGATCATCGTCCGGTCCACCATCGGCC
>JANOFF010000136.1:0-12847 GCA_031413515.1 bacterium
TCGGCGCGTTAGGAAGCCCGTTCAGGTGTCCAGGCGACCTCTGATACCCCAGGCACAAACGGCCTTCTGGTGGGTCGAAATGTGCTGGATGAAATCGTCGTGTGGTGGCCGGTGAATGCGCAGCGGAAGGTCGGTCAGGCACATAGACTCGCGGGATCGGTTGGCCGCGTGGTCGCTCCAAGGGCAACGTCGGCAACCCCAGCACGTTCCCGAAGGCCACAAGCAGCAACGGTGGTACCCATGCCAAGCGAGATCGAAGTCAAAGTCGTTCGTGAGATCTTGGAGATGGCATGCACCGAGGAGGCGTTTGCTCGGTTACGACAACTACTGATTGCCGAAATACCCGCTGGAGATCCGACCGAGGGCAAACCTGAGACCGTCCGCACAATCATGATCGGGACAAAACCGGCGCCGACAGTGGAACCTCGGAGACGGGATTCAGAGCTCGTGGCGCTGATTGGCTGCGCACTCGTGGGGACGGTGATCGTGACGCTCCTCATCGTCGGTCTCGGAACGGTCGTCGGTTGGATTCAGTAGCTCGACACCAGCACGCCACCAACCTGAAAGCACCCACCCCCACTCCGGTCAGTCGAGACGCCGAACCCCACCTCGGCAGACCACCCTCTGTGAGCGCCTAGCGCGCGCTCTGGCGGCCGATAAGGTGCCCAGGCGACCTCGGGTACCCCCCAGACGCAATCGGGCCTGTGGGCGCGCCGAAACTCCGGTCGAATTCCCAGCAGCTCGATCCGGCAGCCTTTTCGACGCCAGATCCACCCTCTACTGCTCCAGACAACCCAGGGAGGAGGGTACCCCGATATAGATAGAAAAGAATCTCTAGACAGAATATAGATAGATAGGACCGGTTCAGCACTGGTGTCGATGTGGGTCGGCATGAGTGCTGATGTTGGTCAGCAAAATTGCTGATGTCGGTTTTGGCCACCGGGAGCGCGAGCAAGGGGCCGCGAGGGTGGTGACCGTAAGCATCGAGTGGACGACCGATGTCGGGGCAGACCGTCGACCTGACCTCCGCCCACGGGTCACCATGCAAGGATTCGCCGATGGCCTGAAGTCGCCGTATACTCGAGGGCACGCGACCGCGGGGGTAAGAGCATGACGGCGGGACTGATCGCAATCCACCAACTCCGATGGTTGCTCGGCGCCTGTTTTTGTTTCACGCTGGCTCGGCATGGCGGTCGAATCGGCCAGGGCGTTGCCTTGCTCCTCGGCGGCGCCGCTGCGTTGATGATGATGGGGCAAGGTTTCGCGCCGGCCGAGCGAATCGAGTTTCTGTTTTTGTCGCTCCTCGCGGTGGCGTTTCTGATCCCGCTGCGCCGCCCGGTGTGGCAGTATGCGTTGGCGGGCGTCGTCGCTTCGGCTCTGGCGGTAGGGATCGTGGGCGTGGTCGGTCAGCGCGAGTTCGCGGCCTTGGTCGACGTGGTGCCTTTTCGGTCACTTTCCGCTCGACTCGACCACGAAAAGAACAACGCCGCATTGTCGCTCGGGCATGAGCCAGGGCTGAGGGTCGAATCAGCCGACGTGCTCGACGCGCTGGATGCCAGGTATCGAGAGAATGATTCGACCTGGGAGTATGACTATCCGCGGATCCGGTCTCTTAAGTTGGTTCATGCTTCGCAGCTCGAACAATTCATCGCCGCGGAGGGGTTTTTTGGCGTGCAGCGGATGCCGCCACCCTCACCGGGCTGGGCACTGGTCCAGCCCAAGCAAAAGCTTGTCCGGTTTCCCGATCCGCATTCGCTGTTGGGCGGACACCCAAGCGTGCAGCCGGTCGCCACGGTGCCCCCAATTGCACCGCCTCACACGTGGCTCGAACCATTTCACATGGAAGCGCTGCGGGACTTCGTGAGCGGCGAGTCGTGTGGTTATGTCGTCGACCGTGATCATGTCGTCGGTTTTCAAAGCCACGGTATCGAACGCGTGCCCAACGGGCCGAACGTGCCGCCGCGTCAGCAGAACCCGTATTGGTATATGCAGCGAGTCGAACTAGTGAGCCTGCTGAAGCATTCCGAGCCGGGCGTGTATGTCTCGGAGTACTTGCCATCGATGGACGAACTACGAGAAGCACCGATTCGCCCGCTCGATGATTTCGAGCGACGCGCTTTGCTACGGCTGGCTCGGGAAGGAGACATCGTCGTTGAACCGGTTGGCCCCCACGTTCGGATGCTCGGCGCGATTCGCGCTGCCAAACAGTGTCTTGTGTGCCACGACGTGCCGCATGGCACACTCCTCGGGGCCTTTTCGTATGAGCTCTTGTACGAAGCACCTCGCTCGTTTGAATTGACGGCTGTCGTGCCACCGGACGAAGCTGAATCGGAGATCGAAATCGCGTGGCCCAACGCGGTGCACTTGGGTACGGGTCGGAGGGGCAGTTCCGGTACCAGCGGTAGATGAGGGATACAGCGATCAACGGCACCTGCGCACTTTGGTGACCGCGACTGATCGATTGCTGTACATCGACGACGCTACCCCGCCCTCAATTCACCCCCGGCTCCCGCATCACCCTTCTTGTTCGCCCATTCGCCGTGCCCTGATCCCGCGAATAGACCCCAGCCCGATCCGCCGACAGGCACCGACCGGAAGCCCACTGCCGCAAACTCTCCACCTTATCGCCAGCGGTCACAGCCACGGGCGCGACGTTCTGGGCAGCTTGGATCAGCGGTACGTCCAACAAACTCGCAAGCCGGCAGCACGACTTGATTTCAGCCCCGGTCCAGTTCGTGTCATTGGGTCGGGCCTGTTTCGCGTCGAGCCCATACACCCCCAGGTAGATGCCCCAGATCGCATCCTTTTGCTCACGCCCAGGAAGATCGACGAAGAACACGCCGTCGAACCGTTCAGCCCTCGCAAACTCGGGCGGCAACTTCGAGGCGTCATTACAAGTCCCCACGAAGAACACGTCCGATTCGTGGTCGTTGAGCCAGGTGAGCAGGGACCCGAATACCCGAGCTGTGACCCCGGAATCTGTCTGTCCCGATGACGATGCTCCGGCAAGCGCTTTGTCTAGCTCATCGCAGAACAACACACAGGGAGCCATTGCGTCAGCCAGTTTCAAAGCCGCCCGGACGTTGCTCTCTGATTGACCCACGAGCGAACCAAGCAACGCACCGACATCGAGGACAACCGTAGGTCTGCCGGTTTCGTTGCCGAGAGCTTTTGCGAACTGGGATTTGCCGCAACCGGGAGGAGACAGGAGCAAGACGCCGCGAGGCTTTGGTGCATGGCTGGTCTTCGACTCACTCTGCCTCCTCATCGCACGCAGACAAAACGCCTTGAGGTTGTCCAGGCCACCGAGTTGCTGGAAGTTTTCAGTGCCGCGATGAAGAGATACGAGGCCGCTCTTTTTTAGCTGTTGGCTCTTCAGCTCCCACATGGTTTCCGGTTCGAGCGTGCCGTGTCTGACCAGCGAGAGCGAAAACGCATTCTCCGCTTCGCTCCGGGTAAGCCCTGCGGCAGCTTCGATCACGCGGGGTAGCTCTTCGGGTGTCGGGAGTTCGCCAGGTTCCGTTGCGACTTCCCGGGCGATCCATTCGAGCTGGCTGTGGTTTGGCAGCTCATGGTCGACAACGGTGAACAGCTTTTCGAGTTCTGCGGGAATCTGAATGACCGGGGCCAGCACGACGACAAAACATCGGCTGCTCTTTCCGTGGTGAATCTGCCGCACGAGAGCCTGGATGATCTCAGTCGCTCCCAAGAACCGGTGCAGGCTTTCGAAGATCACGAGCGTTGTTGCGGCACCAACTGAGACTTGTGGAAGAGTCAAGGTGTGGGTGGCAGTCGAAAACGGCGGTGTGGGGCGGTACGAATCACCACTTCCAAAACTGGCTTTGATGCGTGACCGTCACCCGCAGCCTCCATCACACCCAGCGGATCTGCCATCTCAAATAGCAGCTTTGCAGTGTGATTCACTCTAAGTTCTGATGCCGCCAGCCATGCGTGGCTTTGATTCCTAGCCTCACTGTTGACACAGTTCCTTGCCCGCACCGATAGTCATGCTTGGCCAATCTGAGCGAGCCAGATGTGGCTTCTCGACATTGGCAGTCCCGGGTGTTCTCTCAGTCCGATGAGACAGGATGGTGGCTGGAAATGAACCGCGACCCAATCCGCGAGAAAATTGTTCAGCGTTTGGGCGAAATCACAGACGACAGACTCTTTGAAGCGTGCGTCTGCGATCTGCTTCGTCCCGAGTGGCCGACCTTGATTCCACAGCCTGGCGGCGGTGACGCCGGGGTTGACGGTGCATTTACTGTCGGCAGTCAATTCGGAGTGCTGGTGGCCACGATTCAGAAAGACGTCATCGGCAACGTTACCAAGAATCTGCAAGCCCAGATCGAAGCCGGGCTGACGGGCAAGCCCGTTCTTGTCGTCACATCTCAAGGGTTGAGTCCCACTCAATGCCGGAAGATTGAGGCTCGGATTCAGGAGCTGGGATTCCGCGTTGCGCACGCTCCTTACACCCGACAAGCGATTGCGGACCGTCTTTATCACAACAGTTGCTGGCGAAAGGACCTCCTGGGAATCTCCGGAGCGCCCTCGGCACTCTCGTCGTTCCCCAAATCGTTACGCCCATTTCGCGATCTCCCCTTGCTGGGACGGGCTGATGATTTGGACTGGCTGCTGCGGGCCAGCGGCGATTGCCTGATCGTGGGGCAGCCGGGAGTCGGCAAATCTTTTCTCTGTCAGGCGCTCGTCAGAGATGGACATGGGCTGTTTGTCATCGACAACGACATCGAAAACCTCGCCGACGCCATTCGTGACCAGCAGCCCACCGCGGTAATCGTTGAGGATGCGCATCATCAACTTCCACTACTGGAAAGAATCGCATTGTTGCGTCAGCAAACCGGGGCGAGTTTTCGGATCATTAGCGACAGTTGGCCAGGCGATGCCCTTAAGGTTCGCCAAACGCTGACGCTGGGCGAAGGCCAGTGCCGTAGACTGTCACCTTTGTCCCGGCCAGAGATTGTCGAACTCCTGAAAGCTGCCGGCATTGAAGCGCCGCCAATCCTGATTCATCGCCTGATTCAGCTGGCAATGGGGCTTCCCGGACGGGCGGCGTTGCTGGCGCACTTGTGTGTCTTGGCGGGCGATGCCCGCGATGTGTACGAGGGGACCGAGCTAGCCAAGTGGGCCTACGCGACTTTCGAACGATTGGTTGGCGAACGCTCGGTGACACTCCTTGCGGGCTTTGCGATAGGCGGGGACCGCGGCATGCGCGTCAAGTCGGTCGCTGATGTATTGGGGTTTCCCTTGGGTGATGTGGCCAACGATCTCGCGAAGTTGAGGCACGGCGGCATCGTGCATGACCTGGGGGATGGCGCGTACTGCATCTTGCCGGAGCCGCTTCGGGCGGCGATCGTTCGCGATAAGTTCTTTACGGCGGACAGCCTACTCCCGTACCAGCGATTCATTGAAGCGGCCCTCGACGTGAAATCCTGTATTCGGGCGCTGATTGGCGCGTTTGTCGTGGGGGCGAATATTGAGCCTCAAGATCTGTTCTCACTCGTTGAGCGCATGAACGACGAACAACTGTGGGAGGCGCTGTTGTGGAGCGATGTCACTTGCGCCAAGCTCGCCGTTAAGGCTCGGCCAGATTTCGCACTGAGATTCCCGCAACCTTGCCTCATGTACGTTCCCGAAACCGCCGTGCCAGCCCTGCTGCTGGCAGCCAATGGCGACCTGCGAGAACTTCACAACTCGATAGACCATCCGCTGCGGCAGATTGATGATTGGATCAAGTCTGCCATCCCCGGTTCTGGCGAAAGTGTTCGGCGTCGCAAGCTTCTTTGGCAACCGGTCCGAAATGCCCTGAAATCAGCTGCGGACAAAACCTCAGCATTTCGTGCGTTGGCCACGGTCGTAACGCCTCGATGGGAAACGGATCACCAAGACCCGGCGAATCCTGATACCTACACGTGTCGCTTTGGTTGCCTCACGGCAGAAGAGCTCGAGGAGATTGTGATGATCTGGCATGAGGTGTTGGACGAACTGACCTCTTGCGAAGAGATTGCCTGGAAGTCCGTTCTCGACGCCGCCGACGAGTGGCTGTTCCCAGGGCGAATCGGGACAAGCTTGCTGGATGAGCAGCGAGCGGTTTTCCAGAAGTATGGAGCGATGATCCTGCAACGCCTAGCAATCATCGGTCAATCATCGCCTGCAGTGCTGTCTGCGATTGGTGAGCGGGCGCGGGATCTCGATATTCCGTTGGATGTCCACATCGATCAAGAATTTGCAATCCTGTTTCCAGATGATCCGATTCGACAAGAGGGCGATTGGCAGCAGCACGCTGAACGGCAGTCATCCGATGCCATGAAGCTGGTGGACCGCTGGCTGACCATGCCGCTGGATGTGGTCGCCGAGAAATTGGTCTGGTGTGTCACACAGGCAGCACAAGCCCCTTCTTGGCCCAACTATTCGTCCCTTGTCGCGCAATCTTTAGCGGAGCGAGTACCAGATGTCAGCCGCTGGCTGGATGCACTGCTTCTTAACGAAGCGACCTCGGAACTTGTCTACCCTTGCTTTGAACGTCTGCGATTGGAAGACGCCACGCGCTGGCCCGAGCGGATTCGCGAATGTCTTGCTCATGGCACTCTTCGGCTGGCTTGCTTTCAAATCCTCCTGCTGGCCGATCAGTTGGATGCAGACCTGGAAGCCTTTGTCAGTGAGCGTATCCCTGAAAATCTTCCGACTGTGGAACACTTGGTTCAGCAAGGACTGCTGTCACTTCGTCGAATAAGGTCGTTGCTGGTGGATAGCAGGCCTGGTGTTTCGGGGGCGGTGGCCAGCGCCATTTGGGCACGGGAGAAGTACCGCAATGCGCCGATTCCTGATGATGTGCGCTCGGAATGGAGGCAGGCTACGATTTCTGGAAATGTCAAAGATCATGACCTGCGAGACATGCTCGCTCATGACGCGGAATTGGCGTTTCGGTGGTTGAGCGACCGGATTGCGCGGCAACATGCGGGAAGTCGGCATAAACCAGGGGCGATCAAAGCAGCCTGCCAATCGCTCACTCGCGACGAGCGAATTGCGATTTTAAATCAGATCCCACCAGGACGCTGGGTCTGTCGTGACATCGTGAGCGCAACGATCGGCAACGACATCGAACTCTATCGCAATGTCCTGCGGAACCCCGCTTTGACGCACTATCATCTTGTCCCGCTTCGAGGCCGCCCCGATGACCAATGGGCCCGCTTGGCCACCATCGCACTGGATGAAGGAATCGAAATCCATGCCATTGCCGAAGCGGCCGTCCTGGAAATTGAAGCGACCTGGGGCAGCATACCCGAGCTCTATGATCGAAACGCCCAGGCTTGGAACTCACTCTTAAGTAACCCTGATCCCAGAATCCAACAGGTTGCGTCCGTTGGTCAGTCACTGGCTCGAACGGCGTCTCAAGAATGGACGACGCGAGAAAAAGTGGCCGAGTTCTGGCAAACCTACAATTGATCGCAAGGAACATGCTCATGGGAAGGGCTAGCGCTCCCAATTGAAGGGCTTTCGTCTGGATTGCCTCGAGGCCACGGGCCTGGATGATGCACCACCTGAGCAAGCAGGCGAAACTGACTCTTGGGCACGGGCACGAGCGCAGATAGCGAACGATCCTAGGTCTTCGGCTTTTTTCCCTTCTTTTTTTCACCAGACGACTTAGCCGCTTCCGCAATCGGCCTCTCTGGAGCCGGAGGCACTGCACCAACTGGCGGTGATTGTCTTCGCCATCGCTTTACGACCTTCTCGATTGCATCCACGGAAATAGGGGCCTCTAGCCAGCCTTTCCCAAACGAGACGTCATCGGATTGCGGAAGGTCATCGTCTGCCAACGTCCGGATTCTGATACGCGCCGGGAGTGCTGCGGCGTCGCCGACGAAGATTGCTTCCTGCCGGGCGAGCGAAGGCAGCATCTTCGCCAGGCCCGCAAGGTTGTCAGGCAGGAATTTTGAAACGTGTTGCTGATCCACTGTACTCGTGAGTCGAAGAACCAGCCACGAGTTGCACTGCGAAAGTACAGTCCCTTCCACGTCTGCCGGCCTTTGAGAAACCAACATCATACCGACACCGTATTTCCGTCCCTCTTTTGCAAGTCGGCGAATCGCTCGTTGAGCTGATGCATACTCGGCAAGGCCCGTGTCAGGCACATACCGATGGGCTTCTTCGCAAACCAACAGTACAGGATCACGTTCACGCTCACGACGTGTTTGCCAGACTTTGTACTGAAACAGAAGTCGCGCAATGGCGGCCGTCAGCGGTCCAGCAACTTCGTTGGGCAATCCAGAAATGTCGATGATCCGAATATCCGCATTGGGCGCGCCAGATAGCTCACCAACAAATTGTTGGAGAATCTGCGGCAAGTCCGGATCGCCAGTGGCATGCTCTTTCATCATGAACTGAAGTCGCGGATCACGCTCCAGAACGCTGAGTTTATCGAGAATGGAATTGTGTGACTCGGAGGCGCTGGGCGTGAACTCGTCCCAGCCATCTTTGGTGAACCTAATCCTGAGTTCATGCGAGATGTATGTACGGAACTCCCTCAAAGAGAACGCATCGGGCGTGTCGTGGTCATATCCCGCAATGCGATCTCCTGCCGCGTTCCCGGCAGCCGTCGGGCGGTCATCCGCAGGATGAGCGCTGGTTACGGGCTTGCCCTTCCAATCGGCTCTTGCGCTCTCAATCAGTCCAAGTCCTGCCAGGCGTGAGTGACGCAGGGCCTTCAGAACAATGTTGTTTTCGGTGGTCGCCTCCCACGGGGATTTTCCGATGACCATGTCTCGATATTCTTCACCGGTCATGAGCCAGTACGGGAGCCGTAGCTGACTTGCAGTCGCCGTCTCGGCATCAGAATGGCTGTTGTAAGCTCGAAACACATGAGCCTTACCTCTGCCATTAAACGCCTTCGCGTATTCACCATGCGGATCAATTAAAATGACACGCGGACGCAGCCTTGTTGTGGTTCCGTCGCTAGTTTCCGATGCCTCCAGCAGCGAATGCAAAACGGCGGCAACGGTTGCGGACTTTCCCGCACCAGTTGATCCCAACACGGCGCAGTGCAGTCCGAACATCTTGTCGACGTCCGCGTAGCAGGCCGACTCATTCGCACCAACGTAGTTTCCGAGCCGAATGCGATGTCGCGGAACCCTCGAGCCTTGTCCTGCACTGTAGATCGCTGTGAGTTCTTCAAGCGTCGTCAAATACGCAGCCTGCCCGGGAAGCGGGTAGGTCGAAATGCCGCGAGTGAGATCTAGTGCTTGCTGTACGGAACTCCATTGGCCTTCGGCGAAAAGAGTTGCCTCGATCATTCTTGCATCTTCAGATGGCGGCGGAGGCGGTGCACCGTGCTCAATGGCGATTTCCGAACGCATCCGAAGTACGCGAACATACGCAAACAGCACTTGGCGTCCAGCGTGTAATTTCAACATGCTGCCGCATTGGCCAATCGGATACACGTCGCCTGCATGAGTCCGAGTCAATTCTGAAATCTCAGAATCAATCTGAATGCGGATGGCATCGCCAGCAACTTCGACAACCGTTCCAACCTTCAGCTCGGGCAAGACCGAAAACGGCCTCATGGAAACATCTCCGGACCTTGCTTGAGGAATTGAGTGATGCCTCTAAACGTCCACCAATCCAACGGTGCCAGGATGTCCTTTGTATCCAGTCGGTTCGTCAGACTTCCCCGGTAATATCCGTCACTCCCCAAGACGACGATTCGCTCGTTCCAGGATGACGACTCTTTCAGCCATTTGGCGATGATGGGTGGTAAGCCTTCATCAGGATCAAGCTTCCCCGCGGTTTTTCGTTGGCTGCAGCAAGCAATAAGTGTGATCGCATTTCCCGGTTGCCTGAGTGCGCGGTCAATCTCTTCGTTGATGTGGTCGTCGCCGAAGCTGTACCCGCAGACGACAAAAGCTGTTGGCGCCTTGGACGAGAGTTCAGTCCTGAAGTCAGCAAATAATCTGGCAAACGGATCACGCTGAGTTGCTAGGTACTTTGTTGCTTGTGGATAGATGAGTAGCCGGCTGTTCTTGTTCTTGGCGAGCGGAAGGACCGCGGACGTCCGAACCCGCATCACGATTTCGTTCTCCGTGAAAACCCAGTCGATAGAGCCATGCAGCTTGTAGATAACCGCCGAATGCCTCGCAAATTCTAATGCTTGAATACGGCTCTCCAGATTGCGAGGATCCCAAAAGGCCGTTGCGCCGCCAGTAAACCCGTCAGCAAAAGGAATGCAACAGCGGGCTAACGAATCTTCAAGCAATGTGTCGTAGTTCGTCGTGAAGAATCGGATTGCTGGCCTTCGCTCCAACCCCGCTCGCCGTTCGGCAAAGAGCGCCGTGACAAACTCATCATGGTACTCATGTGTCGTGACCGGTTCGTTGACAGTGCCAATCTGGGCAGCCTGTCGTGACTCCTCCTTGACGTATCCGAATTCGACAGTGTGCCGAATCGCAATCTGAATATGTCTGTGTGCCGTCTTCAACTGCTCATCTGTGAATGTTTCAGATCCATAAACGACGTTCCTCACGGTCTTTCGTTCGGCAAGGGTGATGAGGTCTCCAATCTGGCTGAGGTGATGTTCAATATGGCACTCGGGCGGCATTTGGTCGCATAGCGTCTTTAGCAGTGCCGCGGTCTGCGTTGTGTCTTCTGCTACGATGCCGGTGGGGTTTTTCAGGATGCCTCTTACGCGGTCCGTCAATGGAAACATTAACGGAATGCCAGAATCGACACTGATCCCCGCGCCACAAAGCCAGATCTGCCGTTCCAGCGTGAGTAGCTCGTCTAAGTGCTTTGCGGCTCGCTGCAGAGAATTTGCTGAGGCCATCTGATCCCCTCGAATCCAGCGAGGCCGTTGCTCAAGTGGCCCGCCCCCATGAATGGAGCCAGTTTCTATCATCAGGCTAGCCCTGACAAGGGATCGCCCCTGTCCGCTCGCTGAGGCGCAGCTGAAGCGAGCAGACAGGGGCGGCGCAACCCTGGAGCCGGTACCCCATAGGCATCTGCGGATGGCCTGCCCCCCCTCAAACGAGTCCACATCGGGAGAGTGAATTCGGGTGTGGCCGCAACCAAGGGAGGGCGATAGATGCCACGAGGGAATAAGCAAACGGCGGAGCGCATCATTGGGATACTGCGTGAGGCCGAGGCCGGATTCGCAGGTCAAAAAACCGGATGTACTCGCGTGGCATCTGGGCTCCTCGCGACACAATCGACCGCATTCAGCAAGAGCTTGCCAATGAACGGGCAAAACCGGGGTACTCAAAGCGCCGTGAGGCCGATACAAAACGCCGGAAAGCAAAGCAGGCCGAGTACGTCGAGGACTTTGAAGCTGCTGTCGTGGCGTTTCTCGGGTTTCATGAGCGGCACCGAGACACAGCCACCAAGCTCGCCCGTCTAGTCGCCAAACATGCCACGCCAGTCGGAAGCGGCACCGTAGCTCGCACTCACCGCATCCCCATCGAGCGAAGAGCAGAAGCCGCCGTGATTGCCTGGCTACGACACCAAACGACCGGGTTCGATACCATGCAGATCCCGAGGGTGAAGGGTGAGCGTCGAGAAGTCCGCCGAATGCTCGCTCAACGTTCCCGCGAGCTCCTGGAGGCTTATCGCCGAGGGAAGCCCGTCGTCAGCGGCTGCCTGTTGGCTTTGGCGCTATCTCGGTTGGCTGGGGCTTGAACCGTACGTGTGCGCCGACCTACTCACGCTCCCCGTCGACATGGGCTTCGCCGTCTGGGGCTATGTCGACGTGCAGATTCATCGGGTGACAGCAGACCGGGCAATCCTCGGTGTAGTCCTGATGTGCCCCCGCTGAAACGTCCACGGGTACGACGATCTCCTCCCCGCAGGAATCGCAAACGTAGACGGCCTCCTGATTCGCTGATGGTCGGGGCTTTTTCATGGGGGCGATGTGAGGCAGGGGTGGGTACGGTGTCGCCCTGGTCGCCGTAAGGCAGTGTCGGGCGTGTGTGGGTCGAATGGGCCTGTTTTTCGCAAATTCTCACTTTCTCACTTTCGCAGATCGAGAGGCCCCGGAGCCCTCTTTTGGCACCCGGCCCTCGCAAAAAGCCCTGGAAAACACGAAAAAGGGCTCGGTCGTGACCCTGAATTTGAGAAAGTGAGAATCTGAGAATCCCCGCCGGACGCGCCATTTTTGGCGTTCCCGGCGCGCATCCATATATAGAGGGCGCCCAGGGGTTGGATTTCAGCCGTTTTCCGCGGGTCTGGATGGTGGAGCTGATTTCGCCGCCGCCATCCTCGGGGCCGAAACGGCGTACCAGAATTTCTTGATTGACGTGAGGCCGGGGGTGAGAATGACGCGAGTTTCACGGCACGTCTTCGTGGCACAAGGTTCTGGTGTATTGGACTGCATGGCTGCACGGCTTCTTCCGCAGAGGATCGCCAAGAGGTTGCGATGGTAGAGGACTCGCTGAAACTCGACGACTTCTCGGACTACCTGAAAGGGCTGGCACTCGACAGAACCAGCCACGATGCCGAGGTTCTGCTGGTGACCTGCATCGACTTCCGCTTCTTTCATAAGGTGACGGAACACATCGCGGCGGCTGGACTGAACGGAAAGTTCGATCACGTGATACTCGCGGGCGCGGAGTTGGGCGCGGTGGTGGATTTCCCGCCGGAACCGAAGCTGCATTGGCAACAGTTCTTTCTTGAACACCTCGACTTGTCCAGGATGCTGCACGGCATCAAGCGGGTGGTCGTGCTTGGCCACCGGGATTGCGGAGCGTACAGGAAGTTCGGGGCCAAAACTGCATCTTTCGGAACAACGCAGCGATTCTGTCCGGGGCGGCAATCATGATCGAAGATGGCGGCACCAGCACCGTCTCTA
>JANOFF010000137.1:0-6666 GCA_031413515.1 bacterium
TCCAGGCGATGGCAGACGGAAGACTCGAGGAACTCGGGGCCAAGATCGACGACCGATCCGCGACGATCGGTGTGATCGGACTCGGCTATGTGGGACTCCCCCTGGCGGTCGAACTCGCCCGCGCGGGATTCCGGGTCATCGGATTCGAGGTCGATGCCGAGAAGGTGCGCAACATCGAGCGCGGCGTGTCCTATATCGGTGACGTCCCGACCGCGGACTTGAAGGCGCTGGTCGATGCGGGCCGGTTCTCGGCCACCACCGACTTCGACGAGCTGCACGGCGTGCAGATCGTGAACATCTGCGTGCCGACGCCGCTGACGCGGACCAAGGATCCAGACATCTCGTTCATGGCGAACGCCGTCGGGCAGATCAAGGAGCGGCTGCACCCCGGCACGCTGGTGATCCTCGGGTCGACCACCTATCCCGGCACGACCGAAGAACTCTTCATCCCGGCTCTCGAGGAGACGGGGTTGAAGGTCGGCAAGGATTTCGCGCTGGCCTTCGCGCCCGAGCGGATCGATCCCGCCAACACCAAGTTCAAGGTCAAGAACGTGCCGAAGGTGGTCGGCGGATCGACGCCGCTGTGCACCCAGCTCGCGTGCAAGGTCTTCGACACGATCTTCGAATCGACCGTGCCGGTTTCGTCGACGCAGACCGCCGAGATGGTGAAGCTGCTCGAGAACACCTTCCGCGCCATCAACATCGGCCTGGTCAACGAAGTCGCGCTGATGTGCGAGCGCCTCGGGCTCGACGTCTGGGAAGTGATCGACGCGGCCGCCACCAAGCCCTACGGCTTCATGAAGTTCCTGCCCGGGCCCGGGCTCGGCGGTCACTGCATCCCCGTCGATCCGAGCTATCTGTCATGGAAGATGAAGTCGCTGAACTTCTCGGCGCGCTTCATCGACCTGGCGACCGAGATCAACAGTCGCATGCCCGAACACGTCGCCGATCGGGTGACGGAGCTGCTGAACGAGGACCGACTCGCCGTCAACGGTGCATCGATCCTGGTGATCGGCGTCGCGTACAAGAAGGACGTGGGCGATATGCGTGAATCGCCCGCGATCGACGTGATCGGGACGCTGGCCCGCAAGGGCGCGGAAATCCGGTACCACGACCCGTACGTGCGCGAATGCGAGATCGACGGTGTCCGCTACAAGGGGACGGATCTGTCCGACGAGGCGATCGCCGCGGCCGATCTGGTCGTGATCCTGACCGATCACTCGAGCATCGACTACGCGAACCTCGTCGAGAAGTCTGCCCGCATCTTCGACACACGGAACGCCACCAAGGGGATCCGCGACCACAGAGAGAAGATCACGAAGCTCTAGGCAGGGGAGGCGGCGGCGGGTTGCGGGCGTGCGAGGCAGATTCAGCGGGGGGCTTCGGCCCCTTCGGGGTCGGAGCCGCCGACGGTGCCTGCCGACGCTTGACGGACACGTCGTGCTTCCTTAAACACTGGCTCCCCGACCCGCAATTTCGCACGAGTAGCTCAGTTGGTAGAGCATGACGTTGCCAACGTCAGGGTCGCCGGTTCGAATCCGGTCTCGTGCTCCAGATGTCTGAAGGCTCCGCGAGGGCAACCCTTCGCGGAGCCTTCTGGTTTCGGGGGACTGTTATCGGGTGAGCAGGTACGCGGGGCTGGCCTCGGCCACGCGCATCCCGGCCCTCGCTCAGGATGATGTCGATGCGAACGATCCTCCGAGCCGTCGCTGCGATCTTCCTCGCCATCGGTGTCTTCGCGAGCCCGGCCGCCGCGCAGCGCAGCGTCGAGGTCTACAAGGTCAAGTACCGGGTCGCCGACGAGTTGCTTCCCATCGTGCAGGCCGTGATGGCCGAGAGTGGCAGCGCCACACTCGACCGCGGCACGAATTCGCTGGTGCTGGTCGGAGATCCCGGTGCCGTCTCGGACGCACTCGAGTTGCTCGCGCTGCAGGATCGGCGACTGCGCACCGTCGTCCTGCGCTTCGACACGAAGCGGGTCCTCGACCTCGAGGCTCAGGGCTTCGTGGTCCGCTGGAAGGCCGAAGCTGGTGACTTCCGCATCGGCAACGTGCTGCGACCACCGGGTTCCGGCTCGTCGGTCGATCTGCGCGCCAACGAGTCGCTGCTGAGGCTGAGCGAGTCCTTCACCGGCACGCTCCGCGTGACGGAGGGGACCACTGCGCGGATCGAAACGGGAACGAGCATCCCGTATTCGACGACGGGTCCCTACGGGACGAACACCGAGTTCGTGACCGCGGCGACCGGGTTCGAGGCGAGCACCCGGATCCTCGCCGATGGGCGGGTGCAAGTCGATCTCGCGGCCTTCGATGGCCGCCCCCTCGAAGGTGGAATGATTCAATCGACGAGCAGCTCGACACTCGTGATCGTCGTGCCCGGAGAAACACTGGCCGTCGGAGGACTCGATCGCTCAGGCGCTGTGCGGCGGAGCAGTCGTCTCAGCGGTACCGCTGCCGAAACCAGTCGTGACGACACGGTGCTGCTGCTTCGCGCGGACGTCGAGTGATCGAGGCTCCTCGACGGGGCGTGTCGTGGACAACGTCCCGTCGGATCCAGCGACGAATCAGGCCGCTCGGACGGGGCGAAGCGTGCGTGCCTGCCGCGATCACGAACCGGGCAGTCGCGGGCCGGGACGGACGACGTTGCGTGTGAGCGCTTCCGACTCTCGCGCGGTGAAGACGGGGAGCTGCGCGATCGCCACGGCGAGCTGCTCTTCGTCGTCGAGCAGCGCGGCTGCGCGTGCCGTCTCGGCGATCCGATGCGAGAGCCCGTCCCGATCCGGCTGCGCGTCGAGCCCGTCGATCGCAGCGACTGCCTCGTCGACGCGATGCAGGCGCAACAGAGACCAGACGAGCCGCCTTCGCGCTGCGACCGCCGTGGGATCCACGCTCACCCGCGCGGCATCGAGCTCGATCGCCCGTTCATAGAGACCGAGCGCCGTATAGATCGAGGCCAGCGACTCCCTGGCCGCATCGCGGCGGATCGGATCGGCGCCGAATGCCGACGCGGTGATCTGTTCGAAGTCCAGCGGGATCACACCATGCTGCGTCGCCCAGCCGCGATTCGCACGCACGATCTGCTCCGGATCAAATCCGACGGCTGGATCGAAGGGCAGGCCCTCTTCGGCATAGTAGGTGCTGATCCGATCGAGGTTCTCGCGGTTGCGCTCGTTGGCTCGGAGATAGATGGCGCCGGTGAGATTGCGGAAGATCGGGATCCAGCCCGGTGTCCGCTCGAGATTTCCCGTCGTGTAGAACTGCGGCTGCGCGGACGTGGAAACCCGCGGCAGGCGGATTCCCACGAACAGGTCGATGCCGTGTCGATCGAGCAGCGCGGCATACGACTCGCCTTCTCGTTCGCCGCTGCGCGCCCGCAACGGTCGATTCGCGGCGATCACGTCCGGCGGCACGTTGAGTGTGCCGTTGATCAGGGTGCGCACACCCGGGGCGAGGTGGAAGCCCGCGAAGCCCGCGAGGTGATAGTCGGTGAAGGCCGTGCCCTGCAGGCCCGCATCCTTCAGGATCCAGATCAGGTCGGCGTGGTACTTGCCGGCCTGGTAGGGGACGCGATAGCCGGACCAACTCGCAGGCAGTGCGTTCGTGACCATCGGCCAGTCGCCGATTCGCACGAACGCCGGCACGCAGAGCAAGCTCGAAACTGCGAGCACCCAGCCGATCGATGGAGTGCGGGTGGACACGGCCGCGAGTCGGTCCCGCGTGGCGTGGGCGAGCAGCAGGATCGGGAACAGGCCGAGCCAGAGGAACCGGACTGCGATCAGCGGCAGGACGAGGCCGACGAACGCCAACGCGACGAGCACGGGATCCACCGCGAGATCGTTCGCCGCTCGCTGTTTCCGGCTGCGCGCCCTCGTCAGCAGAATCGCGCACACGACCATGCTGCCGAGCGCGAGCGCCCACCCGATCAGCCACGCGAACAGGCTCGGCGGCAGGCCGGCGAGGGGCAGCGAGAACGGATCAACGGGCATCCATTCGTCGGCAACGCGCTCGAGGGCCGGGGTATCGCTGCCCGCGACGAACCACGCGAGGTGCGGCTCGAGGCCGGCCGGATTCAAGAGAGTCGCCAGCGAGCCGATCGCCCCGCAGAGAACGATGAAGCGCAGACGCGGTTGCAACGCAGGCCGATCCGGGGGATCGGCCTGCGCGTAGCCGATCAGGGCACCGACGGCGCCCGCACCGAGCAGCAACGGGCCCAGCAGGAAGGCCGCGTGCACGTTGACCCAGAGTGCGAAGAGCAGAGCGACCGCTGCGATCCGAGCGCGTGTCGGATGCACATCGTGTGCGAGCACGAGTCGATGGAGGACGAGCACCGCGAGCATGCTGAGCAGATCGGGGCGGAGCTGCACGAGTCGATACGCGGCCAGTGCGATGAAGAGCCCGCTGCCGAGGTTCGCCGCGAGCGCACTCCCGCTGGCGCGGCGGATCGATGTCCACACGAGTCCGAGGATCGTGGCGACCAGCGCAACATGCACGACGCGCAGACCGGTGAAGCCCGCGCCGACGAGCACGCTGTGCGCGAAGACGTCGAACAACCACGCGGTCGGGACCGGCGCGGCAGGTGCATTCGCAAGCAGCGGGTCGCCGACGAGCCACGGTCCTGATTCCGCGTATGCGCGTCCGAGCGAGAGGTGGAGCCACGCGTCGTCGGTGATCAGCGGCTGTCCAGCAGCCACCAGGATCAGCAGGGCGAGGAGGCCGAACCCGAGGCCAGCGATCAGCGCGGGAGCGTTGGCCCGCACGTCACTCCGGAGCCCAGCGGAAGCGCAGTCCCAGCGAGCCCGCGAATGCCCACTCGTTCTTCAGGAACTGGAAGAAAGCCCCCTCGCCATAGACGTTCGAACTCTCGAACGTGTACAGCTGGTTGTCGAGGAAGTTCCAACCCTTGCCGTTGGCGAACAGCGTGAGCATGAGCGGGCCGGCTCGCATCGTGTCCAGCTCGAGTTCGAGCCCGGCACCGAGCCCGTGGTAGACGAGCGTCTCGTCGATCGACAGAGTGATCGGCCGGAAGGCAGCGACATTGGTTGCACCGCCGTTCGCTGAGTTCGGCCCCACCGCGCGCCGCACCAGTCCATTGATCTGGATCGACTCGCGCACGTACTCGAACGACGGCTTGACGCGAAACGTACGCTCGCCGGCCTCGAACGTGAACGCGAAGCCGAAGCCGGCCATCACCAGCAGGGGATCGACCTCGGCACTGAGAGTCGCGCCCTGGCCGCGAATCGAGGTCGTGGTGAAGTTGGCGATGTTGGTCGGCCCGATGAAGGGACCGGGATCGCCGATCTTCGGGATGTAGTAGACGGGTCCGAACGCATAGCTGACGTCCACATGCGCGTAGAGTCGCGGACTCGTCGCGATGTCGAACCAGGCCGGGGTCATCAGCTCGAACGAACCGCCGACGTACGGCGTCATCATGCGCGTTCGCGCGGTCATCGGCGTGCCGGGAACGATCGGCTGCGGAGTGGCGGCGGGAAGGATCGGAAGGGGTGCTGTGACGGGATCACCGACGACATCCGTGGTGGTGATCGTTCCCTGCGCGTTCTGCGCACCGACGCCCGAAATGAGGGCGATCGAGGGGACCCATCGCTTCAGCTCGCCGTCGACCTCCGCCCCTTCGGTTGCTGCCGCCACATCACCCGAAAGGAAGAGGATGCAGAGCAACGTGATGCCCGACCAGAGCTTCGAGCCTGTCTTGACGGGCCATAACATCCGGGCGAGGATCGCGCAGCTTGATCATCGCGCGCAAGGTGAGAGTGCGGAGCATCGGCGTTCGGGCTCAGCGTGGGCATCGCGACGAGCAGCATGACCGCTCCGAACCACGGGCGAGGCAGCCAGTGCGATCCGAAGATCGACCCGATAGTCGCAGCGCGGAAGCCCTCCCGGAGCCTCGATCGCGCGGATCGTCCAGCGTGTTTTCGCAGTCTCGCTCCGCGCGCAGCGTGCTGATCCGCTCATGGCGTCTCGCACCCGTGTCGAACGCACTGACGATCGGGAGCAGCGCGCTCGCGTTCGCCGTGCTCTTCGTGTTCGCGTCTGCGACGGCGATCGACGCACAAGAACAGTTGGCGGGAGGGACCTCCGGTTCGCTCGAATCGAGTGCGACGACTGGAGAAGGGTCGGCCGCAGCCGAAACGCAGCCCGCAAAGAAGAACGAGAAGGAAGAGTCCGACGTCGAGGAGATCGAGATCGACGAGACGACGGGCAACGTGCCCGGCACGGACATGTCGGACGTCCAGGTCATCGTGGTCACCGGGACCGCGGGCGCATCGCTTGTCACGGACGCAGCGGCTTCGGTAGTCGCGTTCGACTCGAGTGAGTTGACCGCGCTGGGTGCCACCGATATCGCCGACATCGCCAAGGTGACGCCCGGCCTCGAGATCACACAGGCGGGCGCCACCAGCGCGAACTTCTTCATCCGCGGAGTCGGACTGGCCGACTACAGCGCCAATTCTGCGGGGGCGGTGGCGATCTACCAGGACGGTGTCCCACTGAACTCGAGTGCGCTGCAGCTCACGGGCTTCTTCGATCTCGCGTCGGTTTCGGTGCTTCGTGGGCCGGTGGGCTCGGGGAGCGGCCGCAACGCTTCGGCGGGCGCCATCGTGATGAACTCGAACCGACCGACCGGCGACTACTCGGCCAACATGCTGACGAC
>JANOFF010000138.1:0-7976 GCA_031413515.1 bacterium
TCACCTCGTGCTTTGCCAATCGGAGTGGTCACTTGGTCTACTGATCTCCTTCAGGCTCCCAATCTCGCACAGGGGACTTGCACCCCATACAATCACGCCCATGACGGGCGTACACAAAGCCTTGCAGCAGAATCGCGATGAAGTCCTGCGGTATTGAGAATCTGTTGGCTGCGATCTGCTGAACTTGACGTAGGCGTTGTCGCGACCCAGCAGCACATCTGGGCTATGTTTGGAAGAAGGTCGCCTGGGTACCCTCGAATCAGAATCGCCCATAAGCCGCCTGAACGGCCTGGTGGGAATTCCTAGCTGCGGTCCTTTTCGCGAGTAAACCAGGGTATGCCTCGTTCATCAACTCACCCGCGCACTCCCTGATACCTAAGAAAAAGCGGCACAGGGTTTTGAGCCCCATGCCGCTTTTCTTTTTTCTTCCGGCCGCTCTCCACTCAACCCGCCCACGCACGACAAGCAGACCGGTAGCCACAACCAGCACACGCCATAGCCGAAGGTGCTGGATAGAACACGCCTGACTCGATCGCTCGCCAAACACGCTCCGCTCCCGCCATCACACGCGACACACTCCCGGGCTCAACCTCGCGAACGTGCTCTTCAACAACCGGTTCCTTGGTCTTTGTGAGCACCATAAACCGCGTCATCACCTTCTTGCCGGGGCTGATTGCACTGGCCAGCTTCGAGTACAGGAGAAGCTGTTCACCCGAGTCTTCTACCTGCTCATCGCTCCATTTGCCGCGTGACGTCTTTATGTCCGTCACAGTGAGCGTGTCGTCGTCTTCGGTGAGCAGGTCCACGCGGCCATACAGATCCGGCATGCCTTCGACCAACACGCCACGGATTTCTTCTTCGACACCCAACACCCGGCCATTCACACCAGCTACAGGACTCGCGATGAAAGCCCTGAGCATTCGTGCGGCCAGATCGTCGAGAGTCTGCCGGGTGTCCTTACTGCCGAACTGGATTGCGTCTGGGTCGTGCGGTAGCCAGGCACTTCGATAGGCGAACAGGAGCTTGTCGATGTCTGGCTTGGGTTCACCGGCCAACATGCTCTGAAAATGCTCCTCGATGGCTGTGTGGATGCCGGTGCCAAACACGAGCGCACTGGACACGGATTCTTCGGGCAGGCCATCGACGTACCGGAACTTGTATTTCAGCGGGCAAGTCCGGAACGTGCTCAACGCCGACCAGCTCACGTAATCTCGGCCGGTCAGTTTCTTGGCGATGTCGTTGGCTGGGTTCGTGGGCGTAGGCGGGTAAACCGGAAGTAGTTCAGCACCGGCAATCATCGAACACCTCCATTCATCGCGGCATACGAGCCAGTGCCGTTCTCAGAGTGCCCGTTCGTGGGTGTGGTCGTGGGCTCGTCGCTCTTGAGCTCGTCGATGAGAACGCTCGCCTGTCGAATGCCCAGCTCGTCCGCGGTGCCAAGGCCGTAGCGTTCCCGAAGCAAGCTCACGAGATCGATACGCCGGCGAGCACAGATGGCCCGGATCGCTTTGACCTGAGAAGCCGTGGCTGGTCGAGGGCTTGGCGGGTTCGAGAAGCGGGCGGGAGTTGTCTGGGTGCCGTTCGTGATTCGGGCACCAGCGATCATCGGGCTCGTGCGGATCTCGATGACTTCCTGTTGGGCGGGCTGGGGATTGGTGTCGTCAGTGAGCCGTGCGATCTGGTCGGCCACAGCTTGCTCGCACGACTGGTAGGCACGCTGTACGACGATCTGGAAGCCTTCGCGGTCTTGAAGAAGAGAGCTGTCAAGTTCTGCTTCGATATGGCACGAGGCTGAGGCACTGGAAAAGCCGGGCAGACCGACCTTTCGAGAGATGCCGGCATGGAGCTTGAGCATGGGTTGGTTCCTGGGGTCCTATATATAGATGCGTGGTTTTGTGGGGGGCTCGTTGTGACGCTGCATTCACCGTCATCGCATAAAGCCCGTGAAAACATGGAAAAAGCGACGGGCGTGGGTGCAGTGAGCCTTGAGCAGCTCGACTACACTTCCACGCCCGTCACTTGCTGGGGTCGCTGGGTCTTCTGGCTATGGGTCACGCCGCTCGGGCCAACTGCTTCTCGGCGGCGATCTTCGTGACCGTGCTCTCGGCCCGTTTCTTCTTCCGGGCCTTGAGCGTCCGGGTGAAGAACGGCTCACGGCACCCATACAGCACCTCGTCCCAGTCGACAGCTCCCGTTTCCGGAAGATCGATCAGGTCGAAGAGGCAGTCCGGATCGTGGTCTGGCCGGGCGTCATCCGGGCCTGCCATCGAGAAACCATGGCGGCGGATTTCGTGAGAATCCTCGCCGGTCTTCTTGGACACGGCATCGATCAGTTCGACGTAGCTCATGACAGAGAATCTCCTGGGAAAAGGGAACACGGACAGGGAAAAACGCCCGGCGGCCAGAAGGGCAGACGGGGAGACAGATCAACGCCTCAGGCAACGAGCAAGGCGATGAGGTGGGATATCGGGCTCCCACTTATTTCATATGCCAGTGATTCGGCTGGCGTCTATTCGCGGCTACGGGCATTCTGGAGCGGCACGGAACTTGCACAGAAATCAGGTTGTTGAGATTTCCTCAACAACGACAAACGCCACAAGGAAGGAAGACGATCATGAGTCGATTCGATGCAATCCCGCGTATGCCCCAGCTTGCTCAGACCGGGCCCTTTTATTGCGATCGGTGCCGCGAACGAATCATTGAGCCCCGGGATGCTTGGGGATCGTGGTATAGGCGACGCTCACCGACAAAAACGGGCCTTGAGCAGGACTTCGGATTCACAATCACTCATGGGATCTCCACTTCGCCTGATTGCCTGCTACCGGAGTACCCTGAGGTTATGGTTGGCTCGGAGTCGTTGGAATTACTCCTTTCGCCCGATGGATTCGCCCGTTTGCTTGAGTTCGCTGTCGAGCGTGATGTCGATCCTGCGGAGTTGGGTCGGTTTCTCATGAGGCTTTTCATGCCTGGTTATGAGCACGTATTTCGGCACACCGATCGGGCAATGTTCGAGGGCGTGCTGGAACAACGATCGCACAAGGTTTTTCTGAACCAAAACGAGATCGAGCAGATCCGGGGTGAGTACCGAAAAGGCCCGTTCAGTTCATACTCATGACCATCAACCAAGCCCTTTCGGCGGCCAAGGCTTCGCTTCGCGTACCAAACGGTCCCAATACTGGCCCACCAACAGGCCCCATATCAGCGAGCCAGTTGCCGTCGTGATCAGGCTCCACATGGCTCGCGCGGGTGATCTTGAGCGTCCCGAGTTCGCGTAGATCCAAAGCCTCGTCGTACACACACCGAACGCCACCACCCACGCCGACCACAAGCTCCACGTCGCCGGTCATACGCCTCCTCCCATTCCCGTTCGCCTGAGAATGTTCCGCCGTGGTCGATCAACGAGCATTTCCCCGACGACAGCCTGAATCACTTCAAAATCATTGGCGACCATCTGACGGAGCCGCACAGAATCTCGAAGCTGCTGCGGCTCGATACCGGTGATCGTCTGCTGAGCGTGTTCGACCAAGGCATCAAGCTCGGGATTGCTCCTGATATTGAGCTGCCGGAACCGCTCGAAGAATTCACGCAGGTTCTCGACGGCGGAATCTCGAAACACCTTGGGCTGACCGTCGTGTAGGCCGGTGAGGCGTTCGGCAAGATGGGAGACGAGCCGCTGGAGCTCCGCCGCAAATGCCTGTTCGGCCAGTTCGACGGCACTCTCAAATCGTTCACGGACTCGGGCTTGCTCCTGTTGGTAGACCTCGGGATTCAGGGCCATCAAATACGCAGGTGGATCGATGGTTGGGTACGAGACTTCCAGATCGAACATGGCGTCAAGCGTCTGGGGATAGTCGCTGGCATTGAAGAGCGTGCCGAGTCGTCGCTGGGCCTCTTGCTTGATCGTGTCGTACTGGGCAGCGAGTTCCCGGGCAGCCTCTTGGAGCTTTTCCCTGTAGCCGGCCATGGTGTTCGCGAAGAGGCCGAGTGAGTTCTGGGGGAGGAGACGGATGCCAGACTCGGGAAACGGCAGCGTCACGGTTCGCCAATAGCCCGATGCTTCTGACCGGACAGCAGCGACAGCACGGTAGGCGGGGTTCTTCGTGTCCAGGATGAGCTTTGATGCCGAGAGAAGTTCACGGTCAGCATGAAACGCTCGGGCTGCTGTCGTTCGCTGTTCAGGGGCGAGGGTCTTTCGGACGCCCAGCCATGTGAACGCGAGCTTGACTGCGGCCATTGTGGTGCGAAGCCTGTTGGTGGCGCTGCGTTCGGTCTGGAGAGTCGGTGTGTTGGTAGTGGTGGAGCGGTTTGTGGTTTGTGGGGCGGTAGTTGGTTGGATGGTGGTTGCTGTGGACATGTGTGGTTCCTGGCTTGAGGGTGCTGGGGATGTCGGTGTGCCTATGCGAGCGGTACATTGGTCTGGAGCGTCGTGACCGGAAGCGCGAGCCCGAGGTCAGCTCACGTGTAGCCGCCAAATGAGGACGACCACATGACCGTCAAAGAGTTCTGCCGCGCCCTCGAAGACAACCCAGGCGTGAAGATGCACTGGATGTTGCCGGACAAGTCCTTCGTTCCTGCCCACTACCACATCACGGAGGTCGGCAAGCTTCGCAAGGACTTCATCGACTGTGGCGGCACGATTCGGTCAACGACGGCGTGCTTGCTTCAGGTCTGGGTTGCTCAGGATCTCGACCACCGGCTAGAGACCACGAAGCTGGCCTCGATCATGCAAATAGCCGAGCCGCTTCTTGGATCCGATGAGCTGCCCGTGGAAGTCGAATACGAGGAGGGCGTGATTTCGCAGTACCCGATTGGCGGCATGGAAGTCACGCCATCAGGGCTCCTTTTCTATCTGGGAACGAAGCACACCGCCTGTCTCGCTCCAGAGAAGTGCGGCGTTGACGGGACGGGTTGTTGTTGAGTGCGAAGGGGGTGCCGGTAGCGGATGATGCTTCGGGTACGCTTATCGGTGCCGGGGACTCACCGACACCGTCGCTGCGACTTCATTTTATGAGAGTGTGAGAAGTGCTGCTCATCTCATTCGCCTATTTGATCCCGTCGATCGCGGGCATCGTCCTGCTTGCAGTTGCGCGTCACCGCGTGTGGACCGTTCCTGTGTGGTCCTTTCTGGTCGCCCCTTGGTGTGTCGTCCCAATTGGTTTCATCAACTTTGTTTCCCTGCGTGCTGATGCGATGAGTCGGCCTGGCAGAGGGGGTGGAGGATTTCCAATCCAGGGGCCAATGAGTGGCCTCGGCGGCCTTGTCACGTTCGTGGCCGGCACCTTTTGGTTGATTGTTTTGACTGGCTGCCTGGTAACCCTCTGGAAGCTGAAGCCTCAGAAACAATGCTGGACGCCGAAGGCTACCTACGGAGCCTGGATGGCGGCCGCCTTGTCAATTGCGTGGGGTGTCATGCTGTGGCAGATTGACGACAAGACTCTTCCGACCACGCCGTACGACACGTTCGTGGTCGTGGTGCCAGACAAGTTTCTTGGTCGCGCCTGGATATTCGAGGACAAGACTGTGGGTGTGCCGCCGAAGTGGGTGCTCGGCAGGGCTCACTACACGATTCCACGAAGTGGTGTGCTCATCACGCGTGACGCTGGACCACTTGAGCGGCACGCAAGAGACCTCAAGTCAATCTGGGTGACCGTTCGTACAGCGTCCGGAGACATCATTCCGTATGCTCCCTATTCGAGCCCTAGAAAGCTAGAAGAGCCACTCTACTACGCTTGGCAGAGGCACACGAAGAACAAGGGTGCGTCCACCGGATATCACGAACTCTTCATCGGCACTGCTGCTGCCGTCCAAGAATTCAGGCTTCCTCCCGAGACCGCCGAATGGCTTCGAGGTTCTTACGACGAGAGGCTGCTCTGGTCGGCAAATGCCAAGATCCTTTGCTGCCCAATCAACAGCACCGTCAATGGCGATCCTGTGGAGTGGAGGCACGTCAAAGGGGGCGAGGGTCGCCACAGCTACGAAGCAATGTGGACTCAGGCAGGAACACCTGAGGGCGCCTCGCTCCGGATCCAGTTGACGGTCAATCGCAACATGCGAGATCAACGATCTGGTGTGGAGATGAAGGTGGAAAACGTGGGCGAGGTATCGGTTGATGGTTGGGAGGTCACGTACGACGCTCCATATGAATTCGTTCCCGACGGTAGTTTCACGTACTACCGCAGCCTGAAGAGCGTGGATGCTCATCCGGCGTTTATCCCTCTTGTACCCCAACCCTTCGCCCGGCACATCTTTTTCCGTGAGCCTGACGGAAGGTCGATGAAACCCGGCGGATCGGATGCCGTAAGGCGTGAGCGAATCCTTTCAATTGATTGGTCCGATCCAACGTTGGAGTGGGCCAAGACCTTGAGTCCAGTGTTGGCAAATTAGGCATCCACGATTTCTTGACGCGGTATTGTTGATCACTACATCACGGACGCTCGCACATGGCCGACAGATCAATCGTGGCGGGTCTTCAAAGCCTGGTTCGACGTCGAGCAATTTGATCTGATCGAAGACGTTGGTGCCGGCCCCTTGGAAGATGAGTGATAGCAATCGTCGATTGTGGGTGAACTGTGCGCCTTCGTCGGGCCGCATGGATTGCGGCATCGAGTAACCCGTCCGTCATTCGCAAGGCCAGACCTGATCACCTAAGAATGCCACCTTCGCGCACAATCGCCTCTACGTCAGCAATCGAAATTACGGGCATGGGCAGCTTGAGTAGAAACGGACTCATCAGCTCTTCATCGATAACGATCACCCCACCAACGTCCCACTTCCCGTTGCTCGCTACGCCAAGCGAGTTCAAGACATGTCCCAGATTGTCGCGTAGCCAACGAACTCGGCGAGAGTGCTTCGCGCCAATCGACTTGTCGCTTCCGGTGAATTCAGACAGTTCGTTCTGAATTTCCGACGGCGTTCGGGCTACTGACAAGTCTTTGCATTCATATGCTCGTACGCGACGGGCCCTGCAATCTACGACCAAGACGTCAATATCGCCGAGGTTGCCAGAAGCTGTCGCGAGGCTCAAGCCGCCGAACTTCTTGGCGCGCTCCCTTACGACAAGGCGAGGATGTGCTCGAAACAATTCCGCAACCGTGTGATTGAATCGAGCCCCATTCGCCTCGGTTGCCTTGCCCATCGCCTGCTGCATCGCGGGCGAGGCGGCCTTGAGTCTGCCGGAGGAGCAGAGGTTCCGCAGGTTTACGGCTGCGCGATCCACGTGACTGCTCCCGAAAACAACACGGTTCTTGGCGATAAGAAACGGCCGGCGGACGTACGACCAACGCCTGTTAAACCTCCACGGGTAAATGTCAGACTTTTCCGCAGGCTTCGGCGGGGCGAAGAAGTCTGGGCGTGCATGTATTGAAAGCCCACCTATCCACTGCGAAACCGTCGCGGGGTCTACCGCCAGGGTATCGGCGATGGCAAGGATGAATTTCTCTAGCTCGATAGTGGTAGCGGCGTTCGCCTCCGCCAGGCTTAGCTGCACTGCGAGGCTCATGATGGCCGCATGCTGTTCGAGCGAAAATCCGAACTCCGCCTGCGCCGCCTGAGTGATCGCAAGCAATGCCTTTTCATGCCTGTCCCTTATCCACTTCGGCTCCGTTGTTCGGGACTCTCGAAGCAAGCGGGCGCGTTCGCCGGCCCCATAAGCGTCAAGGTAGCGGTCACGCGCGGACTGCCTCCGCGACTCATCGATCCCAAGTCGCCCCGACTGAAGGTGAGTCAATGTGGGGTCATCAGTTCCGTACTGAACGTCATCGCTAACGATCCCATAGAAAATGATCTTCGAGGATAACGCCATCAGTCGGTCGAAGGTGGCGAAGGATGGCTGAGTCGCCCCTGAAGGGGGGCATGCAGCCACGTACTCGATTAGAAAGCGGCTCGCCTGATCGGCCTTGTAGTGTTCAATCAAACGGTCGGCGAACTTCCTGGCGAGTTATGACTGAAAGTCGTGTTCCGTAGAGGGAGAAGAAAAA
>JANOFF010000139.1:0-26804 GCA_031413515.1 bacterium
GCCGAAGATCCGCCGCTCATCTGCTTCGGCAACGAGCCGTCGTGGGGTGTCGCGCTCGAGTCGCCGGGTCGGGCGGTGCTGTCACTGCCCGATGCCACGCCGACCGAGTTCGTGGGAAGGTCGAGCCGCATCGACGTCCTGCGAGAGCGGGTCTGGCGTGGCAAGCCTGCGAACGGCGTCGGCAACGAACTGGTGATCTTCCTGCGCGAGGCCGAGTGCAGTGACGGCATGTCCGACGTGACTCATCCCGTCGTGGCGCGCGTGTCGCTCCCCGATGGCCGCTTCCAGGCGGGCTGCTGCCGGCTCGCGTCCGCCGCGGCTGCGACTCCGCTCAGTCCGCACGCTGCGCCATCGGCGCTCGAAGGGCCGACCTGGCGGCTGGGCACGCTGCGCGGGATCGACGCGAAGTCACTTGCCGCACTCTCGCCACCCGCCACGGCCCGCTTCGAGGCAGGTCGGTTCCAGGGCTTCGGCGGTTGCAACCAGATGGTCGGCTCGTACTCGGTCGCAGGCGACCGGGTCACGCTCTCTGCGCTGGCGGGAACGACGATGGCCTGTCCGCCCGCCGTCATGAAAATCGAGGATGCGTTCAGGCAGTCCCTCGCCGGTCCGCTTCGCTTCGCGGCGGCCGACGGCAAGCTTCGTCTGTTCGTCGGATCGGAGGCCGAGCCCACACTCGTATTCGCGGCGGCGCCGCCCCCGCGCCTCGAAGGCGTCGCGTGGGTGGTCGTCAACTTCAACAATGGCCGCCAGGCAGTGGTCGGTACGCTGACCGACACGACGCTCACGCTGTCCTTCGAGGACGGAACGGTGGCGGGCCAGTCCGGTTGCAACAGCTTTCGCGCGAGCTACACGCGCGAAGGCGATCGGCTCGCCATCGGCCCCGTCGCGGCGACCCGCAAGCACTGTGGGGGTGACGGTGTGATGCAACAAGAGCAGGAGTTCCTGGCTGCGCTCGAGTCGGCGACCACGTGGGCGATCGACCGCGGCATGCTCGACATGCACCGCGCCGACGGCGAGAGAGTGGTGCTCGCGCATGGTCCGCAGAAGTAACGGACTCCGCGAATCGGCGGGCCATCGTCGAAGGCGTGCTGCGGTGCTCGACGCGCACGAGAAGCGGTTCGATGTCTTGAATGCGTCTGGTCCGGGGAATCCAGACGGGACGAGCGGAGGATCGATGACAGGCGCTTCGACACTCTCGGCGATTGCGGGTGCCGCCATGCTGGCGATCGCCCTCGGCGCTCCATCGGCTCGCGCCGGCGGGCTCGGTCTGTACGAAGTCGGAGTGCCGGACCTCGGTACTGCGAGCGCCGGCCGCGCCGCATTGGCCGAGGATGCGTCGACGACATGGGGCAACCCGGCCGGCATGACGCGGCTCGACGACTCGCAGATCCTGATCGGGTTTCAGCCGCTCATCGTCACGACCGAATTCGATCCCGGACCACAGACCACTCCGACCGGCACCTCGGGTGACAACGCCGGAGGGTTCATTCCGGCCGCTGGCCTCTATGGTGTCTACTCGATCCTGCCGGACCTCAAGGTCGGTGCCAGCCTCAACTCCTACATCGGTGGCAGCCTCGACTACGACGACGACTGGGTCGGCCGCTACTACACCACCAAGTCCGAGATCCTCACCTTCAATTTCAACCCGGCGATCGGCTACCGGATCCTGCCGTGGCTGTCGGTCGGCGCCGGTTTCTCTGTGCAGTGGGCGAAGTTGGAGGCCGAGGCAGCGATCAACAATCTCTTCGATGCCCTCCCCGACGGCCGTCTGCAGTACGAGGACACCGATTTCGGGTTCGGCGGCAACTTCGGCGTGCTGGTCGAGATCAACGACAGGACCCGCGTCGGCTTCACCTACCGGTCGCAGGTGGATCAGGACTTCGACAGCGTGCCCTCCTTCGCGCAACTCGGGCCCATCCTGCAGTTCGCCCTCCAGGGCTCCGGTGTACTCGGCGCGAATCTCGGTCTCGACGTGACCATGCCGCAGGAAATCATGCTCAGCGGGTTCGCGCAGGTCACCGATGAACTCGCGCTGCTGGCCAACTTCGGCTGGCAGGACTGGAGCGCGTTCGGCAACTCCAGCGTCTCACTGGCCTCGGTGCCGCCGCGCACCCTCGCCGTCGATGCCGGCTTCAACGACACCTACCACGGCGCGGTCGGCATCCACTACCGCCTCGGCCGACCGACGCTGCTGCAGCTCGGCTTCGCGTACGACAGCTCGGCGGTGAGCGACGCGAATCGCGGACCGGCTCTGCCGGTCGATCAGCAACTGCGCTTCGCGGCCGGTGTGGTGTGGGACGTCAACGATGCCTACCAACTCACCTTCGCCTACGAATACGTGAACCTCGGCGGCGCGTCGATCAACACGACGCGCGGCCCGCTGGCCGGTACTCTGCAGGGCGACTACTCGAGCAACTCGCTCAACGTGATCGGCTTCACGATCGCGCATCGCTTCGGGCGGGCTGACTCCGCCACGAAAGATCCCGAGCTCTGAGATCAGGAGAAACAAGATGAAGATCCGACGAAGGACCGATCGATGCATCGCGGAATCGATGGCGGCCGCGAGTTTGGCCATTGCGTTCACTACATCAGTCGCGTTCAGTGCCGGCGTCGCGCATGCTCGAGGCGCTGGCGTGGGCAACCCGCCGGCACAGATCGAACACTTCGACGCCAACGGCAATCCGCCGTCGACTTTCACCCTCGAACTGCGCAAGGGTCTCGTCGCGACACTTCCCTTCGCGGACAAGCGCGACTTCGAAGAAGCGAAGAAGGGCTTCCTCGCCGAGCCGCCCTACAAGCAGATCAAGGCCGATGCCGGTCACGTCGCCTGGGACATGGGCAGCTACCAGTGGCTGCTGCAGGACAAGGACTTCCCGAGCATCCACCCGTCGCTGCAGCGCCAGGCCGTGCTCAACATGGCGTATGGCCTGTACGAAGTGGTGCCGGGAAGGATCTACCAGGTGCGCGGCTTCGACCTCGCCAACATCAGCTTCATCAAGGGCGATACCGGCTGGATCGTCTTCGATCCGCTGACCACCAAAGAGACCGCGCGTGCGGCGCTCGCGCTCATCAACGACAAACTTGGCAAACGCCCGGTGGTCGGCGTCGTCTATTCGCACTCGCATGGCGACCACTTCATGGGTGTGCGCGGAGTCGTCGACGAAGCGGACGTGACGAGCGGCAAGGTCAAGGTGATCGCCCCCGAACACTTCATGCAGGCTGCGATCGAAGAGAATGTGTTTGCCGGCAACGCCATGTCCCGGCGCACGCAGTGGCAGTACGCCGTCCTGCTGCCGCGGGACCCGCACGGCCATGTGGATCAGTCCATCGGGAAGAACATCGCCAACGGCAGCATGGGTTTGATCGCGCCGAACGTCATCATTGCCGAGGACTTCGAGGAGGTCACGCTCGACGGCGTGAAGATGGTGTTCCAGAACACCCCGGACACCGAGGCGCCGGTCGAGATGAACACGTATTTCCCGCAGTTCAAGGCCTTCTGGGCCGCCGAGAACGTGACGGGCACGATCCACAACATCTATACGCTGCGCGGCGCGCCGGTTCGCAATGCGCTGAACTGGTCCAAGCACATCAACGTCGCCCTGTGGAAGTTCGGCCAGGAGGCGGACGTGATGTTCGCCTCGCACAGCTGGCCGCGCTGGGGCAATGCGCGCATCCAGGAGGTGCTGCGCGCGCAGCGCGACGCTTACGCGAACCTGAACAACCAGGCGCTCCACTATGCCAACCAGGGCGTGACGATCAACGAGATCCACAATGTCTACGAGGTGCCGAAGAGCCTGCAGCAGCAATGGGCCGCGCGCAGCTACCACGGCGACGTGCAGAACAACTCACGCGCGGTGATCAACCGATTTCTCGGCTTCTACGACGGCAACCCGGTCAATCTGATCCCGCTGTCGCCGCAGGATTCGGCGCCGCTGTACGTCGAGATGATGGGCGGGTCGGACAAGATCATGGCCAAGGGCAGGGAATTGATCGGTCAGGGCAAGTACCTGCACGCGACCGAGATCCTGAACCGCCTCGTGTTCGCGCAGCCGCAGAACATGGACGCGCGGCGACTGCTCGCCGACGCCTATGAGCAGCTCGGCTATCAGGCCGAGAGCACGAGCGTGCGCAACAGCTTCCTGCAGGGCGCCTTCGAGCTGCGCAATGGCTTGCCTACCGGCTCGGGACCGCGCAGCACCGGGCCGGACGTGGTGCGTGCCATGTCGACCGAGATGTGGCTCGACTTCCTGGGCATCAGCATGGATCCGAAGAAGGCCGAGGGCATTCGGTTCACCATCAACCTGATCACCCCCGACAACGGTGAGAAGTATCTGGTCGAGCTGAGCAACGCCACGCTGACCAACATCGAGGGCCAGCAGGCGACGAAACCTGATCTGACGATCACGGTGAACCGCGCCGACCTGAACCAGGTGATGATGGGTGTCGCCTCTTTCGACGACCTGATCAAGGCCGGCAAGGCGAAGTTCGAAGGCGACCGAAAGCCGTTCGATCAGCTGCGCGGCCTGATGGTCGCGTTCACGCCGAACTTCGAGATCCTGCCCGGTACGGCGGCGCCGCGAGCACCTGCCGAGAACTCGAAGCCGTTCGCGGCACCAGAGCGGCTGCCCGCGCAAGCGGTGGGGGACTGACGCTGCGCATCTGGATCGTCATCGGAATCAGCGCGCTGGCCGTCGTGGCGGCGCTGCTGTTTCCGGCGATGCCTCAACCGCTCGATTACCACGACTTCGCCGATCATCGCGATGCGTTCGGCATCCACAATTTCCTGGACGTCGTGTCGAACGGTGCGTTCCTGATCGTGGGCGTGCTCGGACTGGTCGTCAGCCTCGGCCGGCGCGGGCGGTTCCAGTTCGATGTCGAACGCTGGCCGTACGTGATCTTCTTCATCGGCGTGCTGCTGACGGCGGCCGGATCGGCCTACTACCACTTCGCCCCCGACAACGAGACTCTCTTCTGGGACCGCCTGCCGATGACCGTTGCCTTCATGGCGCTCGTGGCGAGCCAGATCGTGGACCGGATCAACATCCGCGTCGGGCTCGCCTTGCTGATCCCGATGCTCGCGCTGGGCGCCGCATCCGTCGTCTACTGGCGGATCAGCGAACGAGCCGGGACCGGCAACGTCATGCCGTACGGGATCTTGCAGGCCTATTCGGTGCTGATCCTGTTGCTGATGACGGCCCTGCCGTCGCGCTACACGCGGGGCAACGACTTCTACCAGGTGTTCGGCTGGTATGCGCTCAGCAAGCTGCTCGAAACCTTCGACCCACACGTGATGTCGCTGGGCGACGTCGTCAGCGGCCACACGCTGAAGCATCTCGCGGCTGCGATCGCCCCGTTGGTGGTCTGCTTGATGTTGGCACGTCGCACGCTCATCGAGCCCGAACTCCCGACAGAAGCCACGATCTGAACTCGAGCGAAGGCACGAGCGGCAGCGTTTCTCAAACGCCCTGCACGTTCTCGAGGGACTCGAGGATCGGTCGCAACAGCTCCGGGTCTGCCAGGACCTCGAACACGCCGACCACGATGAACTGCACTCCGATACAGACCAGCAGGAACCCCATGATGCGCGTGAGCGCGTCGACACCGGAATCGCCGAGGAAGCGCTTGACCGCCCGGGCGCTGCGGAGGATTCCCCACGAAACGACGATCACCAGCCCGATGCCCAGAGCGATCGCCAGGTAATCGAACGACGATTCCGCGCCGGCCGCCATGCCGATCGTCACGGCGATCGAGCCCGGGCCACTCAGCATCGGGACCGCGAGCGGCGTGAAGGCGAATTCGCGACGCAGCTCCGGGGCGTCGGGCGAAGCCACGGAATCGTCTGCGGGCAACAACATCCCGAACCCGACCCGCGCCACGATCAGTCCACCGGCGATGCGAAGAGCGGGGATCGAGATCCCGAAGAAGTTCATCAAGACCGCACCGGCAAACAGGAAGACCAGCAACACGCCCGTCGCGTAGAGGCAGGCGAGTGTCGCCTGTCGCTGTCGCTCTGCGTCCGACAGGCGTCCCGTCAGTGCCAGGAATACGGCGGCGGTGCTGAACGGATTGACGATCGGCAGCAGGCCCGCGAAGGTGCCGAGGATCATCGTGAGCCAGTGGACGAGCATCGGCGGATGATACCCGCACGCGAGGCACTCCGAAGGTAGACTTCTCGTCATGCCGACATCCCCTACCTCGACAAACGCCAAATCCGAAGGCCACGCCAAAGCCCACGGCGCCGGCTCCGATCCGGGCACGATCCGCGTGCGGGTCCGCGAACTGAGGCAGCTCTTCGACACCCTCGACCCGGCTCCCTTCCTCGAGCGCGATCTGGACGAGCGCATGGCCGAGTACGTGGAGAGCAGCGCGGCCGAGATCGCGCGACATCTGCCGCTGCGGCTGGTGGTCCACGTGCCCGCTGAACAGATCCAACCAGGCCAGCAGGAGACACTGCAGACGGCCGTGATCCGGCACTACCAGCATCAGACGGATCTCGTCCGGCAGCGCTTCCGCCGCCTGATGCGCGAGGGGCGCTCGAGTCTGCTGATCGGCGTCGTGACGTTGGCCGCGTTCATGCTGATCGCGGATGCGGCCTCCGAATCGCGATGGCGCATTCTGCGCGTGCTGGGCGAGGGGCTCGTGATCGGCGGCTGGGTGGCGATGTGGCGCCCGATGGAGATTCTGCTCTACGACTGGTGGCCGCTATACCGCGAGATCGCCGATTGCGAGCGTCTGCGCGCTCTGCAGGTCGAGTTGCAGGCGGAGGCCTGAGAAAAACCTGAGAAATGGCTGGGCCAGGTCTGAGCCGATGCGGCGATTTCCATTGCCCGATGGGATGAGCTTGGGGATCATCGAGCCGACAGCGCGTTTCGGACCCTCGTCGGCGCGCGCTGCGTAGGTACTCCCGCGGACAAGCTGCGGGCCAGTTCCCGTTCCGGCCGAGATCCCCACGTGCCGCCCACACCCGTGCCACACGATCCATCCCGGTTGATGCCCGCATGTTGGATGCAGAAGTCCTGACCATCCTGGCTCTTGGTTTCGTGTTGGGGCTTCGCCACGCCGTGGACGCGGATCATCTGGCTGCCGTATCCACAGTGTTGTCACAGCGACCCTCGTGGCGTGCGTCCGGCATGATCGGATTCAGCTGGGGGCTCGGACATACCGTGGTCTTGTTGTTGGTCGGGGTAGTGGTTCTGGTGCTCCGCGTGCCGATCCCCGAGCCCTTCGCGTTGGCGGCGGAGTTCGCTGTCGGCGTCATGCTCGTGGTGCTCGGCGGGATGCTCGGCGTGCGATTGATCCGCGAGCGCTGGCACGTGCATACGCACGAGCATGCGGGTGAACGCCACGTGCACCTGCACAGTCATGCGCGGGTCGAGGATCACGCACACGTCCATGGCTGGCGTGATTCCGTTCGACCGTTCTGTATCGGTATGGCCCATGGTCTGGCCGGGTCGGCGGCATTGCTGTTGATCGTGCTGTCGTCTGCCCGATCGGTATGGGAGGGGCTCGCCTACATCGCGGTGTTCGGGGCGGGTTCGATCGTGGGGATGATGCTGGTCGGGATCGGCGTGAGCCTGCCGGTGTTGTGGTCGTGGAACCTCGGAGGTTCCATCTTCCGCACCGTCCAGGGGCTGGCGAGCCTTGGAAGCATTGCTGTCGGACTCACGATGATGTTCCAGATCGCCTTCGGCGCGTAGCTGTGATCGCCGGTCGACCGGAGAGGCACAGGAGCACATCCCGCTATGACCGCTGAGTCGTCACGTGTCGATCCCATCCGCGTGCTGTCGGATGGTGTGATCCTGCGCATCGTGTGCGTCTATGCGGCGAGCTTCGTCGTGTTCGGCTTGCTGGTCGACGGCCCGACGTCTGTCCTGCATGGGATCGCCGAGATCGTCACGACGCGCGATGCGCTGCTCACGGACTACTTCGACAACGGCATCGGTGCAGCCTGCGTGAACGCCGGCCTCCTCACGCTTTGCGCCGCATTCCTCTATCACCGCTCCGGCGCGAAGATCACGGGTGCCGCGGTGGCGTGCCTGTTTCTGGTTCTCGGATTCGGTCTGTTCGGCAAGAACCTTTTCAATGTCTGGCCGATCGTGGTCGGCGTCGGTCTCTACGCGCGATTCAAGCGCGAGGCGTTCGCGACGCACATCAACACGGCGTTCTTCGGCGCCGCGCTCGCCCCGATGTTCTCCGAGATCCTCTTCAGCTCGACGTTGGCACTCGGCATCCGGGTGCCGCTGGCACTCGTCACGGGCATCGGGACCGGCTTCATGCTGGCCCCGGTGGCCGCGCAGCTCTTCAAGGCGCACATGGGCTTCAGCCTCTACAACATGGGATTTGCGGCAGGCATCGTCGGCACCGTCGTGGTCGCCCTCTACAAGTCGTACGGCTTCGTCCCGGACCCGGTCATGATCTGGACGACGGGGAACAACGGTCTTCTGGCGGTCTTCCTGCTCGTCGTGTTCGCGTCGATGCTGGCTGGCGGTTACCACTTCGATCACTCGCTGACCCGGCAGCTGAAGCGGATCGTGGCAACCAGTGGGCAGTCGCCGACCGACTTCATCGCCCTGGCGGGCTTTGGTCCGACCCTGGCGAACATGGGTCTGACCGGCACGATCGGAGTGCTCTACGTGCTGCTGATCGGCGGCGATCTCAATGGACCCGTGATCGGTGCGATCCTGTGCATGGTCGGATTCTCGGCCTTCGGCAAACATCCTCGCAACATCGTTCCGATCATGGCCGGGGTGTTTCTCGGATCGATCGCCAAGCCCTTCGGTGCAGCCGATCCGTCGATCATGCTCGCGGCTCTCTTCGGGACGACACTCGCTCCGATCGCCGGGCGCTTCGGTTGGCACTGGGGCATCGTGGCCGGCTTCGTCCACCTCTCGGTGGCGCAGAGCGTCGGCTACCTGCACGCAGGCCTCAACCTCTACAACAACGGCCTCGCCGCAGGCATCGTGGCCGCGGTGCTGGCGCCGTTCATCATCGCCGTCACCGCACAGCGCGCTGTCGATGCCCCGTCGGTACGCGCAGAGGACTGACGCGTCGCGCTACGCGTGATTGGGATCGCGATCTAGGCTGCGGACGTGGGCTGCAACACCTGGCGCGGCAGCAGGAACAGCCACGAAACGAGAACGAAGGGCGCGGTGAGGGCCGGGATGGCGAAGGGCGTCAGCGCCACGTTGAGCGCCGCCTGTGTGATGACCGTGAACACGACGCCGAGCGTCGCGTATGCGGCGACGCGCCAGCCCGGCTGGTAGAAGACCGTGCCGAGCGCGATCGCGGTCAGCACGGGGCTGAAGCCGAGCAGTCCGCCGGAGATGAGATCACTCTCGGCACCGAACAAGTGTGCGGTGACGACCGCGATCACCGCCCCGCCCACCGCGAACAGCGCAGCGGCGCGGGAGTTGATGGCGAGCCCTGCGAGCAGAAGCAGTGCCGCGATGGCGTTGCCCTTGAGAAACACTTGCGAGATGCTGAGCAGCACGCCCTCGACGAACGCCGCCCCGCTGAGTCTCGTTGCGGCCATCGATTCGAACGGCACGACCACCCCGGACGTCGGCAGCGCGTCGCCGGCGAGCCCCGAGAATCCGTACGTGGCCAGCAGCAGCAACCATGTCACGAGCACGAACGGGAAAGTGAGTGCGCCGCCCCAGCCCTTCACCACATTCGCGGTTCCGAGGGTCACGATCACCGAGACCGCGGCGCCGATCACGACGTAGATCGAGAGCAGGGGTCCGGGTGCGAGGAAGGTCGCCAGCGCCATCCCGACGAGTACACCGTTGTACCCGTACAGTCCGGCGGCGAGCGAGGTGTCGTCGACGCGCAGCCATCGAGCGGTCAGCGTCGCCGCCACGACGGCCAGGACACCGCAGATCGCGACCTGGGGCACTCCTTCGACGAACGATCCCCAGACGATGCCGGCCAGGAACAAGGCGCCGGCTGCGGGACTGTCCTGGAACATCACCTGCCCGACACCCCGCAGATTGATGTCGACGAAGCGCAGCACCGGGGACGAGGCGCAGCGCGCCTCCCATGCATTCACTGATTTGCTCATTCCGTTCCTCCGTCCGCGAGCCTGCCGAGCGTTGCTTCGGCCGGCGACGATTCGAACTGCTCAGCGCCAGAAAAACGGCGCGGGGATGCCGGCACCGGTCACTTCCCTTCGCACCACGCTCCAGAACTCGCGCACCTTTGCCTTCACCTGCGTTGTCTCACGCCCCAGAACCTTGAAGATGAGGCCGGCGGCGTTGGGCAGTCGGCAGACCCCGTATGCGACTCCTGCGGCGAGGTCGACGCCGGCGCCGACGATCTCGTGGATGCGCTCCGCCGGCCCGGGCGGGGTGCAGAGGATCACGTTGCCGAAGACGTCGAATCCATCCATCACGCCGGTCTGCCGCATCGCGGTGCGCGCCGGTTCGAGCAGCAGCTTCTCGGTGAACAGGAGGCGGCCGTCCGGCCGCACGGCCGTGGTGGCGAGCGACAGCAAGGTCACGCCGAAGCACTCGTCCGGATGATGATGCTTGCGCCCCGGCTGCACGATCTCCGAGTAGAGCAGCGTCGCCGTCGGCGCGATGGTGATACGAGTTTCGCTTGCGAAGCGGGCCTGCCGGTGCGGGATCAGCGGATCCGGAACGAACTCCAGGTAGGCGTGGTCGCTGAGCGTGATGGCCTGCCGCTGTAGCGCGTAGTTGGCGTCCATCGAGTGCACCTTGGTCGCCGACTGCGTCGTCACGTGTGCACGGGCACCCTCTCCGAGCGCGATGTCCAGGGCCATCCGATCGCCCTGGAGCACGCAGCCCGCGGTCGTGATCACGAACAGCCAGGCGAGATCGGGAAGGTCCTGATCGCAATGCAGGACGCGCTGCGCGAGATAGGGGGTTCGCGATGCGAGGTCGGCCAGGATGGTGCGATCGCCGCGCCGCTCGAAGCCCAGGCGCAGATAGCCGGATTTCCCGACCGCGCCGCTGGGCATCTGCGACGGCTCGTCCTGGTACTGCGCAAAGGCGGCGCCAGGCACAACGATGGGATCGCTTTCGAGCCAACCGCAGCGTGACGGAGCGGACTGGACGACCTGCATCAGGCTTGTTGCCGGATCCGTGGTGTCAGGTCGAACAGCAGGTCGCTGAGGATGCGATCGACCAACTCAGGGATTCCCTCACCCGTCTTGCAGTTGGTGAAGACGAACGGCTTGCCGCCGCGCATCAGCCGCGAGTCGTGTTCCATGATGGCCAGACTGGCGCCGACATACGGTGCCAGATCGGTCTTGTTGATCACCAGGATGTCGGATTGCGTGATGCCGGGACCGTTCTTGCGTGGGATCTTGTCGCCCGCCGCCACGTCGATCACGTAGATGAAGAAATCCACCAGCGCCGGCGAGAAGGTCAGCGTGAGATTGTCTCCGCCGCTCTCGATCAGCACCACGTCGCCGTCTGGAAAGCGCGCTTCCATGTCCTCGACGGCCGCGAGGTTCATGCTCGGGTCCTCGCGCACCGCCGTGTGCGGACAGGCCCCCGTCTCGACGCCGACGATGCGCTCCTCCATCAAGATGCCCTTGAGCGTTCGCTGTACGTGCTTCGCGTCCTCGGTCGTCACGATGTCGTTGGTGATGATCAGAACCTTGACGCCGAGATCGAGCAGCCGCGGCGTGATCGCTTCGACGATCGCGGTCTTGCCCGACCCGACCGGGCCGCCCACCCCGATGCGAGTGACTTTCTTCCTCATTCCGTCTGCTCCCGATGGTCCGCTTCAATTCATGAACAGGCGCACGTGCGCTCGGACGTGCACGGACGCGAGGATCTCCGTCAGAGGCGCGAAGCCATCCATGTCGTCCAGCGAGGTCATCGCCGCGGTGCGATAGGCCGATCCCACGTCCTTGTTGAGCGCATAGAGCATGCGCTGGGTATCCACGTGGCCGATGCGCATGAGACGCAGCGCGGCGCCGAGGATCATGGTGGCGACGCCATACTGATGCACGACGAAAGCGTCGACCGCCGGCAAGCCCTGCGCGGCGAAGCCCACCGCCAGCGCCACCGGGTGACACCCGGGAGTGGATCCGGACTGGATGCGCTCGCGCCAGAGCGACAGCAATGGCTCGTCGATCAGGCTCGCAGCCATCTCCGCGCATTTCTTGCCCATGCGCACCGACATCGTACGCGCTTCGCACGACAGCTTGCGTGCGTAGATCAGCTCGTCGATCGCCACCAGCGCGTCGAAGTCCTCCGCGATGGCCGCGCGGTGGGCGTGCACGAGCGCGACGCCGTCGCCGCGGTTCGCCTGTTCGATCAGCGTGCGCGCGAAGGCGAGCAGAGTGTCGGCATCGCCCACGACCCGCGTCTGGATCGCTGATTCGAGTCCGGCCGAGAAGGCGAAGCCGCCGATCGGGAACATCGAATCGCCGAACTGCAACATGCGCGCGAGGCGCGCCGCGGCCGGATGCTCGGCGCCGCGGTCGCCGGACGACGTCATCGCGAATCCTTGTCCGTGGGCCGACGGGGCTGGGGGTGCGGGTGGGACTGGGGGTGCGAGTGAGGGTGTGCGTGCTCCGCGTCGTGCCCGTGCCCGTCGGCCCCATGCTCTTCCGGGTCATTCAGGAAGATGCGGTCCGGCGGGTGCGGGTGCACCGGCTCCTCGGCGCCGCCGAACAGGCGGCGCGATTCGTGGGGCGCGAGATAGGGGACGACTTCGCCACCCGGCACGAACTCGTAGCGGATGTTCTCGAAGCGGTGGGTCTTCATGACCGATGCCATGACCTTGCGGTCGAGCGTCAAGGGCACGAATACGCGGGTCCCCTTCACCAGCGCCGGCCAATGCTGGTTGCCGAGCGCGTGCCCGAGTTCGACGCAGGTCCGCACGGCGATCTCGGGCGACTGCGCGGCCAGGCTGTCGATGTGGATCACCATGACCTCACGCAGGCTGATGCGGGCGACGACCGCTCGCGCAGTGGGCGCATCCCAGTAGAGCACGTCGCCGTCGCGCAGGAACGCGTTGCGATCGAGCGACACGGCGATTTCGAGGCCACCACTGGATCGCTTGCGGAGGCGACTCTTCTGCGCCTCCCAGTGATCGAGGGCCAGCGAATCCAGCTTCACGTCGGCGAGTCGTTCCGCCCACTCGGGTTCGCCGAGGTTGCCGAGGACCTGTTCAACGAGGATCAATGACTCGTTCATCAGCTGAAGAAGTATCGCTGGTTGAGCGAAATCGACTTCAGCGGTGGGACGGTGGCGTGGACGCCGTCGACCGTCACCGCGAAGGTCTCCGGCGAGACCTCGATCGTCGGTGTCCCGGAGTTGCGGACCATGTCGCGCTTGCCGATCTTGCGAACGTTGCTGATCGGGAGGACCTGCCGCTGCAGTCCCAGGCGCTCGCCGATGCCCGCGGCGTGGGCCGCTCCCGACACGAAGGTCACGCAGGTCGCCGGCATTGCCTGGCCGAACGCACCGAACATCGGTCGATAGTAGGTCGGCTGCGGGGTGGGGAGCGACGCATTCGGGTCGCCCATCACGGCCCAGTTGATGACGCCGCCCTTCAGCACGAGCTTCGGCTTGGCGCCGAAGAACGCCGGCTCCCACAGGACGAGATCGGCGATCTTGCCGACTTCGACCGAGCCCAGCACGTGCGAGATGCCGTGGGCGATCGCCGGGTTGATGGTGATCTTCGCCACGTACCGGAGCACGCGGAAGTTGTCGTTCCCCGCGGCATCCTGCGGCAGCTTGCCGCGTCCCGTCTTCATCGCGTCCGCAGTCTGGATGCAGCGCAGCCAGCATTCACCGATGCGCCCCATCGCCTGGGAGTCGCTCGAGAAGATCGAGATCACGCCGAGATCGTGCAGCACGTTCTCGGCGGCGATCGTCTCGGCGCGGATGCGGCTTTCGGTGAAGGCCACGTCCGACGGGATGTCCGGACTCAGGTGGTGGCACACCATGATCATGTCGTAGAGCTCTGCCTGCGAGTTGACGCCGTACGGGAGCGTCGGATTCGTCGAGGCCGGCAGGACGTTGGGTAGTCCCGCGATCTTGATGATGTCGGGAGCATGCCCGCCGCCCGAACCCTCGGTATGGAATGAATGGACGGTCCGCCCCTCGAACGCCGCGATGCTGTCCTCGACGAAGCCCGACTCATTGAGCGTGTCGGTGTGGATGCACACCTGCACGTCCATCTCGTCCGCCACCGTGAGCGCGGAGCGCAGCACGGCGGGCGTCGTCCCCCAGTCCTCGTGGCACTTGAAGCCGACCGCGCCGGCCTCGATCTGCTCGACCAACGCCGCGGTGCCGTGCCCGTGGCCCTTGCCGAGGATGCCGACGTTGACCGGCCAGCCCTCGAAGGCGCGCAGCATCATCGCGATGTTGCCCGGACCGGGCGTGACCGTGGTCGCATTGGAGCCGTCCGACGGGCCGGTGCCTCCGCCGATCAGCGTGGTGGTGCCATTGGACAGCGCCGCGTAGGCCTGTTGCGGCGAGATGAAGTGGATGTGGGTGTCGATGCCGGCCGCGGTCAGGATCAGGTGCTGGCCGGAGATGGCGTCCGTCGCCAGCCCGATCTCGAGGCCCGGCGTCACGCCGTCCATCGTCTGCGGATTGCCGGACTTGCCGATGCCGCAGATGCGACCGTCCCGGATGCCGACGTCCGCCTTCACGACTCCGAGGATTGCGTCGATGATCGTGACGTTGGTGATGACGAGATCGGGTGCACCGGCCTTGTAGGTGAGCTGGTTGTCCATCCCCATGCCCTCGCGCAGGCTCTTGCCGCCGCCGAAGACGATCTCGTCACCCGGTGCGCCGCGGAGATCTCGCTCGATCTCGACGAACAGTCCGGTGTCACCCAGCCGGACCCGATCGCCCGCCGTCGGGCCGTACAGTCCCACGTATTCGTTGCGCGATATCGTCGCCATGCGGTGCTCCTCGCGATTTTCTGAAACAGCGCCCGACGGGCCGCCTACGGTTTGGAGCGGAAGCCGCGCTGCGCGGCGAGGGCGACGGACTTCGCCTTCTGCGCGGCGCCGAACTCGCCGGCGGTCGGTCCATCGACCAGGTTGTTGAACCCGTAGGCGGCGCGCTTGCCCGTGTAGGGGACGAGTGCGATGTCACGCTCGTCGCCGGGCTCGAAACGCAGCGCGGTCGCCGCCGGAATGTTCAGGTGCTGCCCGAAGGCGGCCGCCCGATCGAACTCCAACGCCCGATTGACTTCGAAGAAGTGGAAGTGCGAACCGACCTGCACCGGGCGGTCACCGGTATTGCGGACCTTCAGTTTCGTCACGGGCAGGTGTTCGTGAAAGGAAATGGGCTCTGGGCTGCACACGTAGCCACCGATCGCGATGTCGAACGCCGCCGGGTCGACATCGTGCGGGACCGTCGGCCCCGCTTTGACTGCTGCCATGAGGTGGACTCCCTTCTCTCTTCTCTTTTCTTCTTCGCTGAATCTTCACGCTTCCAAGCCAGTCGGTCAGTTGATCGGCGTGTGGACCGTCACCAGCCGGGTGCCGTCCGTGAACACGGCTTCGATCTGCACCATCGGGATCAGATCGGCGACGCCCTCCATGACATCGTCCTTGGTGAGCACGCTGCGCGCCGCCGCGGTGGCCTCCTCGATGGAATCGCCTGCGCGTGCGCCGTCGAGGGCGGTCGCCGAGATGATCGCGACCGCTTCGGGATAGTTCAGCTTGATGCCCTTTGCCCTTCGCTTCAGGGCCACCTCGGCCATCATGTAGACGATCAGCTTGTCGAACTCGCGCGGGGTCAGTTGCATGACGTCTCCGTACCGTGATCGCGGACTGATCAGCGATCTCGATTTGTTATAGGGCAAGCGGCCGGCACACGCTACGAGCGTCTCGAGCCGGTGTGTGGGTCGGTATCGCGCGCCGGCATGGCGCTCGTCGCCGGCGTCGAAAGCCCGCTCATAGTCCCGACGGAATGACCGTCGTCCCCGTCGTCCCATACCAGCCCGGAGGATCCAGGAATGCGCACCACCATGCCCTTCCCATGGGATCGTCTGTGGGTCATGCTGTGACGTCTGCGGGATGAACAGACGTAACGCCGGCTGTCCGTTGCGGGAGTGCGTCCGAGTTCGGCCGGGTTTCGTCTTTTCTTTTCCTTCGACCGTGGAGTACTCATGAGCGCTGCGGACACCCAGAAGCTGCCGTTGACGACCCTCACCATGATGGTGGTCGGCGGCATGGTCGGTGCCGGGGTGTTCTCGATCCCCCGCAACTTCGCGCAGGCGACCGGCGTATACGGGGCGCTCATCGCCTGGGCGATCGCGGGTTCAGGCATGCTGATGCTGGCCTTCGTCTTCCAGACGCTCGCCACCCGCAAGCCGGATCTCGATGCCGGTGTGTACGCCTACGCGCGGGCGGGCTTCGGGCCCTATCTCGGCTTCTTCTCGGCCTTCGGCTACTGGGCCAGCGCCTGCGTGGGCAACGTCTCGTACTGGGTGTTGATCAAGTCCACGCTCGGTGCCGTCTTCCCGTTCTTCGGCGACGGCAACACGGTTTCGGCGGTGCTGGTTTCGTCCATCGGCATCTGGTCCTTCCACTTCCTGGTATTGCGCGGCGTCAAGGAGGCGGCGGGGATCAACAAGATCGTCACGATCGCAAAAATCATCCCGCTGCTGCTCTTCCTCCTGCTGGCGATCTTCTCCCTGGATACCGACGTGTTCGTCGCCAATCTGTGGGGCGCTTCAGGCGGCGATTACGGCTCGCTCTTCCAGCAAGTGAACAACACGATGCTGGTCACCGTCTTCGTATTCCTCGGGGTCGAGGGCGCCAGCAACTATTCCCGCTTCGCCAAGAAGCGCGAGGACGTCGGCGTGGCCACCGTGACCGGCTTTCTCGGCGTTCTGGCCCTCTTCGCATCGGTCTCGATCCTGGCCTACGGCGTCTTGCCGACCGCCGAGATCGCACAGCTGCGCCAGCCCTCGGTGGGCGGTGTGCTCGAGGCCGCGGTGGGTGCTTGGGGGGCAAAGTTCATCGGGGTCGGCGTGATCATCTCGGTCCTCGGCGCCTACCTGGCGTGGACCTTGATGTCGGCCGAAGTGCTGTCCATCGCCGCGAAGAAGGGCGACATGCCGGCCTTCCTGGGGAAGGAGAACGCGAACCAGGTGCCCTCGGCGGCGCTGCTGATGAGCTCTCTGCTCGTCCAGCTGGTGCTCGTCGCGACACTCTTCTCCGACGACGCATTCACCTTCGCGTTGTCGCTCTGCAGCCACCTGTCACTGATCCCGTACTTCCTGGCGGCGGCCTTCGCGTTCAAGCTGGTGCGCAGCCGCGAGACCTACGACAAGAACCCCGGCGACATCAACAAGGACACGATCATCGCAGTCGTCGCGTCGGCCTACACGGTCTTCCTGCTGATCGGGGCCGGCGTGAAGTTCATGCTGCTCGGCATGCTCGTCTACGCGCCCGGCACGCTGCTCTACCTCAAGACGCGGCGCGAGCAGGGCAAGCAGGTCTTCACTCCGGCGGAGTGGGCCCTGTGCGGAGTCGCGGTCGTCGGAGCCGTCGTCGGCGTCCACGGTCTCGTCACCGGCTACATAACAATCTAGGAAACGATCCAGCAAACGGAGCCCCCCATGGCAGAAGCCAAGTCATCTGCACCCTCGTTCGGCGTCCACTCAGAAGTCGGTCAGCTTCGCAAAGTGATGGTCTGCGCACCGGGACGCGCGCATCAGCGCCTGACTCCCAGCAACTGCGATGCGCTGCTGTTCGACGACGTGCTGTGGGTCGAGAACGCCAAGCGCGACCACTTCGACTTCGTCCAGAAGATGCGCGACCGCGGCGTCGACGTGGTCGAGATGCACAACCTGCTGGCCGAAACCGTCGCGGTGGCCGAGGGCAAGAAGTGGATCCTCGACCAGCAGGTCGTCCCCAACCAGGTCGGCCTCGGGCTGGTGGACGAGATCAAGAGCTATCTGAGTGGGCTGTCGGACCGAGATCTCGCCGAGACGCTGATCGGCGGCCTCTCGACCGAAGAGTTCCCCGAGAAGATCGGTGGCGAGATGCTCGCACTCGTGAAGGACGCAGCCGGCGTCACCGAATACCTGCTGCCTCCGCTGCCGAACACGCTCTACACGCGGGACACCACCTGCTGGATCTACGGCGGCGTGACCCTCAATGCTCTCTATTGGCCGGCCCGGCAGGAAGAGACGATCCTGACGACGGCGATCTACAAGTTCCATCCCGACTTCGCCGGCAAAGTGAACGTCTGGTGGGGAGACCCCACTGCGGACCACGGTCTGGCCACCCTCGAGGGCGGCGATGTGATGCCGATCGGCAAGGGCATCGTGCTGATCGGCATGAGCGAGCGAACCTCGCGCCAGGCGATCAGCCAACTCGCTGCGACGCTGTTCAAGAAGGGTGCGGCCGAGCGGGTGATCGTCGCCGCGATGCCGAAGATCCGGGCCGCCATGCACCTCGACACGGTGTTCACCTTCGCGGACCGAGATTGCGTGCTGCTGGCACCGGATTTCATGAACCAGACGCGAACCTACTCGTACCGCCCGGGCAAGGGCCCCGACGGCATCGAACTGCACGCCGAGAACAAGTCCTTCGTCGACGTGGTCACGCAGGCGCTCGGCCTGAAGAAGATGCGCGTCGTCGAGGCCGGCGGCACCGCCTACCAGCGCGAGCGCACGCAGTGGGACAGCGGCGCCAATCTGGTGTGCGCGTCGCCGGGCGTCGTATATGCGTACGACCGAAACACCTACACGAACACGCTGCTGCGCAAGCAAGGCATCGAGGTAATCTCGATCGTCGGCGCCGAACTCGGCCGGGGGCGTGGGGGAGGACACTGCATGACCTGCCCGATCATCCGGGATGCCGTTGACTACTGACGGCGTGTCTGCACCGACCGTTCTGATCCGGGAGTCCAACATGCGAAATTGCTGCGTCAGATTCAGCGCCTCCGCGGCCTTGGCGCTGTGCTTCGCAGCATGTGGACCTGTCGAAGAGCCCCCGGCACCGGAGATCCGGCCGGTGCGGACCGTGATCGTCGAGGAGTTGCCGGGCGGCGAGACGGTTACGCTCACCGGGCGCATCGAGGCACAGGAAGAGGTGAGGCTCGCCTTCCGCGTGGGCCAGCGGATGTTCGAACGCAAAGTGAACGTCGGCGATCGCGTCGAGCCGGGTCAGCTGATCGCTCGACTCGATTCCACGACCCTCCAGAACGCCGTGCAGGTCGCACGCGCCAACCTGGCCTCCGCCGAGGCAGCAGCCGCCGACGCGCGACTCGGGCTCGATCGGCAGCAGACCCTGTTCGACCGCGGCGTCGCGCCGCGTGCGCGTCTCGAGGGAGCGCAGAAGTTGCGCGATTCGACGGTTGCCCAGGTGGATGCCGCTCGCGCCCAGCTCGCGACGGCGCGTGAGCAGCTCGGTTATGCCGAACTCTTTGCGGATTCGGGGGGCGTGGTGACCGCGGTCGGCGCCGAGCCCGGCGAGGTGGTGGGAGCGGGCCAGATGATCGCGTTGATCGCTCGGGAGAGCGGTCGCGACGCGGTGTTCGGCGTGCCGGGACGGATCAAGGAGGCAGCGGCAGGCCTCGATCCCGAGGTCAGTGTCGTGCTGTCTTCGAATCCGAGCGTGCGAACGACCGGACGGGTGCGTGAGGTGTCGCCGCAGGCCGATCCGGTGACGCGGACCTTCGAGGTCCGGGTGGGCCTCACGAAGCCTCCGGAAGCCATGCGGCTCGGCTCGACGGTGACGGGCAGCATCCACATCGGAATCGGAATCGGAGCGGGCATCCGCATTCCCGCCTCCGCGCTCACCTCGGTCGACGGTCAGCCTGCGGTCTGGGTCTTGGATCCGGAATCCAGCACCGTGTCGCTCCGCAGCATCCGGGTGGAACGCGACGGCGTCACCGAGGTGGAGATCGCCGAGGGACTCGTAGCCGACGACATAGTCGTCACCGCGGGTGTCCAGACCCTGCGGCCCGGCCAGAAGGTCCGCCTGCTCCAGACGGTGCCGTGATGGCATTCAACGTCTCGGCCTGGTCGCTGCGGAACCGCTCGCTGGTCGTCTACTTGATGGTCATCGCGGTGGTGGCCGGCCTCTCGGCCTTCGTCTCGCTCGGACGCGACGAGGACCCGCCCTTCACGTTGCGGACCATGGTCGTCGTGGCGGCCTGGCCGGGTGCAACGCTCGACGACACGTTGCTCCAGGTCACGGAACGGCTCGAGCGCAAACTCCAGGAGGTGCCGAACCTCGACTTCCTGCGCAGCTATACCAATGCCGGTCTCACCACCATCTTCGTCAACCTGCGCGGCGACACGTCGCCCGACGAGATCGAGGATCTCTGGTACCAGGTGCGCAAGAAGGTCGGCGACATCCGCCACACGCTGCCAGCGGGCATCGTCGGTCCGTTCTTCAACGACCAGTTCGGCGACACCTTCGGGATCATCTACGGATTCACCGCCGACGGCTTCACGCACCGCGAGTTGCGCGACGCCGTCGAGGCAGCGCGCACGCGGCTGCTGCTGGTGCCCGACGTCGCCAGGATCGAGATCATCGGCGCCCAGGACGAGCGCATCTTCGTGGAGTTCTCGCTCGAGAAGCTCGCGGGTCTGGGGCTCGACCGTAACGCCCTGGTGGCGGCGCTCCGCGCTCAGAATCTCGTCCGGCCCTCGGGAGTCGTGCAGACCGGTGACGAGCGGATGTTGATCCGTGTGTCGGGGGCGTTCCGCTCCGAGCAGGACGTGCTCGACGTCAACTTCGTCGCGGGCGGTCGCATGCTGCGGCTCGGCGACATCGCCGAGGTGAGCCGCGGCTTCGCGGATCCCCCGCAGCCGATGTTCCGGGTAGACGGCGAGCCCGCGATCGGGCTCGGGATCGCGATGCAGGATGGTGGCGACGTGCTCGAGCTCGGTGTGAACGTCGCGAAGGCGATGGCCGAGATCACCGCCGATCTGCCTCTCGGCATCGAGGCCCACCTGGTGGCCGACCAGCCGGTGATCGTCGATGAAGCGGTCGGCGAGTTCATGGAGTCGCTCTGGCAGTCGATCGTCATCATCTTGATCGTGAGCTTCGTCAGCCTGGGCCTGCGCGCCGGCTCGGTGGTGGGACTGACGATTCCGCTCGTGCTCGCGATCGTGTTCCCCATCATGGCGATGGTGGACATCGACATGCAGCGCATCTCGCTCGGTGCGCTGATCATCGCGCTGGCCTTGATGGTCGACGACGCGATGACCACCATCGATGCGATGATGCGGCGACTAGCGGCCGGCGACGACATGGAGGCCGCGGCCTCCTACGCGTTCTCGAGTTTTGCCATCCCGATGCTGGCCGGCACTCTCGTCACGATCGCAGGATTCGTCCCGATCGGATTCGCGCAGAGTTCTGCCGGCGAGTACACCTTCTCGATCTTCGCCGTCGTCACGATCGCGCTGCTCGTGTCGTGGCTGGTCGCCACGCTGTTTGCTCCCTTGCTCGGCCTGGTCTTCCTGAAGAAGGTGCAGGCTGCGGAGTCCGACCAGCCCGGCCTGGTGATGCGGCTCTATCGGGGCCTGCTGGTCGGCGCGATGCGTCTGCGCTGGCTGACCATCCCGCTGACGATCGGTCTGTTCGTCGCGGCGCTCTGGGGCTCGCGGTACGTGAACCAGCAGTTCTTCCCGCCCTCGGATCGCGTGGAGCTGGTCGTCGACTTCGGTCTGCCGCAGAACTCGTCCATCTACGCCACCGACGTCACGGTCGCCCGGTTCGAAGCGATTCTCGCCGAGGATCCCGACGTGGAACGCTGGAGCAGCTACATCGGTCAGGGAGCGATCCGCTTCTACCTGCCGTTCGACGTGAAGCTGCCGAACCCGTTCTTCGGCCAGATCATCGTGATCGCCAAGGACATCGACGCACGCGAGCGCCTGCAGCCGAGGCTCGACCAGATCCTGATCGAGCAGTTCCCGAACGTCGTCGGGCGCGTCGCGCCCCTCGGTCTGGGCCCGCCGGTGAGCTGGCCCGTGCAGTACCGTGTGAGCGGACCGGACATCGAGAAGATTCGCAGCATCGCGCTGCAGCTGGCGAACGTGGTCGCGAGCAACCCGGCCTCGCGCCGCGTGAACTTCGACTGGTTCGAGCCGTCCCGCGAGCTGCGCATCGAAGTGAACCAGGATGAGGCACGGCAGCTGGGTCTCAGTTCGGCGACCGTGGCCGCGGCCCTCGACAGCGCGATCACCGGCTCGACGGTGACGCAGGTGCGCGACGACATCTACCTGATCGATGTGGTCGCGCGCGCCACCGAGGAGGAACGCCTCGCCATCTCCACGCTCAGCAGCCTGCAGGTTCCGCTGCCGAATGGTCGCGCCATCCCCCTCACCAACTTCGCGACGATCGAATCCGCGCAGGAGTATCCGCAGGTCTGGCGCCGCGACCGCGTACCCACGCTGACCGTCCAGGCCGATCCGGCGCCGGGCATCCAGCCCGAGAGCATTGTCGATGCACTCGAAGAGCCGATCGCGGAGCTGCGCGCCGAGCTGCCGCCCGGCTACCAGATCGAACTCGGCGGCATCGCCGAGGAGAGCGCCAAGTCGCAGGCATCCGTGTTCGCAGTGTTGCCCGTAATGCTGTTCCTGATGCTGACGATCCTGATGTTCCAGATCCGGAGCTTCGGACGTCTCTTCGTGCTGCTCTCGGTGGTCCCATTGGGCGTGATTGGCGTGGTCGGCGCGCTCTTGATCTCGGGTCGCCCGCTCGGCTTCGTTGCGATTCTCGGAATTCTGGCCCTGATGGGCATGATCGCGAAGAACGCGGTGATCCTGATCGAGCAGATCGAAAACGAGCGCGCGGCAGGCAAGAATGTCTGGGACGCCGTCGTGGACGCCGCCAGCTCGCGCTTTCGTCCGATCATGCTGACGGCGCTCTCGACCGTGCTGGCGATGATCCCGATCGCCTTCACGGTGTTCTGGGGACCGATGGCGGTTGCCATCATGGGCGGGCTGTTCGTCGCCACGCTGCTCACGCTCGTGTTCCTTCCCACCCTCTACTACACGTTCCTGGGTGAGCGCGAAGGCGCGGGAGCGCCGTCGCAAGCGGATCAGACCGAGTGAGGAACGACCCCGACGCCCCGCGACCGAGCGTAAATCCGTCGTACGCGGACGCCATCATCCCGCTCGTCACATTGATCGTGATGATCGCCGGGTCGATGTACTTGTTCGGACTCGGCGCGCTGGACGGCCCGCTCCAGGTCGCGCTGGTCGTCTGCTCGATGGTCACCGCCGTGATCATCATGCGAAACGGCCACAGCTGGGAAGAGGTGGCCGAGTCGGGACGCCGCGGGCTCTCCTCGATCGTGAGCGCGATCTTCATCCTGCTGTCGGTGGGTGCGCTGATCGGCACCTGGAACATGTCCGGCACGATCCCGACGCTGGTCTACTACGGCATCCAGTGGATCGACCCGAACTGGTACTACCTGTCGACGACCATCATCTGTTCGATCGTCTCGCTCAGCATCGGCAGTTCGTGGACGACGGCGGGGACCGTCGGCGTGGGTCTGGTCGGAATCGCATCGCTGGTCGGCGTCTCTCCGGTCATCACCGCAGGCGCCGTGATCTCGGGCGCCTACGTGGGCGACAAGACGTCGCCGCTCTCGGAGACCACCGTGCTGGCGGCCCAACTCGCCGGCACCGACGTCTACACGCACATCAAGGCACAGGTCTGGACATCGGTGCCCGCGTTCATGATCGCCGTCGTGGGCTTCGGACTGCTCAGTTTCTTCGGAGAAGGCGTGAATCCGGACGAGATCGCGGCTTCGGCGGATCTCGTGCAGCTGAACCAGATGTTCTGGATCACGCCACTGAACCTGATCCCGCTGTTTGCGCTGCTCGGCCTCTCGCTCAAGAAGGCCCCGTCTTCGCTGGCGATCCTGAGCGCAGCCGTCCTGGCCGGCATCCTCGGCGCGCTCCTCCAGCCACAGGCCGTGCTGACCTTCGTCGGCGAGACCGACCTCGCCACCCCACTCGCCTTCATCAAGGGCATCTGGACCGCGATGGCGAGCGGCTTTTCGACCGACTCGGGGCTGAAGGACGTCGACATGCTGCTCTCCCGCGGCGGCATGGACAGCATGCTCAAGACCATCTGGCTGATCATCGGCGCCGTGACGTTCGGAACGCTGCTCGAAGAGTTCGGGCTGCTGCCCAAGTTGATCGACCCGGTCATCGCGCGGGCCGATACCCAGGGTCGTCTGTTCGCCACGACGGCGGGCACGGCCGTCGGGCTGAACATCGTCGCGGCCGATCAATACATCGCGCTGGTACTGCCGGTGCGACTGTTCAAGTCGGAGTTCGAGAAACGCGGCCTCGCCCCGCAGAACCTGTCGCGAGTGGCGGCGGACGCGGGTACCGTGACGTCGCCGCTGGTCCCGTGGAACTCCTGCGGGGCCTACATGTCCGCGGTGCTCGGGATCCCCACGATGTTGTACCTGCCGTTCTGCTTCTTCAACATCGCGAGCCCGCTGCTGACGGTGCTGTACGGCTACCTGGGATTCAAGATCGTGCAGGTTCCGACTGGCGTTGCAGGGCAGACCGCGGACGAGAGCTGACCGGTACAACAGGGTCCCGGAGTCCGCGAATCCGCCGACCAACAAACAGACAGGGAGTAGGACTCATGCGAAGGACTCGCGCTGCAGTGCATCTCGGCCGCACGTTCGGACTCGCGCTGATGCTGATCGCTGGACCCGCCATGGCGGAGGATCCGGTCGACACGACCGCCGAGCGCCTCGATCGCCAGGAGCGCGAGATCGAGGAGCTGCGCCAGCAGGTGGACGACCTGCGCACCCAGGTTCCGCCGCCCGTGCAACACCCCGAGTACGAGCGAGAAGACGGCCAGCTGACGCTGACCGATTATCCGAACCCGATCATCCGGATGGACATCGCGGGCCAGGTCAACCCGGCGATGAACCTGGCCGGGGACGGGATGGGGAGCACCAAGCTGTACTTCGTCGACAACGACGTGTCGGCCAGCCGAATCCGCTTCGCCGGCGTCGGAGTCTTCGAACAGGGCCTGCAACTCGGCACGACGTTGGAGGTCGGCCTGAGTCCCAACAACTCGTTCGACGTCAGCCAGAACAGCCAGGTCACCGCCGATTTCATCAGCGTGCGCCGCGCCGAGGTGTGGGCCCGCGACGATCGCTTCGGTCGCGTGATGCTCGGCCTCGGATCGACGGCCTCCAACAACGCCGCGGCGTTCGACCTGACTCTCGTCGGCGGTCCGATCATGATGTCGGGCGTCTCGTTCATCGCCGGGGGATTGCAGTTCACCAACACCAGCCCTGTCACCGGGGCCACCGTGCTCAGCGGAGTGACGGTGGGCGCTGCGTTCTTCAACTTCGACGGCACTCGTGACAGCCGCATCCGCTACGACACCCCGATGGTCGGTCCATTCCAGATCTCCGCGTCGGTGAGCGCCGACCAGCAATACAGCGGCGCGATCACGTTCGGCGGCGACTACGACCACTGGACGGCCAAGCAGCTCGGGGGATTCACGATGCTCGGCACCGTGTCGATCACCGATCCCAATGCACCCGGTGTCGGTCTGCGATTCGCAGGCTCGTGGTCGACCCTGCACGACGCCAGCGGAGTCAGCCTGACGGTCGCGAGCGGGTTCGACGACGCCGACATCGTTGCTACGCCGTACAACGTCTACGCCAAGCTCGGCTGGGATACGCGGCTGTTGAAGGTCGGGGATACCGGCTTCGGCGTCGACTACACCTGGACGGAGAACGTGAGCGCCGCGGGCGACCAGGGCCAGTCGGTCGGCATCGCGGCGGTCCAGAGTGTGGATCGCTTCGGCCTCCAGACCTACGCGCAGTTCCGCTGGTATGGGGTCGATCGCGGCGTGGGTCCGAGTTTCAATGACATCTTCGTCGGCACCCTGGGTGCGCTGGTGCGATTCTGATGCGCGGCCTCGCCCTGATGACCGCGCTCGCTGCGGGGCTCGTCGGTTGCGCGGGCTCCGCGCCGCAACCCGCCGAGAAGCCGGTCAGCTACAACCGCCGGGAACTCGCGCCGACCGACGGTCTCTTCACCGGCTCCGACGGTGAATGGACGGTCTATCGGAACGACAAGAAGAAGAAGAAGGATGAGGCCGAAGAGAAGCCGCCGGCGCCGGAGGAGATGACACCGTCCGCGTCGGAGGCGACGGCAGAGCCGTGCTCCCCCGAACCCTGCGAGCATCCGACGTGCGACCGAGCCCCGACCTGCGCGCCACCGACCGAAGAGGATTGAGGCGCGCGCAGGCGCCGCCCACCGCGTGGTTCCTTCGACCATGACTCCCAGCGAATCACGATTCACCCGCGCTCTGCCCGTCTGGCTGTCCAGGCCTCTCGGCTGGCTCTGCAGCGCGCTCGGGTTCTTGTTCCGAGTCGTGCTGCTCGCGTGGGCGACTCTGGCCATCCGCTTCTCGAATCTGCCGTGGGAGTGGGTGCGGTCGCTGCTGGCGGTGGCCTTTCTGGCGTTCGGCATCTGGGCGCTCTGGCTGACGCGCAGACCACGCATGGGTCGGGTATTCGCGGCCGTGTATCTCGGCGTCTGCATCTGGTGGAGCTTCATCCTGCCTTCGCACGATCGTCCGTGGCGGCCGGAGGTGGGCGTGATGCCGCGGGCCTTCATCGACGGCGACCGCGTTCGCATCACCGGAGTGCGGAACTTCGAGTTTCGCTCGCGCAATGATTTCACGGAGCGATACGAGGAGCGCGAGGTCTCGATCTCGCATCTGACGGCGCTGGATTTCTACTTGTCCTTCTGGGCGGAAGGACCCGTGGGACACACATTCCTGAGCTTCATCTTCGACAACGCGCCGCCGCTCAGCATCTCGATCGAGACCAGAC
>JANOFF010000140.1:0-67020 GCA_031413515.1 bacterium
CAATGATTAAAGAGAGTTCCGGTAAGGATAAACATAAACTTCCGTCCGCGCAGTCATTTGTTCAGTTACAACCATCCAGCCTTATCTTGACCTCAATCAAAAAAGCGGAGGAGGATAATGCGTGGATTATTCAATGGTACAACGTATCGGGAAATGAATCAATCGCTGAACTACAACTTCCTCAAACGCCCAAAAAAGTATTGACGACCAGCGTCCTTGAGGAAAACGGAACCACCTCGACCCGGGTCTGCGCCGAGACCGCCGCGCGGATTCCCTGCAGTACGCTGATGGTCGGCGGAAAGCAATCGAGCAGGTTCTGCGCGGCGCCGGCCTGGCCCGGCAGCAGCAGGGATCTTTTCTCGTCCGCGACCTCCACTGGATCGCCTGGCTCGACGACCGGACCGAACACGATCTCGATGTGCGCGGGATACGAGTAGTCACCCTGCAACAGCCTCAGGCTGTCGGCGCTCGGACCGATCACCGCGAGGCTCCGGATCCCGGGCGCGAGCGGCAGCAGATCGTCCTCGTTGCGCAGCAACACGATCGAGCGCTGCGCCGCCCGTCGCGCCAGCGCGCGCTGGGCCGGCGTGTCGAAGACCGCGGCCGCCGTGGTTTCGTCGACGAAGGGATTCTCGAACAGGCCGAGCGCGAACTTCTGGCGCAGCACTCGACCGACCGAGCGATCGACCAGCGCCTCGTCGACCTCGCCGCGAGCGATCGCCTGCATCAACGGTTCGCCATAGCAATCGACGGTGGGCAGTTCGACGTCGAGTCCAGCCGACAGACTGCGCGCTGCCGCCCCGGACTTGTCGGCCACGATGCGGTGATAGCTCTGCAGACACACCACCGTGAAGTAGTCGGCGACGACAACGCCGTCGAAGCCGAGTCGACCTCGCAGCAGGTCGTCGAGCAGCCACTTCGAGGCGCCGCACGGAATCCCGTCGATCTCCTGATAGCCGTTCATCACCGAGGCGAGCCCGGCCTCGCGGATCGCCGCGGCGAACGGCGGCAGGAAGCGCTCCAGCAATTCGCGACGCGGCAGCAGCGAGGGCGCCCAGTTGAGCCCGCCCTCGCCGGCCCCGTAGCCCATGAAATGCTTCGCGGTCGCGATGACACCGGTGGCGAGCGACGCGCTCTGCACGCCGCGCACGTAGGCGACACCCATCCGCGACACCAGATACGGATCCTCGCCGAACGTCTCCTCGACGCGGCCCCAACGCGGATCGCGCGCCACGTCGAGCACCGGGGCCAGGGTCTGGCGCGCGCCGACGGCGAGCATCTGCTCGCGGATCACTTCGCCGATCTGCTGGATCATGTCCGGATCCCAGCTGCTGGCGAGCCCGATCGCCTGGGGGAACTGCGTCGCATCGCGCGCGAGAAACCCGGCGCAGCTTTCCTCGTGGAGGATCGCGGGAATTCCGAGGCGGGTTTCCTCGCGCAGGTACCGCTGGACGCCGTTCCAGACCGCCGCCGACTGCGCGGGGCGCAGCACCGTCGAAGCACCGATCCGCGTCACCTGCCCGGTGCCGTGCTGGAGGTGCGGACGAGCTTTCACTGGATCGAAGTGGTCGTGTTCGAGAATCGAGGCCGCCCAGACGGCACCGAGCTGGGCGACCTTTTCGCGTAGCGTCATGCGCGGCACGAGATCGGCGGTGCGCGCGGCGGCCGACAGGCTGGCGTCGCGATACGGCAGTCGGGCGGTCATCCATCCTCCTCGCGATCGGATCCGATCCGGCGGGAGACTAGCGGTGGCACACCGGTCACCACCCCGCCGAAAAGCGCTGTCGCGAATCGGAGGATTGTTCTATCCGTCTGCGCGATCCGGATCGGGGGGCTCGATGCAGCGGCGAGTTCGCGACGTCCGGCGGTTGGCGTCCTGCGCGGCGATGCTCGGCGCGGCCCTGGGTCTGGCGAGCTGCACTTCCTCCGGAACTGCAGGCCGCCCGGATCTGCGGATCGGCGTCACGCCCGACTATCCGCCGATCGTGTACCGCGACGGAGACGAACTCACCGGCGTCGAGATCGAACTCGGCCGCATGGCCGCGGCGAGCCTCGGCCGAAGGCCCGAGTTCGTCGAACTCGAATGGTCGGAGCTGATCCCAGGTCTCATCCGCGGCGAGATCGACGTGATCATGTCGGGCATGTCGGTCACGCCGGACCGCGCCGCACGGGTGCTCTTCACCGAGCCCTACCTGCGCGTCGGCCAACTCGCACTGATCCGCAGCTCGGAGGTCGCGCGCTTCGGCCCCCCCGGCGCGATCCGCCGACGCAGCAGCCGCGTCGGCTATGTGAACGGCACGACCGGCGAAGACCTCGCCCGGGGCGAACTCGCCGCCACTGCGTCATACGCATTCGACGACGTCGCAGCGGGGATCCGCAGCCTGCGGGCCGGGCGCATCGATTTCTTCATCCATGATGCGCCGACGATCTGGCGCATCGCGATGGACCCCGAGGCCCAGGACCTGGTCGGACTGTTCCGCCCCCTCACCGACGAGACCCTCGCCTGGGCGGTCGCACCGGACAACGACGCGCTGAAACGCGAACTCGATGCCGTGCTCGACGATTGGCGGGCCAACGATCGTCTGGAGCCCGTGCTCGATCGCTGGATCCCGGTGCGCGTCCAGGTCGGCGACTAGTCGGGTATCCCGATCCCCGGATTCTCCAGCTCGTCGGCACCCGCATCCCCGATCGCAAGATCTGCGGCGGTCATGGCCGAAGACGGGTCGAGGCGCGCGTCGGCGGACCGAAGGGCCGCCGACGCGATGCGCAGGATGCGGGTGTCGCCAAAGGGTGTCCCGATCCCGCTGTTCAGCACCAGTGCCACGGCGAGGTCGCGATCCGGGTCGGCGAAGGCCCCCGAACCGCCGATCCCGAAGTGCCCGAATGCCCGGGACGCTTTGACGCGCAGCGCCGGAACGCGGTGGTAGCCGAGGCGCCAGTTCATCGGGAACGGCACGACGCGGCCGAGGCCTTGATTGTGGATGCGTGTGGCCTCGGAGAGCGTCGGCTCCGAGAGCAGTCGCACGCCCTCGAGCTCACCGCCCCCCGCGAGCGCGGCATAGACGCGAGCCAGCGAGCGCGCCGTGAACATGCCGTTGACGGCCGGCACGACGGCCCGCGACATCTCGGGGGAGTTGAAATCGAGATCCTCGATACCGACCGGCATCAGTGCCGCCTCGAGTTCACTGAGATCGATCGGCACGCCCGTCGCCCGAAGCCCGCGCCCGATCAGCCGGGTGCGACGCCGCGCCCGGGACCGACCCTGCGGATCCACGGCCATCTTCCCCTGCAGCAGTTCGGCCCGACGCGAATCCGCCGATTCGGGCAGTCCGATGAACAGCCCATCGAGGGCCAGCGGCGCGCTGATCTGCTGCTCGAGCAACTCGCGCAGTCCGATCCCGCTGGCGCGTTGAAGCAGTTCACCGACCAGCCAGCCGAAGGTCAGCCCGTGGTAGCCGTGCGCGGCGCCCGGTGCGTGCGCGGGTTCGGCGTCCTCGAGCACCGACACCATGTGGTCCCAGTCGAACATCCGACTCGCGTGGTCGATCAGATGCGAGATGCGGAAGAGTCCCGCTTCGTGGCACAGAAGCTGACGGACCGTGATCCCGCACTTGCCCCGACGCGCGAAGCCGGGCCAGTAGTGGGCCACGGGAGCGTCGTACGACAGCACACCGCGATCGACCAGCGTGTGGGCGAGGGTCGCCAGCACACCTTTGGTGGTCGAGTAGCAGAGCGCCACGGTGTCCGACATCCACGGGCTGCCCGCAGCATCGCGCGACCCGCCCCACAGATCGGCGACGCATTCGCCCCGGTGGTAGATGCAGACCGCCGCTCCGCCGCGGCCGTGGCGCGGGATCAGGCGACGGAGTTGACGCGCAACGGACCAGAAATCCGGGTGGACCTGACCTTCCAGCATGTTTCCTCAGTTGAGTCCCAGCGCTTCGATCGTGAGCGCGCGCACCCGGTTGTCGGCCGGATCCGTCTGACGTGCGACTTCGAGCAACGTCATCGCCTCCTGTTTGCGTCCGCTGCCGATCAGGATCTCGGCGGCCCCCACGTATGCAGCCACTCCGCGCGCGTCGATAGAGATCGCCTCCCGGTACAGCTCGAGCGCCGCTTCGCGATCGCCCCGCATCGCCCGCTCGGACGCCCAGTCGGTCAGTGCCTGCGCGAACAGTTCCGTCGATCCGGCGCGGTCGGGATCGAGCCGTCGCAGCGCGCGGAGCGCCGCGACCGCGGCATCGGGCCGACCCGCTTCGAGGCGTTTGCGCGCGGCTTCCATCAGCGCCAGCGAGTACTCGTCGCGGGCCTCCGCCCGCCAGTACGTGCGATCGATCCCCGCGAGCGTTCCGTGGAACCCGAGAGCGCGCTCGGGATCCCGCAGCGCGACGGCCGCGCGCGCGCGACCGAGCCACGCGGCGCGCGACGACGGATCCTGTTCCAGCGCGCGCGCGTACAGATTGTCGGCTTCCTGGTAGTCACCGGCCGACCACGCCGCATCGCCCTGCTCGAGCAGCCCGGGCGTTCGATCCGACTGGCAGGCTGCGAGGCTCGCGGCGACGAGAATCATCGTCGCGACGCGGGCGCCGAGCCGCCGAGATCCGCCGGTCCCACGGCAGCGGGTCATCGCGGCGCAGCGGGGAGGCTTTCGTCCCCGGCCTTCCGGAAGCAGTGTTCGACCATCATCCAATCGACGCCGTACTGACCGTTGTGTCGACGCGTGCACGAGTCGAGTCGCATCGCTTCGCGGGTGAACGAGTCGCTCGCGGCGCGGGCGCGCGCGGGAGAGAGCCGGTCGTAGGATTCGCGGGCGTGTACGCGACAGAACTGGAGTGCCGCCGGATTCGCCCCGAACCTCGCATCGCAGTGCGACGCGCGCGCGCCAGCCATGCGATTTTCGGGTCTGGACTTCCAGGCGGCTTCGACGCGTGCCAGCCGATCGAGAAATCCGCTGACATACAGACCGGGGACCACCACCTGGATGTCGCCACCCGGTCCTTCGATCGACAGTCGGACCGAATCACGCGCGCGTGTCTCGAGGTACACCCGTGTGGCGGGCATCACGATGTGTTCGTAGTACACGCATCCGTCGTCGTCGCAGCGCTTCTTGCGCGAGACCTTGTGGACCCCGAACCCGATCCGATCCTGGTCGTGGGCCACGTTCAGGTTGCGGAAATATCCCTCGAGGTGCGTAGCCACGTAGATCTGGAAGGTCGCGGCTCCGTTCTTGGCCACGCTCGCGCGTAGATGAGTCCGGTAGTACGAGCCGCTGTCGTCGATCCGCTGCTTGATGTCGGGTCCCCGCAACGTCGCGCTCTGCGCGTACTCGTCCTCGCTGACCCGGGTTTCGCGCGCGGTCCACTCGGCGGTCACGGGTGTACGGATCTCGTCGATCTGCTCGGAGAATCGGCCGTAGGCCGAGCATCCGAGCGCCGCCGAGGCGAGCAGTCCGACCGCCAGCAGGACCGTGGATCGCCCCATGTCGCCTCCCGGGTGAACGGCCCGGTGTCAGACGGGGCCCCGTGGGAGATCGGCGGCCCGGCGAGCCGTCTTGAGGCTACGCGTACAGTTGGCGGCGGCGCCCCGGGTCAGATCGACGTCAGGAGCGCGGTGAAGAATCGGGTCATCGATTCGACCTGATCGATTTCCACATACTCGCGCGCCGTGTGGGCTCGCTGGATCGATCCAGGGCCCATCACGACACCGGCGATGCCCGCCTCGCTCTGGAACACTCCGGCGTCCGTCCCGAACGCGACGGTTCCCGGCGAAGCCGGCAGTCCGAGGCCGCGAAGACTCGCAAGACACGTCTGCACGGAACGATGATCGGGCGAAGTCCCGAGAGCGGGCTTCTCGAGCCGGCACGACGCCAGGCTGACTTGAGTTGCCACCCCCGCCGAGCGGATCGCCGCGACGAGTTCGCGTTCGACATCCGCGAGGGTCTCGCCCGGCAGGACGCGTCGGTCGGCGATCAACTCGGCGCAGTCGGGCACGATGTTCGGGGCGAAACCGCCGTGGAACCGACCGATCGACAGAGTCGCGGGACCGAGCTCCGAAGCCGGCCTCTCCGCCAGTCGGTCCGCGAGCGCGTCGAGGGCGACGGCTGCCCGCGCGAGCGCGACGATCGCGTTGGATCCCTGGCCGGGATCCGAAGCGTGACACGCCCGGCCGCTGGCGACGATCCGCGCGTGTACCACGCCCTTGTGCCGGTGGACGACGCGCAGTTCCGTGGGCTCGGTGGCGAGAACCCAGTCCGGACGGCGCCCCCCGAGCGCACGCAGCACGTCGTACACGCCGAGGCTGCTCAGCTCTTCATCGGATTCGCCCACGAGGATCAGGTTCCGGCGCAACACACCGCGTGACAGCACCGGCTCGAGGGCGGCAATCAGCGCGGCCATGCCCGCCTTCGTGTCGCAACTTCCGCGCCCCGTGAGCCTGCCCGACTCGATCACCGGATCGAACGGCGCGATCTCCATGCCGTCCACCGGAACGGTGTCGAGATGCGAGGCCACAAGCACCGTCTCGGCCTGTGGATTCCCGCACCGGACGTCCGCAACGACGCTCTGCCGGGCGCCCCCGCCGACCAGTTCGGCGTCGACCCCGACCGCTCGAAGCTGTCCGCGGATGTGATCCGCGAGTCGCGTCTCGCCCGCGATCTCTTCGGGGATGTCCGCTCGCCCCATCGGGTTGACGGAGGGAATCGCCACGTAGTCGCGCAGCAGTCGGATGGAGGCGGATGCCGTCATGGGTCTCGTCCCGCAGTCTACCCGGCCTCGGCGGATCCATCGGGCAGGCCCCTGGCCGGGGATCGATCGACCGGGTTCCCGCGCGATCCGGGAATCCGGTACTCGGGATCTGGCACGCGACCGGAAGCATCGATCTCCCGAAGCAACCGTGACGCGCGGGACCCGAGCTAGGGTCCCCGCCGTGAAGAGCCAGTCGGCCCTCGAGGTGGATCGCGTCACCCCCTACCTCGTCGGGCTGTTCGCCCTGCTGTCCTCGGCGACCCTGTTCGATGGCTTCGACTCGGCGATGTTCGGTTTCGCGGCGCCCGAAGTCCGTGCGTCGTTCGGCATCACCCGCGAGAGCTGGGGACTGATCGCCGGCCTGACACGGCTCGGCGTCATCGCGTCGTTCGCATTCCTGCTCTCCGCCGATCACTTCGGACGACGCGGCGTGATGATGGTGACGGTGCTCGGCTTCACGCTCGCGAACGGGCTCACCGCGTTCGCGACGACCACCGGCGAGTTCGTGGTCGCGCAGTTCTTCGCCCGCCTCTTCCTCACCGCCGAATACGCGCTCGCGATCATCATGATCGGTGAGGAGTATCCGTCCCGACTGCGCGGCCGGGCCATCGCGATCCTCACGAGTCTCGCCACCGCGGGCGTGATGGTCATGGCGAAGGTCCAGCCCTTCGTGCTGCTGCCGGAGGGTGCCGAAGGCAATTGGTTGCATGACCTCGGCAGCGCGATGGTCGGGTTCGGCGAGCGACTGCTCGGCCGCACGCCGAGTCACGAGAGCTGGCGTGCCCTGTACGTGCTCGGCGCGTTGCCGCTGATCCTGATCATCGGCCTGCGTTTCACGATGCGCGAAACACGACGGTTCGAGGCGAGCGATCAAGCAAAGCGTGGCAGCGAAGGCGCTCGCCCGACCTGGGCCGATCATTGGCGCAACGCCGTCACCCCGTGGACCGCCCGCTATCGCCGTCGTACCGCGATCGTGAGCCTGCTCTGGAACTGCGTCCACCTCGTCACCGCACCCTCCGTCGTCTACTGGGTGATCTTTGCCCGCGAGGATCTGGGCCTCTCGACCGCCGAAGTCGGGAGCGTGGTGTTCTGGGGCTACGGCGGGGGTGTGGCCGGGCACTTCGTGGCCGGGTATCTGATCGACCGCGTCGGTCGCAAGCTGACCTGCTCCAGTTTCTACGTCGCCGCCGGAATCTCGATCTACCTCCTCTATCACGTGACCAGCCTGCCGGGCCAGTACGTGTTCATGATCGCGACGGTCTTCTCGTTCGCTGCGGCCATGACGTCCACCCACGTCTATGCGTCCGAACTGTTTCCGACCGAGATCCGCGCAACCGGCTATGGCTGGACGACGAACTTCCTCGGGCGTGCGACCGAGGTGCTGACCCCGATCGCGATCGGATTGCTGATCGGACCGCTCGGCGGAATCCCGCCCGCGATCGCGATCGTGGCGATCGGTCCGATCGCCGGCGCGGTCCTGGTGATGATCTTCGCGCCGGAGACGCGCGGACTGACCCTCGAGCAGATCCAGGATCAGTTCGATTGACGCTTGCGGACGGATCTCCGATGCCGGGCAGGTGATCGCCGTCGATCCGATGTTCGCGTGGCGGCGCGCGCGAACCTCACACCGCTTCGGCCGGATCCGATCGGTCGGTCGATCGTCGTGCATCGTCGAAGGGACGGCACGTCGCGTTACACTGGCCGATGCTTGTCGAGCGCTCGCCCGACCCGACCACGAGAATGAGGAGAGTCGCGATGAAATTGAGAGTGGCGGTGCTCGGTGCGGGATCCTGGGGCACCACGGTCGCGTCGCTCGCCAGTCAGAACGCGCCGACGACACTCTGGTCACGCAGTGCAGAACTCGCCGACGTGATCAATCGCGAGCACGTCAACCCGCGCTACCTGCCCGATGCACAACTGCCCGCGGATCTGCGCGCGACTGCAGACGTCGCCGACGCCGTGCGGGACGCCGACGTCGTCGTGATGGGCGTGCCCTCCCACGGGTTCAGGCCGGTCCTCGAAAAGGTCGCCCACTCGATTCGCGCCTGGGTGCCGGTGATCAGCCTCGCCAAGGGTCTCGAAGAGGGCAGCCTGCTGCGCATGACCGAGATCATCCAATCCATCCTGCCGGGACACCCGGCCGGTGTACTCACCGGCCCGAATCTCGCTCGCGAGATCATGGCCGGCGAAGCAGCCGCCAGCGTGATCGCAATGGATGACCAGCAGATCGCCGCGCGGATCCAGGACGTGTTCCGCACCGCGATGTTCCGGGTCTACACGAATCGCGACGTGATCGGCTGCGAGGTCGGTGGAGCACTGAAGAACGTCATCGCGATCGCAGCGGGCATGGGTGACGGAGTCGGCGTGGGCGACAACACGCGCTCGGCCGTCATCACGCGCGGGCTCGCCGAGCTGACCCGTCTCGGTGTCGCGATGGGGGCCGAAGCGCAGACCTTGTCCGGCCTTGCCGGGATGGGCGACCTGATCGCGACGTGCGTCAGTCGCCAGAGCCGCAACCGGCACGTCGGAGAACAGCTCGGTCGCGGGCGGAAGATCGCGGAGATCATCGACGAGATGCACATGGTGGCCGAGGGCGTGAAGACCTGTCGCGTCGTGATGCAACTCGCCGAGCGCTACGGGATCGAGATGCCGATCGCCCGCGAGGTATATGGCGCGGTCCACGAAGGGCGAGGTGCGCTGCAGGCGTATCGCGGACTCATCCGACACAAACCCGGCTCCGAGGGAGACCCGGGCTGATCGCGGTGACGATTCGATCTGCTCTTCCGCGCTCTTCGTACCGGCCCGCTTCCGGTGCGATCGCCCACTCGATCCGCGTCGCCAGCCTGCTCGTTCTGGTGGCCTGTACGGGATGTGGCGCGCTCGCTCGGCGAACCACTCACGCGCCCTGCACGCCTCGCTTCGATACCCACGCCGGCTGGCGCGGTGGCGATGGCGTCTTCGCGGTCGCGCTGCCCGATCGGTTCGCCGGCGAGCGTCGCACCGTCTGGCTGTTCGGCGACAGCTTCGTCACCGATCCGGCGAACCCACCGCGCCCCGATCGGGCGGGCGCCGCGTTCATCCACAACTCGATCGCGCTGTCGTCGTGCCGCGACGATGTCTTCGAGCTGGATTTCGTCTGGCGCAAGAAGAAGACGGGGCGTCCGTATGCCTTCTTCGAGCGGCCCGATGCGAATCGATCGTGGTACTGGCCGTTCGACGGGTTCGTCCACGGCGGCGCACTCTATGTGGGCTTGCTCGAGGTCGCCGCCGCACCGCCAGTCGGGACCCTCGGAATGCCGTTCGAACTCACCGGCATGGTGCTCGCGAGGATCGATGACCCGGGCGCACCGCCCGCGACCTGGCGACCTCGGATCATGAAACTCTCGCGATCACGCGAAGCCTTCCCGGGTGCGGCGATGCGGATCGAAGGCAGTCACGTGCTGCTGTTCAGCTTCGCCTCGATCCACGACGGCCATCAGCCGCGATTTCTCGCGCGCCTGCCCCTCGAGGCCCTCGATCGCGAGGTCGACGACCTCGAGCCCTGGCTCGAGACCTGGACTCGCGACGGCGAATGGCGACCCGGGCTCCTGCCGGACCAGGCCGAAATCCTGATGGCCGACAACGCCACCGAGATGAGCGTCGAAGCGCACGGCGATGACTCCGTCGCCCCGGACCTGCTCGCCATCTACGGCTCCCCGGTGCAGACCGACGGACACGGCCAGGCGCCGGCCGAGCGTTCGAACGTCATCTATGCGCGACGTGCGGCGATTGCGACCGGGCCCTGGTCGGAGCGTCTGCCGGTCTATCGGATGCCCGAGTCCAGCGATCCTGCTGGCGGGACGATCTGCTACGCGGCGAAGGAGCATCCCGCTTTCGCGAGGCCGGGCGAACTCCTCATCACCTACGTGTGCAACACGACCTGGCTGCCCGGCGAGGGCGATTTGGAACCCCTCTCCCGACTCGAGAGCGACATGGACATCTACGTGCCGCGGGTGATCCGGATCCCCGTCCCCGACTGGCCCGACGAGGAAAGTGGCACCCGTTCAACCGAGCCGGATCACTGAGCCGCACCGGGCGCGGGAGACTTCGCTGCCCCCGCTCCCTGCTGCATCGCCTTCATCATTTCGCGCCGCTGCGCCTGACGCATTGCCGCGTAGGTGGCGGACTGTTCGGGAGTGAGCAGGGGTTCGACCTGCGTCGCCGCCTTCTGGCCGGCCATCTGCAGCTGCATGCCGACCGCCATCGCGCTGATCTCACCCGCCTTGTAGCGATCGCGGACCTTCTCCATCGACGAAACGGTGGTGCCGATGATCGGCTTGATCTTCGTCTGCTGATCGGGGGTCAGCGTGAGCTTCTGTGTGAGCTCGCCCATGATCATCGACACCCCTTCCTCACCGGACGGCATCTGATCGAGCTGCGCGTCGACCATCGCCTTCATGGCCTCGGGCGACGGCATGCTGCCCGGTTGCGCCGGGGGCTTCGCCTGGGGCTGTGCCTGCGCGCCGGCCTCTGCGCCCGTCCCGAGGATCACGGCCAGGCAGAGCAGGCTCGGCAGCAGACCCACGAGCATGGACCCGGTGCGAGGGACGCGGGCGCGGACCGGGTGGTCCATGGGGTCGATTCGGTGCTGGGCGGAAACGGATCGCATCGCGTGGCTCCTCGAACGTCGTGGATGATCGAGCGCGATCGCGTCGGGCTGTCGGCCGACTCCAGTCGAGCGCGCGCGGCCAATCCTAGACGGCCCGTCGGATCCCCGCCAAAGCGAGCTCGATCCCGGCCGTCAGCGCGGAGCGGGCGCCGCCGGTTGCTCGGCCATCTCGAAGAACACCGAGTACGCACTGCGCGCCGCATAGTCGGCCGGGATGTCGAACAGGTCGCCGGTCGCGGCGATCCGTTGCAGACCCGTCACGCGGATGTCGCCCTTCAGCGGCGAACCGTTCACGCCGCGCAGATAGAGCGGGAATCCATCGAACTGGACCAGCAGATCGAGGGGCTGGTTGGGGACGAGTTCGAGTGGCGTGAGGTCCCGAGCGCCCATCAGCTCGCGCTGGAAGTTCGCGAGCTGTCGGAACACTTCGAGGTCCGCGGGCCCGATCCCGACCGTCGCCCAGTCCGTCACGCACAGTTCCGCCAGCCTCACATCATCGCGGACGAGCTCGCGCTTGCGGCACGTGAACTCACCGAGTCGATCCGTCCCCTCGGCTTCGCGGATCCGCACCGGGGATCGGGCTTGTTCGTCGCCGTTATCGCGCAGGCCGAACAGGCGCTCGAGGGCAGCATGTTGGACGCTCGGCAGACGTCCGAGCTGGCCGTCGACCTCTCGCCGGGCTGCCTTCGTCTGCAACCCGGCCGCGGCGATCAACTCGCGATCGATCTCGACATAGGCGCGTGAGCGCGGATCGAGGCTGAAGAAGCGATCCTGATCGCCACGATAGATGAGTACGTGGTTCCCGCGGCGCAGCGCCGCCGTCTGCTGCTCGATCCGGATGCGTCGGTCCGAGACCCAGACGCGCGCGCTCTCGAGGCGCCCACCTCCGCGGAACTCCACGTCGATCTGGACGACCGAGGACCCGACGCCCGGGCTGGCCGGCTCGACGGTCCCCGCCCGCGGGTCGGTCGACATCAGACACAGCGAGCCCACGAGGATGACCGTTCGCAGGCGACGCCCGAGCATGTCCGACCCTCCCGACCCGCTGCATCGCGGTCGACTCCGGAGCCGATCGGCAGGCTGAGACGCGGGCCTGAGTGAAGGCCGCGGAGAAACAACCCCGAAGCCCGATCCGCTGGCTCGGCCCGAACGGGCTGCGCCCCGCACGTTCCTCGAACAGATCCGAACGGATCCGGGATCGGCCTGCGCGTGTGTTGCAGCTCAGAGCCGGGCGTGGCGCAGATCCATCTCCAGGATCGCCACGCAGCCGATCGCCTGCAGGGCATCGACGACCGCATGCACGGAGTCCTTCTCGACCATCACCTTGACGGCCAGCCAACCGGGATCGCTCAAGGGTTGGACGGTCGGCGAGGAAAAGCCGGGCGTGATGCGAACCGCCTGTTCGATCCGGGCGCGCGGGCAGTTGTATTCGAGCAGCGAGTAGCGCGAAGCCGCCAGCACCCCATCGACCCGGCGCAGCAGACGCTCGCAGGCCTCCGGATCCCGCGGCCGGAGGTTGCCGATCAACACCGCCTCGGCATCGAGCACCCGATCGAGTTCGACCAGGTCGTTCTCGACCAGACTGCTGCCGGTCTCGACGATCTCGACGACCGCGTCGACCAGCCCGAGCAACACCATGACTTCGACCGCGCCCTGTAGTTCGAGTATGTGCACGCCGGCGACCGCGTGACGCTCGAACCAGCCGCGCGCCAGATTCACGAACTTGGCGCCCACGACCTTGCCCGCCAGATCCTGGGCGCTCGCATACGGGGCATCCTTGTGCACCGCCACGGCGAGATGGCAGCGGCCGAATCCCAGGCGACGGTGGGTCTCCACGATGACCGCCTTCTCGAGCACCTGATCGCTGCCCGTGATGCCGAGGTCGACGACTCCCTCGGCGACCAGCACCGGGATGTCGCCTGTATTGCAGAAGATGATGCGGATCCCGCTGTCCGCACATTCGGCGAAGAGTCTTCGTCCGGAGACCCGGAAGCGCAATCCGGCGCCGCGCAGCAGTTCGATCGCGTTCTCCTGCAGCCGACCCTTGGACGGCACGGCGACCCGCAGCCTTCCCGCGCCGGATTCAGTCCGCATCGCGGATGCTCCGCGCGGCCTTCTCGACCAATCCGCCGATTCCGAAGCGAGCCTCGAGCACCGAGAACACCTGGTCCGGATGCACGTCGCGGTGGGCCATCAGAACCCAGGTGTGGAAGATCAGGTCCGCGACCTCGCGCGCGATCTGCGGCGCGTCCTGGGCGGCCACCGCCTCGATCACCTCCTCGGCCTCTTCGCGCAGCTTGGCGGCGATCGCAGGAACTCCGCCGTCCAGGAGCTGTACGACATAGCTGCCGGCCGGTCTCTCCCTTCGACGGGACTCGATCACGTCGAACAACCGGTCCAGCACCTCGGCGCGCGCCATGCCCATCCTCCTCGCCCTTCCGGGCGGCCGGAGTCTAGTGCGCTCGAAGGCCGAAGCGCCTCAACGGAAGATCGGTGCGAGGTTGCGGTACAGCACCCGGAAACGTGCGTAGCGGTCCGCGAGTTCGGCGACGAGCGCGCTGTCGGGCTCGACCACCGCGGACATGCGCGGTGGAATGCAGACCTCTTCGGGCTGCTCGCGCGTGTACGCCAGGCGAGCCAGCCGCGCGGCCCCGAAGGCCGGACCGACCTCGGCCTCCGCCGCGTAGCAGAGCGGGCGTTCGAGCGCGGCGGCGAGAATGCGCGCCCAGGTCTGACTGCGCGCCCCGCCGCCGACGACGGTGACATCGCGGATCGTCGCGCCTGCAGCGAGCAGCGCAGACTGCCCATCACGCAGCGCGAACGCCACCCCTTCCAGGACTGCGCGAGCGAGGTCCGCACTGTCGTGGTCGAGCGTCAGACCGAAGAACACGCCCTTGGCGTGCGGGTCGTTGTGGGGTGTCCGCTCCCCCGAGAGATAGGGGAGGAAGATCGGCGGTGGCACGCCACCGGACTTCCGCGCCACCGACGCGAGCAGAGCGGCTTCGCTCTCCGCTCCGACGAGCCTCGTCACCCACGCGAGGCTGCCCGCCGCCGACAGCATCACCGACATCTGATGCCAGCGCGCGGGCAGGCAGTGGCAGAAAGCGTGGACGGCGTTCTCCGGATCGGGAAGGAATCTGTCGCCCGCGATGAACAAGACACCCGACGTGCCCAGCGACAGCAGCGCCTGACCGGCGTCGACGATGCCCGCGCCGATCGCACCGGCGGCCTGATCACCGGCTCCGCCGGCAATCATCGCGTCGGTCGGAATGCCCCAGCGCGAGGCCAGATCCCGCTTCAACACGCCGCTCGGCTCGCTGCCCTCGATCAAGCCAGGCATCGCGCGCTCGTCCAGACCGGTCGCCTCGAGCACTTCGCCCGACCAGCGCCGCGCACCGACCTCGAGCCAGAGCGTTCCCGATGCGTCGCTCATCTCGGACACGGACTCGCCCGACAAGCGCAATCTCAGATAGTCCTTCGGCAACAGCACTCGCGCGACGCGCGCGAAGACCTCGGGTTCATGGGCACGCACCCAGGCGACCTTCGGTGCGGTGAATCCGGGCATCACGAGATTGCCCGTGATCCGTCGGATCTGCGGCACGGCTGCTTCGAGAGCGCGACACTCGGCCTCGCTCCGGCCATCGTTCCACAGCAGCGCAGGCCGCAGCACCCGGTCCGAAGCGTCGAGCAGGGTCGCGCCGTGCATCTGACCCGACAGACCGATCGCGCGAACGCCGGACAGCGCGGTCGCGTGGCTGCGATGCAGCGCGTCGAGTGCCTGGGCGGTGGCCCGGAACCACTCGTCCGGGTCCTGCTCCGACCAGAGTGGTTGCGGGCGCTGCAGACTCAGGGCCTCGATGGCCTGCCCGACGATCTGCTGCTCGTCGTCGACGAGCACGACCTTGACGCTCGACGTGCCGAGATCGATCCCGAGATACACGCCGCACCGCCTCTCGTGGTGGACCACCCCGTGCCGCGACCGACTGCCGCGCGTCTTTGTCGCGGGGTCGAGGGCGCTTGCCGATCTCGCCGACCGACCTTGCCAACATAGGCTGACTTCCTGCTACCGACATCCTCGATCCGACGTGACGGACCGGCAGCACGATCGAATCGTCACGCCCCCGCCCCGCGTGGCCCACAGCCGAGAACCGCGCGATGCTGGCGGGCATTTCCAGGAGCCGGGCGGAAGGACCCTTGCCAGCGATCAAGCGACGACACGAACCTTTGCAGATCACCCTCGCCCTCGAGGCGGAGTGGGCCGAGTGTTTCGCGCTCCGGCGGACGGTGTTCATCGACGAGCAGGGAGTGCCCGGTGACCTCGAACGAGACGAGCACGACGCCCTCGCTGCCCACTGGATCTCGCGCATGCGGGGCGAGATCGTCGGAACCGCCCGAGCGCGGGTTCTCGAGCGCGACGTCAAGGCCGAGCGAGTCGCCGTCCGCAAGGACATGCGTGGATCCGGGGTCGGACGCGCGCTGATGTCCGCGATCGAGACCTGGGCGCGCGCTGGACGAATGGACGGAGTCCGCCTGAACGCCCAATCGAACGCGGTGCCCTTCTACGAGGTCCTCGGGTACACGACCGAGGGAGCCCCGTTCGAAGAAGCCGGGATTCCGCACCGCAGCATGTACAAGCGACTCTGACCCGGGCCGACCCATCCCGTGCAGTCGGACCCCCTTCCGAGCCACCCGACTCGGCACGCCGCGCGATCCACGCCATCCTGCATCGAGCGTTGGGCGCGGCACCGGCGGCGCCCGCTGGCGCGAAAAGAGGAATCGAATGCTCGAAGGAGTCGTGATCGGCGCGGGGAATCGAGGCGCGGGCGCCTACGTGCCGTATCTCGAAGCGCACCGGGACGAAGCCCGGATCGTCGCCGTCGCCGAGCCGAGCGACGCACGTCGTGAAGCATTCGCGAATCGACACGGCCTCGGCCCGGAGCGCTGCTTCGCCGACTACCGCACGCTCCTCGCAGCCGGCCGCATCGCCGACTTCGCGATCATCGCCACTCCGGACGACCTGCACTTCGAGCCTGCGCGACTCGCACTCGAGCACGGCTATCACGTGCTGCTCGAGAAGCCGATGGCGATCCGCGAGGACGAGTGCGCGATGCTCGTCGAGGCCGCGGATCGCGCGGACCGCATCCTGCAGGTCTGTCACGTGCTCCGCTACGCACCGCTCTTCGAGGCCATCCACCGCTCGATCCACGAGGGCCGGATCGGGGACGTCGTCGCGATCCAGCATTCGGAGAATGTCTCGACCTGGCACTACGCCCATTCGTACTGTCGGGGCCACTGGCGGAATTCGGCACAGAGCTCGCCGCTCATCCTCGCCAAGTCGTGCCACGACCTCGATCTGCTGCACTGGCTGGCCGGTGCGGAGCCCGAGTTACTGCAGTCGTTCGCGCGTCCGACGGAGCTGTGCGCACGCAATCGACCGACCGGCGCGCCGGAGCGCTGCATCGACGGCTGCCCGCAGCGCGACGAGTGCCCGTACGACGCCGTCGCGATGTATCTCGATGCGCGTCCGCTCGGGCTCGACCTGGCGAAGACGCGGCGGGCCGGCATTCGGGGCGCGATCCTCCGACGGCTCGTCGCCGCGCGCGACGGGCTGGCACGCAGCCGCTGGCGCTTCGTCGCCGACGCGGCGCGCTGGCGTGACTGGCCCGTCTCGACGATCACCGCCGACACGACCCGCGCCGGCATCGAACACGCGCTGCGCACCGGCCGATACGGACTCTGCGTCTACGCGGTCGGGGATAACGATCAGCCGTCCGCCCAGACCGTCGACATCCGGTTCGCCAATGGCGTCCTGGCGAACTTCACTCTGCACGGACACTCCCACCGCGAGGGACGCGAGATCCGTGTCGACGGGACCCGTGGCTCGCTGGTCGGACGCTTCCATCTTCTGGAGCAATGGCTCGAGCATCACGACCACAAGACCGGGCGCGTCGTGGAGCAGCGTTTTCGCGGAGACGGTTCGGGGCACGGGGGTGGCGATCATCGACTGTTCGGCGGATTCCTGGCGGCATTGCGAGGCGACGCGGATCCGCTGACGAGCGCGAGGGAGAGCCTGATCAGCCATCGCATGGCATTCGCGGCCGATCGCTCGAGCGCGAGCGGCGAGGTCGTGCATTTCTGAAATCATGCGAGTGGCGCGTCGGTCGAACCGCATCGCCCGCTCTCAGCCGCCGGCGGCGAGCGACGAGACGACTTCGGCGAGTGAATCGGCGTCGGGCGCAAACGGTGCCACGAGGCTCACCCGATCGGTGAAATCCGCGTAGCGTTCGCGGATCCGCCCAGCGACTTTGTCCGGCGAACCGATGATCGCCACGCGCTCGACGAGATCCTGCGGCAGACGCGTCGCCATCTCGGCCCAGCGACCCTGCTTCGACATCCGGTTCAGTTCTTCCTGCAGATCGCCGAGTCCGATGCAGTCGAGTACACCGCGATAGGCAGGCGTGGAGGCATAGAAGGCAATCTGCGTGCGGGCTCCCTGGATCGCCCGTTCGAGCGCCTCGTCGGTCCGGCCGATCGCGAGGATCACCTGCGTCGAGATCTCGAACCGATCGCGGGAACGCCTGGCCTTCGCGAGTCCGCGCGTGATCGCGGGCAGCGTGATCTGGCGCACCGACTCATCGATGTGGAACGGATGCAGGAAGAAGCCGTCCCCGACTTCGCCCGCCACCTCGGTCATGCGCGGCCCGAATCCGGCCAGGAAGATCTTCGGTACACCGTGAGGGTTCGGACCGGGATCGAAGAAGGGCGTCATCAGGGTGTGGGTGTAGAACTCACCGCGGAAATCCAGCGGCGTTCCCGCCTGCCAGCGATCGAGGATCGCGCGGATCGCCAGCACCATCTCGCGCATGCGGGCGGCCGGGCGTGACCATGAACTGCTGAATCGCTTCTCGATGTGCGGCTTGATCTGCGATCCGAGCCCGAGGATGAAACGACCCTTCGACTGCAACTGGAGGTCATAGGCGAGGTTCGCCAGGGTCATCGGATTGCGGGCGAACGCGATCGCCACCGCGGTGATCAATTCGATTCGTCGGGTCGCTCCCGCCGCGACGCACAACGGCAGGAACGGATCGTGCCTGCCCTCGAAGGTGAACCCACCCGCGTGTCCGCTCTCCTCGAGCGCCCGGGCGAGCGGGCCGGCGTCGGTCGGATCATCGACGAGCAGCGAGCCATCGACCTTCACGTATTCCTCCTGGCGGGACCCCTCGGTGCGGTTCCTGCTCCGACCCCTGGTGCCGATGGACGATTCCCGAGCGGGCTGGCTGCCCGGCCGTTCGATGACCGTCGGCTCAACCGATCAACGACCGATCCCGCGACAGATCCTTCGCGATGTTCTTGTGATGCGCTTCGACGGTTCCGCCGCCGATCTCCAGCAGCTTGGCGTCGCGCCAGAGCCGCTCGACGACGTTCTCCCCCATGTAGCCCGCACCGCCCAGCACCTGGATGGCGGCGTCCGCGGCGCGCTTCGCGACCTGGGCGCTGAACAGCTTCGTGGCATCCGCGTCGACGCGCTGCCGCGCACGCGTGAAGGACAGCCGGCGCGCGGTGTCATAGACGAAGGACCGGGCCGCCCGATACTCGGCGAAGGTCTCGGCGATGTGGCGCTGCACCTGTCCGAACTCGACGATCGGACGACCGAAGGCCTTCCGCTCGTTCGCGTAGTCGACCATCACCCGCAGCGCGCGCTGGGCAATGCCGAGTCCCTGGGCGGCCAGCGCGAGCCTCTCGATCTCGAGGTTGCGCATCATGTGCAGCGTGCCTTCGCCGAGCTCGCCCATCAGATTGCGCGACGGCACCTCGACGGACTCGAAGATCAGTTCGGCGGTGAACGAGGATCGCATGCCGAGTTTGTCCACCCACTTCTGTCCCAGCCTGAAGCCCTGCATCCCCTTCTCGACCAGGAATGCGCTGATCGAGCGATCACCGGTATTCGCGTAGACGATGAATACGTCGCCGAGCGTACGCTCGTCCACGCCGCCGTTCGTGATGTAGGTCTTCACACCGTCGAGCACGTAGCCACCACCCCGGGCAACTGCTCGCGTCCGCATCCCGAGCACGTCGGTGCCGGCCCCGGGCTCGGTCATGCACATGCCGCCGATCCACTCCCCGTTCGCCGCTTTCGGAAGCAGGCGCCGACACTGCTCTTCGCTGCCATTCACCGCGAGGTTGTGGCAGAACAGGAACGAGTGGGCGAGCACCGCCAGGCCGAATCCGGGATCGGAGGTCGAGAGCGACTCCATCAGCTGGACTGCTGCCGTGGCATCGAGTGCGGCGCCGCCGTAGGTCTCTGCGAACGTCAGTCCGAGAAGCCCGACTTCCCCCGCTCGTCGGAACAGCAGATGGTTGAATCGCTCCGCGCGGTTGTACTCGGCGGCCTGCGGTTCGACCTCACGCTCGACGAACTGGCGCAGCGTGTCGGCCAGCAGAGCGTGTTCGGGAGTGGGACGGAAGAGATCGAAGTCCGCGAGGGACGATTCAGCGTTCCCGTCGACCTGCGTGGATCCAGCCATCCGATCTCCCTCGACACGCCGCCTGGCGCATCGCGGGAGGTTAACGGTTCGGATCGAACGTGGTGGGGAATCGAGCCGGCTCGGTCGAACGGCGGGTCGCGGGCGCGCCATGGCGCGAACGACGGCGGATCGTCAGTTCAACAGGACTTCACTCACATACGCGCCGATCGCCGCTCGATCGCGCGAGGCGAGCCCGCTGAAGACGATGCCGAGGTTGGGAAACAGCTGGTAGGCGGCCTCGGCCCGGAGCGCGAGTCCACCGATGCTCGGCAGATCGAGACGCAACTCGAAGCTCGCGCCGAGCGGCAGTTCGTGATCGCAGCGCAACAGGCCGCCGTTCTCGGAGATCGAGACCAGTGCACCCTCGAAGGTCTCGCCGTTCCGACCGCACTGCACCGCCAGCCGGGTATCGACACGCGGTGTGGTGCGCGGCTTGTCCTCGCACACCTGTTGGATCACGCGGTAGAGATCATGCAGGCCAGCGGGTCGACTGATCGCTCCGACGACGCGCGAATCTCCCTGCGCGACACCGCGGCGTCCGCTGAGCACGATGCGCGGCAGATTCCCGAACTCGGCCCAGGGACCGGCGGCTTCGAGATCCGAGACCCGGGACTCCTCGACGATCATGAGTTCCGGTACTGGACTGCCGCTGCGGAACTGCTCCCATTCTTCTATGGGCAGGATCCGGTAGCCGAGGCGCCCGAGGATCGCGATCGTGCGATCGACGAACGACTCGGGACGGGCATGGGACAGCAGGACACGTTGAGCGAGAGGGCGTAGGAGCATACCCACGCGTCATCGGCGAGGAACCGGGCACGATTGAGCGGTGATTGGGTCCTTCGCGCGGCTAGAATCGTTCGCATGGAGGCGAACCGCGAACTTGCGACGTGGTTGCTGGCGCAACGACACCAGATCGAACGGGCACTGACCACGCGACTCGGCCCGGCCGCCCCGCGGGCTTCAGGACCCGAAGCGGAGGCCCTTCGACGCTTCCGTACGTTCGCGACGACGACGTTGATGCGAGGCAGCGCCGCAGCCCCGGCCCTCGACGGGCTTCGGCCGAGTGAGCGTCGCGTGATGGCACTGCTCGAAGCCTGGGCGCAGGCGGCCGCCGACGAAGCCGGTGTGCGTGGAGCGGAACTGCGCGCCGCTCTCGCCGATCCACTCGATCGATTCAGACTCGCGGTGAGAGGCACGGCCAGCGGCAGGAAATCCAAGGGCGCGGCGCGGGCCAGCCGTCGGATCGTGACCGCCGCCATCGACCGGATCTCGGACGCGTTCCTCGCGATCGACGTCCACGATGCAACGATCGTCGATGCCAATCCGGCGGCCGGAGCGCTGCTGGGCGTCGCGCGCGACGCGCTGCTCGGTCTCGAATTCGGATCGTTCGTGCCGGAGGGCGCGGGTTCCGCCTGGTGGACGGCGCTCGACGCGATTGCCGAGAGCAGCGACTGCGAACGCTTCCACGCGACACTCCGGGACGTTGCTGGAATCGACCTGCAGCTGGAGGCGAGTGCGACGCGCTTCAGTACGCGCGGTCGCACGCTCTCCCTGACACTGCTGCGCGTCGCCGAAGACCGGTCGTCCTGAGGCGAGCGCTCCCCGCGACGGCAGCGACGACATCCAGCATCGCCACCGCGTCCGCCGCGGACCGGAGGATCAGGCCCCTGCGCGTGCGGGTTCGGCCACCGGAGCCGGCACCGGAAGCGTCCCGCCGAGTCGCGGATTCACGATCTTGCCCTGATGGGTGACGATCGTGCCGGCCGTGATCTCGTCGGCGAAATCGAGCCGGAACGTCTGCTCTTTGACGAGGTGCTCGAGGAAGGTGATCAGGTTCTTTGCATACATCTGGCTGGCGTGCGCCGGCACCTCGGCCGCCAGGTTGGTGTGCCCGATGATGGTCACACCGTTCACGACGATGTCTTCGTCCGGCTTCGTCAGTTCGCAGTTGCCGCCCTTCTCGGCGGCAAGATCGACGATCACCGACCCGGGCTTCATGGCGCGCACCGCGTCGCCCTCGATCAGCAGTGGCGCACGCTGACCCGGTACCAGAGCCGTGGTGATCACGATGTCCGACAACGCCACGTGCTTGCCGAGTTCGCGACGCTGTCGCTGATAGAACTCCTCGGTCTGGGCCTTCGCGTAGCCGCCCTTGTCCTCGGCGTCACCGGTTTCGAGGTCGAGTTCCACGAACCGGGCGCCGAGGCTCTGCACCTGCTCCTTCACAGCCGCGCGGGTGTCGTACCCGTAGGTGACCGCGCCGAGCCGCTTGGCGGTGCCGAGCGCCTGGAGGCCGGCCACGCCGACGCCGACCACCAGGACACGCGCCGGTTGCAGGGTGCCGGCAGCCGTCACCAGCATCGGGATGATCCGCGGCAAGGCGAGCGACGCGAGCAGGACCGCGCGGTATCCCGCGATCGTGCTCTGGCTCGACAGCGCATCCATCGATTGCGCGCGGGTGATGCGGGGCATCAACTCCATCGCGAAGGCTGTCACACCGCGCTGGGCGAGCGCTTCGCTCACGTCCTTCTGGTCGAGCGGTCGTAGCAAGCTGATGTACGTGCTCGAAGCACGCAGTTTCTGGATCTCGCCCGGTGTCGGGGGCTGGACCTTCAGCACCAGATCGGCGGCCAGCACTTCGTCGACATTCCGCACGATGCGGGCGCCAGCGGCCTCGTAGGCCGCATCCGTGAATCCGGCGGACACTCCGGCTCCCGCCTCGACGATCGGATCGGCACCGATCTTCTTCACGGCGCGTAACGAATCCGGTACGAGGGCCACGCGTCGTTCGCCCGGCGTGACTTCCTTGGGCACACCGACAATCACTGATTGCTCCATCGATCGATGAGGGGTTGCTCGGCCGCACGCGGCGCGGCCCTGATCCGCGTCTCGGCATGACTTCGAGACCTGGTCATCCAGGCTCGCCGCTGGGGCCCGCATTTAACCTCATCTTCCACTGCTTGCAAGCACCGCAATCGATGTAAACCCGGTCTGCTCGCCCCATCGAGCACACCTGTGGCTGGACTCCGGATGATCCGACCCGATCGACACTCGACCCGGACGGCCCTCCGGGGTCGTCGAATGGCGCGGTCGGAACGTCGATCCTAGACTCGGCGCCCCCGAAGTTCCGGGCGCATCACGACCCCGCCCTCGAGGAGCCGACGTTGAGCGAATCCCTTCGCATCGTGCGCAAGAAGACCGGCAACTTCCTCGAGGACTTCCGTCCCGGCCAGGTCTTCCGGCACAAGGGCGGCAAGACCCTCACGGAAGGTCTGTTCGCCCAGTTCACCGACTTCTCGATGGCCACCAATCCACTGTGCAAGAACGCCCGCTACGCGCGCGCCTATGGCTACGCGGGACTGCTTTGTCCGCCGGGTCTCGTGATGCTGGTGTCGTTCAGTCAGACCGTCGAGGACATCAGCGAGAACGCGCGCGCGAACCTCGAGTACATCGACATGCGGTTCGGCGCGCCCGTCTACATCGGCGACACGATCGAAGTCGAAACTAAGGTGCTCGGCGTCCGCACCTCCTCGAGCCGACCCAACCTGGGCATCGTCCACGTCCAGTCGACCGCGCGAAAGAACATCGGCGCCGCCGACTCGGCGGTGGTGATGACCTGGCAGCGCAAAGTGCAGGTCTACAAGAACGACGAGCGGATCGAGGTCGAGAGCTTCGACGTCGAACCCGACGAAGTCGCCTGCGAACTCTGGCTGCCCCCCTACCGACGGGACGCGGACTACAAGGGTCTCGCACACCTCTCGAGCGCCGACAGCTATTTCGAAGATCTCGAACCCGGAACCCGGATCGAGCACTCGCGCGGCCGCACGATGACCGAGGAGCACATCGCGCTGACCGGAATCCTCGACAACACCAGCCAGGTGCACTGCAATCAATTCATGATCGACCTCGATCCGGATCGCTATGTGGGCGGCGAACTGATCGTCTTCGGTGGCATCCCGTTCGTCCTGTGCCTGGGCATCTCCGGCCCGGACGTCGCCGACAACGCGCTCGGCGAGGTGGTCTATACGACCGGGCGACACACCGCCCCGCTCCAGGCCGGCGATACCGTCTTTGCTGCGACCTCGGTGCTCGGCAAGACCGATCACCCCACGCGTTCCGATCTCGGACTGGTCGAGACCCGGCTGCTCGGTCACAAGTTCGTTCGCGAGGACGGATCCCACAACGACGACGCGCCGCCCGGCTGGAAGAAAGTTCGGATCTTCGAACTCGACCGGACGCTCGCGGTGAAACGACGCAGTCACTACACCTGACGGGGCACCGCAGCCCGACGTGCCGGATCGAATGCGGTCGTGTGGACTCGCCGACGGGCGGGCGGCCTGGCACCGGCTGCCCGATCACCCGATCAGAAGTGCGACAGCACCAGAGCGGCCCGACCGCGGCTGGTCGCCAGATCGAACAGCCAGCCGTCGGTGAGTTCGGCGTCGTAGTCCGGGACCCCGAGGCGGGTTTCGACGCCATCCCGATCGAGCGCGCTCATCGCGTTGCCGCACAGCACGTTCAGGAATTCTCCGACGCCGTCTCTCAGCAGGGACGGGTCGAGCGCTCTCTCGTCGAGTCCGGACGTCGCCGCCGCGATTCGGGCACAGAATGCACGATCCCCCACCAGTGTGATCTCGAGGCTTCGATAGCTGTGGATCGGGAGCGAGATCCGGAACGGGAACGGCGGCAGTTCGGCGAGCACCTGGGGCTCGCCGACCTTCACGGTGATGTCCGCGATGCGCCGCGAGAACTTCGGCAACAGATCGAGCACATACGGGGCGATGCGGTTGTTGGCGAGTGGATCCGGCAGCTGGAAACGCACGCCGACCGCATACGGGGCCTGGTCGGACTTGAATGCATCGAGCAGGGTCGGAAGGCGATCCGCGGCCACGTGCCCGAGTCGGACCAGCGCCTCGCCGACCATCAGCCGTGATTCTCGCTGGATGCGCAGGCATGCGACGAGCGCGGAGTGGTCCATCAGTCGCAGCTCGACCGCCAGATCACCGAACGACTTGTCGGTGTGACGTTGCGCGCGATTCACTTCCTCGGCCCCGTCGCGGGTGAGGACACCTTCATCGACGGCGATCTGTCCCAGTGTGCGATTGGTTTCATCGAGCAGATCGAGGGCTTCGCGCAGCTGGCCTGCATCCACTTCGCCCTGCTCGATCAGGAATTGGCCGAAGAACTTCACTCCCATGGCTGTTCAGCCCTCGCTCCGCTTGAGGCCGCTCAACAAACGCGCGAGATGCGCCTTCTCGAGGGGCTTGCCCAGCACCTGCATCGCGCCGAGCCGGAATGCCTCCTCGGCGAGGCTCGCACGCCCACCCACCGACGAGAGCATCGCCACACCCACTTCGGGATGGCGCGCCGCGATGATCCGGAGTGCGGCGAGTCCGTCCATGCCGGGCATCACGATGTCCATCAGCACCAGATCGGGGGTGTGTTCGGCCACCATCCTCACCGCACCGGCGCCGTCGCGTGCGCTGCCGACCAACTCGACGAAGTCGAACTCCTTCAGCATGCCCTCGATCTGCGCGATCACGCTCCGACTGTCGTCCACGATCAGCAGTGATGTCTTCCGGGCCATGATCCTCTCCACATCCTCGTGAACCGCGTCGTGAATCCCATTCGTCCGGTCGAGGCCGTGGGTTGAGTCCCTCGGTGCTCCGGGTCACAGAGATCCACAGCCGCTGCGATCGAAGCTTCGGATCGCGACGTCACAGTGGAATCCGGGCCGCATGTCGTGCGCATGTCCGCATCGTTGCGACCGATCGACACACGCGCTCGTGGTTGCCCGCGCCGGCCGGAATTTCTAGTGTCCCGCCGCTTGCGCGGTCCATCCCACGTTCCTCGAAGACGTGGTCGAGAACTCCCCCCGATTCGATCCCGGCGTCCGGGAGCCGGCCGGGAGGCCCTCGACGGGCCGCGACGGAGAACGGATCACCGGCGAACCCGCACGGCGATCCCCCACCCGGCACGGTGTACCCGCCTCGAAGCGGGCGATCCAGAATCGACGCGACGTCATCCGGTGCACGGTGTGCACGGGGCGACCCCCGTCGCGAACAGGGCGAGATCCCGAGAGGCGAACCGATGCGATTCTACGAGTACGAGTCCAAGGCACTCTTCCGCCGACACGGTCTGCCCCTCGGCGAGAGCCGGGTCGCCCGCAGCGCCGCCGAGGCTCGAGCCGCCTTCGAGGCGATCGGTGGCCCGGTCGTCTTGAAGAGCCAGGTGCTGTCCGGTGGTCGCATGAAAGCCGGCGCAGTGAAGTTCGCCGACACCGCCGAGCAGGCGGTGGCGCACTTCACGACCATCCTTCCCATCGTGGTGAACGGCGAGCGGGCGCGCTCGATCCTGGTCGAACAGAAGAGCCCGATCGCGCAGGAGTACTTCGTCGCGATCACCTGGGATGGTCGAGCCAAGAAACCCGTACTCGTTTTCAGTGACATGGGCGGGATCGACATCGAAGAGGTGGCCGAGCGACATCCGGCCCACGTCAGCAAGACGCACTTCTCTTGCATCCTTCCCCTCGGTCCATGGATTGCCAAGGAAGCGATCGCCGCGACCGGCGTGACCGGGCAGGCGCTCAACAAGCTGACGCCGATCGTCTACGAGTTGATGCAGATCTTCTTGAAGTACGACCTGACGCTGGCCGAGATCAATCCGCTCGCACGACTCGAGGACGGTCGCATCATCGTGCTCGACGGCCACATCGACATGGAGGCCGAAGCGCGCGACCTGCACACCGCCCTGCTCGCGGATCTCGGCATCGGCGACGACGAAACCCGGCAGGCCCGACCGCCGACGGCGTTCGAACTCGCCGGCGCCCGCGTCAACGCGGTGGATCATCGCGGCGTCGCGGGAAACGTGGTCGAATTCGACGGCAATCTCGGCCTCGTGATCGGAGCCGGCGGCGGATCGCTCACGCTCTTCGACGCCGTCCGGAAGCACGGCGGCAAGCCGGCCAACTATTGCGAGATCGGCGGAAACCCCAGCGTCGGCAAGGCCAAGGAGTTGACCAAGCTGATCCTGTCCAAGCCCGGTGTGGAGAAGATCGCGGTGATGATGAACGTCGTGTCGAACACCCGCGTCGACATCGTGGCTCGCGGCGTCGTCAAAGGCTGCATCGAGGCCGGCAAGGACCCGGCGGAGACGATCGCGATCTTCCGCATTCCCGGGGCCTGGGAAGACGAGGGTTTCAAGATCCTGAAGAAGTATGGAGTCGAGTATTGCGACCGCAGCGTGTCGATGTACGACGCCGCCGGTCGTGCCGTCGCGAAGATGTCCTGATCCGGGCGGAGCGCCCTCTTTCGTCCGCTCCGACCCCCGTCCACTGGAGAGCAGAGGCAGCATGTCGATCCTGATCAGCAAGGACACCCGGTTCATCGTGCAGGGCATCACCGGCCGCGAGGCGGTGAACCTGACTCGCGAGAACCTCGACTACGGTGCAAAGATCGTCGCGGGCGTGACCCCGGGACGGGCGGGTCGCGACATCTACGGCGTCCCGGTCTACGACTGCGTCCGCGACATCGTGAAGGAGCATGGTGCGATCGAGGGGGCCGTGGTCTCGGTGCCTCCGAAGTTCACCCGGGACGCCGTCTTCGAAGCGATCGAGAACGGCATCAAGCTGATCGTGATCGTCACCGAGAACATTCCGCGTCGGGAAGTGGCGCAGATGGTCGAACTCGCCACCCTGCGAGGAGCCCGCATCATCGGGCCCAACTGCCTCGGACTGATCTCGCCCGGCGAGGCCAAGATGGGGGGCGTGGGCGGCCCGGCCGCCAATACGCGCCAGGCCTACACGCGGGGAAACATCGGCGTCATGAGCCGGTCCGGCGGCATGACGACGGAGATCGCCTCGACGTTGACCGCCGCCGGGCTCGGTCAGTCGACCTGCGTTTCGATCGGCGGCGACGCGATCATCGGAACCACCTACGCCGAACTGATGCCGCTGTTCGAAGCCGACCCGGACACCCACGCCATCGCCATCTACTCGGAACCGGGCGGTCGCATGGAAGCCGAGCTCGCCGAGTGGATCCAGCAGCACCATTCCCGCCTGCCCGTCGTCGCCTTCATGGCCGGTCGATTCATGGACGAGATGAAGGGCATGCGATTCGGACACGCCGGCACGATCGTCGAAGGCAAGGAGGACACGACGGCGGAGAAGATCAAGCGCATGGAGGCCGCCGGAATCTCGGTCGCCGAGCGGATCGAACACATTCCCGGACTTCTCCGGCAGCGACTCGCAGAGGTGAGGTAGACATGCCCGCACTGTTCATCGACGTGAAGGTCGACCCGAAGGTCGCGAAGGACCCCGCGATCGCGCGAAAGCTCGAAGAGGTCTGTCCTGTCTCGATCTTTGTCGCCGGCAAGAACGGCGTCGAGATCAACCAGGATAATCTCGACGAGTGCACACTGTGCGATCTCTGTCTCGAGGCCGCACCGAAGGGCAGCGTCCGGATCATCAAGCTCTACGAGTCCTGATCCACCCACACACCGAAAGCGTCTGCGCCCAACTCGCGAACGCAGGAGCCAGTTCATGCGAAGTGCCAAGGACTTCTTCCGCCCCCTCGCCCTCGGTGCTCCGGAGCCGATGCGCGAGATCCCTTTCCGGCCGTCGCGCATGATCCACTTCTTCGATCCGAGCAATCCCAAGATGGCCAGCAAGGTCCCCGAGCTGGCGCAGAAGTGCGACGTGCTGCTCGGAAATCTCGAGGACGCGATCTCGGCCGACAACAAGATCGCTGCGCGCGAAGGGCTCGTGAAGATCGGCAACGACACGGACTTCGGCTCGTGCCAGCTGTGGACCCGCATCAACAGCCTCGACAGTCCGTGGATGCTCGATGACCTCACCCAGCTGGTGACGTCGATCGGGGACAAGCTCGACGTCATCATGGTTCCCAAGGTCGAGGGCGCCTGGGACATCCACTACATGGATCGGCTTCTCGCGCAGCTCGAGGCACGCGCAGGACTGACCCGCCCGCTGATGATCCACGCGATCCTCGAGACTGCGCTCGGCGTCGCCAACGTCGAGGAGATCTGTGCCGCCAGCCCGCGCATGCAGGGCCTCTCCCTCGGCCCGGCGGATCTCGCAGCCAGCCGGCGGATGAAGACCACCCGGGTCGGGGGCGGACATCCGGGCTACGTGGTGCGCACGGATCCCGATCCGGCGAACGTGCACGCACAGCGTCCGACCGCACAACAGGATCTCTGGCACTACACGATGGCGCGCATGGTCGATGCCTGTGCGGCCAACGGCATCCTCCCCTACTACGGCCCGTTCGGAGACATCAAGGACACGGTCGCGTGCGAGGACCAGTTCCGGAACGCCTTCCTGATGGGCTGCGTGGGGGCCTGGAGTCTGCATCCGGTGCAGATCGACATCGCGCGGAAGGTGTTCAGTCCGCCGGTCGACGAAGTGCTGTGGGCCAAGCGGGTGATCGCCGAGATGGGCGACGGCACCGGCGCGGTGATGATCGATGGAAAGATGCAGGATGACGCGACCGTGAAGCAGTGCCGCGTGATGGTCGGTCTCGCGGAGATGCTGGCCGAGAACGATGCCGAACTGAAGAAGGCGTACGAGCTCTGAACCCAGGCGACCGCGCCGATTGGGTCGCGTGAGCGTTGCACCCGCGGCTCGAGCCGAAACGCGGCGCGAAGAGCGCAACCCGTCGCTCGAAGCGCCGCAATCCACTGCGTAGCGGAGCCGCGAAGGGAAATCGCGATCCGCGTGAGCCACTCGGCCGACGACGCGATCGGCAGCTGCTGTCGCAACTCGTCGATCGGACTCGAAGGGCGCATCCGGCACGGGGGTTGCTCTCCAAGGCCTCATGGCGGCAACGCCGGATCGATGAGACGGGCACGCGACCACGTGACCGGGATCGTCGACCGGAGCGACACGCCAAGGTGTGGGTCCAGCGGCCCGGATCGTCCGTCCTCTCTCTCCGGGTGATCCGGGTCGCTTGCCTTCGCACGACCGCAGCCGCCGTCGCGGTCCCGTCAGCCAGAATGCGCCGCGCCCCGAGTTGCAGGTTCGTCGGAGCGCATCCGTTCACCGGAAGCGTTCGTGCAAGCGTGAGCTGCAAGATCCGGCGCGCGGACCGATAACGCGGGGCTTCCGCCCGACTGCATATGTAAGGAGGCTCAACTACTCCGGCATCGGAGCCGTTGAGGTTCATGGACGGAGGCTTCCATGAATCCCCCCGGAGCCCGGCTCGCCCTCTTCGCCTGGCTGCAAGCGATCCTGCTGACGACCCTCACGGCAACTTGTCTTGCCGAGGACGGGGCGTCGGCGATGCCCACGAAGCTGCTGTTGCGCGCCGATCCACTGAGCGTCTCGGACGCCAACGTGACCCGCCTGGCGGTGCGAGCGCCGGGTCAGCCTTTCAGCCAGGTGCTCGCTGTCTTCCGCATCGGGTTCGATTCGCTGGTTCCGGATTTGTTCGGAATCGATCGCGGCTCCCTGCGCCCCTACCTGCTGGGCGGTCAGACCGCGCTCCGCGTTTCGTCCGGCCGAGAGGTCGGTCAGTACCTGCCGGGAAGCATCGCAGCGCACGCGCTCCACGTCGGGGCGGGCGCCGACGTGCGGCTCCGCGATCGATTGTTCCTGAGTGTCGCGTTCGGGGAGATCCTCCACAGCGGGCCGCTCAGCGGACTCTCCTATCAGACCTACAAGCTCGGATTGCTCTACGACTTCTGACCGATCCACGAAGCGTTGTGGCAGACTGCGGATCTGATGCCGCGGGCACGTTGCAATGGAATCGAGATCGAATACGAGACGCGGGGCGCGGCCGGCGGCTACCCGCTGTTGCTGGTCCGCGGACTCGGGACCCAATTGATCCAATGGGACGAGAGATTCTGCAGCCGACTCGTCGAGACCGGTCACCACGTCGTCCTGTTCGACAACCGGGACGTCGGCCTCTCGACGCACTTCCATGCTGCGGGCACGCCCGACCTCGCGAAGATCCTCGCGGCGCGGGCTTCGGGCAGCGTGCCCGACGTCGCCTATTCGCTGGACGAGATGGCGGGTGATCTGGTCGGCGTGATGGACGCGCTCGGAATCGACAGCGCCCACGTGGCGGGCATGTCGATGGGAGGCATGATCGCCCAGCAGGCGGCGATCCTCTTCCCGCGGCGACTTCGCAGCCTCACCTCGATCATGTCGACCACCGGAGAACCCGGCCTGCCCGGACCGACTCCCGAGGCCGGGCTCGCGCTCTCCACGCCGCCTCCGCGAGATCGAGCCGCCTACATCGACTACAGCGCGAGGACGCAGCGCTCGTTCAGCGGCCGTGGCTTTGCCTTCGACGAAGCGGGCTGGCGGGTGCTTGCGGGTCGCGTCTTCGATCGGTGCTTCGATCCGGCGGGCATCGCGCGTCAGATGGCCGCCGTGGTCGCGAGCGGCAGCCGACGCGAGGCACTGGCGGGCGTCACCACCCCGACTCTTGTGCTGCATGGAAGTGACGACCCGCTGATTCCGCCCGCTGGCGGCGAGGCCACGGCGCGGGCGATCCCCGGCGCGCGATTCCACCGGATCGAGGGCATGGGCCACGACCTGCCGGAGGGCGCGTGGCCCGAAATCGTCTCCCGGATCACCGACCACACCACGGCCGTCGAGTCGGCACGCCGCGTGCGCACGGGGAACTGACCGAGAGCGTTCCGATCAGGTGATCAAGTCGACCACTCTCTCGGCCACCCCGAGCGCGGGATCGATGACGCACGGCGCCTGGTAGTCGACCCCCTCGACCTCCCAGCCGAAGAGATTCGCGTACTCGCGCTTGAATCGTCCGAAGCCCGTCGCGGTGACGGGATCCGGCGGCCCTGCGGTCTCGTTGGACCACAGCGAGCGGATGCTGTCCTGCAACCCGGGTTCGAGTTCGTGCTGGTCGAGCCGAAGCCGTCTCTCGTCGTCGAGTTCGCGCCGCCAGAACTCGTCGCCCCCATACAGTGATCGCGCGAAGTGGATACCGACGTCCAGCGGGTCGTCGTACAAGCCCTTCCCGGTCTCCGCGCAGCCGAGATAGTCCGAGATGTAACGGAGCATCGCCGGAATCGCGACCGAGGCGCCGGTCACGACGGCGGGGTTCATCACCGTGAATGCCCTGCCCCCGACGGCGTCCGCGAGCCTCGCGTCGAGGGCGCGGGTCGTCGCGTCGACATGCTTCTTTGCGGCGCCGAGCGCACCATCCCAGTACATGCGACGCAGCGGCTCGAGATCCGGTCCGATGTAGGAGAGCGCGGTCACGGTCATTCCGGTGTTCGCGACGCCGCTGTAGAGCAGCGCGTTCACCCACATCTCGAGATCGTCACCCCCCATCACGCGACGCGTGTGTTCGATCTCGAGTTCGCTGGCGGCGGCAACGGTCATCGGACGCAGTTCCCCGGATTTGAAGTCGAGACCGACGACTTCGAGCGGTTGACCGACGACCAGCAGCGATGAACTCCACTCCTGGCCGAGATGGCTGCGGCGCGGTGCCGCGACGCTGTAGACGACGAGATCGATCCGCTCGCCACGTGCGCGCAGATCGGCGATCACCCGATCGCGGGTCTTCGCCGCGAAGGCATCGGCGAAGTAGGTTCGCTGCGATGCATCGGCGTCGTGGAGCGCGCGGGTCAGGTACCAACCGGGCGAGGACATCGCGAGCTTGTCGCCGCGGAACGAAGGCGCCGTCTCGAAGCCGACTCCGATGATCCGTTCGAAGCCCGCAGCGCGAAGTGCGATGGCGGTCGAACTGCCATACCCGAACGTCGTGCTGCCGAGCACGAGCGCAGTGCGCCCCACGGCCCCGGGCAGAGGCTTCTCGAAGGCCGCGCGTGCCCGCGCGAGCTGTCGTTCGGCCAGCGCCCGGCAACCGGCGGGGTGTGCGGTCAGCACGAACAGTCCGCGGGCGCGCGGCTCGCTCAACACGATCTCGGTCACTTCTCCCCCTTCATCGCGCGCCCCAACCGACGCGCCACGCATGCCGATCGACCATGATGGCAGAGCGGCCCGGCTCTGGCAGCCTGCGCGACGCGGTCATCACGGACCCCAGTCGCGCACATGGGGCAGCAGTCGATACAGGATCGCGTGATAGAACCGCCGTGGCAGAAGGCGCCGCAGCAGGTAGAAGCATCGTGCATCGAGGGTGGCGGACACCCGCAGCGGCGGCTTGCGACGCTCGAGCGTCGCGAGGATGCGCCGCGCCACGTCGTCGGGCGTCGTGATGGCGCGCTTCATCAGCAGTTCGATGAAGGGCCCCATGCCGGCATACACCTCGGCGTAGGGATCCGTCCGGTCCTCGGTGGCGCGGCGGGCGCCTTCCGAAAGTCGGGTGTTGCGGAACGACTCCGATCGGATGAAGCCGGGTTGCACCAACGTCACGAAGACGTTCCACGGCCGCATCTCGTACCACATCGCCTCGGAGCCCCCTTCGAGCGCGAACTTCGACGCGCTGTAGGCCCCCATGGTCGGCATTGCCATCATGCCACTGACCGACGAGACGTTGATGATCCTGCCGAAGCGGCGGTCCCGCATTCCCGGCAGCACCAGACGCGCGAGATCCATCGGGCCGAGGAAGTTGGTGGCCAGCTGGTGGAAGGCATCGCGCGGCATCAGATGCTCCGCGACGGAACGGTATGCGACGCCCGCATTGTTGATCAGCACGTCGACGCCACCCCAACGAGCCTCCACCGCTGCCACCGCGCTGCGACGCTGTTCGAGATCGATCACGTCGAGCGGCAGCACCAGCGTACGCTCGTCGGGCACGAGACCTTCTCGAGCCAGCATGTCGATCGACGACTCGCGCGCGGTCAGCACGCAGCGGAATCGCGTGTCGGCGACCAAGCGACGGGCCAGCGCCAGACCGATGCCGCTGCTGCAGCCCGTCGCGAGGACGACCGGCTGCTCGGGCAGATGCGAACTGCGCTCGTCGCGCCTCGACACGCGTGGAGGTTATCCCCTTCGAGGTGGGCCACAAGGCGATCCATCCGGCGCTTCTGGGTCGCTATGCTGGCCCGATGCGCTTCACGCGACTCGGGCGATCGGGCCTCCAGGTATCGAAACTCTGTCTCGGTTGCATGAGCTACGGCTCACCGGATTGGCGACCCTGGGTGCTCTCGGAGGAGGCCGCGCGCCCGTTCTTCAGACGCGCTGTCGAAGCAGGAATCAACTTCTTCGATACCGCGGACATGTACTCGCTCGGTGCCAGCGAGGAGGTCACCGGCAGACTGCTGCGTGAGTTCGCCCGTCTCGACGAGGTCGTGATCGCCACCAAGGTCTTCTTCCCTTTCTCGCGCGCGCCGAACATGGGCGGACTCTCCCGCAAGCATATCCAGCAGGCCTGCGAGGCAAGCCTTCGACGTCTCGGTGTCGACTGTATCGATCTGTATCAGCTGCATCGCCTCGACCCGGCGACCCGGATCGAAGAAGTGCTCGCCGCACTGCATCAGCTCGTCGAGCAGGGGAAGGTGCGTTACGTGGGCACCAGCTCCTGCTACGCGTGGGAACTCGCCCGCGCGCTCGGGAAGTCGGAGCTGCACGGCTGGACGCGTTTCGTGTCCATGCAGAACCACTACAACCTCATCTACCGCGAAGAAGAGAGGGAGATGATCCCGCTGTGCGAGACCGAGGGCATCGGAGTGATTCCGTGGTCCCCGCTCGCCCGTGGATTGCTGGCGGGATCACGAAAGTCCCTCGACGATCTCGACTCGACGACGCGGTCGGGCAACGACGACCTCGCGCAGCGTCTCTACGACCAGCCGTCCGACTGGCACGTCGTCGAAGCGGTCGTGGACGTCGCGACCCGACGCGGGCAGAGCCCTGCGCAGATCGCGCTGGCGTGGCTGATGTCCCGACCCGCGGTGACGGCGCCGATCATCGGCGCCACGAAGCTCACGCACCTCGACGACGCGATCGCGGCCGTTGAAATCGAGCTCGGTGAAGAAGAGATCGCGGTGCTCGAAGCGCCCTATCGACCCCATCCGGTCCGGGGCCTGGGTCCGTCCGCGATGTGGAGCGCCGCACGCAGATCTTGATTCCAGATCGACGCATCCGATCGACGTCGGTGTGCAGCCGACGATCAGTTCGCACCAAACGGGGGAGTAGAAGTGGCGGGCGCGCATTCCATCCATGGGGACTCCCCGCACGAGATCGGTCGAGGAGTCTCGACGTGGCTCGAGTCGCTCTGAATCCGCGCACGAAGCGCCGGCCCGGGGGCACGATCGCGTGAGCAGAGCACCGTGGATCCACGTCGAGTCATTGCCCGACCCGGGCCAGACGGTCGCACTCGATGCCGACGAAGCGCGGCACGCGTCGCGCGCCCATCGACTGGCGAGCGGCGCCGAGATCGTGTTGACCGACGGACGTGGCATGACGGCGAGGGCCGAACTGATCGAAGGCGGGCGGCACACCGCCCGGGCACTCATCGTGGAACTGACCCACCACGAGGCGCAGACGCCGGCCATCCACCTGGCGAGTGCACTGCCCAAGGGCGACCGGCTCTCGACACTGCTCTCGATGGCGACGCAACTCGGCATCGCGTCGTTCACGCCGCTGCTTTGCACGCGAAGCGTCGTGACGCCCTCCGACCACGCTCCCGCACGCTGGGAGAGGATCCTGCGCGAGAGCGCCAAGCAGAGCCACCATCCGCATCTGCCCCGGATCGAATCGCCCCGCTCGCCACACACGTTGATCGGAGCCGCGTGCGAGCGCACGGTCTGGCTGATGGATCCCGGCGCCGAGTCGAGTCTGTCTGGCGCTGGTTCGCATCCATCGGGACACCTCGTCGTGGTGGGGCCCGAGGGTGGCTTCACCGAGGACGAGACACGAACGCTGCGGCGCGCGGGCGCGCGGCCGGCACGACTCGGTGGCGGCGTACTGCGCGTCGAGACCGCCTGCGTGGCGGCGGTCGCCGTGCTGCGCTCCGCTCCGGCCGTCTGACCTCGCGAAACGGATCGATCAGGACAACGCGAGCATGCGCTCGATCGGACGCAGAGCCCGGGCCGCGATCGCGGGATCCACGAGAACCCGCGGCTCGAGGTCGCGCAGACAGAGATAGAGCTTTTCGAGGGAATTGAGTCGCATGAACGGGCACTGGCTGCACGAGCAGCTCTCGTCGGCCCCTGGCGCCGAGATCAGGACCTTGCCCGGCGCCTTCTGACGGATCGCGTGGAAGACGCCCTCCTCGGTCGCCACGATGGAGGGTCGGTCCGGGAACTCGATGGCCCGCTGGATGATGCCGGACGTCGACGCCACGAAGTCCGCCTGATCGAGCACGGCCTGATCGCACTCGGGGTGCGCGAGCACATCGGCGTCGGGATGCTTCACGCGCAGCTTGGCGAGTTCCTTCGCGCTGAACTGCTCGTGGACCACGCACGCACCCGGCCAGACGATCAGATCGTCGCGACCGATCTGGCGGGAAACCCAGCGGGCCAGGTGGCGGTCGGGAGCGAAGACCAGTTGCTCGCCCGCGAACTGCTCGGCCATGCGCACGGCGTTCGAGCTGGTGCAGATCAGGTCGCTCATCGCCTTCACGGCCGCCGAGGCATTGATGTACGTCAGCACTTTGGCGCCGGGATGGGCGGCCACAAAGGCGCCGAACTCGTCGGCCGGACAACCATCCGCGAGTGAACAGCCCGCATCGAGGTCCGGTACCACCACGATCCGGTCGGGATTCAGGATCGCGGCGGTCTCCGCCATGAAGTGCACACCGCAGAAGGCGATCACATCGCAGTCGGCCCGTTGCGCGGCTCGCGCGAGGGCGAGCGAATCCCCCACCACGTCGGCGAGATCCTGGATCTCGTCCTCCTGATAATAGTGGGCGAGCACGAGGGCATTTCGTTCGTGCTTCAGTTCGATGATCGCCTGCTCGAGATCGTCGGGAAGATCGGTTTCTCGTCCGGACATCGGCCTGCCTCCGCCCATCGGGTCGGCGCCACGCTGTAGACGATCGGCCTCATCCGCGGCGTGAGGAGAGGAAGAGCCCCAGCGTAGCGCGCAGTGCGATTCGCGGGTGCGTGCGGCGATCATCCGCTGTATCCGTCCCGCCCATGCGCATGGACGCGTCGATGTCATGGGCCTTGCTCGCCCTCAGCCTCGCGACATGCGTCGCGTCGGGCTGCTCGCCGAAGAGCTCCGTGCTGCGGCCGAACCTCGTGCTGATCACCGCAGACGGTGTGCGTGCGGACGCGCTGACCTGCTACGGCTCGACGTCCGCGATCGGGGCCGAGGTGTGTGCGCTCGGCGACGCCGGCGCGCGCTACGAATGGGCGTTCACTGCGGCGACCACCGGAGCGCCCTCCGCAGTCTCGTTGCTCACCTCCACCTATCCCTCTCAGCACCGGGTGTCGGACGATCCGTCGACCTTCCTGCCGTTTGCCGGCCCACCGACGTTGCCGGACGTGTTGCGTCGCGGCGGCTATGCGACTGCGGCATTTGTCGCCAGTCCGGAGTTGAACCGCTCGAGGCATCTCGATCGGGGATTCGACCATTACGAAGACCGTCCGGCCGGGGACGATCCAGAGGGAGCGGGCTCGGTGGGGCAGCGCGCCCGGGATTGGACCTCGACGGCCCCGGAGCCGTGGTTCGTCTGGGTGCACTTCGCCGAACCGCACGGCCCGTTCGCTACGGACGATCCGGCCGCCTACCGCGTCGCCTATGGCGAGGCTGTGCGGCGCCTCGATCGCCAGCTGTCACAGCTGATCGCGGTGCTCGACAGCGAAACGGCGCCTCCCGGCATCCTGTTGACCGCGCTACATGGGCAGTCGCTCGGAGACGTCGACGGGATTCTCGGCCACGGACACTTCGTGGAGCCGGCGCAGGTCCGCGTGCCACTGCTCTGGCGATCACCGCGCGCCGGAGGCGGCACCGGTGTCGGCCGTCGGATCACGAGCCCGGTCAGCCTGCTCGACGTCGCCCCGACGCTGCTCGAATCTGCCGGCCTTCCGCCTCCCTCCAGCTTCGAAGGAATGATTCTGCCGCACTCCGACCCCGATGCCCTCGAGACGGACGGTCGCGTGATCTTCTCCGATGCCGCCGATGCGGTCGCGGTGATCCGTGGGCGGGATTTCGTTCTGCTTCCCCGCTCGTCGGTGTCTGCCGTGGATCTTTCCTCCCCGGCCCCTCCCCGAGAGCGCTGGCTGCGCCTCTCGGATCCGGTCGAACGGGGTGGCTCGCCCAGCGCGTCGACTGCAGGCAGTGGGCCATCCACGCAGCCGGAGCTTCGATCCGAAGTGGTGCGACTGCCGCTCGAGTGGCGCCGCGAAAGCGAGCCGGATCCGACGCTCTAAATCCACCGGATCGGGTCGGCGCGACGGAACAGGTTTTCCACACCTCGCGAAAGTCTTTCCGTTCGATCGTTCGAATCGACTCTCGGGCGTTGGCGCAAAAGCAGGACATGTCGCGCAACTGTCCGCTCGCACTCTGCTTTCGCGATGAGGCACTCCGAGCCAACACCGCGGGACTCTTCGGCACATGGATTGCTTTTGCTCGTAACTGGGAAGGGGATGCGTCGCGCATCCTTAGGCGGCCGGTCCATCTCCAACCCAGCTCGTTTTCCGATCGCGGAAACGGGCGGGAGCGAGTCGGACCGGCCTTTCGTTTCTGGGCTTTGCGGCTCTTGGGAACCGAGTGACCCGAGGAGAACGACGGATGTTGGCGATGATCGGTCGAGCGGCTTCATGGTTGGCTGGAGGGGCGGCGGTAGTCGTCCTGGCTTCACCGGCGCTGGCGGTTCCCCAGTTCACGCCCACGGCGGGCGCTCGACTTCACACGATCACGTCGGGTCAACCCGGCGCGACGTACAACACGGCCGGTGCCGGAGACCAGGTCTCGTACAACCAGGGCACGGGCCTGCTCTCGATCACCGGTCTCGTCGACGAGTTGAATTGGTACGACCCCGCGAATGGCGCTTGCGCGACCGACGGCGGTTCGAACTGCGTTCTCAACTATTCGCCTGACCTGATCCTCAACGTCCAGGCGCTGTTTCAGAGCCTCACCGTGACGCCGATCGGGGGCACCTTCCTCGACGTCAAGGTCGAGTTCGGCCCGACCGGTGGGGTCGACGTCAGCTGGACCGACCCGGCGGACGGCGGCAGCACCCAACTCGCTTCCATGTGGCAGCCGGGCACGTTCAACGGTTCGCCGACCACCGGCCTCGTGGCGAGCCTGTTCTTCGATACGAGCACCAACACCGTGATCGGACCGATCAACGTCGTCGGATTCGCAACGCTGGATCTCGGGACCCCGTACGCGAGTCTGTTCGGCAGCCCCGGAGACGAGCGGATCCAGCTCGACATCGCGGATCTGCAGATGGTCACACCGGACATCGGCACGCTGATCGGCCAGGCGATCGGGCTCGGAACTCTCCCCAGCTTCACCGCCGAGGCAGACGGTCAGGTTTTCCGCGTCGCGGCGGGCCAGTTCGTGGTTCCCGAACCGACCACCGGACTGCTGGTGGGCCTCGGGCTCATGGGGATCGCGACCCTGCGCCGGGGTTCCCGCAGATCTTGAGGTAGGCTCGACCCCCAAACGGAGGATCCGTGGGTCGGACACGCCTCCAGGCAGGAACGTCGCAGGAAAAAATCGCAGCAGCGAGGTCCCCATGCAGATGCGCGGCACAGTCAACGTCGAGATCCAGCGGATCCGGAGCCGTTTCGTTGCCAGCCTCGTGGCCGGAGTCCTGCTCTTTTACGGAGCAAGCGCATCGGCAACTTCGTTTTCCTTCGGCTCGATCGCGCCGACCGACGTCATCGACAACATGGTGATCGGCGCGGCCGGTCCGACACTCGACTACGACTCGTCGACCGGGAAGCTGCTGCTCGAGAGCTTCATCACGACGATCAACTTCCACAACCGGGCACCGCTCACGATCCCGAGCGGCACGGTGACGATCCGCAGCGAAGTGCAACTCGTCGGCGCCCCGACCTTCCTTCCGCTGGCACCGATCCTCGTGACCTCGATGATCGCGAACTTCACCAACGGCTTGATCGACTATCAAGTCATCGACACCATCGGAAGCGGGAGCGGGATGATTCTGATGATGGAGGGCGATTTCAGCGGCAATGCGGTGCTTAGCGCCCAGATCGTCACCGGTGTGATCGTCGGGAGCTACGGCGGGAGCCTGCTTGCTCCGTCCCTGGCGGGTGATGGCGACTTCCTCTCCGCGTTCGGCACGACGGGTGGGACGTTCTCGGTGAACCCCGCGTACGGCCTCCCGTCCGGCGGCAGCCTCTGCGGAGTCATCGTCACCTGCGGCCCACCGACCGTCATCAAGACTTTCGACGTCGCCGCGAACGGCCAGATCAAGAGCAACAACCCGATTCCGGAACCGGGCACGGCGGTCCTCGTGGCGACGGGACTGATCGCGCTCGCGATCAAGCGGAGACGAAACTGAAGAAAGGGGACCACCGCTCGATCAAGCGGTGATTCTCGGGGATGGCGTGGGAACAGCGGGATGGACGACCTGCGGCGCTCGGCGGCGGCGCGGTCGATGCGGATGGATGTTCGCCGTGGCGATATCGAGCTTGCTCTCGATGGGCCCGACCTGCAGTGTGCCCCCTCCTGAGGGCTCTCCGCAGCCCCTCAATCCGGTCGACCCGCCTCTCTTGTCGATCACGTTGAACGCCGTCGAGGACGAACTGAACGACGTCCTGATCGTGCCGCCCTCCGGATTCGTCCTCAACGTCACCTGGCAGGCCGTCGACACGCAGGTCAGGCCCTCGACCCTGGTGGTGTCGATCTACTCGAGCACCGGCGTCGCGTACGACGCCACCGGCATGATGAGGCTTGGTACCGACGGTGCGTACGCGATCTTTCCGGAAGCCATCCAGCTGCCGATGGGCTCGTATCAAGTGGCGGCACGGGTTCGCGACCGAGACGAGAGTGAAGGCTCGGCGCTCTTCGACTTCGCGGTGCGATCGCACGTTCCGCCGATCGGACTCGACCAGAAGATCTGGCTCGACTTCGAGGCCAACCGCGACTCGACACCCGGACCCGATTTCGACGTCGACCTGATTCAGTTCGGATTCACTTCGACGTCGGCGCCCGGACTGCACGCCACGATGCGGGCGCGCGTCATCGATGCACTGCTCGATCGCGTCGCCGAGGCCTATTTCGACTCGAATCCGAATGGCCTCGCGACCGGGGATCCGATCGAAGTCGAGTTCCTGACCGCCGACCCCGCAGCGCCCTCGACCACTCGCATCTGCGTGGGTGGAAGCGCGAGTACGTACGGTCTCGTGGGCTCGATCCTGCTCGACCCGAAGAATCAGAATCGCTCGAGCGTCGAGTGCGGCACCCTGCCCGCCACCGGAATCTTTCCCCGCGGATTGATCGCGTACTCGGGTGCCGCCGGCTTCCAGCAGTATCTCGATCCGATCCGTCCCGCTGCCGGAGGAACCCCCGTCGGCAACGATCCCCGCGACGCGATCATTCTGGCCGCTGGCTTCGATCCCACGACGGCGACGGCCGCCGAACTGCAGCGTCTGATGATCATCGAAGATGCGGTCAGTGTGTTCGGCGACGCCCTCGGCAGCATCATCGCCCACGAAACCGGGCACGCACTCGGCCTCGTTCCACCGGCTGCCCCGGGCGTCGGGCTGTTCGGCGGGCAGCAAGGTGCCGAAAGCACCCACGATGTCGACGCGGACGGCTCCACACCGGCCGGCAATTTTCTGATGAATGCCGGCAACAGCTTCAGCTTCGAATCCCTCGGCGGCCTTGCCGGACATCCCCTGCCGAAATTCAGACCTCTCGACCACGCCTATCTGCGCGATCGCGCCGTTCTCGATCCTCTGGTCACCGCGATCCTGCCCCCACCGACGCTGACGAGCGTCACGCCGACCCTCGTCCAGAGCAGCCTCCAGACGCTCACGCTGCGCGGCACCGGGTTCGTCGCGACCCCGTCCGTGCGTCTGCGGAGCGGAACGTTCACCCACGAGGCCTATTCGGAGGTCTGGGTGTCGAGCGTCGAGATGCGAGCGACGGTCTCGAAGAACTCGCTCTACCCCGGCACGTACGCGATCGAATTGACCAACCCCGACGGGCAGTGGATCTCGCTCCCGGCCACGGTGGTCGTCCCCTAGCTGAGGTGTCCGTCCGGCACCGAGCGGCCCTGCTCGCGGCGCCCTGACACTCGGCTCTTTTCGTCGCACGCTCGCGGGCGCGATTGGGCGCAGCTCGGGCGAGATTGTTCCGCGTGGCCGCTTTCGATAAGTTTCTCAGCCACTTACACGCAACCACGCGGGACCGGGGGCGAAACCTCGCGCACCCGCGCCCCGCGCGCCAAGCACGGACGGAGAGGCAACATGGCGAGTCCCGATCGGCGCGAGAGCCCCTGGCTGATCCGAACCTACTCGGGCCACTCGTCCGCGCAGGCGAGCAACGAGCTGTATCGAGCCAATCTCGCCAAGGGCCAGACGGGTCTCTCGGTCGCCTTCGACCTGCCGACGCAGACCGGATACGACGCCGACCATCCGCTGGCCCGGGGCGAAGTGGGCAAGGTCGGCGTTCCGATCGGCCACATCGACGACATGGTCACGCTGTTCGATCAGATTCCGCTCGACCGCATGAACACCTCGATGACCATCAACGCGACCGCCGCGTGGCTGCTCGCGCTCTATGTCGCGGCGGCCGAACGTCAGGGGGCTCGCCACGAACAGCTCCAGGGCACCACCCAGAACGACATCATCAAGGAGTATCTGTCCCGGGGCACATACGTGTTTCCGCCCGAGGCTTCGATGCGCCTGACGAGCGATGTCGTCGCGTACACGGTCGAGCAGATCCCGAAGTGGAATCCGATCAACATCTGCTCGTACCACCTGCAGGAAGCCGGAGCGACGCCCGTCCAGGAGATCGCCTTCGCGATGGCGAATGCCGTGGCGGTGCTCGATGCGGTACGTGGACGGGATGATGTCCCCACCGGCGCGATCGGGCAGGTGTTCGGTCGGATCTCCTTCTTCCTGAATGCGGGCATCCGCTTCGTGGAGGAGGTCTGCAAGTGTCGCGCGATGACCGCGCTCTGGGCCGAGATCGGCCGCGAGCGCTTCGGAATCGACGACGAGAAGCAGCTTCGGCTGCGCTATGGCGTGCAGGTCAACAGCCTCGGGCTCACCGAAGCCCAACCCGAGAACAACATCGTGCGCATCGCCCTCGAGGCGCTGGGCGTCACGCTCTCGAAGAACGCGCGGACCCGCTCCCTGCAGTTGCCCGCCTGGAACGAGGCCCTCGGCCTGCCCCGTCCCTGGGATCAGCAGTTGTCCCTTCGGACGCAACAGATCCTCGCCTATGAGACGGATCTGCTCGAGTATCCGGACATCTTCGACGGTTCGCACGTGGTGGAAGCCCGGACGCGCGAACTGCTGGACGAGGCCCGGGCCGAAATGCAGAAGGTGCTCGACATGGGAGGGGCGGTCGCAGCCGTCGAGAACGCCTACATGAAGCAGGCCCTCGTCGAATCCCACACCCGCCGACTGCGCGCGATCGAGTCGGGGGAGATCACCGTGGTCGGCCTCAACGCCTATCGCGAAACCGTCCCCTCGCCGCTGATCGCCGACGGAGTGTCTTCGATCGTCACGGTCGACGAGGTGGCGGAGCGCGAGCAGATCGAGCGCTTGCGTGCCTTCCGCACCCGGCGCAACCCGGCCGACGTCGCGACCGCACTCGCCGGATTGCGCGATGCCGCTGCGAATGGTCCGAACGTCGTGCCGGCATCGATCCGTGCAGCGCATGCCGGCGTCACCACGGGCGAGTGGGCCGATGCCCTGCGCGACTGCTTCGGCGAGTACCGCGCACCGACGGGCGTCGGATCGACCCGCGTCTCGGCATCCGGCGTCCGCATCGACGCCGTGCGCCGAAGGGTGGACGAAGTCAGCGAGAAGCTCGGTCGACGGATCAAGATCCTGGTGGGCAAACCCGGGCTCGACGGCCACAGCAACGGCGCCGAACAGATCGCCGTGAAGGCCCGCGACGTCGGAATGGAGGTCGTGTACGACGGGATCCGGCTGACGCCGAACGAGATCGTCCAATCGGCGCGGGACGAGGGCGTGCACGTGATCGGGCTCTCGATCCTCTCGGGTTCACATTGTGTGCTGGTGATCGACCTGCTCGGCGAAATGCGCAAGCAGGGCATCGCGGATGTGCCGGTGATCGTCGGGGGCATCATTCCAGACGACGATGCCGCGCGCCTCGCCGCGGCGGGCGTGAAGCGCGTCTACACACCGAAGGACTTCGACCTCACGAAGATCATGGCCGAGGTGGTCGACGTCGTCGCCGACGCCCAGGCCTACGGACTGGCGGGGCGTTGAACGAGTCCGAAGCGGGCGATCTGAGCGCGTTGCTGGATTCGCTGGCGGCCGGCGATCGCGCCGCCATCGCGCGCGCCCTCAACCTGATCGACGATCGACGGCCCGCGCAGCGCGAATCCGCCCTCGAACTGCTGGACCGTCTCGTCTCCCTGCCCCGCTTCGAGCGAGCGCGGCGAGTCGGAATCACCGGCGCCCCGGGCTCCGGCAAGTCGACGCTGCTGAATGCGCTGATCGGATCGCTTCGCGATCGGAACGAGGGGATCGGCATCATCGCGGTGGATCCGTCGAGTCGCCGCTCGGGCGGCGCACTCCTCGGCGATCGCATGCGCCTCGGTGGCAGTGCCCGCGAGCAGGGAGTCTTCCTGCGCTCGATGGCGGCACGCGATCGACTCGGGGGACTGGCGGACGCCACCCAGGCCGGAGTCTGTGTGCTCTCGGCGGTATTCGACTGGGTCTTCGTCGAGACCGTCGGCGTCGGGCAATCCGAATGCGAAGTCGCGCAACTCGTCGACACATTGGTCTTCGTCGCCCAGCCCGGTGCCGGCGACATCCTGCAGTTCATGAAAGCCGGCATCCTCGAGTTGCCCGACATCTTCGTGGTGAACAAGTCGGATGTCGGTCCCATGGCGGAGCGCACCCGAGGCGAGTTGATCGCGGGCCTCGGCCTCAGTGATGAACGACGAGAGGACGACTGGGTGCCCCCGGTGCTGCTCGCGTCGGCCCGGGACCAGGTCGGGATCGAGGCCCTGGTGGACCAGATCGAAACGCATCGTCGAACGAGTCTCGCAAGCGGACGACTCGAGCAGCGACGGATTGCAGGTTCGATCGCATTCGCGATCGAATCGCTCGTTCGACGCTATGGCGAGTACGGGCTCGAGCGGATCGGTGGTCTGCCCGCGGTCGAACGCTCCGTGGAGCGCGCGCCCTCGCGCTCACCGTTTCGCGTCGTCCTCGAGGTGGGACGCGCGATCGAGAGGGCGCTCGACGGGAAATGAGCGGCGAAGCGGCGACGCAAACGACGCGGGCCGGGGTCTCACGGATCCTGCGAGGCATCCTGTTCGCGCTGCTCTTGTCGTTCGTGATCGGGATGCTGATCGGAACACTGATCCGGCATCGGATCGAGGGCCCTCCGATCCGCTACATCGGCGCCAGCCAGGCGGAGCCCGCGACCGGAATCCGATCAGCCTCCTCGCCGGGTCCACTCCACGTCGCCTGATCCGGCTCGCACGTTCTCGACCCGCGCGAGCACGAACAACAGGTCGCTGAGCCGGTTCAGATAGCGAAGGGTGGAGTCGCTCAGCGGTTGCTCGCGATGCAGCGCCACGACGCGGCGCTCTGCTCGACGACACACCGTGCGTGCCACGTGGAAGGCAGCTGCCGCGCGGGATCCGCCTGGCAGCACGAATGCGCGCAGCGGCGGCAAACCGGCGTCCGCCGCATCCATGGCGGATTCGAGGATCTCGACGTCAGCATCCGTCGCTCCGGTCGTACTGAGCGACGACTTTCGATGCTCGGGATCGGTTGCGAGACCTGCACCGATCTCGAAGAGCGTCCGCTGAACTGCCTCGAGCAGCGGGCGCGACGCGGGATCGCACTCCCCGATCGCAAGACCGATGAAGGCGTTCAGTTCGTCGACGGCGCCATACGACTCGACCCGCAGCGCGTCCTTGGGGACCCGGACTCCGCCCGCGAGATCCGTCTGACCCGCGTCGCCCCGCTTCGTGTAGATCTTCATTCGAACCGAATCACTTCTGGATAGGAGAGCAAGGGATGGAGTTCGCCAATCCATCGAGTTCGCGCATCGCACCGCATCTCGACTGCGATCATCCCCGTCAGCTCAGCGGCGGGTTTCGGCGAACTCGGCATCGATCAAAGTTTCGAGCAGAGCATCCTCGCCAGTGGGTGCGTCCGTACGGGGGAGCGCGGGCGAATCGATCGCGTCCCGGTCACCCCGCCGGCGCGGTGTCACGACGAGCCGACGCAGGGAGTAGATCGCGACCAGGGCACCGACCGCGACCGCGGATCCCGGCAGTAGCCAGGCAGCAAGCCCCCAGCCCTCGGCGACGGGTGACGAGCGGATCTGTTCGCCGTACTTCGATTCGAGCACGGCGATGACTTCCTCGCGGGTCGCGCCGGCCGCCTCCTGCAAGAGGATCCACTGGCGCATCTCGGCGGCCTGTTCGCTCGTGCAGGCGGCCAGAGTCCGACCCGGACAGAATGGACTCATCAACTCGTGGGCCAGTTCGTAGCCGAAGATCGCTCCTGCCTCTTCCGACGCGGCTGGAAGCGCGATCCCGAGGCCAATCGCCAACACGAGCACGGCCGAGCACAAAATGCGACCGGGTCTCGGCGAGGATCCGGATCCGATCGATGCCGTCGACCTGTTCACTTCTCGCGACCGTCCGAGTCGATCCACGGAAGCTGCAGCGGGAGGTGCTCATCCAGCGAGTGCTGACGCACCACGTTGCGCGGCGGATCTACGACGACTCGCGAACCCGGCGGCACCGACTCGGTGATCCAGACGTTGCCACCGATCACGCTGCCTGCGCCGATCACGGTCGCCCCGCCCAGGATCTTGGCCCCCGCGTAGATCGTGACGTTGTCCTCGACGGTCGGGTGACGCTTCACGCCTCGAAGCTCGCTGCTGTCGCGCAGGGACGTCGCACCGAGCGTGACGCCCTGGTAGAGACGGACGTGCTCGCCGATCCGGGTCGTCTCCCCGATCACGACGCCCGTGCCATGGTCGATGAAGAAGTGCCGGCCTATCTGCGCCCCGGGATGGATGTCGATGCCGGTCCGGTCGTGGGCGTACTCGCTCATGATCCGCGGGATCAGGGGAACACCGCGCAGGTAGAGCTCATGGGCGATCCGGTGGATCGCGAGCACTCGGATCGAGGGGTAGGCGACGACGATCTCCTCGTAGCCGTTCGCCGCGGGGTCGCCTGCGAATGCGGCCGCCACATCGTCGGAGATCATCTCGCGCAGCCGAACCAGTGAAGCCACGAACTCGGCCGTGATCGATTCGACGGTGTGCGGCTCGGGGAGACTGACATTCCGGAGCAGGTCGGCGAGTCGCTCGGCCACCACGGGAATCTCTGCGCGCAGCTCCGACCGGTCGAACTGGAAGCGCAGCAGTCGTTCGGTCCTGTCCACCCAGTCGACTACCCGCTGGGGGTCGACGATGCCACGGCAGATCGCCTGGGCGAGAGGGGCATCGCTGCAACCGGAGAGCCCACGAACCGCCTCCTCGATCACGTCGGGAGGGCAGGCACCTCCAGCCGTCACGGCGGCTCCGATCCGGGCAGCTCCTTCGCTCGATCCCGGACGCACCTCAGCGCGCGCACTCGCCTGACTTCCGTTGGCGGCCATCCACTTCTCCTTCGCGCGCCCCCGAGAACAGGCTGAGTCTAGCCCACGCGGGATGCCCCGCCGCGACCGATCCCCGATTCGACATGAAACCCCGCTCGCCAGGCATTATGCTGCCCGAGCCTCCCCGGCCGCGGTGATCATGACCACCCTCTACAGCCACTCGCGTCTCTCGACGTTCGAGACCTGCCGGAAGAAGTTCCACTTCCGCTACGTGCTTCAGATTCCGCAGGAGACGGAAGGCATCGAAGCCTTCGTCGGCAAGCGGGTCCACGAGGTGCTCGAGCGGCTGTACACGTTCCTGGCCCGCCAGCAGGTTCCCTCGCTCCGCAGGGTCGTCGAGCGATATCACGCCTTGTTCGATGAGTCGTTCGATCCCGACAAGGTCGTCATCGTCAAGGAGGGGCTCGACGCCGATCACTACCGCGAACTGGGCGTCCGATGCATCGAGCACTACTACCGGACCCACTACCCCTTCGAGAGCGACGAAACCCTGGCGCTCGAGGAACGCATCACGTTCCCCCTCGACACCGACGGTCGCTTCGGTATCCAGGGTTTCGTGGACCGCATCAGCCGTGCGCGGGACGGGGCAATCGAGATCCACGACTTCAAGACCGGCCAGTATGTCCCGAGCCAGAAGCAACTGGATGACGATCGTCAGCTCGCCCTGTATCAGATCGGGATCGGAGATCGATACGGCAGCGGTCACGAGGTCCGGCTGGTGTGGCACTATCTGGCGCGCGGCCAGACCCGGGTGTCGACCCGCACGCCGGACCAACTCACGAAACTGAAAACCGGAACGCTCCGTCTGGTCGAGCAGGCCGAGGCCGAGCAGGCCTATCCGGCCCGCAAGAACAATCTCTGCGGCTGGTGCGAATACAAGCCGCTCTGCCCGGCATGGGGAGCGGCGCCAGCGGATCCGACCCCGCCTCGGGATACGAAGCCCGGCGAGCGCGGCCAGGTCGGCGGGCAACCTCGCCTGCTCTGACCGGCTGCTCGCACGTCGCAACGACTTCGGCAGCCGGGGCGATCGTCAGCCTGCCCGACGCGTCGAGCGGAACGCCATGCCAGACCAGTTGCTACGTTCGGCGACATGCCCCTTCGAATCGAACGGATCCCCACCTTCGGCGACAACTACACGTACCTCGTGATCTGCGAACGGACCCGGGAAGCAGCCGTGATCGACGCTCCCGAAGCCGATCCGGTGATCCGCCGAGTCGCCGCGACCGGCGCAAAGGTCACGAAGATCCTGTCCACCCATCACCACATGGATCACTCCGCCGCCAATCCGCAACTAGCGAAACTCTATGGTGTCCCCGTGCTCGCCCATGTCTCCGACGCGGCGCGGATGCCGGGCTTCACGCAGGGCGTGGACGAAGGCGACAGCGTCAGCGTCGGCGACGAGATCGCACGGGTCCTGTTCATCCCCTCCCACACGCTCGGCCACGTCGCCTACGTGTTCGACGCCGCCAAAGCGGTCTTCACCGGCGACATGCTATTTGCCGCCGGGTGCGGAAGGCTGTTCGAGGGCGACGCGAAGATGATGTACACGGCTCTCTGCCAGAAGCTTTCCGCCCTGCCGGACGACACACGGGTCTATTGCGGGCACGAGTACACCGAGAGCAACCTGCGCTTCGCGGTGACCGTCGAGCCCGACAACGCCGCCATGCGCGAGAAGCTCGAGCGCGTCCGGACGATCCGCGCCCGGGCAGCGGCCGACTGGCACGATGCCACGCCCGACGAGATGACCATTCCGTCTACGATCGGCGAGGAACGCGCCACGAATCCGTTCATGCGTGCTTCCTCGGCGGCGGAACTCGGGCGCATCCGCTCCGCGAAGGACAACTTCTGAGCTCGAACCGGCCAGAGAGTCGCCCTTCGTCCTGGCCGGCCCATGCCGCAGTGGCCCGCACCCGGCATCGAGTGTCCTTCTACGAAACCGATGCGATGGGCGTCGTGCATCACGCCAACTATCTCCGATTCTTCGAAGAGGCACGCGTGTGCTGGCTCGAAGAGTACGACCGCCCATACGCCGAATACGTCGCGAGGGATCTCCATTTCGCGGTGACCCGGAGCGAGCTCGACCACCATCGGGCCGCTCGCTTCGACGATCGACTCGAGGTGCTCGCCTGGCTCGAGTGGGTACGCGGAGCGTCGCTTCGCCTTGCGTACGCGGTCGAGTGCGGCGATCGGCTGATTGCGTCCGGGGCCACCGAACATGCGGCGGTCGATGGGCAGGGACGCGTGCAACGGATCCCTCGCGAAGATCGGGCCCGGCTGCTCGCGCTCTGCCCCGATCAGCGACGGATCAGCCGGCCGAGCGCAGACGCCACGCTGCCCGCGAACTGACTCTCGACCCACGAAGTCACGCTGTGGATCGCCACCAGGGCATCGCCCTGTCCCGACCAGTGGGATCGCACCACGTCGGGATGCACGCGGTTCAACAGCCGCGAGAGCGACATCGCGACGATCACGAGGTCATCGACGAGTCCCACAGGCCCGAAGACCAGCGCGGGAACGAGGTCGATCGGCGACACCACGTACGCCACACCCGCGAGCGCGACGGCTTTGGACGTGAGCGGCACGCGCGAGTCGCGCATCAGGCGCGCGAGCAGGACCGTCAAGTCGGGCAGCAGCAAGAGCAGATCGAGGATGCCCGAACCGCTGCCGGGCGTGCGTTCCGCAACCACCGACTGACGGATCCGATCCCACAATCGTCGTTCGGGTGGATTCAGCTCGATCGTGATGTGCTGTTCGCGCATGCCGTTCTCCGACGCGAGATCCTCTCGGATTGTGGGCTGGAAGCTGCCGCTCCGCCAATCCTGCTGCAGCGATCCAGGCCGGACGGCCCTCAGTCGCTGAAGATTCCGCCGCGTTCCTCGAGTCCCCGTTCGAATCCGGCAACGATCGCGGCCTTGACGACGTCGACCTTCTCCTCGATCTGGGCGTCATCCTCGGACGAGTCGCCCTCGAAGAGCAGCGGTTCGCCGAAATAGATGCGGTATTTGACCGGCAGCGGAAGCAGTCCGATCGGACCGAGGAGCGGGAAGGTCGGAGTGATCGGGAGCGCGGGCATTCCGAGCAGATGTGCGGTGCGCGTCAGATTGGCGAGTCCCGGTTGTTGTTCTTCTGAGCCCACGATCGACACGGGAACGATCGGCGTCCGGGTCTCGAGAGCCAGCCGCATGAAGCCCAGCCCGAACCGCTGCAATCGGTAGCGATCCCGAAAGAGCTTGTTCATGCCGCGAACTCCCTCTGGAAACACCATCACGCACTCGCCTGCCTCGAGACACGACACACAATTGCGAGGAGTTCCGACCAGCGCGCCACTGCGGGCCGCCGCGACGCTGACGAAAGGCAACTCGGAGACCCAGTACTCGGCCATGGCTCGCGCGACCCGCGGCGGCTCGGCCTCGAGCAGCATGGCGGCCGCCAACATCATCCCGTCGAAGGGCAGCTGGCCTGCGTGATTGGCGATCAGCAGGACCCGCCCGGTCGGCACACGCCCGATGTCGATCGCCTCGACCCTGAAGTAGTGCCGATACAACAGTGCCGACGGCAGCATGATGCGCTTCAGCCACTCGGGTGACAGTCCATAGTCGTCGAAACCGAATTCGTTGAGCAGCGTCGGGACACGGTCCACGCGACTGTTGATCTGGTCCTGCAGCCTCCGCACCCACAGCGGACGCAGTGCGCCCGCAAGATCGCCGATCGTCGTCAGCAGCGAATCCGCGAGCGGACTCATTTCGTCCTCCTCCGCAACGAGCGGAACATCTCGCGCAGCGAGACCTTGGGCACGTGACCGGTCGCCTCGACGAATCTCCGACCCGACACGCAGACGGGATAGCGGAGGTAGTCGATCGCGCCGGGCGGATAGCCCCAGATTCCCCGTTCGAACAAGCGCCGACCGATCAACTCGAAGAGCGGTCCGGGGATCGGCCAGGCGATCGCTCCCACCGCCGCGATCGCCGTATGGAGCGGCGCCTGGCCGGAACCGACGACATTGAAGATGCCCCGCAGTCGATGACGCAGCGTGAGCACGATGGCGTCGACGAGATCTTCCTCGGCGATGAACTGGACGATCGGATCGAATCCCATGACCGTCGGAACGCGAGGCAGGCGGAGATACGAGGACATCATCGAGCGCGCCGTCGGTCCGAGTGCGTGCACGGGTCGCAACACCGCGGTGCTGATCTCCGGGTGCTGCCAGATGAATGCACCGGCCAGCGTATCGACCTCCACCTGATCACGGATCTCCGGGTAGGTGCGGCTCGCCGACAGCGGGAATTCCTCGTCGATGCCATACGGGTTCTCGGCGAACGCCCCGTACACGGCGCTGCTCGAGACCACGACCAGCCGACCGACGCCGTACTTCACACATTGGTCGAGCAGTTGTTTCGTGCCGCGCACGTTCACGTCGTGACGCATGCGTTCACTCGACTGGAAGCGACGCATGAAGCCCATGTGGACCACCGCATCCGGCCGCTCGGTCCGCATGACGTCCTCGAACCTTCGCTTGCGCAGATCGACCCGATGCACCCGGACGCCGATGTTCGCGCCACGCCACGGCTCGACATCGACGCCGCAGACATCGGTCGAACTCGCGAGGCGTGTCGCGAGAAGCCGTCCGATGGGTCCCGCGATGCCCGTGATCAGGATTTTTTCCATGCTCGGGATTCGATCTTCCGTGTTCCGCTTCGGTGCTCGCACCGCACCCATGCGTCTATCGGTCGCCGGACCGATCGCTTGCGCAGGATAGGCGCGTGGGTGGCCCGGTCGCCGACTCTGTGGGCTGAACGATCGCCGCGAACGCCAGGGGCGGTGGGCTCACCGAAGGGTCGCGGCCCCAGAAGGAACGGGTCGGGCCACGCGACTCACTTCTTTCTTCTTTCCTCTTTCGGACCGTTCCGGCTCGCGCGACGCGGCGGGTTCGAGGGCGACGATCCGTGCCTGTCCGGAGGCCCGAACCGCGCCGCCGTGGCCCGCCCTCTCAGACAACCACGCACTCGTCGCATCCGACAGTTCGAAAGTCGGTCTGCGGGTCATCGTCGCTACGGAGCGGCGACGATGATCTCGCCTTCGAGACGGCGTGTCGCCCCTCCCGCTGCGGCCCCTTCCGGATTGCGGCGAACGACCTTGTAGCGATAGCGGCCGGGCTTCAACTCGCAGAAGCTCGCGAACTCGCCGGTGTGGATATCCGCGGACAGCAGTTCGCCGTCGCGGATCGTGAAGCTCACGAGGCTGTGGCAGATCATCGATCGCGCCACCTCGCGCTCGAAAACCACGGTCGACGCCGCTCGGGCATAACTGATCCACGCCACGAGCTGCCCCGCTTCGAGTGTGATCGAGCGCGGTTGGAGACCATCGTCCGTGATGATCACGAGTTGGTGCTTGTCCCGGCTGTAGCTCGGATCGAGCAGCGGGTAGTCGCCCGGTGCGTCGTAGGGAATCTCGGCGGGACGCGTGTCTGCCGCATGAGCGACACCTCGAGTCCAGGAAGCGTGACGCGGACCGACTTCGAATCCACCGGCCACCCCCCCGACGAGCACGAGTGCGAGAATCGACACGCGGAGCCTGCGTGTCCGCCGGCCACACTTGTGCGCCGATCCGCGGGTCGTGTCCAGCATCGACGGACTTCGAGCGGCCATGACGGGCTGCGCCTCCAGCGCCCTCGAAGGCGGGGCGCGTACTTCGGATCGTCAGCGATTTGTATCAAACTTCCGCCGACTTAGAGCTTCTCGCGGCCGCACGAGAACATGCGCTCGCGAGCCCACTGCGCGGCGAATCGGCCCGACATCATCCCGAGACCCGGTCGGAACTGCGAAGTCGTGTCACGGGGCGCGTTCCGTCATTGAAAGCGACGAATCCGTCCGTTAGTGTTGGCGGGCTTTCCAGGGCCCTGCGCATTCGCGCCAGGGCCCTGTTCCGCTCATCCCCATCTCACATAGTTCGGAGGCTGGTCACCCATGAAGGTCATGGTGTGCCTGAAGCAGGTGCCGCACCAGGACGCGCGACTCGACGTCGCGGCCGACGGCAGCTGGATCCAGGAAGACAACATCAAGTTCGAAATCAACAGCTACGACACCTACGCGCTCGAGGAGGCCCTTCGCCTCAAGGACTCGAGCGCGGCCGAGGTGGTCGTGGTTTCGATCGGTCCCGAGCGCGTCACCCAGGCGCTGCGGACCGCCCTCGGTATGGGGGCGGATCGCGCGGTCCACGTGAAGGACCCGGAGGCCAACGGCTCCGACGCACTCGGCACGGCCAAGATCCTGGCCGCGATCGCAAAGACGGAGAGTCCCGACTTCGTGTTCTGCGGACTCATGGCCGACGACGGCAACTTCGCAGCGGTCCCCCCGATGCTCGCCCAGTTGATCGACGTCCCGTCGGCGACGGGCGTCCTGAGCACCGAGATGTCGGCCACCGGCGTCAAGGTGGCGCGTGAGCTCGAGGGCGGATCGATGGAAGTCGTCGAGCTGCAGAAGCCGTGCCTGCTCGCCATCCAGACCGGTGCCAACCAGGTCCGATACGCATCGCTCAAGGGCATCATGCAGGCCAAGAAGAAGCCGGTCGACGTGAAGACCGTGGCCGAACTCGGACTGGCGGGGAAGGTCGGAGCGGGTGCCGCCAAGGTCAAGGTCGCCAAGGTCTACGTTCCGCCGAAGGGCTCCTCGGCCGAGATCCTCAAGGGCTCGACCGAAGAAGTGGTGCGCCAGCTCGTCGGAAAGATCAAGGAACTCGGATTGCTCTAGCGCCCGATTACGGGCGCGGTCCGGGCAACGAACCGCACGTCGGTCGATCGAGGCCGGGCCAGCCGCCCGAGAGGGCTGCCAGTCCGCGCTAGGAACGACGGTGATCCTGCCAGAGCGGGTGAACCGGACAACTGAACTGAGATGGGAGTGGAGAATCGATGGGCAATATCCTCATCGTTGCGGAGCGCACCCCGACCGGTGCCATCCGCGAGGCGAGCTACGAACTGATCACCTTTGCGCGCAAGGTCGCCGAGAGCAGTGGCCGTGCCGTCCACAGCGTCGTGATCGGCAGTGGGATCGGCGAGTTGGCATCCGGCTTCGCAGCCAAGGGCGGCGGGGTCACCCACGTGGCCGATCACGCCTCCCTCGCCTCGTACAACGTCGACGGATACACGCGCACGATCCGCGCCGCCGTCGAGGCTTCGGGCGCCGATCTGGTGCTGATCTCGAACACGCCCCAGGGCTGGGATGTCGCGCCGCGGGTCGCCGCGGATCTCGACGCCGCCTATGTGAGCGACTGCTTCCGCATCGAGGCCGCCGGCGCCGGGCTGACGTTCCATCGACGCGTCTTCAACGGCAAGCTCGATGCGCAGCTGACCTCGACGGGCCTCACGATCACGACGGTGCAACCGGGCGCCACCGAGGCTTTCTCGGGATCTGCCGCGGGATCGACGGCGCCGCTGACGGTCTCGCTCGATGGCCTGCGTGCCAAGTTCATCGAGATCAAGAAGGCAGCCTCGACCGGCGTGGACCTCACGAAGGCAGACATCATCGTGTCCGGGGGTCGCGGAGTCGGCAAGCCCGAGAATTTCCCCGAGGTCATCCAGCCACTCGCGGACGCACTGGGTGGTGCGATGGGCGCTTCGCGCCCGGTCGTCGATGCGGGCTGGCTCGCCCACCCGTATCAGGTGGGCTCTTCGGGTCAGGTCGTCACACCGAAGCTCTACATCGCCTGCGGGATCTCCGGAGCGATCCAGCATCTCGTCGGCATGAAGGGAAGCAACTACATCATCGCGATCAACAAGGATCCCGATGCGCCGATCTTCGAGGTCGCCAACCTCGGCGTGGTCGCCGATCTGTTCGAGATCGTGCCCGCCCTCACCGCCGCCGTCACCGCCGCCAAAGGCTGAGCTTCACGCGCGAGGACGCGCCAACAACGCGCCAACAACGCGCGAACTCATCCATCGATCCAAACTGGCCCGCGCCGATACAGTCGTGGGCCAGTTGCATTTGATCGCACGGCGTCCGCAATCTTCCGTTGACACTCCGAGCCCCCGCGACTAAGCATCCGTCATTCGAACCGCTCAGGAAGGATGGATCGAAGCGAGCGTGCCCACGACACAGGGGGGGCTGGCCATTCCTCGCAGAATCGCATTCATCAACGAAAAAGGCGGCAGCGGGAAGACCACTCTCGTTGCCAACCTGGCCGCCTACCTGGCAGCCCATCGCGGCCACCGCACGCTGGCGATCGACATGGATCCCCAGGGCCAGCTCGGCAAGGTGCTCGGTCTCGAGGTTCGTCGCCCCAAGCACTCTGCAATCGAGCTGCTGGTCGACACGCTGCTCGGCGGCCCGAGCGCGGTCCCCGATCCCGCCGGTGCGCGCGCGCTGCCGATCCTCCCGACCCGGATCAAGAATCTCGATGTCGTGGTCGGCAACAAGTCACTCGCGCTGTTTCCGGCCTGGACGGGTGAACTCGCAGGCACGGACGCCACATCGCGGCTCGCCGCGAAGCTGGACTCACACGCCGAGGAACTCGAGCCGTACGACTTCGTGCTCTTCGATGCGCCCCCGAGCTTCGGCCCGCTCACTCTGAACGTTCTACGGGCGAGCGCCGAGATCGTCGTGCCCTGCCCCCTCACCTTTCTGGCGCTCGACGGCTGTGCGGAACTTCTCGGAACCCTCGACATGCTCCGCGATCGTTATGGCGACCCGGTACCCCGAATCACGATGGTGGTCCCGACCTTCTACCGACGCACGAAGCTCGCCCACGAATGCCTGGATCGACTGCGAAAGCGATTCCCGTCGGAGCTCTCGCGCACGGTCGTGGGCTTCCACGTGAGGATCGACGAGGCTCAGTCACGTGGCCTGTCGATCTTCGAGTACGCACCCCGGGATCGAGGCGCCGAGTCGATGGCCGCTCTGGCCGACGAGCTCATCGAGCGGGATCCGGGGCAGCTCGCCGCGCGATCGGCCCGCCGGCCCGAGACCACGGGTTTCCGCCACGCGGTGCCGGAAGAGGAGCCCGCGTGAGCGGCGTTCGACGCGATCACGGCTCGGGTCCGACCCGCGACCCGCTCGACGGGCAGTGGCTTCCTCCTCTCGATGGCCAGCACGAGCACGCGCTCGGATCGGATCCGTTCGAGCGCGCTGCGGCCCCCGACCCGTTCGACAGCGGGCTCACTGCGCTCGGCTTCGCGCGCCGGTCACCGCCGCCTGCGCCCATCCCCGATCCGCCGATGGATGCACTCGGCGAAGCCGCGACCGACGACCCCGGACCCGCGCGACGCGGTCGCGTCGATCCCGGCGCCCGCCCGCGCCTGCTCCATCGGCGCAACGGGCACACGCCGCTGCTCGCCGACGTCGATCCCGGGGCCCCCGCCGACTGGCTCGACCGCGTGCTCGACGACAACGAGCGCCGACGCCTGTTCGCCCTGATGCAGTGGAGCGATGCCGACGCCGGTTACGACCGGTTCGGGTTGTCGCCGGCCGTGCTGCGACGGGTCTTCCCCCTTTTCCTGCTGCTGTATCGCGCCTGGTTCCGCGTCCGCAGCAGCGGCCACGAGCACCTGCCGACCCACGGTCCGGCGATCCTCGCGAGCAATCACGGCGGGCTGTTGCCGTTCGACGGGGCGATGCTGGTGATGGACGTGGCTCTCTCTACGGATCCGCCGCGCCTGCTCCGCGCGATCGTCGATCATTGGGCGGGCAGCCTGTCGTACATCAACGTGTTCTTCGCGCGGGTCGGACAGGTGATCGGGACGCGTGAGAACTTCGCCGATCTGCTCGCCGACGATCAACTGGTGCTGGTTTTTCCGGAGGGCATCAACGGCATCCGCAAGTTGATCACCCAGCGGCATCGACTGCAATCGTTTCACGTGGGCTTCGTCGAGCAGGCGCTGCGCGCCGGTGCACCGATCATTCCGACTGCAGTGATCGGAAGCGACGATCAGGCGCCCATTCTGTTCGATCTGAAGCCGCTGGCCCGGATGTTCGGTCTGCCCGTTGTTCCCGTGACACCGACGTTCCCGTGGCTGGGGCCGCTGGGCCTGATCCCGTATCCCGTCCCGTATCGCATCGTGTACGGCGAACCGCTTCGATTCCAGGAGCGCTTCGGCCCCGACGATGCGGACGACCCGCGCTTGATCCGCTACCTGGCCAGACTGGTGCGGAAGGAAGTACAGGCCCTGATCGACCGGAATTCCTGAGGAGCGAGCCCACCCGGTGAAGCCCGAAATGCGCAGCGTCCTGGTCACGCACGCCGACGAGCCCCTCGGTCGGCGATTGATCAAGCATCTCTGCTACGACGAGAGCGTGCGCCACATCCTGGCGGTCGGAAGCGGTCCCGCACCGCGCAGCCTAGAGCGGTTCATCGAGAACGCGCCGGGTGTCGAATATCAGCAGACCGATCTCGCCCGACACCGCGACGTCGCCGAGCTGTTCCACGGAGCGGCCGTCCGACAGCACCACGTCGATACCGTCGTGTTCGTCCCCACGCATGATCTCCTGGATCGCCCCGGACGACCGCGTCTGTCCGGTGTTCCTGATCGCACCACCGAAGCGAGACTGGTGCTCCAACAGTGTCTCGAGAACGGCTCGATCCGTCAGTTGATCGCCCTCGGCAGCGCGTTCGTCTACCACCTGGTCCCCGGCAACGCCAACCGCTTCGACGAGCGCAGCGCGCTCGACTTCGATCCCGACCTGCCCGCCCTCACGCGCTCCTGGATCGACTGCGACATGCTGCTGCACGCCGAGATCCACAACGCCCGCCTGGCCATCGCACTGCTGCGAGTGCCGACGGTGGTCGGGCGCGACGGCGGGCTCTTCATGCATCCGGGCCTCGCCACCGGGACCTTTCCGATGCTGCGCGCCACCGGATTCGATCCGCTGTGTGCGCTCGTCGCCGATCACGACGTGTGCCGCGCGGTGGTCCTGGCGCTGCACAAGCGAGCCGCCGGTACGTTCAACATCGCCGGACACGAGAGCGTGCCGCTGTCGGTGCTCGCGCGCTGGGCCGGCGGTCGCTCGCGCTCCCTGCCCGGTCCGTTGCTGAGGGGTGCCGCCGGCGCGGCGCGACTGTTCGGCGCCGAGGAATGGCGCACCCGCCTCGACGGTCCCCACACACGTTTCGGATTCACCCTCGATACCCGCCTCGCCGAGCGCGAACTCGGCTATCGCCCCGCGTATCGCATCGCGCCGGGACGCCGCGACGACGGCCGGATCCGGATCGAAACGAGCCGCGCCTAGCGGGCCTCGCAGTCCCTCGGCCGCGCCCTAGCGAGGCGCCGGACCTCCGCTATCCTGCGGCGCCTCCCAGCCCAAGAAAACCCGAGGAAAATCATGGCAGTAGACACTTCCCAGTTCAAGAACGGGCTGAAGATCGAACTCGACGGTGTGCCGTTCAACATCATCTACTTCCAGCACGTCAAGCCCGGCAAGGGCGGTGCCTTCGTCCGCACGAAGTTGAAGAACGTGCTGAACGGCAAGATCGTCGAGCGCACGTTCCGCTCCGGCGAGCGGATGGAAGAGGCCGACGTCGAAGAAAAGTCGATGCAGTACCTCTACCAGGATTCCGACGGCCGCATCTTCATGGACAGCGCAAGCTACGAGCAGATCCCGATCGGCGAGGACGTGCTCGGAGATTCGGTCAACTATCTGATGGAGAACATGACGGTCGACGTGCTCTTCTGGCGGGGCAAGCCGATCAACATCGATCTGCCCAACTACATCGAGGCGGTCGTCACCCGCTCGGATCCAGGCGTCAAGGGCGACACGAGTTCCGGCGCCACCAAGCCCGCCACCATCGAGTGTGGCGCTACGCTGAACGTGCCGCTCTTCATCGAAGAGGGCGACAAGATCCGGGTGGACACGCGGACCGGCGAGTACTCGGAGCGCGTGAGCAAGTAGCGGAGCCCCGTGAGCGACTCGAGCGGAAGGCCCAAGCCGAAGCGCGCCATCGTCCTGTCGGGCGGGGGCGCTCGCGGTGCCTACGAGGCCGGCGCGCTGCGCTTCATCCTCGACGACCTGCCCGATCGGATCGGCAAGCAGCCGAAATTCGACATCATCTGCGGCACGTCGGTCGGTGCCATCCACGCCTGCTTCGTCGCCGCCACCGCCGACCAGAAGCACGGCCGCGGCCCGCGGCTGGTCAAGATCTGGGAGGACCTGCAGGTCGACGAGGTCTTCCGCTTCTCCGGGCGCGACCTGTTCTCGCTTCCCCGGAAACTGCTCGGGGTCCGACGTGTCGCCCAGCAACTGCGCGAGGGACGCCGTCCCGATCGACTGTTCGGCCTGCTCGACACCGGACCGCTCGAGAAGCTGGTGCTCGAGTCGATCCCCTGGGAGGGTGTGCGCCGGAACGTCGAATCCGGACTCGTCGAAGCGGTCTGCGTCGCGACGACCCAGCTCGCCACCGGTCGCGCAGTCGTGTTCTGCGAGCACTCGGGCGGGCCGATGCCTCCGCCGCCGATCCAGGATCAGGTTCGACTGCAGCCCATCCGGCTCACGCCGGTCCATGCGCTCGCGTCGGCCGCCATCCCCCTGCTCTTTCCCTCGGTGCGGGTGGGCTCGCGCTACTACGCGGACGGGGGGCTTCGGCTCAACACGCCCCTGGCACCCGCGATCCGTCTCGGCGCGAATCGCGTGCTGGTGATCGGCCTGTCCCACGGCGTACCGCCCTCGGTCAGCGAGACGCTCGCCCAGCAGCGGACGGCGGGCTTCGGCAACCCGATGTATCTGTTCGGCAAGGTCTTGAATGCCTTGATGCTGAGTCCGATCGACACGGATCTCGCCCGGGTGCACTTCATCAATGCGATCATCGAGCACGGTATCGAGGCCTTCGGACCCGACTTCCTCGATCGTCTCAACGCGGTCGGAGTCGCGAATGGCTCGCGTCCGGTCCAGCGCATCGAAGATCTGGTGATCCGTCCGTCCCGGGATCTCGGGCTGATGGCCGGTGAACTGGTCGCGACTCCGGACAACGACCTCAAGCTGAACACGTTTCTTCGCATGTTCATCCGCGCGTCGGGGATCCCGGGTGAGGTGAAGGAAGCGGACCTCCTGTCGTATCTGCTGTTCGACACCGCCTACACGACGCCGCTCGCGGAACTCGGCTACCGCGACGCCGAGGCGATGTCGGACAAGCTCGCTCGATTCTTCGACGACGATCGTCCCGGGATGGACTGACGCGGCGGCGGACACGCCCGCGTCAGTAATCTCCGCCCCATGCGAGGCGATCAGCTCTCGAGGCAGTGGCAGCTCATCCAACGACTCGGCCACAGTCGAGCGGGTGTCGGCCTCGATCGGCTCGCCGAGGATCTCGGGTGCGTGCGGCGCACGGTCTATCGCGATCTCGACGCGCTGATGTTCGCCGGCTTCCCCCTGATCAGCGAGAAACGCGCCGGCAAGGTCTACTACAAGTTCCTCGACAGCTTCGACCTCGGGCACGTCCCGTTCACCGCCGACGAAGTCCTCGCGCTGGTGTTCGGTCAGGATCTGCTGCGGCCTCTCGAGGGCACGCCGTTCCACGACTCGATCGAGTCGGCGCTCGGCAAGATCCGCGCGGGACTCGGCGACGAACTGATCGCCTACCTCGAGGCGATCGGTCAGTCGTTCCGCGTTCTTCCGGGCCCGCACAAGCGCTACGCCGACTATCGCGACACGATCCAGACCCTGTCCGACTCCGTCTACTCGCACACGACCGTCTCGCTTCGCTATTTCACCGGCCGGTCGGGTGAGGAGTCCGATCGGAATCTCGATCCCTATCACGTGTGGTACCGGAACGGCGGCCTGTACGTGATCGGCCACGACCATCGCTCGGGCGAGATCCGCACCTTTGCGATCGATCGGATCCGCTCGATCGCCGCGACGGAGCGGTCCTTCGTCCAGCGCGCAGACTTCGATTTCGAGACCTACACGGCGGGCAACTTCGGAGTCGTCGCCGAGCCCGCCGTGCGGGTGGTCGTGCGCTTCTCGAAGACCTGGGCGACCCACGTGCGCGAGCGCACATGGCACCCGAGTCAATCGATCCGCGAACTCACCGACGGCGGCGTCGAACTCGAGATGCAGGTGGGCGGGGCCGACGAACTCGTCAGCTGGATCCTGTCCTTCGGGCCCGGGGCCGAGGTCCTCGAACCCGCTGCCCTGCGCGAACAGGTCTCGACCGCCCTGGCTCTCGCACTCGCCGTCTATCGCGGCTGAACCCGGCGATCGACCCCTCGGCGCCGCACACCAGGGAACTGGTTCGCGCGGCGGGCGTCCTACTGCCACCCCCCGCAAGCCGGTCTTCGGTCGGTGCGGAGCACGACCCGATCGAACATCCAGCCCCGACCGCACGATCGTCGGGAGTCGCCGGATCAAACGGGGGCAAAAAGGTGCGACGACGAGGGGCCGCACACCCGCCATTCTCGCTAGAGTCCGCGCGGCTCTTCCCGAGGCCGGCCCGCAGTCCGATCCGGCGGCGCGCGCCACTCGGGTATGTCCCGCCCCGCGATCCGCGCGGCAGCAGGGGTGGGTTTTCTTGGAATCCTCCAGAGTGACGATCCCGTGGGGATGGCGCGGGTTCGCCCGTGTCATTCGGACGTTCGCGTGAGACGCCGGGAAGTGACTTCGATGTCCCCGAGCGGCGTGGCCGCGTCGCCGCGGCCAGTTCGTCGGGTGGCGTCGATGCGTCGCGAGCCATCGACGCGCGACGCGCGATGGCGGTCGGCGTCGTTCGGTCGCGCTCTTGCGGTCCTGCTGATCGCGGCGTCGACTGCATCGGCCCAGTCGGATCCGAGCGTCGTCGCGGGTCCCGCCGCCGAGGAACTCGACGGGCCGGTCTTCAGGGTCACGCGATTCGAACTCGCCTACCCGGATCCGCACCCGGACCTGCCTTCGATCGAGTCGCTGGTGCCCTTCGAGGTCGAGCTGCGTCGCACGGCCACCGGCTGGGCGTCGCCCCGCGCCGGAGCAGCGAGCGAGCGCATCCGGATCGACGCGGGCGACGTGGCGGATCCTCGATTCCACGCGAGTGCGCTCGGTGCCGTGTCGCGCAGTCTGCTCGGCCGGATCCACGAGACCGGAGTGATCGGCGTCTACGTCCGGCCGAGCGAGGACGACATCGACATCCAGACCGAGACGGATCGGCGAGCCGAGGGCGATACGAGCCTGCGGCTGCAGATCTGGGTGGGCCGGGTCGACGCGGTCCGCACGGTCGCCGCGGGCGACCGGGTCAAGGACGGCTGGACGATCGACAACCCGATCTACCGCAAGATCCGGATGTACTCGCCCCTTCATCCCGCCGCGGCGGGCATCGACGAAACGACGGACCTGCTGGACCGCCGCAAGCTCGAGGACTACGTCTACCGGCTGAACCGGCATCCCGGGCGCCACGTGGAAGCATCGCTCGCGGCGTCCGACGACAGCAACGGCGTCACGCTCGACTACCGGGTCTACGAATCGCGGCCGTGGAACATCTTTGCCCAGGTCAGCAACACGGGATCCGAGCGCACGGGACGCTGGCAGTCGCGCATCGGCTACGTGAATCGCGAGCTCACCAACCGCGACGACATCCTGTCGATCGAATACATGAACGCGGGCATCGACAACGTGCACAGCGTGCAGGCCGCCTACGACGCGCCCTGGTTCGCCCCGAAGCGACCGACCTGGATGGATACGACGGGCAACGAACCTTCGTGGCTCGGGTGGGCGGATCGCAGCAAGGTGCCGTGGTGGGGGCTCGGACGTCTGCGCTGGCGGATGCAGGGAGGCTGGACGGGGATCTTCACCGACATCAACGAGCTGGAGTTCGGTGGAAACATCGCGGTCGACACGGTCAGCACGAGCGACTGGTACTACGGAGGCCGGCTCACCTACAACGTCTACCAGTACCGGAACCTCTTCATCGACCTTTTCGCGGATGGGCGCTTCCGCGGTGTCGCGGTGTCGCGGTCGACAACCAGTCCACTGCGAATCAAGCCGACGTGCATCTGCTGATCGGCGACATGGGTGTCGCCGCCGAGCGGAACAACCAGTTCTCGACTTTCGAGGCCAGCGTCAGTGCAACCGGTGGGACTTCGATCGGAGACTCGACCGGTGATCAGGCCGCCTTCGCGGCGGATCTCGGTCGATCCCTGTCCGACTCCAACTACTGGACTCTCAACTTCGATCTCGGAGTCAGCTACTTCCTCGAGCCGCTGCTCTTCCCCGGGTCGTGGGCCGACCCCGAGAACGCATGGACCGCGACGCTCAGCCACGAGATCGCGATCGGCGCGCGCGGCCAGTACGCGTTCGACTATCGCTTGATTCCCCAGAGCGCGCAGGTGATCGGCGGGCTCTACTCGGTGCGCGGATTCCCGAACGGCGTGGCGGTCGGCGACAGCATCTATCTGGGCACTGCCGAGTACCGCTTCCACATTCCGCGCTCACTGCCCATCCGTCGTCGCCCGGTCGATCTGCCGTGGGTCGGGGACTTCCGGATCTCGCCCCAACAGATCTATGGACGCCCGGATTGGGATCTCATCTTCCGGGCCTTCGTCGATGCTGGAAGAAGCGTGCGCAACGACCGACAACTCGCCACCGGCACCGAGGTCAATCAGACGCTGGTCGGCGCGGGTGTCGGCCTCGAGTTCGTCTTCCGCGGCAATCTTCGTGCGCGGGTCGACTGGGCCCACGGCATCTATCAATCGACCGAGTGTGACCCGAACATTCCGGCAACGGCCAGCACGCCGGCAGGCACCACCGACTTCGCGTGCGTGAATGCCCTGCAGGGCGACATCGACCCAAGCGGCGAACTCTACTTTCTGTTCAGCGTGGTTTTCTGACATCATGGACGAAGGCCAGGAAGAAGCATGACGAATCACCGGCACGCACAGCGGGTCTGCATGGCCCGGCGCGCGGCGCGAGGCGACGTGCGGTCGCGGCACAGTCGCAGAGAGCGTCTCGCGGCGCGCGTGACGCTCGTGGTGTTCCTGCTTTCCGGTGCTCCCCGTGCGGCGATCGCCGACCCCACCGAGACGGCGCTCGGGCCGGCAGAAACCACCTCCGGATCCGGCGCATTCACCGCCAACGACACGACCCACACCGAATTCACCCAGTACAGCCCGACCGCGATCATCGACTGGGGGCTCGACATCCAGCAGCCGGCCGATCACACCCTCGGCTTCCGCCAGCAGACAGGTTTTTCGGTCCTGAATCGCAGTCCGGGCGTCCGCGCGTCGAACTTCTACGGCACGGTGACCTGCGACGCGACCTGCATCTTCGCCAACGAAGCCGGGGTCTACTTCCAGGACGGGTCCTTCGTCGACGTAGGACTGATGATCGCCGCCGGCGGCACCCTGTCGGAGTCGGACTTCCTCGCCGGACATGCGGGCGGCGACTACACGTTCGACAATCTGTTCGGCGAGGTCATCAACGACGGCTTGCTGCGCGGCGACTCGATCACGCTGCTCGGACAGCGCGTCGCGAACTTCGGCCAGGTCGAAACTCCGGGTGGATCGTTCGCCATGCTGGCCGGTGATCGCATCGTGCTGCGCGATCACGACAGCCCGATCGTGATCGAGAGCCTGCTGCCGCCGGTCGCTGCGGATCCGACCGGGTCGCCCTTCGGCGAGCGTCCGGCGGTCGAGAACGCGGGCAAGATCGACGCAACCGGTGGCGATGTGCGACTGGCCGCTGGCGACATGCTGTCGTTCGCGATCCGCAACACCGGCGAGATCCGCGCACGCCAGATCGCGCTCGAGGGCGGCGATGGCGGACTGGTCGAAGTCGCCGGTCGGCTCGACGCCAGCGACGCACGCTCCGGCGCGACTGGCGGCACCATCGAAGTGCTCGGCGACTATGTGTCCGTCGTCGAGGGGGCGGTGCTCGACGCATCCGGGAGCGCCGGCGGCGGCTCGATCCATGTCGGTGGAGATCGCCAGGGCGGCGGCGAGAGTCGGACGGCGCGCGGCACCTTCGTCGACCGCGATGCCGAGATCCACGCGGATGCACTCGACGCGGGCGACGGCGGCGAGGTGATCGTCTGGGCGGACGACACCGCACAGGTCTATGGCGAGATCACGGCCCGCGGCGGTCTGTCGGCGGGCGACGGCGGCTTCGTCGAAACGTCCGGCAAGCGCTGGCTCGACGTGCGCCGCGGCCCGAGCGTCGGTGCGCGCAGCGGAAAGGCGGGCGATCGCGGCGGTGAATGGCTGATCGATCCGAACAACATCTCGATCGTCGCGAGCAGCGAGATGTGCGGAAGTGCACCCCAGTGTCTCGACAACGGACTCTCCGACGAGGCCATCGAGAATCCGGCCTTCCTCGAAAACGGGCCCGTTCTGCGACCGACCGTGAACGACTCGATGATCGCGGCTCCGGTGATCGCCGGTGTGCTCCAGCAGGGGGTCAGCGTCACGCTCCTGACCCAGACGGTCGCCGAGGTGCAGGGCGATCAGGTCGGCAACATCTCGGTGCTGGCACCGATCCTCGTCGACGAGGAGCAAGCACCCGGTCCCGGCACGACGGCAACTCTTGCCCTCCTCGCGTCGCAGAACATCACGGTGGATGCGGACATCGCCGTGGTGCGACGCGCGGGCACAGATGGCTCGGGGGCTCCGTCGGACATCATCCTCAACCTGTTCATGCTGGCCGCGGATCAGAACCAGTCCAAGGCGGCCGCCCCGGTAGACCAGATACCCAACAACTTTCTCGGGGCGATCTCGATCAACCGCTTCCTCCGGACCGAGGGAGGTGGCGTCAATCTGCAGGGCTTCGGCGTGACGGTCGGTCCCCTCGGTGGCATCGAGACGAATGGCGGTGCGCTCGACGTCCAGTCGATCGTCGGCGACATCGACCTGCGCGGCGCGATCGACACCTCCACCACGGTCGTGAGCGACGTGAACGGCGAACCGCTCCGCGGCGGTCGCATCACGATGCGGTCCGAAGTGGTGCGTCGTCCGACCAGCGGCGAGTCGGGTTCGCCCACGATCCCGGTCGGGGGCGACATCAACTTGCTGGCCGACATGACTTCTGGAGGCGGCGACATCGACCTGACCGCCGAGGGCGGCAACCTGATCGTCGTGTCCGCGATCGAGAGCGAGGGGGGCGGCATCTCGCTGCGAGCCCTCGAACAGACGCTGCCCCCGGTCACCACCGCCGACACCGAAGAGGTTCGCGGGGGGGCGATCACGATCCAGGGCACGGGCTCGGTGCGGAGCGACGGCGGCTTCATCGACGTGGGCGTGGCGGACCTCGTCACGTTCCTGCCCGGCGCGAAGACGATCACGGTCCGTGGCTCGATCGATTCGGGCCCCCTCGACCCGGTCGAAGCGCTGACGACGGCCGGCGGGCCGGTGTTGTTCAACACCGTCGGCACGGACGCCGCCGTCCGCCACGGCAATAAATTCGCATCCTGGAATATCATCGCGATTTCAGGGTTTGGTTTGGTGATCACTTCGTCACCTAGCCTGATCGCGCCACTGGAAAGCGGATGTAGCCCAGCCATTGACCATAGCAGCGTGGTTTTCCCA
>JANOFF010000141.1:0-24333 GCA_031413515.1 bacterium
TGCCCGAGGTGCCTTCGACCAGTCCGCTCTCCAGGAGCCGACGAGCCGCCGAGATGATGTCGAGTTTGATCCGATCGGACTTCTCTTCGATCGCGTCCATCGGAGTCTCCCGTCATCCGCCGTTCGTCGAGGGTGTGTCAGTTGCACCGGAGCCGCCACCGTGCCGAGGGCCGGGCGGGTACCGATCGAGATTTCGATAGAAGACGTACAGCGCCACGTCATAGCCTGTCTTGAGCAGGCCACCCAGGGCGATCGGCGCTGCGGCGGACAGGCTCTGCCAGAGGGCAGTCGAGAGGACGGGGCCCGCGATTCCGACGGTGTTGCGTGCCATCAGATGCGCGCTCGCCATGGCGATACGCTCGTTCGGCGCGACGACCGCCATCGTGAGTGAATCGCGCGCGGGGATGTCCATCTGACTCAACAGGCCGCGCGCGAGCCAGATCGCAATCGCGGCTTCGGTGCTGTGCACGAACCCGAGCGCGACGAGCAGCAGGCTCGACGGCAGATGGGTGTAGACCATCGTCCGCACCAATCCGATCCGGCTCGACAGGCGGACCGACAGCGCCATCGATGCGGCGGCCAGCAACTGGGTGGCGAACGTCAGCGAGGCGAGCCCGCCGAGTTCGATTCCGAAGCGGGTGTGGAACCAGTACGTCATCAGGCTCACGGTCGTCAGAGACGAGCCGAAATGGTCGACCGCGAACAGGCCATTCAGACGCAGGATCAGATTGCGCGACGGCGAGCGCAGCGGGTGCACGGCGCGCGGACGCGCACGTTCGACTTCCACCGAGGCCGGGAGCGCCGCGTAGCTGATCGCGACGGTGACCAGGCAGAGAGAAAAGATGCCGACGAGCCAGGTGAGCCCGTCATCCGCTGCGCCGAGCCACGCCGGCAGTCCTGCAGCGAGGCCGCCGAGCGCGGTCGCAAGCGTCGCGATCACCCGATACAGGGCGAACAGCGCTGGTTGTCTTCGCGGCTCGCAGTGATCCGCAAGAATCGCCTGCTCGAGGGGTTGATCGGGCCCCGCGCCACCCGCTCCTCCGACGCCGGCGAGCGCACCGCCGAACGCGCAGCCGAGCAACCAGACGACTCCGCCGTCGATCAGCAGTCCGGCACCAGCTGTCGCAGAGAGCAGTGTGATGACGATCAGGGTGATGCGGCGCCCGACCTTCGCGACACCCGCATTGAGCAGTGCCGCGAAGCCAGCGCCACCGAGCACACCTGCGCTGAGGAACAGGCCGATCTGCGGCAGGCTCAGGCCACGCTGTCCGAGATAGAGCGCGATCACGACGGACAGCATCCCCGTCGCGAAGGCCCGCAGTGCGCGCGCAATCAGCACCACGCGCGCACTGCGCGCGATCCAATCGAATCGCCCCGACCGGGTCAACGCATCGCCTCACGGCCCGATCGATCCGCGATCCTGGCTGCGGTCTCCGGGAGACTGCGATCTACAACTCGCCAGCCAGGAACTCGCGCGTCCGCTCGATCACGCCTGAGCCGCCCGGGAAGGGACTCGCCGCGAAGTCGGTGATCCCGGCATCGCGGAAGCGCGCGAGGCCGGCACGCAACTCGGATTCGTTGCCCAGCAGCGCGACGCCCGACGGCTCTGCGACGCCCTCGCGATCGAGCATCGCCTTGTAGGACGGGAGGGTCGGATAGATGGCGAATACCTGATTGCACGCAGCGCGCGATGCCTCGATGTCGTTCGTGAGTGCGATCGGGATCGCGGCGAGGATTCGCGGGGCCTTGCGGCCAGCCGCCGCGGCGGCCTTCGTGATCGTCGGGACGATGTGGTTCGCCAGCGTCTTGAGCCCGGTCATCCAGGTCGTCGTGCCGTGGGCGAGTTCGCCAGTCAGCTTCAGCATCTTCGGACCGAGAGCCGCGACCAGCACGCTCACCGGCTTCGCGCCTGCGACCTGCAGACCGGCATTGACCCTGTAGAGGTCGCCTTGGAACGACGCCGGCTTGCCCTCGAGCAGCGGCATCAACACCTGGAGGTACTCGCGCATCTGCTTCGCGGGCTCGGCATACGAGAGCCCGAACATGTTCTCGATCACGATCTTGTGCGACAGGCCGATGCCGAGCACGAAGCGTCCGCCCGCGACCGACTGAGCGGTGAGTGCCTGCTGGGCGAGAGCGTGGGGATGTCGCGGCGGGGTCGGCACGACGCCGGTCGCCATCTCGATGCGCTTCGTCTCGCGGCCTGCCAGTGCGATCGCGGTGATGGCGTCCACGCCGAAGATGTTGGGGATCGACACGAAGGGGAAGCCCTGTGCTTCGAACTGCTTGATCTCCTCGACCACATCGAGCACGCCTGCGTTGGGGTTGCCGATCGCGCCACTGACGAGTCCGATGCGCATGGTGGATGTCTCCTGATGTCGGTATGGGCCGACGACGCTACCGCGTCTTGCCGGGCGCGTCGCCGGGCGCGCGGAGCGACCGCGCGATCGCTCATTCCGGACATCGGACGGAGTTCGCCGGGCCCGGCGGCCTCGCCGTGGCTCCAACCCTGCCAGCCAGCGCTTCCGCTCAAGGGGCTCGCCGGGCCGGCCGATTGTCGGCCAGGGGGCACACGCTCGACCCATGCATGCATTCCACCTCGTACTGCTGGTTTCATGCGTCGCAAGTGCGATCTTCGGCACCGCCGTGCTCGCCCGCGATGCGCGGGAGACCAGCAATCGAATCGCGGCCGCCATCATCTACGGCGGCGCGTGGTGGGCATTCTGCGAACTGATCTGGACGCAGACTCCGGATCCCGATCTGGCACTCGCACTCGTCAAACTTTCGGCGCTCGGTTGGGTGGCGATCGGTCCACTCGGCCTGCATCTCATGCTGGAACTCGTGGGCGACACGGATCGGAATCGACGTTCGCTGCTGCGCGCCCTGTACGTCATGGCGGCCGCCTACCTGCTGACGGACTGGTCCACTCCACTCGTGCATCCCGGCCTCGTGGCGACGGACTGGGGCTGGTCGTATCGCCTCGGTCCGATGTATCCGGTCTTCTACGTCATCACCGTTTCGGCACTCGTCGTCGGGTTGCATCTCGCCTACCGGGCATACGACAGCTGGCCGTCCCTCGCCGAGCGCGGTCAGGCGCGGGGCATCGCGGTCGGCATCATGGTCCCGCTGATGGTGGCGTCGGTGACCGATGGACTGCTGCCCTTCATCGATGTCTACACGTGGCACTTCGGGACTGCCTCCATCTCATTCCTCGGTGCGACCGTCGCGCTCACCTTCTACCGATACGGTTATTCGCTGCTCGCGCCCGGCACTTTCGCGCGCGAGATCCTCGACACGATGACGGATGGACTGGCGCTCCTGCATCTCGACGGTCGCATCCGTCGCGCCAATCCGGCGTTGGTGCGGATGGCCGGCGCGCAGGGGATCGAGCAACTGCTCTCGTTGCGGATCGAACGCCTGATCGGTGGCCTGGATCTCGATGTACTCGGCGGCCGCATGGATCGCGAGCGTTTGTTCACGCCGCTCGTGGGATCGCCTTTTCCGGTGAGCGTCGCCACTTCACGACTCGTCGATCGACAGGGACGGCCCACGGGCCTCGTCGTGCTCGCCCACGATTTGCAAGAGGTCGTCGAGCTGCGGCACCGGCTCGTGATCTCGGGGCGCATGATGGCCGTCGGTCAGCTCGCCGCCGGCGTGGCCCACGAGCTCAACAACCCGATGGCGTACGTGCGTGCCAATCTCTCCCTCCTCCAGAGCCACATCGCGAAGCTCGCCGTCGCCGAGCCGCAGGCCGGGGGCGATCCGGCGCGCCGAGTCATGCTCGACGAGTGCGACGATCTCGTGGATGAATCGATCGAGGGGATCGATCGATCCACTTCTATCATCCGGGACATCAAGAACTTCTCGCATGCGGGCACCGCAGATCGCGAGGAGACGGATCTGTGCGCGCTGCTCGACGCGACGCAGCGCATGGTCGAGCCGCAGATCCGTCATCGCGCATCGATTGAGCGCGTCGACTCGCCGCTGCCGCGGGTGCGATGCGCGCCACGCGAGATCCAGCAGGTGATCGTGAATCTGCTGCTCAACGCCGCCGAAGCCGGCGGACCGGATCGCCGCACACGGATCCGCATCGAAACCGCTGTGCGCGACGACCACGTGACGATCGAAGTCGTCGACGACGGCGCGGGCATCGATCCCGCGGCCCTGCAGTGCATCTTCGATCCGTTCTACACCACCAAGCCGGCGGGGCAGGGGACGGGGCTCGGGCTTTCGATCTCCTACGAGATCGTCCGGCGACACGGCGGTGAGCTGAGGGTCGAGTCGACTCGGGGCCAGGGCGCGCGCTTCACGCTGGCACTGCCCCTCGATCCGAGCGCGCCCGGAAGCTGACCGGCACGCTTTCCGGCACCCGGAAGAGCGAGCGCCCCCACTTCGTACGCGGGCTCTTCAGCTGCAGGTCGTCGAATCGCGACACGAGCGTCCCGATCGCGATCTGCGTCTCGAGCCTCGCGAGATGTGCGCCGAGGCAGAAGTGCACTCCGCCCCCGAAGGCCAGATGCGGAGGCGGAGCGGGCTGGCGGGTCCAGCGCGCGATATCGAACGTCTCGGGGTCGACGTATCGCTTCGGGTCGCGATTGGCCGCCGCCGTAACGATGGTCACCTCGGCATCCGCCGGCAGGTGTACACCGTCGATCACCGCATCCGCGTGGAGGACGCGCACCGTCATCAGGATCGGGCCGGAGTAGCGCAGGCACTCTTCTACCGCGCTCTCGATCAGCGAGGGATCTGCGCGCAGTCGCGCGAGCTCGGCCGGATGCTGGATCAACGTCGTGAGACCGTTCCCGATCAGTCCGATCGTCGTCTCGAAGCCGGCGATCAGCAGGCCGATGCACTGCACCAGCAGCTCTCCCGGGTTCAGCTTGTCGCCCGTTTCGTCGGCGGCGATCAGTACGCTGAGCAGATCATTGCGCGCCTGACCTCGGCGCTGTTCGATCAGGCCGTTGAAGTATCCGGCGAGCCCCATCCGAGCGCGTTCGACCCGCTCGACGAGTTCGGGCGGCGAGTCGCCTCGTCGCGTGACGAGTCCATGCGTCGCATCGGCGGTCCACTGCGTGAAGCGATCGCGATCCTCGACCGGCACGCCGAGCAGTTCGCAGATCAGGGTGGATGGAACCGGAAGCGCGAGATCGGCGATCAGGTCCATCTCGCCGCGTGCGGCGACCGCGTCGAGCAGATCATCGGTGATCGACTGGATGCGCGGTCGCCACGACTCGACGGCGCGAGGCGTGAACGCCTTGGCGACCAGCTTGCGCAGGCGGGTGTGGGCGGGCGGATCCTGGAGCAGCATGAACGAGGGCTGTCCCGCGTTCGGATCCGCCTCGGGTTCACCCGGGAGCTTTCCGTTGGTGAGCCGCATGCCGGCGGGGATCTCCTTCAGCACCCGCACGCAGTCGTCGTACCGACTGACCCGCCAGCTTCCCCACGGCGTCAGATTGATGGGCTGCTGCTCGCGCAGCTGCTTGAAACCGGGATGCGGATTTTCGAGATGTGCGGGGTCTTCGGGATCCGCTCCATACCAGCCCGGTGTGGGCCCGATGGCCGTGCTGCGCGTGCGAGTCGATTCTGCCTGGGTCATGAGGCTCTCTCTGCACCGTCGGTCGGTGCGTCCAAGGGTGGGGATGCGACTCTCGTGTCGCTCGCATCCGACTTCGTGTGTTCGAGCAGGGCGGCCATGCCGCCCAGGGAGAAACGCACCAGATTGTCGACGAGACGCGCGCGAGCGTTCGCGCGGCCCGCCGTGGGAACCTCGAGCAGGTGCGCGACGGCGCCGTGCGCGAGGGAGACGATCAACTCGGCAGCGCCCTGGGCGGTCGGTGGCAGCCCGGTCGCCTCCTCGATCAGCGCGAAATTCTCGGACAGACTCGCGATCCAGCGCTCGCGGTCCTCACGCAGGAACTCGCGCACGCGCTCGCTGCCCGAGTGCCGCTCGCGCAGCTGGATGCGAAGGATGTCCGAGTTCGCCTCGGCGTCGGCAAAGACCAGCTCATAGGAGTCGCGCACCAGGCGTTCGAGCGAGCGACCGGGTCTCGGTCGGTGGATCTCGCGCAATCGTTCGCGGAACTTCTCCGAGTGATCGAACAGGATGCTGAGGAGCAACTCGGTCTTGTCGGGAAACTGGTGATAGAAGGAACCCACCGACACTCCGGCCGGATCGAGGATGTCGGTCTTCAGGTTCGTGCCTGCGAGCCCCTTGACCGCGAAGGCCTTGCGGCCCGCGCCGAGCAGGCGCGCCCGGGTCTCGAACGCGCGCCCGGTCGCAGGGCGCGCAGCATCAGCGATCGACGATCGGGCCATTCGATTAGAATAAAGATTCTAGAATGGACTTTCAATTGCTGAAGCGCGAGCTGTGGATCGATCGGGCATGGTGCGCAGCTCCGCTCGAAGGTGCCCCGACCGATTCCGCACTGGACGGTTCGTGACTTCGTTCCGGCGATGTTGTGGTGACTCGATGGTCGGCTAGGGTACCGGCCCGCCCGACCCGGTCGGATCGTGGGAACACCCGGGAGCCACCCATGGATACTGAAGACGTACTGAAATCGACCAATCAGGCCGTGGATGCGGCCGTTGCCCTGGTTTCGAACTGGGGCATCCAGGTCGTCGGCGCGATCGTCCTCCTGATCATCGGCCGCTGGGCGGCGACGTTCGTCGGCAATGGCGTGCGCCGATCGCTCGAGAAGGCGAGGGTCGACACCGAACTCGTGCACTTCTTCGGGGGCATGGCGCACTACACCGTGCTCACGGTGGTCGTGATCGCGGTGCTCTCGCTGTTCGGGATCCAGACGACTTCCCTGGTCGCAGTCCTCGGCGCCGCCGGTCTCGCGGTCGGTCTCGCGCTGCAGGGAACCCTGTCGAGCTTCGCGGCAGGCGTGATGCTGCTGCTGTTCCGCCCTTTCAAGATCGGCGACACCGTCGAGATTGCGGGCTCGGTGGGCTCGGTCTTCGAGCTGGGCATCTTCTCGACCTCGCTGAATACGGTCGACAACATCCGGATCACGATCCCGAACTCGGCCGTCTACGGGCAGGTGATCAGGAACTACAGCACCAATGAGAATCGACGCATCGATCTCGTGATCGGCGTGTCCTACGACGATGAACTCGGCATGGCGGAGAGCCTGATCAAGGACGTGCTCGCCAAGGAAAAGCGGGTCCTCGCGGATCCGGCACCGACGGTCGCCGTGTCGGAACTGGGGGAGTCCTCCGTCCAGTTCGTGGTGCGACCCTGGGTCAAGAGCCCCGATTACTGGGAAACGCGTTTCGATCTCACGCGCGCCATCAAGGAAGGCCTCGATGCCGGGGGCTGCAAGATCCCGTTCCCGCAGCGCGAAATGCGCGTGATCCAGGTCCCCGCCTCGCAGCAGAACTGAGCGCCATCGGCCCGGACCCATCGGTCTGCCCGGGCCTTCGATCCATCCATGACGGCAGGATCGGATTCTCCGAAGCCCCTTCCGCTACAACCGGCGAGGAACAACATGCGACCGTCCGCTCTGCGAATTCTCCCGATTCTGTTCGTCCTCGCGGCCTGGTCGGCGGCAGCCGAGGAGATCGAACTCGGGAACGGTGACAAGATCGAAGTCAAGATCATCGAGGAGACCGAGGACACGCTGATCGTCGAACACGCACAGCTCGGGCGCATGACGGTGCCTCGATCGGCCCTGAAGCCACCGGCTCCGATCGAACCCGGCTTGTTCGGTACGAAGTTCATGGAAGGCTGGAAGCGCAACATCGGATTCGGATTCGGCGGCGCCAGCGGCAACTCCCAGGACGCAGCCATCAACGCGAGTCTCGGATTCAGTCGTGAAGCCGAGACGTTTCGCGGCGTGTTCGAGAGCGGCTACTTCTACTCCACCCAGAACGGCATCAAGAACACGAACTCGTTCTTCGCCGGCTACCAGCACGACTTCCTGTTCAGCGAATCGAAGTGGTTCCTGTTCGGGCGTGCTCGCTACCAGTTCGACGAGTTCCAGCCCTGGGAGAACCGGATCTCGGCGAGTGGGGGTGTCGGCTACGACTTCCTGAAGCACAAGAAGTACGACCTGCGTGGCGAGATCGGTGCCGGCGTGGCCTGGATCTCGAATACGCTTCTCAATCCGACCGCGATTCCGCCCACCTTCCAGAGCAGGTGGACGCCCGAAGGCGTCGTCGGCCTTAGCGGTTCGTGGCGTCCCTTCAAGGGACACGAATTCACCGCCGGCGTGACCTACTTCCCGGATCTGATTGATTGGCCCGAGTTCCGCCTGCTCTCCCTTGCCGCCTATCAGATCGCGATCTCGCCGATCGATGGTCTCAGTCTGAAGTTCGGCATGCAGGACGAGTACAACTCCAAGACCGACACGACTGCCACCGTGCCGGGTACGAACACGGTCCCGCCGCGGCTGCAGCAGAAGAACAATCTCAAGTACTTCGGCAATCTGGTCTACGAGTTCTGAACGGGTCGGGCTCTTCCGGTCGAAAGCAGCAGCACCGCGAAGAGCGCGTCATCATCGGTCCACGCTTGATCCAGTCGCCATCCCGCCTGACGGGCGGTGGCGACGAATCCGTCGATCGTGAACTTGTACGAGTGCTCGGTGCAGATGCTCTCGCCCAGTGCGAACGCGAAACGCCGGCCGGCGATCTCGACCACCTGATCGACCCGGCTGACGAGATGCATTTCGATGCGTGAGTGCTGTCGGTCGAAGCGCGCGCAGTGCTCGAACGCATCCAGATCGAAGTCGGCGTCGAGCTCGCGGTTGATCCGCCGCAGCAGATTGCGATTGAACGCTGCGGTCACGCCCGCGGCATCGTCGTAGGCTTCTTCGAGCCGTCGCACGTCCTTCACGAGATCGATCCCGAGGAGCAATCGTCCGCCTCGTGGGCCACAGAGCCGGACGATCCGCTCGAGCAGCGCACTGCGATCCGCGGCGTGGAGATTGCCGATCGTCGAACCGGGAAAGAACACGATCCGCTCGCGCTCCTCGTGGTCGAATGCGGGCAGTCCGATCTCGGCGTTGAAATCCGCGCACACGGGCCAGACACCGAGCCCCGGGAAGCGTCGAGCAAGGCGCTCTGCGGCGTCCGTCAGATGATCGCGCGAGATGTCGACGGGCACGTAGCCGGCGGGCGCAGGCAGGGCGCGCAGCAGCAGATCGGTCTTCGTGCTGCTGCCACTCCCGAGTTCGATCACCAGGGCCTTCCGGCCGACACAGTCCGCGATCTCTTCGGATGCCGCTTCGAGGATCCCGATCTCCGTGCGCGTCGGGTAGTACTCTTCGAGTTCGCAGATGCGATCGAAGAGCACGGATCCGCGGGCGTCGTAGAAGTACTTGCACGGCAGCGTCTTGTGGGCGCGCGAGAGACCCGCGATCACCTCGGCGTGCAGGTCGTCGGCTCGAGGGTGGAGGTCGTGGAGCGGCATGGCGTGGGCGGCCGAGGATGGGATCATCGCGATGTCTCCCTGGCGAGGCGGATTCCGCTGAACTGCCAACGATCGGGCGCGCGAAAGAAGTTTCTGTAGGTGGGTCGAAGATGGGAGCGCGAGCTCGCACAGGAACCGCCGCGCAGTACGAGCTGGTCGCACATGAACTTGCCGTTGTACTCGCCGAGCGTTCCGACTTCGGGTCGATAGCCGGGATATGGCGCGTAGCTGCTGCGCGTCCACTCCCAGAGATCGCCGTAGAGCTGTCGGACGCCGCCCGACTCCCCTGCGTGATCGGCGCGCGGATGCAACCTTCCGGATTCGACGAACTGCCCCTCGACGGCCCGCGGCCCGCACGCGATCTCCCACTCGTGCTCGGTGGGCAGCCGCGCGCCAGCCCAGCGCGCGAACGCATCGGCTTCGAGGAAGCTCACGTGTGCGACCGGTTCGGCGTCGCAGAGCGCTCGCTCGCCGGCCAGCGTGAATTCGCTGCGGCCGTCCGGCCCGCCGCGCCAGTAGAGCGGTGCGTTCCAGCCCTCGCGCTGCACGGTTGCCCATCCGACGTCCAGCCAGAGTTCGGGACGTCGATAGCCGCCGTCCCGGATGAACGCCTCGAACTCGCCGTTGGTGATCAGCCGATCGGCGATCTCGCAGGCCTCGACGAACACGCGGTGCACGGGCCGCTCGTTGTCGAAGCAGAACGAATCCGAGGGGTGGCCGATCTCGTACACGCCTTCGGGCACCTCGACAAAGGCGAGACTCGGCACCGATCGGGTCGTGACGGGCAGGGGTGCACGATACGCGGGCAGAAGCGCGTTCTGTGCGAACAGGTGCTTGATGTCGCTGAGGATCAGCTCCTGATGCTGCTGCTCGTGGTGGAGGCCGACCTCGACCACGCGCAGCAGCTCGGCGCGCGTCTCGTCCGGGCTCTCGTCAAGCAGCGCTCCTACACGCTCATCGACGTTCGCGCGATAGGCCAGCACTTCGCCAAGCAGTGGACGCGTCAGGGCGCCGCGCTGCGGACGGGCGTGACGCTCGCCCTCGCCGTCGTAGTACGAGTTGAACAGGAAGGCGAAGGTCGGATGGAACGCCGCATAGTGGGGCTGATGGGCACGCAACACGAATGTCTCGAAGAACCAGGTCGTGTGGGCGAGATGCCACTTGGCAGGGCTCGCATCCGGCATCGACTGCGCGACGCAGTCCTCCGGATCGAGGCCTGCGCACAGCGCTTCGCTGAAGCGACGAACGGACCGGTATCCAGACGCGCTGGGTTGCGGGTCGGGGAGAGGCTCGATCGCGGCACCCGTGCAGGCGGATCCGACACGGGCGAAGGTCTGGGGGGTGGTCAAACGCGCTCCTGGGGGAGGACGACATTCTAGGGGACCCATACGAGGCAGGAGCAATCCGGTGACACAGATCCGTCGGCAGGCGTGAAGATGGACCGACGGTCCCGATCCCGGTCGCAAATTCTCTCAGCGCCGGACGTCCTGCTCGAGGCTGTGCGCCGCCTCGGAGATCGAACGTCCGCCGACGTCGACGAGCTCGTTGGCGCCTCGCATGCGCGCGTCATCGATCGATCCGATGAGGGGCAGGAGTGCCGCGACGAGGGCCGGTCGTCGCGCCGCGCGCTGCGACAGCAGAACCACTGCGTCGTAGGGTGGGAATGCCTGCAGAGGATCTTCGAGCACAACGAGATCGAAGGCCGAGACGCGACCATCGCTCGAGAACGCGCTGATCACGTCGACGTGGCCATCGACGACGGCGCGGTACATCAAGGTCGAATCGAAGGTCCGCTGCTCGCGGAACATCATCGCGTAGCGGTCGCGAACTGCGCCCCACTCGGGTCGCGCGAAGAACTCGTAGTCGGCGCCGATCGCGAGGTTGCGGGAACGCTCGGCAAGGTCCGACAGGTTCGCGATACCGAGTGCGTCCGCCCGTTCGCGTCGCATCGCCAGCGCGTAGGCGTTCTCGAATCCGAGTGTTCCGAGCAGGGAGATGCCGTGGTTCGATTCGAGCCAGCTCCGCATTTCGGCGAGCAGGGAGGGCGAATCGCCCGCGTGTTCCGCGCGCTTCATCTGATTCGTCCAGAGGGTGCCCGAATAGTCGACGTACACATCGATGTCACCGGTGACGAGCGCATCGAACGCCACCGTCGATCCGAGACCCTCGCGCAGCTCGACGTCGAAGCCCGCATCACGCAGCCGGTTGGAGATGAGATCCGCGAGGATGTACTGCTCGGTGAACGTCTTGGCGCCGACGATCGCGTGCGGTGCATCGTCACGTCGAAGCCACCGACCGAGCACCGGCGCGCTCGAGAGCCCGACCAACGTGGCGAGCAGCAGCAAGGATGCGAGAGTCAGCCGCCCGTCGCGTCGCTCCGCAGCGAGCTGCGCGAGGCGGATCAACCCATCGAGCCCGATGGCCAGCGTGGCTGCCGCCACGCAGCCGATCACGACCGCCGCGGTGTTCTGGGTCTGCAGTCCGCTGAAGATGTAGTTGCCGAGACTGGTGGCCCCGACCGGGGTGGAGAGCGTCGCCATACCGACCGTCCAGACCGCGGCCGTGCGCACACCCGCGACGATCATCGGGGCGGCCAGGGGGATCTGCACACGCGTCAGGATCTGGCCGTCCGTCATCCCGATCCCGCGCGCGGCTTCGAGCACTGCCGCGTCGACGCCCTGCACGCCGGTCACGGTATTCCGCAGCACAGGCAGCATGCTGTAGAGGACGAGCGCCACCAGGGCCGGCACGACGCCGATGCGGCCGAGCAACGGCACCATCAGCGCGAGCAGCGCGAGGCCCGGAATCGTCTGGACGATGCTCGCCGCGCCGAGCAACAGCGTTCTCAGCGTGGGCTTTCGCAGTGCGAGGAAGGCGAGTGGAAGCGAGATCAGACAGCCGATCGCCACGGCGCCGAGGGTCAGCAGGACGTGGCTCGAAAAGTAGTCAGGAAGATGAACGAGCTGGGCTTCGAAGTCGGACGCGCTCATCGGGCATCCCGGCCCGGCGGCGTCGTCCCGCCATGCGCGATCGCGGATAGCCGATCGGCCTGCCGGAGCGGCATCGCGAGCAGGCGCTCGACGACCGCCGAGACGGGGGCCGCGAACAATTCGCCCGGACTGCCGACCTGCACGACGCGCCCGGCATCCATCACCGCGACGCGATCCGCGAGCAGCAGCGCCTCGGTGACGTCGTGGGTGACGAGCACGATCGTGAGCCCGAGCTGTGCGCGCATCGAGACCAGATCCTGCTGGAGCGCATCGCGGGTGACGGGATCGACGGAGCCGAACGGCTCGTCCATCAGCAGCACCTTCGCTTCGGCGGCGAGCGCTCGCGCGACACCGACTCGCTGTGCCTGTCCACCCGAGAGCTCGTCGGGGCGCCGATCGCGGAACACATCCGGTGGCAGGCCGACCCGCACGAGAAGTCCGTCGACCCGCTCGCGGATGCGCGTCTCATCCCATCCGATCAAGCGCGGGATCGCGGCCACGTTGTCCGCCACCGACCAGTGGGGAAACAGACCGACACCCTGGAACACGTAGCCGATGCTGCGGCGCAGACTCACGGGATCGAGAAGCGCAACGTCTTGCCCGTCGACCCGGACCTCGCCCCCGCTCGGCTCGACGAGGCGGTTGATGGTCTTGAGCGTGGTCGTCTTGCCGCATCCGGAGGCGCCGAGCAGGACCACCGTCTCACCGCGTTCGACGTCGAGGGACAGCCGATCCACCGCGCGGACGCCGGCGGGGTATAGCTTCGAGACCTCGCGCAGTGAGATCATGCGGCGACGGTAGCCGGTTCGATCGAGAGAGGTCGTTCCGCTTCCTCGAGCGCGATCGCACGGCCGTGATCGCGGACCTGCCCGATCGACTATCGTGGCGCGCGTGAACGACTGGTTCAGGACGACATTCGCATCGCTCGCGGTCCGCGACTTCCGCGTGCTCTGGTTCGGGGGGCTCGCCTCGTTCATCGCGTTCTTCATGGCGATGATCGTGCAGAGCGTCGTCGCGTTCGGGATCTCGGGCAACAATCGCGCCGTCGGTACGGTCGTCTTCGGGCAGGGCATCGCGATGGCGGGATTCAGTCCGATCGGCGGTGCTTTCGCGGATCGCTGGCCGAGACGGCGGGTCATTGCAATCGCGCAGGGCATCTCCGTCGTGACGTTCACTTCGCTGGCGGTGCTGGTCCACACCGGCCACATCACGCTCGGATATCTCTCGATTGCTGCCGTGCTGATCGGCGGTTCGCTTGCGTTCCTCGGCCCGGCGCGGCAGGGGCTCGTGGTCGACCTCGTGCCCTTCGCGTCGCGCGGCAACGCGATGGCGATCAGCAACATCGCGAACACCGCCGCGCGTGTCGCCGGGCCGGCCATCGCCGGGCTCCTGCTCTCGCTCGAGTGGTCGGGCCCGGTCGGCGCGTATCTGACGATGGCGGGGCTCTACTTCGCCTCGGCGCTGTCGCTCCTGTGGCTCCCGAAATCGGTGGTCCGGGACAACGCGCGCGACCAGCCGATCTTCGCCGACGTGATGGCCGGGATGCGATACGTGGGCGGACATCGCAAGCTGCTGGTGCTGATGGTCTTCTTCGTGACCGTGATCCTCTCGGGCTTCCCGCACGTGACCATCCTGCCCGGCCTCGTCGAGAACGTCCTGCATCGACCGGCGGCCGACATCAGCACTCTCTTCGTGACCTCTGCGGTCGGCGCACTGAGCGCGAGCCTGCTGGTCGCGCGACTCGCCGATTCGGCGCGCGCCCACATCGCCTACACGTCCCTGGCGGTGATGTTCGGCGTGGCACTGGTGGTCGTCGCGTTCGCGCCCTCGTTGCCGTGGGTCGCGGCCGCGATGTTCTTCGTCGGTGCAGGCAGCGGCGGCTTCCAGTCACTGAATGGTGCGGTGATCGCCCGGCAGACCGAATCCGCCTACATGGGTCGGGTGATGTCGCTGTCGATCCTGGCGTTCGCGGGTTTCGGTGTGATGGCATTGCCGTACGGCATGCTGGCCGACCGGGTGGGCGAGCAGGAGACCCTGATGCTGATGGGTGCGGTGGTGCTCGCCCTGTGCGCAGTCCTCGGCACGCTGCTCGCGCGACAGGATTGGCACACTCCGCCGGGCCGGGAATAGCGGGATCGCGGTTCTGCCGTGGACTCCGGATATGGAGTGCGTCGGCAGGTCGCAGCCGGTCTCACAGCGTCTTCAGGATGGCGGCGTGTTCTTCGGGACTGAGCACCCGCGGTGTCACCACCGGCGTCCCGTTCGCTGCATCGAAGAAGGGCGTGATCCGGTAGCTGCCATCGATGCGCGCCTTCGCGAGCTGGGCGCCGAAGCGGGCGATCGTGGCCAGTGTGCCCGCCTGTTTCGGCTTCGGATCCTGCCTTGCGCTCTTCGTGTTCACCCGCATGCGGATCGGTCCGAAGGATCCATCCAGGTTCGTGCCCGCTACTCGCAGACAGCTGGGGACGAGGCCTACGAACGAGAACTTGTAGTTCGGCAGGGTGTTGCCGATCGGCGTGTTGCAGCAGTTCGCATACCAGCGAAGCAGTCCCTTCTCGGTGAGTCGCATGCAGGCGAGGGCGTCGACTCCCTGCTCGAACGTCACGTGCTTCGGCAGGGTCTGCATCACCTCGGTGCCACCGAGTTCATCCAGGATCTCGCTCCCCTCGCCGAGAAAGTGTGCGAAGGCCTGACAGTCGCGGCAGTAACACACGCCCCGATTCACGCTGCCAGGTTCGGCCACGCGGCCCTTCAATGTTCCGCAGCGGCACTGCAGCGGGTGGTGGTGCATCGGGATGCTCCTCTCCTCTGGTTCCTCGGGCGCGAGCGCTCAGTCCGGTGAGCCGAGCGCTTCACGATAACGCGCGAGGGCGATCTGGCGTCGCTCGGCATGGTCGACGATCGGCCGGGCATAACCGCCCGCCGAGAGAGGGCTGTCCCAGGGTCGGTGGGCGCTGCGTCCGCGAAGGTCGGCGAGTTCGGGGATCCAGCGTCGCACATACTTGCCATCGGGATCGAACCGCTCGCCCTGCGCGGTCGGGTTGAAGATGCGGAAATACGGCACGGCGTCGGTGCCCGTCGATGCGGCCCACTGCCAACCGCCGTTGTTGGATGCCGGATCCCCGTCGACGAGCGACGCCATGAAGTGTCGCTCTCCCAGCCGCCAGTCGATCAACAGATCCTTGACGAGGAAGCTGGCCACGATCATGCGCACGCGGTTGTGCATCCAGCCGGTCGCGGCGAGCTGGCGCATCCCGGCGTCGACGATCGGGTAGCCGGTCCGACCCTCGCGCCAGGCCGCGAGACTCTCGGGATCGTCGTTCCAGCGGAGGTCCCGGAACGCGGGCTTGAGGGCCATGCGGGTCGCGATCGGATTCTCCGACAGGATGCCGGCGTAGAAGTCGCGCCAGATCAACTCGCCGATCCACTTGTCGGCACCCGCCTTCCGCCGCGGATCGTCGGCCGCCGCATCGAGGGCCTGCTTCACGCACTGCGCGGGGGACAGCAGACCGAAGCGCAGCGCGGCCGAGAGTCTCGACGTTCCGTCCACGGCGGGCCGATCGCGATCCTCGCCATAACGCGCCATCCGATGTTCGACGAACGAGTCGAGCCGTCGACGCGCGGCGCGTTCGTCGGGGGCCGGCGCTTCGAGGTCGTCGAGAGACCCGGCGGGAGCGCCCGCGCGCAGCCCCTGCCCGCGCACGGCGGCGAGTCCGCGGAGCTTCGGCACGCGCAACAGATCGGGCCCGTCGGATCCGAGCCGCTCGCGCCAGCTGCGCGCGTACGGGCTGAAGACCGAGTACGAGCCACCGGTCCGGGTGCGGACTTCCCGGGATTCGAAGATCACGCGCCCCTTGCAGACCCGGACCTTTCTTCCCTCCGCCTCGAGGGCCGACTTCACGGCGTCGTCCCGCGACGACGCATAGGGGCTGTAGTCCGCGTTCCAGCAGACCAGATCGATGGCGTGCCGGCGAGCGATCTCGGGCACCCGTTCGGTCGGATCCCCAGTGACGACGATCAGCGGGACGTCGCGCTCGGCGAGCGAAGCCGCGAGCGATTGCAGACAGGCGAGCAGATAGCGGGACCGGGGGGCTTCCCGCCCGATCGAATCGAGGAGCTTTTCGTCGAGCACGAAGATCGCGGCAAGACCGCTCTCGGCTCGCGCGGCCTCGTGCAAGGCCGGGTTGTCGTGCAGCCGGAGGTCGTTCCGGAACCAGTGGAGCGCTCTCATTTCTTGATTCCCGTCGAATACTTCGAGCCGCACGAGGAGGTCTCGTGTCCGGCCGTTTTCGCGCCAGCGGCGAGTCCACCCCCTATCGTACGGGGATGTCGTCTCAAACGGCTCACGACACGGACCGCCGCGAGCGGCACTGGCCGCGTCGGATCCTCACGCTGCCGGCCGTCTGGTTGGTCGGGCTGTTCTGTCTGACCACGCTGCCCCTCTGGCTTCCCATCCTGGCCGTCGTGGATTTGATTCGCGGCGCGCCGCGGGTGGCCGTTCGCTGCGGTCTGTTTCTCACCTGGTTCGCCCTCTGCGAGATGTTCGGGATGCTCGGGTTCGTGTTCGTGTTGATTTCATCCGCGGGTCGCCCGGACCGGGTGCGCGCCGGCCTGCACGTGCTGCAGCAGATGTGGTCGGGGTCGCTGTTCGCGGGCGCGCGGCGGATTTTCGGCTTCAGGCTCTCGATCGAGGGACAGGACTCGGCGCTCGCGACGCCGTTTCTGCTGTTCATGCGCCACGCCAGCATGGCGGACACCCTGCTTCCGTCGGCGGTGATCGCCAACGTGTTCGGCACACGGATCCGCTATGTGATGAAGCGCGAACTGCTGATCGATCCCTGTCTCGATCTCGTCGGCCACCGTCTGCCAAACTACTTCGTCGATCGATTCCCCGAGACCAGCCAGCGGGAGATTGCTGCGATCGGCGCACTCGGAGCCGGGCTCGGGCCGGGGGAGGGCGTGATCATCTATCCGGAGGGTACCCGCTTCACGATCGAGAAGCGCCGTCGCATCATCGAGCGCTTCGAAGCGGAGGGTGACGCAGAGGCGGCCGCTCGGGCCAAGAGTCTTCGGCGCGTTCTTCCACCGCGCGTCGGGGGTGCGTTCGCGCTGCTCGACTCGGCCCCGGACGCCGACGTCGTGATCGCCGCCCACAGCGGGTTCGAGGGCGCGGCCACGTTTCCCGCGCTCTGGCGTGGCGAGATCGTGGGCCGGACGATCCGCGTGCGCTTCTGGCGCGTTCCGCGTTCGCAGATTCCGGAGGATCCGCGATCGCGCTCGCACTGGTTGCACGAACAGTGGCGCCTGATCGACGAATGGCTCGGGCAGGTCGAGTCGGAACAATGAGCCAGGGCAGCAGGGCCGTGGATCGCGAGCCCGCATCACCGGGTTTCCCACCCGCACAGGACCGTCCCGTCAAGTTCGGGCGAGATCCAGAGGACACGATGGAGACGCCGAAGTCGCCGGTCGTCGCGCTGTTCGGGGCCTCGGGCTTCGTGGGCAGCGCGCTGCTCGAACCCCTGTCCGTCCTCGCCCACGCGGTCCGCTGCGTGTCGCGCGATCCTGGCCGGCTCAGTCACCCGCTTCCGGACAACGCCCTGCCGATCGCGGCGGATCTGCTCGACGAGAGCTCGCTGGCTCGCGTGCTGCGCGGCGTGGATCTCGTCTACTACCTCGCGCACTCGCTCGCCGAGGCCGATGGCTTCGCGGATATCGAGAGACAGGCGGCCGAGAACTTTGCGCGGGCCGTCTCCGCGAGCGACGTGCGGCGGATCATCTATCTCGGAGCGCTCGCCCAGGTGGAGTCCGGAGATCCGTCGGATCATGTGTCGAGCCGACGGAAGGTCGGCGAGATCCTTCGCAGCAGTGGCGTACCCGTGACGGAGTTCCGGGCGTCGGTGGCGATCGGCGCGGGCAGCATGCCGTTCGAGGTGGTGCGCGCGCTCGTCGAACGACTGCCCGTGATGGTGATGCCGCGCTGGACCCGCATGCCCATCCAGCCGATCGCGCAGGCGGATCTGGTCGCGTACCTGCTCGCCGCGGCCGACGAGCAGGGCGAGGTCAGTCACGTCTACGAGATCGGCGGCGGTTCGGTGGTCGACTACGCCGAATTGATGCGCTGCTACGCACGCGAGCGGCGTCTGCGTCGCCGGATGATCTATGTACCGGTCATCACGCCACGGCTGTCGAGCCTGTGGCTGAAGCTCGTGACACCGGCCCACTTCCGCATGGGGCGCCGCATCGTCGACAGTGCCTCGCATGCATCGGTGGTCGCCGACCCCGCCGCGCTGCTGGCCTTCCCGGTGCGTCCGGTCGGTATCGAGGTAGCGGTCCGCGACGCTCTGCACGACGAGGCGGCCGCAATCGCCCGTCTGGATCTGGCCGACCCTGCCTCGCCGGATGAGACCCGTCGCCGGCGCATCGGCACCCGCTTCATCGAGTACCGGGCCGTCGGCGTCCCAGTTCCATCCGATGCGTGCTTCGACGTCATCCGCCGCATCGGCGGCGAGACGGGCTGGTACTGGGGTGATGCGCTGTGGCGATTCCGCGGCCTGCTCGATCGCTTGATCGGGGGGCCGGGGATGCGTGCGGGCGTCCCGCGCAGGGCGTCGCCGGTCGCGGGCGACCTCATCGACTTCTGGACCGTGGAGGCCTGCGACGGCGTCACCCATCTGCGCTTGCGGGCTGACATGAAGCTGCCGGGCGAGGCGTCCCTCGATCTGCGCGTGCGTCCACTGGAAACCGGCGGTTGTCGGATCGTGCAGACGGTGTCATTCGACGCCCGGGGTGTCTTCGGTCTCGTCTACTGGTACGTCCTGTACCCGATCCACGCCATCGTCTTCGATCGGATGCTGAAGGGGTTGGCGCGCACCGCTGTGCAGTCGAGCAGCCCGAGTCGGCCACGGTCAGAGGCGCGATCCAGTCCGGTCGGCTGATTCAGCCGTCCATCCGCCGTCTGAAATCCCAGGACGTCATCCATTCGATGTCGATCGTGATCGTCACCTCGTCGACATCACGACCGAGCAGCCAGCGCGCGAAGCGCGTGTCGCGGCTGCCGAGATGGCGATCGACGAGCCGGCCCAGCAGATCCATCGAGCCCTCGGACGAGACACGCGCGAGACCGTGTCCACGCACGCCGAAGTAGGGCGGCTCGTTCGAGGCGAGTTCGAAGCCGCACTGGGGATCGCGCAGCAGGCACTCGACCACCTTGGCGCTTGCCTGCGTGGCGCACTGGATCCGACCGTCGTGGTGCAGGAACCAGAGCGAGCAGATCAGCGGAAAGCCGGATTCCGTGTGGACCGCGAGCCGGAGAGGTCCCCGCCAGGTCTCGAGAAATCGGCTGACTTCGGCTGCCGGCCAGGCGCTTCCGGCGGCGAGGGCATCGGGCTTCATGGATGGGTCCTGTTCCTATGAGTCGTTCCGAGTCGATGCAGCGGATCTTGGCCGACGAAGGATCCGACCGGTCGCGAGAATGCCACGTCGATCCGGTTCGTCGAGTGCGGCGTCCGGATCGGGCCAGCCGACGGATCTCCGGCGCGGTTCAATCGTGTTCCCGTCACGCCGGCGGAGCCCAGGACAGAAAGAAGGAGCGGAGATGGATATCAGCGTGCGGGGATTGTCGACCGAAGTGGTGCAACGCCTGCGCGAGGGCGAGCCCGACGCGAACGGGCAGCCCGCGTTGACACGCATCGCAGAGGGCCCCGCGAACCCGTGCCGCCACTGTCTAGGACTGATCGCCGAAGGCGAAGAGAAGCTCGTGCTCGCGTACCGACCCTTCGACGGCCTGCACCCGTATGCGGAGTGCGGTCCGATCTTCCTGCACGCAAGGTCGTGCAACCGCTACGAATCCACCGCTCTGCCGGCCTGGTTCGACTTCATGGACCCGGCGATCATCCGCGGCTACTCGTCCGACGATTGGATCCGCTACGACACCGGCGACGTTGTGCGTGGGCCCCTTCTCACCGCCGCATGCCAACGGATCCTGGCCGACGACAGCGTCGCATACGTGCACATCCGCTCGAAGTTCAATTGTTTCCAGTGCCGGGTCGATCGGGGCTGAACCCGCTCAATCCCGATCTGGCGCGCCGAGTGGGAAGAACTCTCGGTAGGGTCGCGCCTCGTCGACGGCCCGTGCGAAGGGTGGCCACGCGAGCAGGCGTTCGCGATAGGCGCGCAGATTCGAACACGCTGGATCGATCGGATGCGCCCAGTCGGCGTAGAACAGGGCGGGCGCCGCCGCGCAGTCGGCGAGGCTGGGTGTCTCGCCAGCCGCCCAGACGCGTCGCGTCATCACGTCATCGAGCCAGCGATACGCGATGTCGAGCAGCGCGCGCGCTTCGGCGACGCCCTGGGCGTCGCGATTCTCCGGCGCACGGATCGCATCGGCGACCAGCTTCTGCATCGGCGTCATCACGTAGTTGTCGAACACGCGATCCATCGTCCTTACTTCGAGGGCGGCGCAGGGATCGGCAGGGACGAAGCGCCTGGCACCCGGATGATGCAGATCGAGATGCTCGACGATGATGCCCGCCTCGACGATCGTGCGTCCCGCATCGACGAGCACCGGCATCTTCGCGAGCGGCCAGAGGGCGCGGTGTTCCTGCGCGACGCGCTCGTCGCCGCCGAGCAGGCGCAGCTCGAAGGGTGTGCCGTTCTGGTAGAGGGGGATCAGGACCTTCTGGCAGTACGACGAGAACGGGTGCGCGTAGAGGACAGGGGGCATCTGGCTCCAGACTCGCTGTCGGGCGCCGCCCTCAGCCCAGCTTCAACAACTGCTTCCCGAGATTCTTTCCCTCGAACAGGCGCAGAAAGGTCTTCGGTGCGTTCTCGAATCCGACCTGGATGTCCTCGGCGTGGGCCAGCTTGCCCGCCTTCAACCAGCCCGAGATCTCGCCGATCGCTTGGCCGGCATCCTTCAGATGATCGATCAGGATGAAGCCGCGCACCGTGAGCCTTCGGATCACGATCTGCATGTAGTTGCTCGGTCCCGGCGGCAGCGTCTCCTCGTTGTAGGCCGAAATGCCTCCGCACAACACGATGCGGCCGAACGGCGCCATGTTGAGCAGGGCGTCGTCGAGGATCTCGCCACCGACGTTGTCGAAGAACAGCGAGATGCCGCGCGGGAATTCTTCGCGCAGCCGCGCGCCCACCTTCTCGGATTTGTAGTCGATTGCGGCATCGAGGCCGGCGACGTCGGTCAGCCATTTGCACTTTTCTCGGCCGCCCGCGAGCCCGACCACCTTCGCGGCGCCGCGCAACTTCGCGATCTGCGCCGCGATGCTGCCGGTGGCGCCGGCCGCACCGGACACGAGCACGCTGTCACCCTCGCGCACTTCGCCGATGTTCGTCATGCCGAAGTATGCGGTGAGCCCGGTGCCGCCGAGCACGCTCAGCATCCACTCGGGCTCGATGCCGGCCGGCACCTTCGCGAGCCGGCCCATCGGGCCGGGATTGCCGTCGGCGATCGCATACTCCTGCCAGCCCAGCATGCCGGACACGATGTCGCCCACCGAATAGTCGGCATGGCGCGACTCGATCACCTCGCCCACCGACGACGCGCGCATCACCTCGCCGAGTCCGACCGGCGGGATGTAGCTCTTCACGTCGTTCAGCCAGCCCCGCATCGCGGGCTCGAACGCGAGGTAGAGGTTCTTGACCAGGAACTGGCCGTCGGCGAGGGCGGGCACGGGCTCGCTCCTCAGCTCGAAGTCGGTCTGTTTCACCAGGCCGACCGGTCGGGACCGGAGGCGCCACTGCCGATTGATGCGCGGGCTGTCTTTGCTCATGTCGGGGATATAGGCGGCGCCGACCCGTCGCGCAATCGCCGGCCCCGAGCCGCGTTCCGGATCCCTGGCCGAGCAGGCCTGCCCTCGATCTGCCCTCATATTGCGCACGCTCGACGCGACGCGCGGGAACACCGCGTAACGCCCCATCGCTTGATCTGCCCGCACGACGGCGCGCGTGGTAGGCTGACCGTTCCGCCGATGCGGATCAGTCAGCGTGCCCGCCGCGCGAACAACCGCCGGTCCGGGCAACCACGCGGAGCGAATCACACGATGGGATCGAGCTGGACGGCCCGCGCAGGTCGATGCGCGATCACGCTGTGGGCGCTCTGCGCGCTGTTGGCCGGTTCGGCGGACGCGCAGGGGATCTGCTCGCTCGGCCCCGACAATCCGATTGTCCGCTTCGAGACCAATCTCGGCGACTTCGACGTGCTGCTCTGCCGCGCCAACGTTCCGGAGACGGTCGACAACTTCATCCAGTATGTGAATGACGGTGCCTACACGAACAGCGGCGTCGTGCACCGCTCGGTCCGATCGACGCCGGGCGTCGTACCGAAGAACAACATCGACATCATCCAGGGGGGTGGGTTCTGGGGCGTCGATCCAGGCACCGGCACCGGCGCAGTGTTGCATCCCGTCGTGACACGCCCGCCGATTCCGCTTCAGGCCGCTCTGCAGAACCGCGCCGGCACCATCGCGATGGCGCGGACCAACCAGCCCAACACGGCGAACAGTCAGTGGTACATCAATGTGCTCGACAACCCGAGCCTCGATCCGACAGGACCGAACACCGGCTACGCGGTCTTCGGCGAAGTAATCAGCGGCATGGCGTCGGTCGAAGAGATCCACGCCCAGCAGATCTGGAATCTGGGCACGGCTGTGTTCGCGAGTTTTCCGCTGATCGACTATCCCGGTACCGGCCTGATCACCCTGGATCATTTCGTCACGATCACGAATGTCTCGGTCGTGCCCGAACCCGCCCTCGCGGCGGGAACTGTCGCTGTTCTGGCGACTCTCGGTCTGCTCGCAGCACGCCGTCGTCGCGCATCCGGGAGACTGCGATGAGAGACCCCTTCCTCCTGCGCGACGATCTCGCGTGCGGGACGGTGATCAGCGGACAGGACCGTGCGGGGGTGTTGTCGCTCGCCGCGCGCATCGAAGCGTCCGGGCTCGAGAGTGCCTGGGTGGGCGACCACATCTCGTTCTACATCCCGATCCTCGAGTCGCTGACGCTGCTGTCGTTCGTGGCGGGCGCGACCTCACGGATCCGGCTCTGCACCGGCGTCTACCTGCTGCCGCTCCGGCATCCGACCACCACGGCGAAAGTGACGTCGACCCTCGACGTGCTGTCCGGCGGTCGACTCACGCTGGGCGTCGGAGTCGGCGGCGAGTTCCCGCCCGAGTTCGAGGCTTCTGGAGTGCCCGTCGCCGAGCGCGGCCCGCGCACCGACGAGGCGATCGAGGTGTTGCGCAAGCTGTGGACCGAGGACGGCGTCGCGCATGCGGGCAAGCACTTCGCATTCGGGAAGGTGAGCGTGAACCCGAAGCCGCTGCAGCCCGGTGGTCCGCCGATCATCGTGGGCGGCCGCAAGGGGCCGTCATTCCGCCGCGCGGGTCGGCAGGGCGATGGCTACATCTCGCACATGTGTTCGGCCGAGCAGTACGCCGAGAATCTCGAAGTGATCCGCGGCCACGCGCGCGAAGCGGGCCGCCGGGACGTGCCCTTCGAGACCGCAGCCTTCCTCTTCTCCGTGCAGGACGACGTCTACGAGAAGGCCCTCGATCGCGCAGCCGGCATGCTGCAGATGATCTACAACCGGCCGTTTCGCGACGCAGCGAAGAAGTACTGCCTGCTCGGTCGCCCGGCGGATTGGCTCGAGCAGATGCAGGCGTTCGCGCGCGCGGGGGCGCGCCACTTCGTCTTCTCCCTCTTGTCGGATGCGGATGTGTTCTTCGACGCCTGGGAGAGAGAGATCAAGCCGGGGCTCGCGCAGATCGACTATCGCTGAGGGCCGTTGCAGATCTCGAGTGCGGGGGACGAGGCCGGCCCGCGGGGGGGGGGGGGGGGGAGGGGAAAGCCCCACCATAAAACAACCCACCCCCCCCGGCCCCCCGGGGGGGGCGGATGGGGGTGGGGCGGGGCCCGCGG
>JANOFF010000142.1:0-28563 GCA_031413515.1 bacterium
GCAGGCTCAAACAGGCCAGGCAGCCAAGCGCGAGCGACAGCTGCCATCGGGTTTTTCGCTTCGTCATGTCGTCGATTCTCCATCTGCGCGGGACGGCAGGAGCGCACCGACTGAAACCCCGCACCCGGCTGTCGGTTGCGCGAGGGTCACGGATCGACGACGCGGCCCGGCAAGCGAAGTGCCCGGGCCCGAATCCGATCCGCGGCCGGGTCCAAGAGCGCCTGTCTGCCCGCGAACCGGCCGCTACTCTCCAGCCCGCATGAAAACCCGCCGACCCCTCGCCGCCGCTGTCTCTCTCGTGCTGTGCGCGGGCATGCTCGCCACCGGTTGCTCACCCGGATCGAACGAAGAGACCGAGCCTCCGGATCTCGTGAGCCAGGGCAAGCTCGTCTACGTGAACGTGTGCATCGCATGTCACAACGGCAATCCGGCCCTCGATGGATCCGTCGGGCCGGCCGTCGCCGGTGCCTCGGAAGCGCTGCTCACCGCCAAGCTGCTGCGCGGCGAGTATCCGCCCGGCTACGTGGCGAAGCGACCCGGCGGCGCGGTGATGCCGCGCTTCCCGCAGTACGCCGAGCAGATTCCCGCGCTGGCCGCCTATCTCCAGTCCATCCCGGTGGAAGCTGCGAACCCATAGGACCGGCCGCGAACGAGAACGGGGCCGGTCGACAGTCGACCGGCCCCGCTGCGAACTTGTTTCGCGTGCTCGCGTGTTCCTGCGACGGAATCCGACTCTCCGTCCGGACGTCCGTCCTACAGGAAGATCGCCATCAGCACGTAGAGGACGAGGGTCACGCCCAGTCCGGCGTGGATCGTGCCCGAAACGGTGGAGAGCATCTTCTGTCGGGCCTGCCCGGTACCGACCAGACAGTTGGCCTCGAGGGCCAGCACCAGACCGAGCGTGATGATCCAGTAGAGGGCGAGATGGCCCTGCCCCAGCGCGAGTCCCTGCACGAGGGAGCCGAAGTTCGCCGCCGCCACCATGAAGAACAACATCGGGATCGAGAAGAGCGTGTTGGTCCGCGAGGCGAGTCCCGCGCGGGCTCCGCGACCGGCGGCCTCGGGGTTCGCTGCGCCTCCTCCGGCGACCGTCATCGCGTTCGCGATCACGACTTGCTGGGCGGGCCAGATCACCAGCCAGACGTTCAAGAACATCGTGGTGCCGAGAAGCGAGCCCGTAAGGATCAGCGTCATGTAGCCGCTGCTGAGCGGAACGCTCTCGTGGCCCCACTTGGTGAGCAGGATCAACAGACCGGAGAGGAAAGTGAACATCGCGCCCCAGCGGAACCACCAAAGCGCATTCGGCACGAGGCCCCGGGTCATCGCGCTCTTCGCGGTGCCGCCGAGTTCGGACCCGAAGAACGGGGTCTGCAGGAGATTGAAGTAGTAGAGGATCCCGATCCACGTGATGCCTGCCATGACGTGCATCCAGCGGAGCAGGACGTACCAGCCCTCCATGCTGAAGATTTCCATCTGTCTCTCCTTCCCTTTCTTCGTTGTTTCGCTTCTGCGCGTTCGCTCTGCGGTTCCGCCACGCCCAAGGCCCGGGCCCGTCGAGCGCGACCCATATTACATGGGAATCGCTGCGGCGGACGACCTCGCGTGATCCGATCCTGCTTCGTGGGGCGATTCCCCCCAACGAGATGACCACGCAGCGATGATGCGCGCATGAGTTCCGATCGGGCCGGGACCGGCGCATCAACGGGCCAAGCGCTCTGCGCGCAGTGCGAAGCGACGCAGCTTGCCGGCATCGTCGCGCAGCGGTCGATCGACGAATTCATAGCTGCGCGGGATCGCATAGTGGATGACGCGCGAGGCCAGATGCTCGCGCAGTTCGGCGTCCGTGACGGCGCGGATCGTCTGCACGATCGCGTGCACGCATTGACCCAGGTCTTCGTCGGGCAAGCCGATCACCGCGCTCGACGCCACGGCCGGATGCTCGTCGAGCGCGGCTTCGACCTGCGCGGGATAGATGTTGCGTCCACCCGACAGGATCATGTCCGTGCGCCGATCGGCGAGATACAGGTAGCCGTCGGCATCGAGCCGACCCATGTCGCCGACCGACTCCCAGCCATCGGGGGTCGCCTGGGCGTCGGCCCCGACATATCGATAGGTCGAGCCGGGACCGCCGGCAGGCAGCATGTAAATCTCGCCGACTTCGCCGGTCGGACACTCGCGACCGGTCTCCGGGTCGACGATCCGGATCCCGGTGGCGCGCGTCGGGCGGCCCACCGAGCCGGGGTGCGCGAGCCATTCGTGGCCGGTGATGAACGTGCCCCCGATCCGCTCGGTGCCGCCGTAGACCTCGTGCATCACCGACGGTCCCAGCCACTCGATGAAGCTTCGCATCAGCCAGGCGGGGCACGGCGCGCTGCCGGTCAGGACCATCCGCAACGACGACACGTCGCGGGCCGTGCGCTCGGCATCGGGCAGTCGCCAGATCCGCTGCATCATGGTCGGGACGAACAGGATCTGTTCGACGCGGTGCTGCTCGATCAGCGTCAGACACTCGCGCGCGTCGAAGCGCGCCATCAGAACGACCTTCTCACCGGACAGGAGCCCCTGCGTGAGAGATCCGAACGGGGCCGCGTGATGCAGGGGACCCGGCACGAGCACGCACCCCTTCGGCGTCAGCACCGTCGCCGGCATGGCGGCGTCGTACTCTGCCGGTACGCGCAGGACGATCAGCTTCGGTCGGCCCGTGCTGCCCCCCGATGCGATGGCGCGCTCGTGGGGCGACACGACATCGGGGAGCGGCGTATCGGCGAGACCGCTCGACGGCTCGAAATCGGCAGGCAGGCTTCGCGGATCGTCGGCCAGATCGTCGAACCCGATCACGAGCGCGGGATCGGCGAGGGCGAGGATGTCGTTCCGTTCGCGCGCCGGAAGCCGCGGCGAGATCGGGTTGGGGATCGCGCCGCACTTCCACGCCGCCACGCAGGCGACGATGAATCCGAATCCGTTGGGCAGACCGATCGTCACCAGACGACCCGCCTCGACACCGCGCTCGCGAAACGCCCGGGCCATGCGGTTCGAGCGCCGCTCGAGTTCGCCGCGCGAGAGCGACCTGCCTTCGAACACCACGGCGATCCGATCGGGATCCTCTCGCGCGCGCCCGGAGATCGCCCGCCCGTAGCTGACTCGGCCCATCTGCAGGAACCTGCTCCGTTCGAATGCTGGTCTGCCAAATGAAAGGCGCGAGAGCGGATCAGGCGCCGACGAACAAGAGTTCCGCGAGCTGGTCGTGATGATGGGCGGCGGGTCCCATGAAGGCATCCCCCGCGTAGGCGCGGCGGAGCCAATAGTGGAGCCCGTGCTCCCACGTGTAGCCGATGCCGCCATGCACCTGCATGCCGGTGCGCGCGCAGCGACGCGCGGCGAGACCGGCCAGCGCCTTCGCGCCGTGGACTGCGCGGTGTCGATCGGGATCATCGGCGTCGACGCACATCGCCGCATACGCGACCGCGGCGGCCGCTCTCTCGAGATCGAGTGCCGCGTCGACGAGCATCCACTGAAGCCCCTGGAAGGATCCGATCGGTCGGTCGAACTGGACACGTTCCTTCGCGTACGCGACAGAGCCGTCCAGCAGCCAGCGCCCGACACCGATCAGTTCCGCCGAACAGCCGACCAGCGCGCGCTCGACGGCATGACGCCAGGCGCGGGGGTCGAGCGCCTCGCCGCGAGCCACGCCGCGCGTGTCGACGCGGTACTGAGGACGCAGCTCGTCCATCTGCTCGACGCGGGTCAGGACCACCTCGTCTCGCTTCACGCGCGCGAGATGCGGTGCGCGGGAAGAACCTCCGACGATCAGGATGTCTTCGACGTCCGCAGCCGACGCCACGAATTGCTTGATGGCATCGTCGTGGGGTGACCAGAGACCGTCCGGCCCCGCCACGGCGACGCTCGCCGATCCGCGAACCTCCAGGCCGGCCGCCGTCGCGAGCTGGGCGGCGAGCAGCGACGCGAAGAAGGGACCCGGCGCGACCGCGCGGCCGTGCTGCTCGAGGAAGAGCACGACGTCGACGAGGTCGGAGGCCGCGAGTTCGAGCCAGCTCGAGAGATGACGCTCCCACAGCGAGACGCCGCAAGCGGGATCCGCCCAGGCGCGGCGCACGAAGTCGATCGGACACTCGCGGGTGAAGAGATCGCGGGCCGTGTCGCGCAACATCCGTTGCTCGTCGTTCAGCGCAAAATCCATGTCACTGGCTCCGCGGCAGCCCGAGCACGCGCTGGGCGATCACGTTGCGCTGGATCTCCGACGTCCCGCCGCCGATCGTCGCGGCGAGCCCCGTGTAGAACGACGACTGCCAGCGTCCCGCGCTCTCGGCGACGGCCGGATCGGTGACTGCGAGCGCACCGCCCTGCAGGTCCATCGCGAACTCGATCAGTTGCCTGTGCAGCTCGGACGACGCCAGCTTCATGAACGAATGTTCGGGTGCACTGCTTCCCTGCGCGAACGAGGCGAAGCCCTTGTAGCCGAGGGCTCGAAGCCCGCGGACCTCGGCATGGAACTCGGCGACGCGCCGGCGGATCACGGGGTCGCGCGACCGACCGCTGCGCCCGACCAGCGCGACGATGTCGTCGATCGCGCGCTGACAACCCGCCACGCCCTCGACCCACAGTCCACCGCGCTCGTGTGCGAGCGCACCGAGGGTGATCCGCCAACCATCGTTCAGGCGACCGACCAGGTTCTCGCGCGGCACGCGCACGTCATCGAAGTAGACCTCGGCAAACTCGGCCTGACCCGTGACGTGGCGCAGCGGGCGCACCTCGATGCCCGGCGAGTCCATGTCGATGATCAGCGCCGAGATGCCCTTGTGTTTCGGGGCGGCGGGATCGGTCCGCACGTAGCAGAGGCACTTCGAGGCCAGCATCGCGTAGCTGGTCCAGACCTTCTGTCCGTCGACCCTGAAGTGATCGCCGCAGTCCAGCGCACGCGTCGAGAGACCGGCGAGGTCCGAGCCCGCCCCCGGCTCCGACATGCCCGCGCACCAGACGGTGTCGCCGCGGATCGCAGCAGGCGCGAGTGCCCGTTGCGACTCGCTGCCGAACTCGAGCAACGATGGACCGGCGATCGCATAGCCGACGAAGTGCACCGAACGCGGAATGCCGCGCCGCGCCAGCTCCTCGAGATGGATCAGCGTCTGGGTCGGGGTCGCGTTCCGGCCGCCGCAGGTGGGCGGATAGCCCGGGATCATCCAGCCGTGATCGAACAGCGCTGCCTGCCAGGCGCGCGCCCATTCGGGGATCGCGATGACGCCCGTCGCATCGGAGATGTCGGTGCCGATGAAGTCACCGGTCGCGTAGGCGGCGCGCGGGCAGTGCGCTTCGATGAAGGCGATCAAGTCGCTTCGGAACGCCTCGTCGGCAGCCGAGAACTCGAGCTTCACGAACCGGCCTGCCCGGTGCGGAGCGCGGCGAGTTCGGCGCTCAGCTTCTGTTCCTCGCGGATCGCATCGCCGAGCGAAGCCTCGGCGCCATGACGCAGTGCGCGCTTCGCGGCCCGCGCCACCTCGGGACGGATCGACGCCATGGCGGCCGCGAGAGTGCGGACCGCGACGTCGAAGTCCGCATCGTCGACGACGCGCTGGACCAACCCGATCGCGTGGGCCTCTTCGGCGGACACGGTGGCGGCCGAGAGAATCAGCTCGCTGGCCTTCCCGAGTCCGACCAGGCGGGGCAGGTGGTGGGTGCTGCCGAGACCGGGCAGCACGCCGAGCTTCGCGAAATTGAGCCCGAGCTTCGCGCTGCGCGCGGCGATCCGGACGTCGCAGCCCAGTGTCATCGTCACGCCCACCCCGTATGCGGCGCCGTTGATCGCGGCGATGATCGGCTTCGGATAGTCGACGATCTCGAGCGGCCAACCGCGCACGAACCGCTCCTGGCCGAGCTTCAGGCCGTGGCTCGGAGCCTGTCCCGACATGTGGGCCTCGAGAGCGCCGAGGTCGACGCCCGCACAGAACGCACGGCCGCGACCGGTCAGGACCACGACCCGCACGGCCTCGTCGTCACGCGCGCGCTCGAAGGCCGCGACGGTCTCCTCGCCCATCTCGGGCGTGTAGGCGTTCAGCTTGTCGGGACGCGCGAAGGCGATCGTCGCCACGCCGTCGCGGGTCTCGTATTCGATCGTCCGGTACATCGAGACCACCCCTTCGATCCCTCGCGGTCGCGGTGACTCCGCTGTGTCGCGCCAGGTCTTGCGAAAGTCGCTTCAGTCGCCGTCGTAGGGCGCCCACTCCGGCGCCCGCTTTTCCATCGCGGCACGCGGTCCCTCGGAGTGATCGGGATGCTGCGTGTGGGCGCGGATCATCTCCCAGGTCTGGTCGAGCGCTTCGTGCAGCCCCATGTCGAGGCTCTGCCAGATGGCCTGCTTGGAGCGCGCCAGCGCCTGCGGCGAGTGGGCGGCGATCGCGTGCGCGAGCACGCGGGCGCGTGGCATCAACTCGTGCCGCGGCACCACCTCGCCGACCAACCCCACGCGAAGCGCCTCGGCGGCGCCCATCCGCTCCGATCCTCCGAGCAATGCGAGTCGCATCACGGCATCGAGGGGGATGCGGCGCGCGAGACCGACGGGTTCGAGACCGGAGATCACGCCGAGCTTGACATGCGTATCGAAGAACGTGGCGTGCTCGGCGCAGAGCGTGAGATCGCTATCCGCGATGAAGTGCAGTCCTCCGCCGCACACCATGCCGTTGACCGCGGTGATGACGGGCTTCCAGCAGCGATTCTGGATCGCCGTCAGCTTGCGGAACGGGGATTCCTCGTCCGGCCCCGGCGTGCGGTCCGCATCGAACCCGCCGCTCGCGGCGATCGCAGCGACATCGACGCCGGTACAGAGCGCCTGATCGCCGGCGCCGGTCACGATCACACAGGTGACGCCGGGATCGGCCTTGATGGTCTGCCAAGCGCGCGCGAGCTCCTCGGCCATCTTGTAATCGAAGGCGTTGCGCCGCTCGGGTCGGTTCAAGGTGAGGATGGCCACGCGGTCTTCGCGCTCGTACAGCAGAGTCTCGAATCTCATCGTCATGCCTCCGGTGGACGAGTCGCGCGAGCAACCATCGAGAGTGGTTCCAGCATAGGCGATCGCGAGGTCGAGCCGGGCCGCGGGTGGACCCTCCCGCTACTGCAGGTAGCCGACCGCTCGCAGGCGCTCGGCGATGCCGGGATCGATCCGGACATCGGTCGCGCGGACGTCCGGTGCCGGCGTGCCGCTGACGTGTGCATCGAGCAACTCGCGCTGACGCCGGGCGACTTCGGGCTCGAGTTCGATCAGATTGACGTCTTCGTTCGGGTCCAGGCTGCGATCGAAGAGGAACTCGGATCCGCCCTCCCCCAGATTGCGCGCGAACGACCAATCACCGTCGTTGCGCGAGTTCTGCTCGACCACGCCGTGCAGAATCGGAGACCCGAGAGCCGCATAGCTGGGGCGATCGGCGAGCGGGGCAGGCAGGTCGAGCAACTCGAGCAGGGACTCGCCCTCGAACGAATCCGGCACGGGCACGCCGGCGAGCTCGAGCAGGGTCGGGGCGATGTCGATGTTGCGGACTTGCGTCGGGATCCGCACGGCCTCCATCTCGAATGGCATACGCAGGACGAGAGGCACCTCGAGCACCGACGTGAGCACGTGGCGTGCGTGTCCCTCGCTCTGGTTCTCGCCGAACGCCTCGCCGTGGTCGCTGGCGAGTACGATCACCGTTCGGCCCGCGAAGCCGTTCTTCTCGAGACTCGCGCGCAGTCGCGCCAGCAGACCGTCCACCCAGGTGATGGACGCGAGATACAGACCCTTCTTGTCGTCGCCGTAGACGCGGTACTCGGGCGGAGCGGCGTACTCATGGACGTCCATGAAGTGCAGGTAGAGGAAGAAGGGGTCGGATGGATCGTGGGCCTCGATCAGTCGGATGCCCTCTTCGAGGATCCGCTCGCCGTGGGGCCAGAGCGACGCGTGGCCGAGCTCGGGGCTTCGCCCGAACGCGCGCGGGAACACGTAGCGATCGAACCCGTTCTGGAACCCGAACGACTCCTCGAGCCAACCGTTGCTCTGGACTCCGTACGTGCGATAGCCGTGGTCGCGCAGCAAGCCAGCCAGCGTCACGGCGTTGCGGGAGAGCCCGTCGCTCGGCAGCCGTATGCCGTGACTGCGCGGCCAGAGTGAAGTCATCATCGAAGCCATCGAGACCTTCGTCCACGACGACTGCGAGCGGGCCCTCTCGAACACGATGCCCTGCTCGGCCCAGCTCGCCAGCTCGGGCGAGATCTGCGAACTCCCGTTGTATGGCGATGTCCAGTCGGCGCGCAGCGTATCGACGACGATCAGCACGATGTGGGGAGAGTCGAGGTCGCGGATCCGTGAGGTGATCTCGCCCTGTCGCGCCGGCTCGTCGCACGCCATCAGCGCGAGGGCAAGCAGCGCCCACCCGACCGACCGCACCGACGCGAGCGACCGGTCCCTTCGCGAGTGGCCCCCCTCACGGCAGCGGTCGAGCATTCGATGCCTCTGCGATCTGCGCGGCGAGTGCATGCCCGGGAGTGATCGTGGCCGCGAGCTCTTCGAGCACGATTCGTGCGTCCTCCGCACGACCCGCCTCTCGATAGGCGAGCGCCATGTGGTAGCGGATCTCGACGGAGTCCGGCGCCAATCGCGCCGCCCGCTCGAGCATCGCGGCCGCGCGCTCGCTGTGGCCCGCCTTCAGATAGATCCAGCCGAGCGTGTCCAGCACCGACGGATCGGAATCCGCCCGCGCGTAGGCGGCCTGTGCAGCGATCAACGCCTCTTCGGTCCGACCCTCGGCCTCGAGCAGCAGGGCGAGGTTGTTGCGCGCCCGCGCCGAGTCGGGCGCGACCTCGGCGGCGCGCTGGTAGGCGTCGATGGCGGCATCGGGCTCCTGCAGGGCAGCCAGCGCGATCCCGAGATGGAACAACACCTCGGCGTTGCGCGGCTCGCTGACGAGGTGGCGCGTGTAGAGCGAACGGGCCTTCTCGAAATCGCCATGCAGCGAGAAGTAGTCCCCGGCCATCTGCAGCGGTCGCGCATCGTCGGGCGCCAGCCGCAGCAACGCTTCGACCTCGCGAAGGCCCTCGTCGCCGCGCTCGGCCGAAAACAGCAGGAAGCTCCGTGCGCGACGCAGCTCCGTGTCATCCGGGTGCAGCGCGATGCCTTGATCGACGCTGGCCAGACCCTCCGGACCGCGGCCGAGCAGTCCGAGCACGATCGCGCGCTCGGCCAGCCACGCGGGATCGTCGCCGAACTGTGGACCCACTCCGTCCAGGACGGAGAGCGCCGCATCGGGCCGCCCCTGACCGCGCAGCGCGATCGACGTCGCGATCCGTGGAGCCACCTGCCCGGGATGACGTTCGGAATAGGCCCTGGCCAGCGCTTCGGCTCCGTTCGCATCGCCCATTGCGATCCGGGCCCGCACGAGGGCTTCGAAGGCAGCCGTGCTGTCCGGCACGGCCTGCAGCAGACGCTGCGCCCAGTGCTCGACCTGCGACCAGGCACCGCGACGCGCCAGGGTCCGGAGCAGTCCGTGGTACGACGGGATCTGTGCGGGGTCCGCGTACACCGCGAGGCCATAGCGCTGCTCGGCGCCGGCATCGTCGCCCGTCTGCTCGAGCGCCACGGCCAGCCAGTGCTGGACGTCCGGTCGATCGAGGCGTGGCAGAAGCTGTTTGAGCCGCATGGCCGCCACTTCGGGTCGACGATCCGCCAGATCGAAGCGCGCGTGGAGATAATGGGTGAGGAGTTCGTCCGGATACGCGACACTGAATGCCTCGAATCGGTCGCGCGCCGACGCGACTTCGCCGCCCTCCAGCAACAGGGCCACGCGCAGATACTCGAGCTCGATCCGGCGATCGGCCGCCCCGCTCGCGAGCTGACGATCGACGACCTCGGCTCCGTCCAGCGGACGGCCGATCCGGTGCAGGAAATCCGCGAGATTCAGCGTATTGGCGAAGTTCGCGCTCTGCTCCCAGCGCGCGCGCAGGATCGATTCGGCGGCGTCCTGGTCACCGGCCGCGATGTAGGCATTCGCCAGGATGCTCTGGAGGGCCGTCAGGTCGGGGTACTCGGCCGTCCGCGCGGCCAGCTCCGCGACGGCGTCGTCGGCTCGGCCCTGCTTCACCAGCAGCGTGGCCCGGCGCCGCCAGGCCTCGATGTCCGGCTCGCCCGAAGCGCGCAGCGTCAACGGTTCGACCATTGCGAGGGCCGTGTCGATGTCGCCGAGCGCACCGACCAGATCTGCTTCGGCAAGCCGGAGCCAGTGCCGCTCCGGCTCCGAGAGCCCCTCTCTCGCCAGTGCGAGTCGCACGAACGACAGAGCCCTGTCGTACTTCGTCTCGCCGACCAGCAGACCGATGCGCGCGAAGGACAGCTCGGTCCCCGGGTGACGCGACTCCGCGTGCGCGAGAGTGTCGAGCGCGCTTTCGAGATTGCCCAGGGCGAGCTGGGCCCGGCAGCGCAGCAGCGTGGCGCGCAGGTCGGGCGCGCCGCTGAGCGAGAGGCCCTCGAGCACTGCCATGGCCTGCTCGGGCGCGCCGACCGCGATTGCCGACTCCGCCACGGCCAGTTTGATTTCGCTGCTCTCGGGATGCCGCTCGGCCGCCGTCTCGAGCAGCCACAGCGCACGCGTCATCTCGCCAGCGCGACCGAGGCGCTGCGCCAGCTCGAGGGCGGTGGCCGGCGTCGCGGGCAGCCCCGCTTCGAGCGTCTCGATGGCGCCGAGGGCGCCCGCCACATCCTGCGCGGCCAGCGCCGAGTCGAACTGCCGACGGGCCGCCTCGACGTCCTGCTGGCCGGGACCGCAGGCCAGTGCGAAGACGAGAACCCACACGAGCCGCAAAACGAACTCCGCCTCGGTGGACGACCCGGTCTCGGCTATCGCCGTCGCTTCAGCTTGCGCGCGCCGAGCCCGGCGAGGCCTGCGATGCCCACCGCGAGCAGGGTCAGCTCCGCCGGTTCGGGCACCACATAGACGCTGTAGACACGACTGATCTCAGTGCCGACGTACTTGCTCACGACGGTCACGTTCGCAGGCACCGTGACGAAGGTCGTGCCCGTTCCGGCAAAATTCCCGACACCGGCGCCGCTCGTGCCCGTGAAGATCAGCGGCGGCAGGTTGAGCGGCCCGGTCTGCGTCTGCGGCAGGGGAACGGAAGCTGTGAAGCCGGCCAGCGTGCACAGCGGGCCGGTGCAGTGCAGGAAGCCCGTCGTGTTCGCCGGCCCGGTCCCGGTCTGCGAGAAGGTGGCTCCACTGAGCGTGGCGAGAATGGCGCCCCAGCTCGTGTCCGTCTCGCCCGTGAGCGTCAGCAGGCCGGGGCTCGGCTGGCTGAGCGTGATGTGCTGCGAGCCGGCCAGGATGGATCCGCCGCTCGGAACGGCGAACTCGGTCGCCACGTCATAGACGAGCGTCACGGTGCCGGTCATCGGATCGGAGTAGGTGCCGAGCGGTGACGTGGTTTCGACGGTGCTGCCCGCCAGGTCATAGACCGCGGCGATCTGTCCGGCCTCCGCGGAGCCCACGGCCAGCAACCACACAATGCCCGTCGCCATCCCGAGAACGCGTCCGTTCATCCACCGCATCTGAATCTCCCTCGATCTCTCTATCAATATGTACCGGCTCATCATCCGGCATTGGCCATCGTTCCGGTTCTCATGATCTTCCGGGATCGAGCCATCCTCCTACGCGCGCGCGAGAGAGTCCATCATTACTTCCGCCGATGTTGTGTCGCATCCGGTGCGATCGCTCGATGCTGTGTCGAATCCCCGTGCGGCCTTGTCCATTCGGATCGAAACGAGCGGCAAGTCCCGGCCCCGACCGCGATCGGAGCCCGGATGATCCGTCATAATCGCGACGCGACCGGCCCGCGCTCCTGCGGCGCACATGGAGGACTCGACGATGGGCACGACCACGACGGCCGGTGCGGTGAGCGGACAGCGTGTCTTCGTGATCGGCGTCGGCATGACGGACTTCCGACGCTGCGAGACCGAGGTGAAGGAACTCGCCCGGCAAGCGGCCCGCGACGCCCTGTCGGACGCGGGCATCGCCTACCCGGCGATCGAGCAGGCCTTCTGCGGGTACGTGGGGGGCATGAGCACGCTCGGACAGCAGAGCCTGTACGGCATCGGGATGACGGGCATCCCCGTGTACAACGTGAACAACAACTGCTCGACCGGCTCGACCGCCCTCTACCTGGCATGGACGGCGATCCGGACCGGACAGAACGACGCCGTGCTGGCGCTCGGATTCGAGAAGATGCAGAAGGGTCCTCTCGAGAATCAGTTGCCTGGCCTCGAGTCGATCGCCGCAGACACCGAGCGCGAGAAGAAGGCACCGATCGCAGCACGCATGTTCGGCGACGCCGGCCGCGACCACATGGAGAAGTACGGAACGCGCGCCGAAACCTTCGCGAAGATCGCCGTCAAGAACCATCGCCACTCGGTCCACAATCCGCGCTCGCAGTACCGCGAAGCCTGCTCGCTCGAGCAGGTGCTCGCCTCGCGCACGATCCACGATCCGATCACGCTGCTGCAGGCGTGCCCGACCAGCGACGGAGCGGCCGCCGCGGTCGTCGTCTCCGAGCGTCATCTGCGTGCCCATCCGCACCCCGGCGCAATCGAGATCACCGGCATGGCGCTCACCACCGACCGCGCCGAGGACTTCGCACGCGGCCGCATCGGCATGGTCGGCATGGGGATGACGGAGCGCGCCGCGAAGCAGGTCTACGAGCAGGCGGGCCTCGGTCCCGCCGACGCGCAGGTGATCGAGCTACACGACTGCTTCAGCACCAACGAACTGATCAGCTACGAGGGCCTCGGCCTGTGTGCCGAGGGCGAAGGCGAGCGGCTGGTCGAGGACGCTGCCTGCACGTACGGTGGACGTTGGGTGGTGAACCCGTCCGGTGGCCTGCTCTCCAAGGGACATCCGATCGGCGCCACCGGGCTCGCGCAGTGCGCCGAACTCGTGTGGCAATTGCGCGGTCGGGCGGAGAAACGCCAGGTCGAAGGCGCGCGCGTCGGGCTGCAGCACAACCTCGGGCTCGGTGGCGCCTGCGTGGTCGCGATGTACCGACGCGGGTAGCCCGGCCCCTCGCGCCCAGGCTCCACCGGCGTCGCCTCCCGCACCGATCGTTATAGTCAGCGACGGTCGCAGCGACCGCGAAGGAGATCCGATGGGCATGCTGGACGGGAAGGTCGCAATCGTGACGGGCGCCGGTCGCGGCATCGGACGCGGCGAAGCGCTCGAACTCGCCGCGCACGGGGCCAGGCTGGTGGTGAGCGATCTCGGCACGACGTCCAAGGGTGATGGTCGCGACGACAGCCCGGCCCTCGAAACCGTTCGGCTGATCGAGAAGGCGGGCGGCGAGGCCGTGCGAAACGTCGCCGACGTTTCGAACTGGAACGACATGGAGGCCTGCGTCCAGCAGGCGATCGACACGTTCGGCGGTCTCGACGTGGTGGTCAACAACGCCGGGATCCTGCGTGACGCCGCGATCGCCCGCATGACCGAGCAGGATTTCGATCTCGTGATCGGCGTCCATCTGAAGGGGACCTTCAATCTGACCCGCCATGCCTGTGCGTACTGGCAGGCCGAGTCCAAGGCCGGGCGGACACGGCGTGCCTCGATCATCAACACCGTGTCGTCCGCGGGTCTGCAGGGCAACAAGGGCCAGGCCAACTACGGGGCCGCGAAGGGCGGCATCGCGTCGCTCACGCTGATCACCGCGATCGAGGGCAAGCGCTACGGCGTGCGAGCCAACGCGGTGGCGCCAGGCGGTGCGACTCGCCTCGTGACCGAGACCTTCCCCGGCATGCAGACCGTCGAGGCGAACGAGGTCGGCGACGAGTTCAGCAATCTGAACCCCGGCAACTCGGCGCCGATCGTCGCATGGCTCGCCAGCGACGAGTCGCTGCACGTGACCGGTCAGGTGTTCCGCGCCGTCGGCGATGAGATCGCCCACTATCGACCGTGGCAGCTCGGCCCGGGCATCAAGGCGGGCAAGCAGCCTCAGCGCTGGGACGCAACTCTGATCGGAGATGCCGTCAACACGAACATCTTCGGAAGCAGCGTGGGCGGCCTTCGACTCGGCTGAGCATCCGATCCGGGACACACGTCGCACGCGGTCGCGTGCGACGCGGGAGACATCAGGCATGTCGGGAATCGCGTCCTATGGCGCCTACGTGCCGGAGCATCGGCTGGCGCTCGGCGCCCTCGGTGGCCGTCGCGCGCAGGAAGGCGGACCCGAGAAGGCCGTCGCCTGGAACGACGAGGACAGCATCACGATGGCGGTCGCGGCCGCCGCGAACTGTCTGCGCGGCTTCGATCGGCAGCGCGTCGATGCGGTCTACTTCGCATCGACCACGCAGCCCTTCCGCGAGAAGCAGGCCGCCGCCCTCGTCGCGCGGGCCCTCGACCTGCGCCGCGACATCCACGCTGCGGATTTCGCCGGCTCGCTGCGCGCGGGCACCGACGCACTGCGCGCCGCTTTGGACGCCATCCGGGCGGGATCGGCGCGTCAGGTCCTGGTGATCGCGAGCGACTGCCGGCTCGGGGCGCCCGGTTCGGGACTCGAGCGGAGCAGCGGAGACGGCGCCGCGGCTTTCCTGGTGGCAGACGTCGATGTGATCGCCGAATTCGAATCCGCCCACGCGATCAGCGACGAGATCGTCGACCTCTGGCGCGGCGAGCACGATGATTTCGTCCACAGCTGGGAGGAGCGATTCGTCGTCCAGGAGGGCTACGAGCCGCGTCTCGCGGAAGCCGTCGCCGGGTTGCTCGACAAGACCGGCCGGAAGATCGGCGACTTTCGACATGTCGTACTGTACGGCCCCGATGCACGAAGCCACGCCGAAGTCGCCCAGCGACTCGGTGTGGGGCGGGACGCGCTCGGCGATCCGCTGTTCGGTCGACTCGGCAACGCGGGCGCCTCCTTCGCACCGCTGTTGCTCGCCGCTGCACTCGAAAATGCCAGGCCCGGTGAGCTCGTGCTCGTCGCCAACTATGGGGACGGCGCCGATGCGCTGTCCTTCGCGATCTGCGATCCGGTCGACAAGCTCTCGCCGCGACGCGGGCTTTCGTGGCATCTCGCGCGGCGTCGCGCGGTCAGCCAGTACGACCGCTACCTCGAGGCGCGCGGGCTTGCCGCCAGCGAGTGGGAGGCGTCCAGCAGTCCCGGGCTCTCGGCCACGATCCACCATCGCGAGCGCGACGCCGACATCGGATTCCGCGGACAGCGGTGCCGGCGCTGCCAGGCGGTGCAGTTTCCACCGCAACGGGTCTGCGAGACCTGCTTCGCGAAGGACGATTTCGACGCGTATCGCCTCTCGGACCGCGCGGGACGACTGGTCACCTACACGCTCGACTACTTCTTCCCGACCCCGAATCCGCCGACGGTGGTCGGCATCGTGGAGATCGACAGTGCGCGCGTCCACATGCAGGTCAGCGGGCTCGACGCCGCGGACGTGCGGATCGGGCTGCCCCTCGAGTTCGCGTTCCGCCGCATCCACCGGGTCGGCGGACGACCCAACTACTACTGGAAGGCGACTCCCCTCGCCGATCCGCCGGCCGAACCGGCCTGACTCGAGGAACGCCATGGCACGGGACGGAATTCGCGACAAGGTCTCGATCGTCGGCGCGGGCTGCTGCGCGTTCGGCGAGAACTGGAACCAGTCTGCCTCGGACATGATCGTCGACGCCGCCTACGAGGCCTATGCGGATGCCGGCATCGAAGATCCCCAGCGCCAGATCGAAGCGGTCTTCACCGGCAGCCTCTACAGCCAGGCCGGGCCGCACGAGTGCGCAGACGCCCTCAAGCTCTTCGACAAGCCCGTCAGCATGGTGTCGAACTACTGCGCGACCGGCACCGACGCCTTCCGCTACGGGGTCATGTCGATCGCCGCGGGGATGTACGACACGGTGCTGGTCGTCGGCTACGACAAGCCGAAGGACCGCGGCGTCTCGGGCCCGAGCGTGATGCTGGACGGTGTGCGCGACCTACCCAAGACGCCCGCCGGCTGGTTCTCGCTGTGCGCCGCGACATACTTCGAGAAGTACGGAGCGGGACGCGAGGACCTCGCGCGCATCGCGGTCAAGAACCACCACAACGGCACGCTCGCGCCCAAGAGCTTCCTGAAGCGCGAGATCAGCATCGCGGATGTGCTGAACGCGCGGATGATCTCGTGGCCCTTCGGATTGTACGACTGCGCGGCGCAGACCGACGGGGCCGCGGCCGTGGTGTTGACGCGACGCGATCTCGCGCGCGGATTCCGCGACGATCCGGTGCACGTCAAGGCGGTCACCATCCGCTCGGGACCGAATCCGCAGAAGGATCCCGGCAACGACTTCCTCAGCTGGAAGCCCAACGGCTGGGCGGCGCGCGACGCCTACGCGCAAGCGGGCATCAGCGATCCGCGCCGGCAGATCGGTGTCGCGCAGGTGCACGATTGTTTCTCGTTGACCGAATTGCTCGCCTACGAGGATCTCGGATTCTGCGACAAGGGCAGCGCGAAGGAACACATCTCGGCCGGGGCCTTCGAGCTGACGGGCGAGTTGCCGGTGAACACCGATGGCGGGCTCAAGACGTTCGGGCATCCGACGGGCGCCACCGGGGTTCGCATGCTGTACGAGAACACGCTGCAGCTGCAGGGCCGCGCCGGCGCCCGCCAGGTCGCGAACCCGAGGCTCGCGCTGTCCCACAATCTCGGCGGGCATCCGACCGCCTGCGGGATCGCGATCCTCGGCCGGGACTGACTGCGAGGCGAGACGCGAGAGGCCAGGGGTGTCGGCAGACATCGAAGGCGTCTGCGATGGGGGCCGACGCGAAGAAAATTCCGATCGACTCGGAAGATTCGCGGAACCTTCGAGCCGCCCCGGGGTTTCGGAGCCCAGAGTCGGGTCGAGTGGAAGTTCCCGCGGCCGCCGGCTCCTCTTCTATGAGAAGATGGGTTGTTCCCGACAGCCGGCCTTCGGGCCAGTCCCTGCGAGGAGATCATGACGAACGCCAAGCCCAGGCTCCGTGCCCTGCTCACCCTCGCCCTGTTCGCCTCGATGGCCGCGATCGCCACTATCGCCCCGACGCAGAGCGCGCTGGCGGCCGACTTCGCGCTGTTCGAGACGGGCCCGGTCCGCTCGATGGCGCGCTCTGGCGACGGCAGCGAGCTCTACGTCGTCAACATCCCCGACGCCCAGCTCGAGATCTTCTCGGTGTCGGACATCGGTCTGGTCAAGACGGCCTCGGTGCCGGTGGGCCTCGAGCCCTGCGCGGTCGCGGTCGCACCCGACGGCCGGGTCTACGTCGTCAATCACCTCTCGGACAGCGTGAGCATCGTCGACCCGGCCGCGACACCGCCGGCGGTCGTCCGCACCCTGCTCGTCGGCGACGAGCCGCGAGACATCGTGTTCGCGGGCGCCGGAGCGAGCCGTGCGTTCATCACCACCGCGCATCGCGGCCAGCACCGCACGCATGCCTCGATCGCGTCCGTGCCGGGCGCAGGCAATCCGCAGTTCACCACCGAGGGAATCGGTCGCGCCGACGTCTGGGTCTTCGACACGACGAATCTCGACAGCTCGCTCGGCGGAACACCCGTGCGGATCATGACGTTCTTCGCCGACACGCCGCGCGCGCTGGCCGTGAGCCCGAATGGCGGCACCGTGTACGTCGCCGCCTTCCACTCGGGCAACCAGTCGGCCGCGCTGCCCGAACTCGTGGTGTGCAACGGCTTCGGAGCGGCGCCGGGCTGTGTGCTCGGCGGTGTCCTGCCGGTTCCGGGTGGCGTGCCCGGCCCTGCGAACAACTTCGCCGGCGCCCCGGCGCCCGAGACCGGCATCATCGTCCGGTTCAACAACTCGAACAACCGCTGGGAGGACGTGCTGGCGCGCAACTGGACCGGCGTGATGCGCTTCAGCCTGCCCGATCACGATGTGTTCGCCGTCGATGCCACCAGTCTGGACGTGAACACGGCCGGCGAGTTCGATCACGTGGGCACGATCCTGTTCAACCTGGCCGTCAACCCGATCAGCGGCAAGATCTATGTCTCGAACACCGAGCTGCCCAATCTGTCGATGTTCGAAGGCCCGGGCAATCACGGCGGCAGCACCGTGCAGGGACACCTGTCGGAGTCGCGCATCACGGTGCTGTCCGGCGCGGGCAGCGTGGCGCCGCGGCATCTCAACAAACACCTCGACTATTCGAGGCTGCATACCGACGTGCCCGATCTCGTGGATCCGACCGACAAGGACCACAGCCTCGCGACGCCGGTCGAGATGGTCGTGTCGGGCGATGGCACGACGCTGTACGTCTCCGCCTTTGGCTCGGCGAAGGTCGGCGTGTTCGATACGGCTTCTCTCGAAGCCGACACCTTCGATCCGACCCTGGCCTCCGCGGCTTACATCGATACGACCGGCGGACCGAGCGGATTGCTGCTCGACGAGCCTCGCCAGCGACTCTATGTGACGACGCGCTTCGACAATTCGGTTTCGGTGGTGGATCTGTCGAACCGGGCGACTCTTCAGCGCGTCCCGCTCCACAACCCCGAGCCGGCGTCGATCGTCGACGGGCGGCCCTTCCTCTACGACGCGTTCGCGACGTCGGGCAACGGTGAAGCTTCCTGCGCGAGCTGCCACATCTTCGGCGATCTCGACAGCATCGGCTGGAATCTCGGCAACCCCGACGACCTGGTCTCCGCCAACACCCAGCCGTCACCGGTCAACACCGGGACGAACAGCCTGCATCCGATGAAGGGTCCGATGACGACGCAGACGCTGCGCGGTCTGTCGACCCACGGCGGCTTGCACTGGCGGGGCGATCGCGTCGACGGGCACTTCGGCACCGATCCGTGCACCGACCCCAGCGGGTCGGCGTGCAACGAGGAACACTCGTTCAACAACTTCATCGTGGCCTTCGAGGGTCTCGTCGGTCGCGACGGCATCCTGCCCGAAGCGGACATGCAGCAGTTCACCGACTTCGTGTTGCAGATCCTGCCGCCGCCGAACCCGGTGCGAAGCCTCGACAACGTCCTGACCACCCAGCAGGCCGCCGGTCGGACCGCGTATCTGAAGCCGAATACCGACGGCGCCAGCTCGTGCGAGTTCTGTCATCGCCTCGACTCGAGCCAGGGATTCTTCGGCAGCGGCGGCGGTCAGAACAACGAGGGCGAGCCCCAGAACTTCAAGATCCCGCATCTGCGCAACATGTATTCGAAGATCGGGATGTTCGGCATGCTGGTCAATCAGGGCGGCTCGGAAGGACAGAAGGGCGAGCAGGTGCGTGGCTTCGGATTCCTGCACGACGGCATCGTCGATACGCTGCTGCACTTCGTCGAGGCCCAGGCCTTCACCCTGACGCCCACCGAGGAGCTGGCGATCGAGCAGTTCATGCTCGCCTTCGACACCGACCTGGCCCCGATCGTCGGCCAGCAGATCACGCTGACGACCGCGAATCCAGCCGCAGCGAACTCACGCATCAATACGCTGATGGCCCGCGCCGGGACCGGATTCAACTCGCTCACACTGGGCGGTGCCGTCAAGGAATGCGATCTGGTCGTCAAGGGCAGCGTCGACGGCGTCCCCCGTGGCTGGCTCTTCGATCCGCAGGACGGCCTGTTCGACGACGATCTGGGGGGCAGCCTCAACGACGCGGCACTGCGCGCGCTGGCCAGCAGCCAGGCCCCGCTCACCTACACCTGCGTGGCGCCGGGCTCGGGGGTGCGAGCGGCCATCAATCGCGATCGGGACTCGCTGCTCGACGGCCTCGACAACTGCCCGGACGCCGACAACGATGGCCAGACCGACACCGACCTCGACAGCGCGGGTGACGCCTGCGACGCGGACGACGACGGCGACTCGCTGCTCGACGCCTATGAGACCGGCTCGGGTGTGTTCGTGTCGGCCTTCGAGACGGGCACCGACGCGCTGCTCGCCGACAGCGACGGAGACTTGTTCGACGACGACGTCGAGATCGCGGCCGGCACCGACCCGAACGACATCCTGTCGTTCCCGCTGAACGCCGTCCCCCTGCTGCCGCTCGCCGGCGTGCTCGCGCTCTGCGCGTCGCTCGGTGGCGTCGCGGTGCGGCAGCTGACCGGGCGGCACTTGGCCGGGCGAACAGGGACACAACGTCGATGAAGCGACACGTCGCCCTCGAGACGAATGTCGCGAGGCGCCGCTCGCGGATCGGGCTCGCCGTTGTCGCATTCGCTGCGCTGGCCTCGGCGGGGGCATGGCTGGTCCTGCGCGACGCGCCGGATCGACCGGATCACGCGAGCGACGGAAGCGGGACCGACGCGCGGGCCGCGCTTCCCGTTGCGACGGCCGGCCTCGCTGCGGGCGCCGCGCTGCCTCTCGATCCGCCCGAGCTGCCGGCGGGCGCGCTGCCGCCGATCATCGGCGAGCCCCGTCTCGATCGCATCGACTACTGCGACGCGCGCAACTGGACCCGCGTCGATGTCCTGGTACGCGAACTCCGCGGCGACGAACTGATCGTCGACGAGAGCGCCTGGCTCGATGCCGGTGCATCGACCCGCGCCGGACTGGCGAGTTGGGTGTCGAAGTGCCGCTTCGAGGGACGCTCGCTGGTGGTCCGTGCAGAGGGATCCGGGCGCGAACTCGGCGCCTATGACACGGCGCTCGGCTACGAGGCTCTCGACTGATCGACGCGGATCCGCCGATCCCGACGAGCGTCATGCGCGCCGGGGCTCCTCTGCTTCACGGCCCGCATCGACGCCCGACACATCGATTCGATCGAGGACCCGGTCGAGTTCGTCGACCAGTCGGACGAGACCGGCGTCATCGCGGGTGCGAGCCTGGCGGCCGATCACGTCGGCCATGCCGCGGTAGTACCAGAGCTGGTTCGCCAGGGTCCTCGCGCGAAAGCGCTCCCAGAACAACTCGCCGTGCTCCTGCCAGTCGACCAGCATCGTGCGGGCGTTGTGGAGTTTGTCCGCGCACGCGACCCGCAGCACCGCGCTGTCGCGCTCGTCGGCGAGTTGCTGGATGTGGTGGGCCTTTCGCTGCTTCCAGGCCTCGACGGTTCCCGGCTCGCCCGCTGCGGGCTTCTCGAACTGCTCGTCGTCCGTACAGGCGTCGACGATCTGCAGCACGCGGGCGCCGAACCGCGAGGCGATTTCGCTCCGGAGCGCCGCACGACCGGCACGCGGATCCGGGTTCGAGGCACCCGCGTAGTCGTTGCCCCGATCCTCGATGGCATCGTGGAGCAGCGCCGCGATCGCCTCGGTCTCGTCACCCCCGTGCTCCATCACCAGGGCGGAGACCGAGAGCAGATGCGCGAGATAATCGACCTGCGACCCCTTCCTCAGCTGCCCGTGATGGAGTTCCGCCGCGAACAGCAGCGCTTCCCTGTATCGCGCGCCAAGCATCTCGTCCGATCACTCCTCTGGCCGCTGCCGACCGCATCGGGAGCGTACCGTCTCGGCGATTCCCAGCGTGATCCCATCCAACCGGTCGGCCCGGGCAGGTGGGACTCGATTAGACTCGGGCCATGTCACTTCGGTCTACGCGCGTCGCCCGCGGATCCGCCAGCGTGATCGCCGCCGCCCTCGTGGGCCTGCTCGCGTCCGATACGCTGCGTCCCGACCGGGAGCCGATCGCTCGTGCGCTGATCGACGCGATGTCGGTTGATCCGGATCTCGACCCGCGCCTGGCGGGCGGCACCCCCGCTGCCACGTCGCCTTCGATGACTCCAGCGGCCCCGGGCCCCGGGCCCGCCCAGCCACGTGGCTCGACCCTGCCGCGAGCGGCGATCACCGCGCACGCGCGAGCACGGAGCGTGGCGAACGGCCTGCCCGTCCCGCCCCGGCGACGCGATTCGCGTGTGCTGCGTTCGATGTTGGATGCGCAGATGCTCGAGATCCTCGCCGACCCGCTCGAAGTCGGCGACGTCGTCCACACCCCGTTCCGGCTTCAGAAACACGGACTGCCCGTCTTCAACCGCACAGGACGTCTGCACGAACGGGACGGCCAGCTGCTCGCACAGACCGGGCGATCGACGATGCCTCCTATCGCCATCGGGGCAGTGCGGATCACGCAGCAAGAGGCGCTGGCCATCGCGCGGGGCGCCGTGCCCGGGCGCGGTGAGCGCGCCAGCCCGCGCATCGAACGCGGCTGGCTCGCGATGTCGAGCGAGAGCGTGCCGGTGTGGCGGGCCACGCTCCCGATCGCCGAACCACTGTCCACGTGGTCGATCTCCGTGGATGCCCGGGATGGCGCGGTGATCCGTCGCGAAGATCTGGTGCGCACCGCAACGGGCAGCGGCCTCGTCTACGCAGAGAACGTCGCGACGACCCCCGCTCCGCTTCCCGCGCCGCTCTTCGAGCTGGACGGCCTCGGGTTCCTGCGTGGCCGCTTCACGCAGGTCTTCGACGTGCGCGACCTCGAGGCATTCCGCCCGGACCTCGAGTTCGAGTACCCCGAGAGCGATCCGCGCTTCGTCCAAACCACCGCGTATCGCGGACTCACCGATGCCGCGCTCTTCGCCGAATCCCACGGCCTGCCCGCCCTGGCCGAGCAAGTGCTCGCGTTCGTCAATCTGGTCGGAGGCCCGGCTGACGAGCAGTACAACAACGCCTACTACGATCCCTTCTTCCCGATCTTCGGATTCGGAAACGGCGACGGCAGCGTGACGGCGAATCTCGGGACCGACGTCGACGTCGCGATCCACGAGATGGGGCACCACGTGTTCGCGACGGGGGTCGACCCCACTGGATCGAGCTCGCTCGGCTCCCTGGCTTCGATCAACGAGGGCTTCGCCGACACGCTGGCCGCATTCGTGAACGACGATCCCGAGATCGGCGAATCGACGATTCCCGGACAGCCGTTCCTCCGCACGCTCGCCAACGCTTCGGTCTGGCCGGCCGACGCCGCCCTCGACCCGCACATCGAGGGCCTGATCTTCGGGGGTCTCGCCTGGGATCTCCGCAATGCCCTGGGTGTCGAGGTGGCCGCGGAGATCGTGCTCGGTGCCCTGCCCTACCTCGATCCCGACAGCGACTTTCCCGCACAGAACTTCCGCGACGCCCTCGTGCAGAGTGAGTTCGTCGCGACGGGTGGCACGAACCGGACACTCGTCGAGAGCCTGGCCGAAGCGCGTGGCCTGGTTGGCGAAGACGCCCTCGGTGTGGCGGGATTCCTCGAGGAGGGCATCGCGGTGCAGGGGGCGCTGACCAACGGCGCGGACCACTTCTACTTGTTTTCCGAGTTTCCCGATTCGCGCGAGCTGAGCTTCCGGATGACCGGCAGTGGCGACGCGGACCTGCTGGTCGCTCCGGATGCGATCTTCGACTCGTCGGACCCCGACACCTATTTCTTTCCAAGCCTCGCGACCTCGAGCGAAACCATCACCGTCATGCAGACATCGATCCCTTCGGTCGATGCAGACGATTTCTGGCTGGTCGTCGTCCAGGACTATCCCGGCGACAACCTGCCGAGCACCTATCGATTGACCGTCCGTTCGACCCTGCCGGCGGCGAGCCTCCAGACCGGGGGCTCGTACACCGGTTCCCTCGACGATGCCGGCGCGCTCGACCTGTTGACCTTCCAGGGATTCGCAGGCCAGATCGTCCGCCTCGAAGCCCATGCACTCGATCCGGATCTCGATGTGGCGATCAGCGTGTTCGATCCGGCCACGATCGAGATCCTCGGCGCGGACGACGACTCGGGCGAGGGCAGCGACGCGCTGATCCAGGGCGCTTCGCTCACTGCGACGAAGCTCTACGGCATCGCGGTCTATTCGCTGATCGCGGACGTCGACCCCACGCCGGGCGGCGGCGCATTCCGTCTCGATCTCTCGCTTTGTGCGAACAACGGGACGGACAGCGACGGGGACGGTCTCGCCGACGAGTGCGACGATGACGACGACGACGATGGTTTCGTGGATGCCTCGGATCGCGATCCCCTCGACGCCCTCTCGTGCGAGGACATCGAAGGGGACGACTGCGACGACTGCGTGGGGGGCTCCTTCGCACCGTTCGACGACGGGCCGAACGCCGATGGCGACCATCTGTGCGACGCGGGTGATTCGGACGACGACAACGACGGTTGTGCGGACGAGGCGGACGGTGCGCCCCTCACCCCGAGTGTGGACGACGACCTCGACCTCGTCGGAGCCGACTGCGACAACTGTCCCGACGACCACAACCCAGGTCAGCTCGACAACGACGGGGACGGACTCGGGAACTCCTGTGATCCGACCCCGAACCCCGAGCCCGGGGCGGGGATCCTCGCTCTCGCCGCATGGCTGACCCTCGCCGGGCTGCGATCCATCGTCCGGAAACGCGCAAAGGCCGCGTGAATCCGCAGGACGCCCGGGACGCGACGACGATGCCGAGCCTTGCCGTCGTGCTCGTCAGCGTTCGCGGGCGAGTTCGCGAGCCGCGTCGCGAACGGCGTCGATCGTGCGGTCGATGTCGTCGTCGCTGTGGACGATCGATACGAAGAACTTCTCGTGTCCCTTCAGGATGCCGCGATCGAACAGTGCCTGACCGAACCGGTAGCCGAGACCCGCGTCCGCCCGCTGTGCGCTGCGGAAGTCGTAGACGTCCTCGGCGCTGAACCAGGGCTCGAAGGCCGGCGGCTCACCGATCACCTGCACGGGCATTTCGACGTCTTCGAATGCCCGGGCAACCGCATCACGCAGGCGCGCGCCGCGCCGGAAGAGCGCTTCGTACACGCCGTCTTCGCGCAGGATCTCGAGCACGGCCAGCGCCGCCGTGCAGGAGATCGGGTTGCCGCTGAAGGTTCCCGTCAGCGACACATAGTCGCCGGTGAGACGCCGCGCTCCCTCGGCAAAGACCATCAGCTCCGATCGGCCGCACACGACCGACAGCGGATGGCCGGCGGACAGGCTCTTCCCCATCGCGCACAGATCCGGTGTGACGCCGTAGTAGCCCTGGGCGCTCGCGTAGCCGAAGCGGAAGCCGGTGACGACTTCGTCGAAGATCAGCGGGATCTCGAGGCGAGCGGTGAGCTCGCGCAGATCCTTCAGGAACGAACCGCGCGGGGGCATGGTGCGCTGCATCGGCTCGCAGATCACACACGCCAGCTCGTCGGCATGACGCTCGATCAGGGCCGCCGTGGTTTCGATGTCGTTCCACGGGGCGACCAGCACTTCGTCCGTCGTGCGCGCCGGAAGCCCGATCGAGTTCGGAACGGCGCCGGGAAATGGCGCGGGCTCGAGCGTCCACTGATTGCTCATCAGCACCGCGTCGGCCTGACCGTGATAGGCCCCCTCGAACTTGAGGAGCTTGTCGCGTCGGCGGAAGGCGCGCGCGAGCCGGATCGCGAAGAGCACCCCGTCGGTGCCCGTGCTCCCGTAGACGACGCGTTCGGCGCACGGCGTCGCCGCGACGATCTGCTCGGCCAGCAGGATCGATGCTTCGTTCGGCAGCAGGAAGCTCGTCCCCCGATCGAGCGCAGCGTGGACGGCGGCCAGCACCTTCGGATGGGCGTGACCGACCAGCATCGGACCAGACCCGAGCAGATAGTCGATGTACTCGTTGCCACTCATGTCGACGAGCTTCGAGCCGCGACCCTCGCGCACGACCAGCGCCGAGTCGAGGGACAGGGTCGGGGTCCGTGCACTGGCCGGGAGGAGCTTCGCCGCCTGGTCGAGCAGATGCTGCTCGTGCTGGGTTCGCGGTCTCCGGTGGAATTCGTGCATGACGGATCGGCCTCGCTGAAGGGGGCTCTATGGACAGGGCATCCCGAAGTCGGCGCATGATGGCGCGCTCCGACGGTCGTGTGCCACGCTGCACAGCAGGGTCGGTGGGATGGACCCGCGAGCGCGAGGGCGCGAGGGCGAGAGGAAACGGGGAGACAGCAGACATGAAGATCCAGATCGCCGTCGTAATGGCCGGCCTGTGCCTCGGAATCGCGGGGGTGGCGCTTGCGGGAGGCATGAAGATCGAACCGGGCCTGTGGGAGTTCACGATGACGACCACGAGCCCCCTGTCGCCCGAGCCGGCGACCGAAACGACGAAGGACTGCATCGACACGGCCGAGCTGAACCCGTCCGACCTGCCGACTCAATCCGAGAACTGCACCGTGTCGGACGTCCGGACCGAGAGCTTCTCGATGTCCTGGAAGATCAGCTGCCAACAGGACGGCGGCACGATGACCGGCGACTTCAAGCTGACCTCCGCCGGGACGTCGATCAACGGGACGTCGACGATGCTGATGAAGTTCCAGGATCAGACGATCGAGATCAAGAGCGACTGGCAGGGAAAGCGCACCGGCGTCTGCAGTTGATCTTGACGTTGATGTTGAAACAGGGGATGCAGCCGAGATCGAGTGGCCTGTGCGCTCAGATCGGACCGGCGCCCACGCGGCCTTCCACGATCCATCGCAGCATCGACAGGTGCTGCCGTCCGTAGAAGACTTCGCCGTCCAGCAGATAGGCGGGCGTCTGGAAGATCCCGCTCGCGGCGAGTTCCCGTGCGATCGTCTCGCTCGCGAGTCGACCCTCGTCGTCCTGCCAGAGCATGAACCCGGGCGCATCGCCTCCCGAGGCCGCGATCCGATCCGCGATCGCAGCGCTGTCCGAGACGTCGAGCCGGACCGACCAGTAATCGCGGAACATCGCGACCAGGAAGGCGACGAGTCGGTCGGGATGGCGATCGCGCAGCCACAGCCAGGCGCGTCGTGCCGCTTCGCTGCTGCCACTGCGATAGGGCTCGCGCAGCGTCAGACCCTGGGCAGCCCCGTAGACTTCGATCTCGCGCGCGATCGACTGCGCGCGCAGCCGTCGGTGGCGCACTCCGCGGTCGTCGCCCTCGGCTGGAGGGCTCGGCGGATTCAAGGCGGGCACGTCGATGGGCACCCAGTCGACGTCGACCGAGTGCTTCATCGAATCGGCGAACGCGATCGTCGGGTGCAGGGCGAGATACGCGAGCGGGTGCCGCGGATCGAGCGCCACGCGGATGCGTGCCCGTTCGGCGGGGCGTCCGGACGTCATGTCCCGAAGCTCCGGTTGGCGACTTCGGGCGCCGGCCCGAGCGCGCCACCGAGCAGCCAAGCTACGCGCGGCAGATGCTCGCGTCCGAACCACATCTCGGAACCCACGAGATACGTCGGCACACCGAACACGCCGGCATCGAAGGCCTGCTGGTTGAGCGTGTCGTGCAGCCTGCGACCGGCGCCGCTCGCATATTCGCGGAAACCCTCGACCCGGGCATCGGCCCGGGCGAGTGCGGCTTCGAGCACGGCGAGGTCCTCGATGTCGAGTTCGCGTCGCCAGAACCGCGCATAGGCGTCGTCGAGGAATCGCTCGAGGATCGCCCCGTCCTGCGCCTTCGCCCACGAAATCGCGATGCCCGCGAGGCTCGAGTCCCAGATCTTCTCGGTGCCGCGCAGGACCTTGCCACGCAGGTTCGCGTAGCGGCGCGCGTCGCGATACGCGTACTTCACGCCCGACCACTGCTGCGGGGTGCGATCGCTGCTCGCGACCCGACCCTCGCGATCGAGACGCGCCGACCCGAGATAGCTCGGAATGTCGAGCGTGAAGGGTCGCCAGTCGATCGACACGCCCGCAGCCCGGGCCATCGCGCGGGTGGGCTCGATGGCGATGAACGCATAGGGGCTCTTCAGGTCGATGTAGACGGCGAGCGCTGCGTCGCTCCGGAGCTGTGCGAATCGGTTCACGACGTCTCCTCGCGGCCGCGCAGTCGGCTCTCCACCGGTGGCCGGTGGTCCGCGGCCGTCGCGTCCTCGGCCCCGACGGGCTCGTGGCGGTACAGCAGCCGAGCAGCCGATCGAGCGCACTATACCGGCTCGACGCGAGCTCGAAGTCCGATCCGACGGGCGCGAGGCGTCGAAGAACGAGTGCGAAGCCCCTATCCTGAGGCCCGCTCAGTGGGGCTGACCGTGCATCCATCCGACGATCGAAGCCGACACTCCCAGCCGACATCCAGATCCGAACTCGCAGCCGAGCGCGCGCCGAACGGGCGCCGTACGAGAGAGACCATGACGGAAGCCCCTTCGAAGATCATCTACACGCTCACCGACGAAGCGCCTGCCCTCGCCACCTACTCGCTGCTGCCGATCATCCAGGCGTTCGCGAGTGCCTGCGGGGTCGTGGTCGAGACCCGCGACATCTCGCTGGCGGGCAGGATCCTGGCCCACTTCCCCGAGTCCCTGCGCCCGGAGCAGCGCGTCGGCGATGCGCTCGCCGAGCTCGGCGCACTCGCGAAGACACCCGCGGCCAACATCATCAAGTTGCCGAACATCAGCGCCTCGATCCCGCAGCTGAAGGCGGCCATCAAGGAGTTGCAGCAGCGCGGCTACGCGGTGCCGGACTGCCCCGACGAGGCCCGGAACGAGCAGGAGAAGTCGATTCTCGCGCGCTACGACAAGATCAAGGGCAGCGCGGTGAACCCGGTGCTGCGCGAGGGCAACTCGGACCGGCGCGCACCGGCGGCCGTCAAGCAGTACGCGAGAAACCACCCGCACTCGATGGGCAAGTGGTCTCCGGACTCGAAGACCCACGTGACCCACATGCAACGCGGCGATTTCTTCTCGAACGAGAAGTCCGTCACGCTCGACGCCCCCGACCAGCAGCGGATCG
>JANOFF010000143.1:0-75881 GCA_031413515.1 bacterium
AAAGGACTTCATCAAGGCGGGCACCCTGCGGCTCGGAGGACGGCTTCCGATCAACACGCACGGTGGCCAGCTCTCGGAGGCCTACATCCACGGGATGAATGGAGTGAACGAGGGTGTGAGATTGATCCGCGGCACATCGACTAGCCAGCCGGCGAAGAACGACCACGTGCTCGTGACGGCGGGTGTCGGGGTCCCGACGAGCGGCATGGTGCTGGGCCAGATCTGACTGGGCGAACGCGCCGCCGCCGCTGCGTCCCTTGATGAAGAGGGGAGAGGAACTGCATGTCCGTACTCGATGGCAAAGTGGCTGCGGTCACGGGTGCCGCACGTGGACTGGGCCGTATCGAAGCTCTCGCGCTGGCCGCACAGGGGGCGCGCGTCGTGGTGGCGGATCTCGGAACCGCCGGGGATGGCACCGGCTCGGATGAGGAGGCTGCGCACGCCGTCGTCGATGAGATCGTCGCTTCGGGTGGCGAGGCAGTCGCCCACTTCGGGGATGCGGCGGATTGGAACGATTCCCGGGCAATGATCCGACGCGCCATCGAAACCTGGGGCGACTTCAACATCCTGGTCAACAACGCCGGCTTCTGCAGGGATCGCATGATCTTCTCGATGAGCGAGGAGGATTTCGATGCGGTGATCCGCGTCCACGTGAAGGGCCACTTCTGCGGTATGCGCCACGCTGCCGAGTACTGGCGCGATCGAGCCAAGCAGGGACAGCCCGTCTACGGTCGGATCGTCAGTACGGCCTCCGAGGCCGCGATCTTCCAGTCCGTCGGCCAGCCCAACTACGCGGCCGCCAAGGCCGGGATCATCGCGCTGACGGGCTCCGCCGCACAGGCGCTGGCGAAGTACGGGGTCACCGCCAACACCATCATGCCTCGGGCGCGCACGCGCATGACCGAGACGGGACCGACCGCGGCTTTCTTCGCGCGACCCGACAGCGGCTTCGACACCTTTGCGCCCGAACACGTAGCCCCGCTCGTCACGTATCTCTCATCGCCCGCATCGGCGCGTAGTTCGGGAAACGTCTACGTCGTCTGGGGCAAGTCGATCAGCGTACTCGCGGCGCCCGGTCGTTCCGCAGACTTCGTCGCGGACGGGCCGTGGTCACATGCGTCCGTCGACTTTGCACTCACGCCCTGGCTCGCGGGACGCGAACCGCTGGCCGACAGCTACATCGTGCCGGCCAGGTAGTCCGGCTGGCGCGATCGCCGGATCGATGGGCGGGCGTCGATGGCGTGGTCTAACATCGGTCGCCGAAAGCGGAACGCCGCCCAAGGAGGAAATCATGAAGGTGGTGGTCGACTACGACCTGTGCGAGGCGAATGCAGTCTGCATGAAGCACGCGCCGGAGATATTCCGTGTCGAGGACGACGACACGTTGACGGTCCTCCTCGAGGACGTTCCGGAGAAGCTCAAGGACAAGGCGCGCGAGGCCGAGCGACTCTGCCCGCGGCAGGCCATCAAGCTGAAGGGCTGAACGATCGGGCTGCTCGCGAAGCCTCGGACAGACAAGAGGGTCCGTCTGGCGTCGGCTGGACGGGCCCTCTGTCGTTTCTTTGTCTTGCCGGGGGGCTTGCCGAGGGGCGCACGCCGGGTCGCACGGGACGCGGGCCTCCCGCTCATCGATCCGACGGCGTTCCCGCCCCGGCTTGCGCCTGATCCTTCACGGAGAGCCGGAGCGAAGTGGGATCCGACACCCTGAAGAAGCTCATCAGGCGTTGCATCGTGCCGTACTTGGTCTTGAAGGCCAGTTCGATCTGATCCTCGAGCTCGGTGTCCTGGACCTCGGTAGCCGTGACTGCGAGTTCGAGAGCGCCGGTCCGGATCGCCACGTCCGAACCGCGGCGGATGTTCGCAAGCCAGCGCGAGTCGTTGGTGCGGACGAACCCGGATCCGTCGAGGACAACGATCCAGATCTTCGTCTCGCGCAGATCGAGATCGGCGTCGGTCGTGATGATCTCCACCACGTCGGCGTCGGCGAACGGGGCCCAGGCGTCGACCTGTGCCGAAGCGCTCGAGACGGACAGCAGACAAGCAGCGAAGAAGATGAGGTTCCGCATGGGGTCAGATCTGGCTCCGGCCGGCCCAGTAGGGATCCCGCAATTTCCGCTTGTACAGCTTGCCGTTCGGATCTCGCGGCAGCTCGTCGAGGTAGTCGATCGTGCGCGGGGTCTTCATCTTGGCGAGGCGGTCCTTGCACCAGGCGAAGATCTCCTTTGTCAATGCGTCGCCGGCCGAGATGCCCTCGGCGACCTGAACGACTGCCTTGATCTCCTCCCCCCAATCGTCGTTGGGGATTCCGAAGACGGCGACGTCCGCGATCTTCGGATGCTGGATCAGTTCGGCTTCGATCTCAGCGGGATAGATGTTGGCCCCACCGGAGATGATCATGTCGGTCTTGCGATCGCGCAGGAACAGGTAGCCGGCATCGTCGAGTTCGCCGACGTCGCCGACGGTGAAGTAGTTGCCGATGCGATTCTCGCGTGTCTTGCCCTGGGCGTCCTTGTACTCGAAATTCGCCTGGCCGAGCAGCATGTAGATGGTGCCGACCTGGTTGGCACCGAGTTCCTGCTGCTTGTCGTCGTAGATCTTGACGTCGGCGTTGGGCCATGCGCGGCCGACGGTTCCGGGCCGTTCGCGCCATTCCTTCGGAGCGACCAGCGTCCCGCCGCCCTCGGTCGCCGCGTAGTACTCGTAGATGCTGTCTCCCCACCAATCGAGCATCTTCCACTTGGTTTCGATCGGACACGGCGCGGCGGCGTGGATCATCGCGCGCAGCGACGACACGTCGTACTGGCTGCGCACATCCTCCGACAGCTTCAGCAGCCGATTGAACTGTGTCGGCACCATGTGGCTCTGCGTCACGCGATACGTCGAGATCAGGCGCAGCATCTCCTCGGGTTCCCACTTGTCCATCAGCACGACGCTGTGACCAAGATGCAGGGAGCTCGAGCTGAAGACGAGGACAGCGGTGTGGTAGAGCGGTGAGCCACAGATGTGAACGTTGTCGTCTTCGGGCTTCAGGCCGAACATGCCGAGGAAGCCGGTCGTCAGTGTCGCCACGAGATCAGGCGAGATCGGCACGAGCCCGCGCCGCACGCCCTTGGGCTTTCCGGTGGTCCCCGACGTGTAGTTCATCACCTGACCGGCGGTGCGTTCGCCGGGCAGCGTCGCGGGTTGCCCGGACTTCAGCGCTTCGAGGGGCAGGAATCCTTCGACGTGGCCGACCGAGAAGCAGTGATCGGCGGGCAGATCGACAGCGGCGCGGGCGGCCCGACAGACGTCGCCGAAACGTCCGGAGCCGATGAACACCTTGGCGCCGCTGTCCGCGACGATGTACGCGATCTCGGGACCCGTCAGGTGGTTGTTGATCGGTGTCATGTACATGCCGATCTGGGTGATCGCCAGATGGATCTGGAAGAACTCGGCGCAGTTCTCGAGCACGACGGCCACGCAATCGCCGCGAACCAGGCCGAGGGCACGCAGTCCGTGGGCGATGCGGTTGGATTCGGCGAACAGTTCACCGCGGGTCCACTGCCGTTCGTCGGGGTCGACCAACGCGAGCTTCTCGGGCGAGCGCTGAGCGAAGTTCCAGAATCCCATCTCGGACATGGTCTGCCTCCTGGCTTGGATCGGTCACGTGCATTCCGGGCGCGCGGGACTCTTCCGGCTGCACGGCGGATCAGAGCGGCTGATCGCCGACGATCCACATCGAGAAGTACTGGGATCCGCCTCCATACGCGTGTCCCATCGCCTTGCGGGCGCGGTCGACCTGATGCTCTCCCGCCTGCTTGCGCACCTGCATGGCGGCCTCGGCGAAGCGGATCATCCCGGAGGCGCCGATCGCGTTGCTGCTCAACACGCCACCGGACATGTTGACGGGAAGGTCGCCGTCGAGAGCGGTGGCGCCCTCGTAGGTCATCTTCCAACCCTCGTTGATCGGTGCGAAGTGGAGGTTCTCCATCCACATCGGTTCGAACCAGCTGAATGGGACATAGATCTCCGCGCAGTCGATCTCGCGGCGCGGATCGCTGATGCCGGCCTTCTTGTAGAGCTCGCGCGAGCATTCGAGCCCCGCCTTCGGCATCACCTGATCGCGTCCGGCGAACGACGTGGGCTCGGTCTTCATCTGGGTCGCGTGGATCCACGCCGGCTGCTTGCCCGAGGCCCGGGCGTGCTTCGCGTTCGAGATCACCATCGCGCAGGCGCCGTCCGAAGACGGACAGGTCTCGAGATAGCGGATGGGATCCCAGAGCATCGGTGAATTGGCGATCATCTCGAAGGTCACGTCCGGCAGCTTGAGGTGCGCGTAGGGGTTCTTCAGTGCATTCAAGCGATCCTTCAAGGCGACTCGGATGCCGGTGTCCTCGGGTGCGCCCGAGCGGCGCATGTAGCCGCGGATCAACGGGGCAAAGAAGCCTCCGGCGCCGGCCACCATCGCGACCGAGAAGGGCAGCTTGATCGAGAGCGCCCACATGGCGTTCGACTCGCTCTGCTTCTCGTAGGCGACGGTCAGCACGCGCTCGTGGACGCCGGATTGCACGAGGCTGGCGGCCACGATCGCCGTCGAGCCGCCGACGCTGCCCGCGGTGTGGACGCGCAGCATCGGCTTGCCGACTCCGCCGAGCGCCTCGGCGAGGAACAACTCGGGCATCATCACGCCCTCGAACATGTCTGGAGCCTTGCCGATCACGACGGCGTCGATGTCCTTCCAGTCGAGACCGGCATCGTCGAGGGCGCGTCGGGCCGCCTCGCGGATCAATCCGACCTGCGAGACGTCGATGCGCTTGGCGTCGTACTTCGTCTGTCCGATTCCGATGACTGCGGCATGTTCGGCCATCTGATCAACCCTCCAGGACGCAGACGAGGTTCTGCTGAAGACACGGGCCCGAAGTCGCATGGGCGACGGCCCGCGAACCCTGGCCCGCGACGATCTGACGAGAGGCCTCGCCGATGCGAGCCAGACCCGCCGACATGATCGGGTTGGCGGCGAGCGCGCCACCGGATCGGTTCACCACCAGATCGTCAGCGAGGCCGAGAGCGCGACGCAAGATGATCTCCTGATGGGTGAAGGGGGCGTGCAGCTCGGCGAAGTCGATCCGGCCCTGCGCGACGCCGGCGCGCTTTCCGGCGAGTTCGGTCGAGGGCGATACCGCGAGATCGCGCCCTCCGAGTTGGTGGCTATCGAGCCGGTGCTCGATCGAGCGGATCCAGACCGGCTTGGCGACCGACCGGCGCGCGAGCCCATCGGCCGCGATCACGATCGCGGCGGCGCCGTCGGTGACCGGCGGACAGTCGTGTTTTCGAAGGGGATCCACGAGGTAGGGCTGGGCGAGCAGTTGATCGACGTCGAAATCGCCCTTCAGCTGAGCGTCGGGATTGGTCTTCGCATGGCGACGCGATCGCGCCGCCACCTCGGCCATGTCGCGTTCGCTCCAGAGGCCGCGGTCGAGTCCGACCCGCGCCTGCAGAGCCGCCATGCTGATCGCATCGGGGCCGAGCGGCGCCATCGTGTACGGATCGGTCTGGAGTGTCATCGTCTCGGCGGTCTCGCCCATCGACGATCTTCCGAACGAGAAGATCAGCGCCGAGTCGACCTCTCCGCACTGGATCTTGATCCAGGCTTCATAGAGCGCCCACGCGCCGTCCATCTCGACGTGGCTCTCGGTGATCGGCGGCCATGCGCCCACGGCGTCCACCGCCATCACGAAGCTGAACGACTGCCCTGCGAGGTAATCGGTGCTTCCCGAGCAGGTGAAGCCGATCTCGCGGCGCGGAATGCCCGAGCCCGCGACCACCTCGTCGATCACCGGCATCAGCATCTCGACCTCGTTGCGTCGGCGCTCGGTGCGGACGTACGGCGTCTGTGCGTAGGAGAGGATCGCCACGTCCCGCATCAGGAGATCTCCTTGATCTTTTCGAACGGCACGTCGGGCTCGTCGATGGGATGGAAGTGCTTGATGTTCGCCATGCCGTAGCCCCACTCGGCTTGCGGCCGCCAGACCGCTTCGACCCGCATGCCGATCCGGACATCCGGAAGAGGACACTCCTGGATCAGACCGGTGAGCGAGATGTCGGCGCCATCGAGCAGGATGTTGGCCACGCAGTAGGGCAGCGGGACATCGATGTTGTCGGACGGCACGCGTACGATTGAGAACGTGATGACGGTGCCCGTGTGGGCGAGTTCCTTGAAGGTCGAGGTGGGACGCGCGCAGCGTGGGCATGCGCCCCGCGGCGGCACATAGACGCGACCACACTCGTCGCAGGCGGCGCCGAGCAGCTTGCCCTGTTTGAGCCCGAGCAGGAACTTCTCGGAGGCGATCCCCGGCGTGTACGTGTAGTCGACTTTCACGGGGGTCACGAGCACCTTGACCGGCTCGCGTGCTGCACTCATCGGGAATTCTCCGGAGTGAAATGGACGATGTCCTGGATCCGTCCGATCGTTTCGTCTGCCCAGGTCGGACGCACCCGCATGCCGGTGCGCATCCGCGACTTGTCGCCCGGATCGACCGCATGCAACAGGGCCGTGTCGGCGCCGTCGAGTTGGATCAGCGCGAACGCGAAGGGCCGGTCGAGTGGATGATGCGGACGTGGCTTCGCGACCCAGCACCAGGAAGTGACCGTGCCGGCGGGACCGACCACGACGAAATCGCTGCTCGTGTCCTCGCCGGTCTCCGGGTCGTACTCGGCCGGCGGGACGAGCACACGTCCACCTCGGGTCTTGATTCCGACGATCTCGCGATCGCGAAGCCCCGTGAAGAAGCGGCTCAACACCGTCCCGAGAGAGCGCTTGTACGCGTACTCCAGACTGTGGGGTGCGGAGAGCCCACCCGTTTGTGAAGTCGGATCGTTCATCGATCAGCTCCCAGGATTCGTGTTCGGGTCTGCGGTCGGGGGCCGAGTCGGGAAATCCGCTGCTGTTTCCGGCCGACCCGTGAAACTAGAACACGTTCTGATCCCATGACAACAAGCTGCGCGGGTACACGGTCAGTCTGTCCGGCCGACCGCCAACGAGTCGAACGAGATCAAGAGCGTGTTCCCATTCGCGTCGATCAGATCGATCTCCAGAGAGAGCCCGATCACGACGTGCAGCGATGAGCCACCATCCGCGCCGCGCGATCCACTGACGGGGCTCCTGCCAGGGACGACAGGATGGCTGCGCAGACGGTGAGCCCCGAGTGCGCTCTCCGTCGCTTGCGAGCCCGATCCGGATCTCGATCCGCACGTGTTCGACCCATCCTGTGGTGGCTCCTCCCGGTTGGCTCGATCCGGATCACGCCGGGGTCGTGATCCGCCGCTTCCTCGGGCTCTTCTTCGCGGGCCGGGACTGGAGATTGCGTCGGTCGACGTCGATCAGGAACGCGCCCGTGAGGGCCGCCCGGCCGAGCAACATGCGATGGACCATCTGCTCGCGGTCCACCAGACTCAGCTCGATCGAACGGATCACGCTACCGAGCACGATGAGGGTGCGGACGAACAGCCGGGTCGATTGATGTCCGTTGCTCGAGCGCACGCGGGCGCGGCGCACGATCCCGGTCTTCACGTGCACGCGTCGCTCGCGCTGCGCGCGGTGCAGGACCACGTCGAAGCTCACCTGATCACGCGGTAGCTCCCGGATGTTCTCGACGTGGAGTGCGCTGGTCTGGGCTCCGGTGTCGATCTTGGCTCGAAGTCGCTTGATCCCCCAGTCGGGCAGATCGAGCGTCTCGGTCCATCCGATCAGGAGGCGCTCGCGCCTGACGACACTCATCTGCCGGGGCGATTCGAGCCGTCGGCGAAGTGATGACCGTCCCGGTCCCGTGCCCGCTCGGATCGCTCCCTGCGTGGCGGTGCCAGGCCCTTCAGGGTGAGGTTCTTGCCGAAACACAGCAGCACGTCGCCGGCCAGGATCTCGCGATCGACCCGCGGATTCGGGATCGTGACACTGTCGCGCTGGATCGTCAGGACGATCACGTCGCGGTCGCGCAGGCCGCTCTGCCTGATCGTCTTGCCACATAGATCAGAGCGTTCATCGACCGGCACCTCCATCACGCCGTAGCCGCTCTGCAGCGTGAGTCGCTGACGGATGTCGATGTCGGGGAACAGCACTTCATCCTCGATCAAGGCGATGATCTCGCCCGCGACGTCCACGCCGGTAGCTTCTTCGATCCCTTCGAGTCCCGGCGAAGAATTCACCTCCATCAGGATCGGGCCGTTCTTTCCCTCGAGCATGTCCACACCGGCGACCCGGAGTCCCATGATCTGTGCCGCGTGGACCGCCGTGCGCGCGTACTGGTCGTCGAGTTGGACGATCTCGGCCTTGCCGCCGCGATGGATGTTGCTCCGGAACTCGTCTCCCTGGGCGGTGCGGCGCATCGCGGCGACCACCCGATTGCCGACGACCAAGGCCCGGATGTCGCGCCCCTTGCTCTCCTGGATGAACTGCTGGAGCAGCACGCTCATCTTGGCCGGACCGGACAACGTCTCGATGATGGCTTCGGCGACTTTGGTCGAATCGGCGAGGATCACGCCGATCCCCTGGGTTCCCTCGAGCAGCTTCACCACCACCGGCGGTCCGCCGAGCCGCTCGATGCCGGGCAGGATCTCCGAGACATGGCGGACGAACAGGGTCGTCGGAATGCCGATGCGATGGCGACTCAGGACCTGCAGCGCGCGCAACTTGTCGCGAGACACCGAGATCGCGTGGGAGGGGTTCACGCAGAACACGCCCATCTGCTCGAACTGACGGAGCACGGCGGTCCCGAAGAAGGTGATCGACGCGCCGATCCTGGGAATCACCGCATCGACGCTCGAGAGCATCCGATTCTTGTAGTAGAGGCGCGGCGAACCCTTCGCGACCTCGATCGAGCAAGCCAGAGGGTTCAGGATCCGGGCTTCGTGGCCCCGCTTCTCCGCAGCCTCCTTCAGCCGCAGCGTGCTGTAGAGCTTCGGTCCGCGGGAGAGGACGGCGATGCGCATCGGACGGGGTCACCTCGTGTCGGTCTGACCCGGATGGACATGCGGGCTTCGCGGACGCGCGACATGGTACCGGTGCGAACGCCGATCGGAAGCCGGTCTGTTCTCACGCCGACGCGCGGTCGTCGCCATCGCGCGCCGCGATCGAAGGCCTGCCTTGCGAAGTCGCGGCACGGTCTGCGAGTCTCTGCCGCGCCCCCCGTCTCACGCCAGGCCCCCCCCGGTCCAGGCGGCCCACCAGGTACCGGAGTGACGGTCAGGCATGCACGCCCAGTCAAGCAGGCACGGCGATCCCGGCGATTCGCGGGAAGGGGCAGGGCTTCCGGGTCGCTGGTCGAAGCGGCGGTCGATCCTGGCGCTGACCCTGTGGGTGATGCTGGGTGGCGCGACCGACCTGGCGTCGGGCACCGCGGAGGGGCTCGACAGAGTGGACGCGCCAACGCTGGCTGCGGGCGAGGTCGAGACCGCGAATCCCCTGGAGCGCCCGGCGGTCGATCTGCGCGTCTCCGGGGCCTCCTCCGAACCGATGGGTTTCGGCCTGCTCGGCGAGACGGTCAGGCCGGGCGAGCAACGCCAGTTGCTGCTGGCGGTCGGCGAGTCTTTCGCCGGGATGTCGCTGACGACGCCGGTGCAGGTCGTACACGGGATGGAGAGCGGTCCCACCATCTGTCTCGTGGCGGGCATCCACGGGGATGAGGTGGTCGGGATCGAGGTGGTGCGCCGCGTCGTCGGGTCGCTCGCACCTCAGGGCATGCGCGGCACTGTGATCGCCATTCCGATCGCCAATCCGCTCGGATTCCGGAGATCGTCGCGTTATCTGCCCGATCGCAGGGATCTCAATCGATACTTCCCGGGTCGCAAGGACGGCAGCACCGCAGCTCGACTGGCCGACAGCATCTTCGATCGCGTGATTCGTCGCTGTCAGGTGCTGGTGGATTTCCACTCCGGCTCGTTCCATCGCGCCAACCTGCCGCAAGTGCGCGCAGATCTGCGCGATCCGCAGTTGCTCGGAATGGGTCTCTGGCTCGGAGCGCCCGTGGTCGTCCACAGTCGCGGTCGGAGCGGAACGCTCCGACGGGCGGCGACCGACGTCGGCATCCTGGCTCTGCTCTACGAGGCGGGTGAGCCGCAGCGATTCGACGAGGCTTCGGTGACCGGGGCCGTGATCGGCACCATGTCACTGCTCGAGAATCTCGGGATGATCGACGGCTATGCGGTGCCGGGTGCGCCAGCGGACGTGTTCCGCGGAAGTCACTGGATCCGCGCGGAGGAGGGAGGGATCTTCCTCAGCACACGTGATCTGGGCGACTGGGTGACCACCGGAACCACCCTTGGAACGGTCACGGATCCGTTCACCAATGAACAGGTGTCGATCGTCGCTCGTAGAGCCGGCCGGATCATCGGGCGTGCCCACGATCAGGTCGTGATCCCCGGCTATGCGCTGTACCATGTCGGAACGTCTCAGCCCGGAGTGGACGCGGACGCCGTGTCCGATCCCGACGACCCGATCAGCGACGAGTTCGAGGAGCGCCCCGAGTAGTCCTTGCCAGATCCGCTCGATCCCGGTGCGGACACGAGGCTCACGGCGAAAGATTCCCGATGACGCGCAATTTCTGGATTGGTGCCGCGGTTGCCATGCCCGGGCTTCTGCTCTTCCTCTGGAAGGTCTTCGGTCTCGGTCTTCCTGTGGCGCCGAGCGAACCCCAGGATCTGTGGCGGGTCGAACTCGAGATCCAGACACGCAGCGTCGCGCGCGGCGGCAGTATCAGCGCGGCACTGCCGAGCAGTGGTCCGGGACAGGAAATCGACGACTCGCTGGCGATGAGCGATCGGCTCCACTTCTCGGTCGTTCGCGACGGTCCGCGTCAGATCGGCATCTGGAAGGGCTCCTTCTCCGGTGTGCACCACGTGTCCCACGCCTTTCGCGCCCAGTTGATCGGCGACGTGGTCGAGGTCAAGGACACCGATGGACTGTTGCCGAGCGAGGAGATCGTCCGGCGCTACACCGAAACGACGACGACGCTTCCGGTCAACGATCCGGAGATCTGGACCTTTCTGCTGGGGCTCGAGTTGCGCGGCCCGGAGGATCAGCTGGGACGGGCGCGTGGCCTGTTGACCTTCGTGGCCGACGAGATCGAACTCGTTCCGGACGGCAACTCAGACGCGCTCATCTGCCTTGCGACCCGCGAGTGCGGAATGCTCGGCAAGGAACGTCTGCTCGCCACACTGCTGCGCGCGTCCGGTCTGCCTGCGCGGGTCGTCCAGGGACTGAGTCTGCAACGAGGTCGAGAGCCGGAAGAGGCGGCCTGGGTGGATGTCTGGCAGGGCGGCTGGGTGCCGGTCTCCGCCTCCCGGGGCTTCTTCGGTCGCAGGCCGAGTGATCTGCTCGCGATCACCGTCGGCGACGAACCGCTGGTGCAGAGCGTCGGAATGGCGGCGACGAACTTCCGCTACCGCGCGCTGCCCGAGGACTTCCGACCCGACGAACTGGCCGCGTTGATGGTTCCCTCCAGCCTGATCCTGGCGCCGATCTCCCTGTATCGGTTGCCGGTGGCGACGCAGAGCGTGCTGAGGGTGTTGCTGGTGGTTCCTCTGGGCGCGCTGCTCCTCGCATTGCTGCGAAACGTCGTGGGGATCTCGACGTTCGGAACTTTCCTGCCGGTGCTGCTCGCGCTGGCGCTGCGCGAGAGCGATCTCGCCGTCGGTCTCGTCATGCTGTTCGGCGTGGTCGGTCTGGGCCTGGTTGCGCGAGTGCTGATGGATCGACTCCACCTCCTGCTGGTCCCGCGACTGTGCATCGTCCTCTGTCTCGTCGTGCTCGCCATCGTCACCATGGCGATGTTCGGACGCGGATTCGAGCAGCGTGATCTGATGAGCGGTGTGTTCTTCCCGTTGGTGATCATCACGATGCTGATCGAGCGCTTCTCGATCAGCCTCGCCGAAGAGGGCCTTCGCAATTCGATGACGCGGCTGGCGTGGTCCGTCGGCGTCACCATCATGGTCTATCCGCTATTCCAGAGCGCGACTCTCTCGCATCTGATGTTCGGATTCCCCGAGCTGGTTTTCGTCGTGATGGGGGTGCTGGTCTGGATCGGTGGCTACACCGGGTACCGCATCTCCGAGTTGATCCGTTTCCGAAGTCTCGCCGCCCAGGCCGCGGGCTGATCGGATGCTGAAGACATTGAAGTCGCTTCGCGCGATGGGGCTGCTCGGGATCAACCGCCGGAACACGTCGTACACGCTCAAGTGGAATGACCGCCGCTTCTATCCCCTCGTCGACGACAAGCTCCAGACGAAGCGACTGTGCGAGCAGGCCGGCATTCCGACTGCGCGGCTTCTCACCGTGGCCGAGCGGGTCGGCGATCTGGCCACCCTGTTCGACGAGTTGGAGGGCCACAACGATTTCGTGCTGAAGCCCGCCCGGGGTGCCATGGGCAATGGAATCCTGGTCATCAAGGCCCGCGACGGGATCATGCTCCAGAAGGCCGGGGGATCATGGATCGACCAGGAGGCCTTCACCTTCCATGCGTCGGGCATCATCTCGGGTCTGTACGCATTGGGCGGTCGGCCGGACGTGGCGCTCGTGGAAGAGCGCCTGATCGTGCACCCCGAACTCGCCGCCATCTGTCGCGATGGTGTGCCCGATTATCGGGTCATCGTATTCCGGGGCATTCCCGTGATGGCGATGGTCAGACTGCCGACCGAGGTCTCGGCCGGCCGGGCGAATCTGCATCAGGGCGCCGTGGGCATCGGAGTGAATCTGGCCACCTGCCGCAGTTCCCACGCGGTGATCCGGTCGAGGCCGACCACCCACCATCCGGATACGGGCGAGGCAGTGGTGGATCGCTTGATCCCTGGTTTCGCCCGGGCGGTCGACATCGCCGTCCAGGCGACCGATCTGGTCCACCTGGGCTACGTCGGCGCGGACATCGTCGTGGACGCGACGCGCGGTCCGGTCGTGCTCGAATTGAACGCGCGGCCCGGGCTCGCGATCCAGATCGCGAATCGCTGCGGTCTGCTTCCGAGACTCAACGAAGTCGAACGCCGCTGGCGCCCCGGGATGTCGCTCGAGGATCGGCTGTCGCTGGGCCGCGAGATCGCCGGTCGACTCGGTGCTGCAGCATGAGAGGAGGCGTGGACGTGATCGGAATCCTCTTGCGAGCGCGAGCGACCGGAACCGTCGTTCTCTTCGCGTTCGCTCTGTCGATCCTCTTCTCGTCCTCGCCTCCGGTGCAGGCCCAGGATGTCGCTCCGACCAAGAAGAAGAAGCGTGAAGAGATCCTCTACGAGGCTCGCGTGGTGCCGTCCGAGGGGACGATCCGCATGACGATCGATCTGTCCGAGGTCCCGGGTCGTTTCGAATGGTTCCGCTTCCGCATCGATCCCAACCGGCATACGGCCTTCTCGGGTGATGGTGTGGTGACGGAAGTCGACGGGGCCGTCGAATGGGTTCCGCCCGCGAATGGAGGCCGGCTCGAGTACACGTTCAAGATCGATCACCTGCGAGACTCGCGGACCTACGACGGCCGAGGCGCGCGCACCTGGGCGATCTTCCGAGGCGACGATCTGGTTCCGCCCGCACGCAGCCGCTTCGTCGACGGCACCCGGACCCACGCGCGCATCCAGTTCCTGATGCCCGAGAAGTGGAAGGTCGCATCGCCGCATCCATTGGTGCGTGGCAATGCGTATCGGATCGAAGGCGGCGAACGCGCGTTCACCCGGCCCACCGGCTGGTTCGCACTCGGCGATCTCGGAGTGATCCGCGAGGACGTCGGCGAAACCAAGGTCTCGATCGCCGGTCCGGTCCGACACGGACTGCACCGGATGGACATCCTCGCGCTGCTACGGCTGACGTTGCCCGAGCTGAACAAGATCCGGGGCGAACCGCTCGAACGCCTGCTCGTGGTGGGAGCGGGCGATCCGATGTGGCGAGGCGGCTTGTCGGGACCGGGGTCGGTCTATATCCATTCCGAGCGCCCGCTGATCAGCGCCGATGGGACGAGTCCGCTGCTCCACGAACTCGTCCACACCAGCATGTCAGCCCAGGCGGACGACGACGCGGACTGGATCGTCGAGGGCATGGCCGAGTACTTCTCGATGGAGCTGCTGCGACGCGTCGATGCCGTATCGGCAGAGCGGATCGAAAACGCCCTCGACGAGATCCGCGGCGCGAAGGGCCCCAAGAAGGCCGACGGCCATGGCGGCCGCAGCTCGACCCAGCAAGGCCTGCTGTTCATGGTCGAGCTCGACCGTGCGATTCGCGAACGCTCGGGCAACCAGAAGAGCCTCGACGACGTGTTCGGTTCGCTCGCGAGGAGCAACGTGCCGGTGAGCTTCGCGGTCCTCGAAGCAGCGGTCGCATCATCGACGGGACTCGATCCCGCCACCGTGATGCCCGCGACGCCGAAGGTCGACGGCGCTACGGGTAACTAGAGAAGCAGTCGCGGCGGCGGCGCGAGTCGGGCAGGGTGCGCGCCGAGATCCGAAGCGGGGACAGCGGCTGCCGTTTCGTGGTGGAGCCGGCGGGAATCGAACCCGCGACCTCCTGAATGCCATTCAGGCACTCTCCCAACTGAGCTACGGCCCCACGAGGGCGCGCAGGCTACCCCGGGCGCAGGTCTGTGTCAAAGCCACGCGGTCGTCGATGCATCGTGGCATGCGTATTCTGCAGGGGTATCCTCGGCCGCCGCGCCGGAGTGGCGAAATTGGTATACGCAGGGGACTCAAAATCCCCCGACCGCAAGGTTGTGCGGGTTCGAGTCCCGCCTCCGGCACCATTCATCACCGCAGTGGCTCGACCGAAGTCCCGATCACGCCGACCTCCTTTTCACTCGTCCCGCTTCGCGGATCTGCAGCGTGATCGACGTCGGGTTCCGTTGTCGCCCGGCCGGAGTCGGTCCGATAGCGTATCGACATGGGCAGGCCCGCTCCCCGACTACGGCCCGATCAGTTCGACCGCTACCGACGCCATCTGGCGCTGCCCGAGATGGGCGTAGAGGGGCAGACTCGGCTGCTCGAATCCAGTGTCCTGCTGATCGGCGCAGGCGGTCTCGGCTGCCCGCTTGCCCTGTATCTCGCGGCCGCCGGTGTCGGTCGCATCGGACTGGTCGACGACGACGTCGTGGACGCATCGAATCTCCAGCGACAGGTGCTCTATTCGACTGCCGACATCGGTCGTCCGAAGGTCGACGTGGCATCCGAACGGATCCGAGCGCTGAACCCCGATGTCGAGGTGCACGGGCATGCCGTCCGACTCGATTCTGGCAATGCACTCGAGTTGTTCGCAGCCTACGACGTGATCGTGGACGGCACGGACAACTTTCCCACTCGATACCTGAGCAACGACGCCTGCGTGTTGCTCGGCAAGCCGAACGTCTACGGCTCGATCTTCCGTTTCGAGGGACAGGTCAGTGTCTTCGATGCACGACACGGCCCGTGCTATCGCTGCCTCTACCCGGAACCGCCGCCGCCCGGCGCGGTGCCGTCGTGTGCCGAGGGCGGCGTGCTCGGAGTCCTGCCGGGGGTGATCGCCATGATCCAGGCGACCGAGACGCTGAAACTCCTGACCGGGATCGGAACCTCGCTGGTCGGGCGTTTGTTGCTGTACGACGCGCTCGCGATGGAATGGAACGAGTTCCGCCTCAACAAGGACGCCGCTTGTCCCGTGTGTGGCGAATCGCCGAGTGTGACGGGGTTGATCGACTATGCGGGTTTCTGCGGCATGCCGGCCCGAGAGGATTCCCGGCCGACGATTCCGATCGTTCGCGCCATCGATCTCCGGAGCCGCCTCGAGAGGGGCGAGGAGTTGCTGCTTCTCGACGTCCGGGATCCGGACGAGTTCGCCAAGGCGAGCATTCCGTCGGCGCGGCTCATCCCGCTCTCCGAACTCGCCAGCCGGATCGATGAACTTGCCGGATGGCGCGAGCGTCCCGTGGTGGTGCATTGTCATCACGGTCCGCGCAGTGCGAGGGCGGGTGCGCTGCTCGTCGAACACGGCTTCCACGCGGTCGAGAATCTCGACGGAGGCATCGAGGCCTGGTCGTTGACGGTGGATCCGGGCGTTCCGCGCTACTGAGAACACATCACGAGGTCCGTCAGCGTCGGCTCGACGGTCGGTCTCCAGGAGTCGAACCACATGGCCAAGAGCGATATCCCCGATCCGCTGCGCCGCCGTCATCTGATCGAGCAGGATCTGACCGAAGTGCAGAGTCTCGAGATCGCCGACGCCTACCTCGCGGCGGATCGCGTCCCGGAGTCTCTGGCTTTCCTCATCAAGGCCGGCGCACGCGAAAGAATCGAGGCCCTGATCGATCGCGCCGTATCCGACGGTGACACCTTCCTGTTGAAGCAACTCGCCGATGCGGCTTCGGCGGATCCCGGGACTGCGCGCTGGCTGGCGGCGGCGGATGCCGCCGAGGCGGCCGGCAAGCTCCGCTATGCCGAGATGGCCCGGCGTCACGCGCGCAGCAGCGAGGAATGATCCGATTGACCGAGGGGTCGATCGACTCGTAGACTGTGGCGTCGAATCGCCGTCACAGTGCTTCCTCGACGCCCCGAACGAAGCGGAATCATCCGATCCCGATCCGGAAAAGGGCGGGTGTTTGCACGGCATCTGGACTCCGGTCCCGCGCCCATCCCACCGGTCACCGGCCACCGCAAAGGAGCGCGTCGCCGTGGAGAGTCTTCAGTCGCCGAGTTCGCTCGGGGCTGCCGTCGAGTGGCTCCGAAAGGCCTTTCGCGCCGAGGCGGCCGCGGACGTGCGGGTCGCCTACCGGTTCGAGCTGGCCGGAGCGGGAGGCGGCGTGCTCCGGGTCCGGGTGGAATGCGGACGACTCGATCTCGGCGAAGGGACGAAGGAGGCATCGGACGTGACGTTCCGGCTGTCCGCGCAGGACTTCTTCGGGGTTCTCGCCGGGCGCGAGAATCCGGATCTGCTCTTCATGGAGGAGCGCCTCGTCGTCGAGGGGGATCTGTCTCGTGCGCTCGCACTTCGCAGGATCTTCCAGGCGCGAATCTGACGCCCGCGATCGACCTTCGCGAAGATGCCTCGAGGCAGCCATGCGTCAGACGGAAATCCGGATCGAGAATGCGCGCACCCACAACCTGCAGGGTGTGAGCTGCCGGATTCCCCTCGGCGCGCTGACCGTCGTGACCGGTCCGTCGGGTTCGGGCAAGTCGACGCTGGCATTCGACACACTCTACGCGGAAGGTCAGCGCCGATACGTGACCTCGCTCTCGAGCTATGCGCGTCAATTTCTCGAGCGTCTGCCGCGACCGCAGGTGGATTCGATCTCGAGCCTCCCGCCTGCGATCGCGATCGAACAGCGCAATCGCATCGCCAATGCGCGCAGCACGGTCGGGACGGCGACGGAGATCGTCGACGGGCTGCGGCTCCTCTTTGCGAAACTCGGACGCACGCGTTGTCCCGATTGTGGGACCCTCGTCGAGCGCGGCAGCGTGACCGGCGTGGCGGATCGGGTCGCGGAGCGCTTCGCCGGCGAGCGGGTGCTGATCGGGGCGATGCCCGCCTCGCGACCGGGTGAATCGTCGGACGAACGGCGCCTTCGACTGATCGCGGATGGGGAAACCCGTCTGCTCACCCGGGATGGTCGCGTGCTCGACTGGTCGGAAGATGATCGGCCTGCTTCAGAGCTGCTCGAAGAAGCGCCGCTGCTGCTGATCGATCGCCTCGCGCTTCCGTCCCGGGATCTCGATCCGGATCTGACTCTACGAGGTCGGCTCTCGGAGGCCGTATCACGTGCATTCGAGCGCGGCGCGGGAGAACTCGAGGTCTCGTCGACCACCGGCGACCGGGTCACGTACCGCGCCGGACTCGTCTGCGATGACTGCGGTCGCCGCTTCACCGAACCCGATCCATCGCGACTTTCCTTCAACAGCGCACTCGGCGCGTGTGCGGTCTGCCAGGGATTCGGTCGCACGGCCGAGATCGACTGGCACCGCGTGATTCCCGATCCGGCCCGCAGTCTGGCAGAGGATGCGATCGCTCCGTTCGCGACACCGACGGGTCGCGCCATGCAGCGGGATCTGTTGCGGGCCTGTCGCGATCAGCGGATCGACACGGACGCGGCCTGGTCGACCCTCGATGGGGCGGCGCAGCAGTTCGTCCGTGAAGGCGACGGGGGCGACTGGTACGGCGTGAGGGGTTTCTTCGATTGGCTCGAAGGACGCCGCTACAAGGTGCAGGCCCGCGTGATGATCGCGCGCTATCGCCGCTTCGATCGGTGTGGCGCGTGCGAGGGCACACGGCTCGGAGTCGATGCGCGATCGATCGAGATCGAAGGTCGCGATCTCGGCTCCGTGTGTCGCGAGACCGTATCCGGGCTGCGGAGCTGGCTGGGGGGGACCGTCGAAGCACTGGGCGACACACGCCGGGCAGGCCGGGTGATCGAGATGCTCCGGAACCGTGTCGCGACGGTTGCCGGGGTCGGACTCGGCTACATGGCCCTCGATCGACAGATGCGAACCCTGTCGGGAGGCGAAGCCCAGCGGATCCAGCTCGCGACTGCGCTCGGCGGAGGACTGACGGCATCGCTCTACGTGCTCGACGAGCCGTCCATCGGGCTGCATCCCCGCGATATCGAGCGGCTGCTCGAGGTGATCCGGGCGATCCGGGATCGCGGCAACACGGTCGTGGTCGTCGAGCACGCGCGGGAGTTCCTGCACTCGGCAGACCACGTGATCGATCTCGGGCCGGGCGCCGGGCGGCTCGGCGGGCGTGTTGTCGCGCAGGGTTCGCTCGAAGACGTGCGCGCATGTGCGGAATCCGTGACGGGGAAGCTGCTGCGCGGCGAGATCGGGCGCCGCCCTCCCGTGCGGAGAGGGATGAGGGGGCCGGTGCTCGGCATCCGCGGTGCGCGAGTCCACAACCTGCAGGGCCTCGATGTCGATGTGCCGCTCGAGCGATTCGTCGTGGTGACCGGTGTGTCCGGCGCAGGAAAGTCGACACTGGTCCGAGCGGTCCTTGCCAGCGTTCTGGCGCCCGGCCTGAACCCCGAGACAGATCGCCCGCCCTGCGACCGCATCGAGGGTGCTGATCGGATTCGCGAGGTTGTGATCGTCGACGCGACGCCGGCCGTCCGCAGTCCGCGGTCCAATCCGGCCACGGTGTCGAAAGCCTTCGATCAGATCCGTGCCCGATTTGCGGCCACGCGCGAGGCCCGCGCGCTGGGGGTCGGCCCCGGCTGGTTCTCGTTCAATGTGGCGGGCGGACGATGCGACGCCTGCGAGGGGGCCGGCGAGGTCGTGATCGACATGCAGTTCCTCGATGACGTGCGGGTCCCGTGCGACGCGTGTGACGGCCGTCGTTATCGGCGCGAGGTGCTCGGCGTGAAGCTGGACGGTCGCTCGATCGTCGACGTCCTGGCGCTGACGATCGACGAAGCGACCGAGGCGTTCGTCGACGACGGCCGGATCGTCGCGAGGCTCGAGCCGTTCAGTCGCGTCGGTCTCGGGTATCTCACGCTCGGTCAGCCCCTCTCGACGCTGTCCGGCGGCGAGCACCAGCGTGTACGGCTCGCACTCGGACTCGCCGATCCGTCGCCGGGCAGGCTGTATCTGCTCGACGAGCCGACCTCGGGATTGCACGCCGCCGACGTCGAGGTGCTGCTCGGTTGTCTCGACGAGATCGTCGACGGCGGTGGCAGCGTGGTGGTGATCGAACACGACGTCGACGTGATCCTGCGGGCCGATTGGGTGATCGATCTCGGTCCGGAGGGCGGCCCGGGCGGGGGGCAGCTGGTCGTTGCCGGCACTCCTGAACAGGTCGCACGAACCGCGGGATCCCACACCGGTCGGGCGCTTGCCGCAGCGCTTGCCGGTTCCTGAGACCTCGCGGCCACTCCTCAATGCGCGGCCACGTCCGGTCGATCAAGGCAGGGTGAGCGAAGCCCTTCGAGAGATTCCGCAATTGCCGTCCGGCAGATCCGCCGAGGGATTGCGCAGCTACGTGGAGCAGATCGACCGGATCACCCGGAATCTGCGCGAGCATGGCGCGCTCGCGATCATCCTGATCGATGCCCAGGCGCTCGCGAGCGTCGAACGCGGCTACGGGATCGACGTGTTCCTCCGCTCGCGCTCCCAGCTCGAAGCGCAGATCCTCGAGGCCTGTGCGACGACCCTCGAGCCGGCTGATCTAGTGGCTTCGGGAGAGCTCGGGTCGGAACAGGTCGTGATCTTCCTGTTCCGCTCGCGGAGCAACGACGTCTTCTACCGCGAGAACCTCGGCGAGATCGCCGAGGCGCTGCGTGTGCAGTTCGCCGAGTGCGGCAACAAGATCGTCTACCCGTATCAGCGCGAGACCCCCGATCTGCCGATCGGGCAATCCGTGATCTTCCACAATCCGGGCATGCGTGAAGAACGGCAGGTCCGCGAGGCCCTGCAGGCCGCGGTGCGCGATGCGGATCTGAATCAGCGCCTCGTCCGTCGAGCCCGCGCGAAACGGATGAGCGATCTGGTGCTGTCGGAGGATGTCACGATCCTCTACGAACCGATCGTGAACCTGATGACGCGAGAAGTGATCGGCTTCGAGGCACTCGTGCGGGGTCCCTGGGACAGCGAACTCGAGAGCCCGGCGGCTCTCTTTGCACTGGCCGAGGAGGCGAATCTCGTCTTCGAACTCGATTGTCTCTGTCGCCGCGCGGCGCTGCGCGGAGCGCGCGGGCTGGCGCCCGGAAAACTCCTGTTCCTGAACTGCCTGCCCACCGCGATCCACGACCCCGCCTTCCGTGGGGACGTTCTGCGAAGCACCCTCGAGGATCTGCGGCTGCGTCCCAACGACATGGTGTTCGAGATCTCCGAACGGGAGTCGATCGGCAACTTCTCGATCTTCCGGGAGGCTCGCGACTACTACGGCGGGCTCGGATTCCGCATTGCGCTGGACGACACCGGGGTCGCCTATGGAAGTCTCGAGGCGATCATGGAATTGTCGCCGGACTTCATCAAGGTGGATCTCTCGCTCGTCCGCGGGATCGACACCGATCCGCCCCGTCAGGAACTGCTTCGAGCGCTCCACACGGTGGCCATCAAGCTCAATGCGCGGATCATCGCCGAGGGAATCGAGACCAGCGAGGAACTCGCGACGATCCGGTCCCTTGGCATCCCACTCGGACAGGGATTCCTGTTCGGTCGGCCGGCCCCGCTTCGCCGCGGCGTCTAGCGGGGCGGGTGCGGGAGATGTCTCTCGCCCGTCGAGCGATCGCCCGGCAATGCTTCAGATCGCGCGCTTGGCTTGCTCCTTCTGTGCCTTGCGTCGCTGAGTGAAGATCCGCTTGTCGTGCTCCGTACGAAGTTCACGCTCGAGTTTGTCGAGCACGGCGTCGCTCACGGGTCTCAGGTGTTCGAGCCCCTTCGCGTGCGCGGCGATCCGGGTGCGCTTGCCGGTCACGTGGCCATGACACTCGAGGTTCTTCGCGTCCGGCCGGATCGTGAGCTCGAAGTGCGTCGCTTCGGGGAACTCCCCCGCGAATTCCTCGCACCGGGCGCGAATGTGGTCTCGCACCTCCTCGTCGACGCTCATGTCCTTGAAGTGGATGATGATGGTGGGTTCACTCGACATGGTTTCCTCCGCGATGGGTTCGTTGGTGGGAGCGGTACGACGCGACGCGCGCTCGACGCGCGCGGGTCGGGGAAACATGGAGCGCCCGGGAGGTGCGGACACGGGATGCGGCGAGGATGAATCGCCGGGAATCGGTTCGCTGGAGAGCGCTACGACATGCCATCGGTCTGCTACGAGGCTACCACACGGATCGGTGGTGCGGGCACTCGAAGGGGTGCCGGGTCGACGGACTGGCGGCGAGGGACGGGAATCGAACCCGCCTGGAACGTGGTGACACGCTCCACACTCGATTTGAAGTCGATGCCGGGCACCAGCCGCAGAAACCCCGCCATGTCGGAAGCTACGCGATGGTCGGGAGTCGCGCATCGACGTTCGTGCGGGCCCGCCGCCGCGTTCTTGACTGCGTTCTTCACGAATCCGATGTCGATCGACGATACGGCGTAGTAGACTGTATAGTCGTGAGCACCTACTCGCTCCATGATGCAGCGCGCATCCTGAAGGTCTCGCCAGCGCGCCTGCGCTACTGGAAGCGAACCGAACTCGTGCCTTCCTTCCGATCGGATGCGGTCGAGGGCGATCCACGTTCGCTCGATTTCAACGACCTCGTCTGTATCCGAGGCGTTCTGTCGCTGATCGAACAAGGCGTGCCGCTCCGCCGCATCCGTCGCACGGTTGAGATGCTGCGCGAACGTCTGCCCGAGGTCGACGACCCCATGCGCGCTCTTCGGGTCTGGGCCGAGGGCTCCGAGCGCATCGTGATCCGACACGACGGAAAGTTGCTCGAGGCGGACGGGCAGGCTGTGCTCGATTTCGGGCCGGAACACGTTCCCGCCGACCGCATCCGTGCGATCACCGCACTCTCGACGATTCCTTCGCCCGCGGAGGCCGCCGAAGAGCTCTTCGCTCGAGGCTGCCAGCTCGACGGAGATCCAGCCAGCTACGAAGCCGCGATCGCCTGCTACCAGCAGGGGATCGATCTCGTCCCGGATTTCGCGGATTGCCACTGCAACCTCGGAGCGGTCTACTACAACCGAGGTGATCGTTCGAACGCCCGTCGCTGCTTCGAGCGATGCCTCGAGATCGACGGGGACCACGTCGAAGGCAACTTCAACCTGGCAAATCTGCTCGAAGAGGACGGCTCGGACGCAGACGCGCTGCGTCGCTACAAGATCGCGCTCGCCGCCGACCCGCTATACCCGGACCTGCACATCAATCTCGCGCTGTTGTACGAGAAGCTGAGTCAGTCCGGTGCGGCGCGTCGACATTGGCGTCGGTACGTCCAGCTCGAGTCGCGTGGTGCCTGGTCCGACGTTGCGCGCCGCCGACTCGAGCGCAACGACGAATGAGCGAGCGGGCCGCAGAGCGGGAGGGCCAGCCTGCTAGTCGCCGGATCGAGCGTCGATGTGGGCCTTGTAGGTCCGGACGTCGAGCAGGCCATCGAACTCCTGCGGTGACGTGGCTCGCACCACGATCAGCCAACCCTCGCCATAACAGTCGCCATTGACGGTTTCGGGTGCGTCTTCGAGCGAGCTGTTCACCTCGAGGATCTCGAGCGCGACCGGCGCATAGAGATCGGAGACCGCCTTGACGGATTCGATCACGCCGAATGGCTGCCCCGCTTCGTAGCGGGCCCCGACCTCGGGCAGCTCGACGAATACGACGTCTCCGAGCTGCTGCTGCGCGTAGTCGGTGATCCCGACGCGGTATCGCTGACTGCCCTCGGACCGGACCCACTCGTCGTCGCGGCTGTAGCGGATCTCTTCGGGCAGGTTGTAGTCGGCCAACGGTCGTGCTCCCTGTCTCGTTGTCTGCGTTGTATTTCGGGTCCGATCGGCGAGGTCAGCCTGCCGATCGCACCTGAAACGTGTTCATCGACCCTTGGCAACGAATGGTGTCTCGACGATCTGCGCGCCGATGGCACGGCCTCGAACCATGATGTCGATGCGCGTCCCCGGCACCGCGAAGCGCGGCGGAACGTAGCCGAGCCCGATCGGCTTTCCGAGGGTGGGCGAGGGTGCGCCAGACGTCACATGGCCGATCTCCCGGCCATCGACCGAGATCGGATAACCGGCTCGTGCGATGCCGCGTTCCTCGACCACGAATCCCACGAGTTGGCGAACCCGTCCACGCTCTTCGCGCGCTTCGATGGCCTCTGCGCCGATGAACCCGCCGCGGCTGCGTTTGACGAATCGCTCGAGGCCCGCTTCGAGGGGGCTGGTCGAATCGTCGAGTTCGTGTCCATACAACGCCATCGCGGCTTCGAGGCGCAGTGTGTCCCGAGCACCGAGGCCGGCCGGGACGAGTCCCGAGGCAGCGCCCTGTTCGAGCAGCGCATCGAAGATCATTCGCACCTCGCGGGCGGGCGTGTAGATCTCGAATCCATCGGAGCCCGTATAGCCGGTGCGCGAGATCAAGACTGGAACGCCGGCGATCTCGTATCGGGCGAACGTGAATCTCCCGAGGTCGCGCACCGGTTTCGTCTCGGCATCCGGCCGCGCCAGCGCGCCGAGCACTCCGGCGCTCGCGGGACCCTGTAGCGCGAGAAGACCGGTCTGTGTGCTGCGATCATCGACACCGGCTTGCGGGGGTGCGTGATCGACGATCCAGGTGAAATCCTTGGCGATGTTCGAAGCGTTGACGCAGAGGAAGAGCGCGTCGGCGGATTCGCGATACACGGTCACGTCGTCCACGCAACCGCCTGCTTCGTTGCAGAGAAGGCCGTATCGGACGCGACCGGGTTTCAGGTCGTCGATGCGGCAGGTGACGAGCCGCTCGGCGGTGGCGATGGCCGCGGGCCCGACGAGATGGATCTGTCCCATATGCGAGACATCGAAGAGGCCGGCGCGGTCGCGTACAGCCGCGTGCTCGTCGATGATCGAGGTGTACTGCACGGGCATCGAGAAGCCGGCGAACTCGACCATGCGGGCGCCGAGTTCGACGTGGCGCGCGTAGAGCGGCGTGCGTGCGGGTTCGCTCATCGGATCTTGCGTGCCCGGTATGCGTGCAGCGTGTTGCGAAGCAGCATCGTGATCGTCAGGGGACCGATTCCGCGGCGCGACGGCGTCAGGACCCCGGCGATTCCGAGCGCGGCGTCGAAGTCGACGTCGCCGACCAGTTGACCGTCGACTTCGGTAACACCCACGTCGATCACCGCCGCGCCGGGCTTGATCCAGTCGGCCTTCACCATCCGGGGCTGTCCGGCGGCGGCGACCAGGATATCGGCCTGCCGGCAGATCGCGGGCAGTTCCCGGGTCCGTGAGTGGCACATCGTGACCGTCGCGTTTCGCTGTTGGAGCAGCAGGGAGACGGGCTTGCCGACGATGTTGCTGCGTCCGATCACCACCGCGTGGGCGCCGTCGATCGGAACTTCGAAGTGATCGAGGGCGGCCATGATGCCGAGTGGTGTGCACGAGATCAGGTCCGCCGTGCCGGCCAGGAGACGGCCCGAGGTGGTGGGATGCAGGGCGTCCGCATCCTTGGCGGGATCGACCGCCTCGGCGACTCGCGCCGCCGAGATGTGCGCGGGCAATGGCAACTGGACGAGGATCCCGTCGATCGCGTCGTCGGCATCGAGCCGGGCGATCAGCTTCAGCAGGGTGTCTTCCGCGGTCGACTCGGGGAGCAGATGCTCGACGGCGTCCATGCCGATCCGCGCACACGCGCGCTGCTTGCCCTTGATGTAGGAGAGACTGGCCGGATCGTCGCCGACGAGCACGACCGCCAGGCAGGGGGCTCGGTGACCCGCCGCCACGAGCTTGGCGACCTGCTCGGCCAGTCCATCGCGGATCGTCTGCGCGAGGGCGAGCCCATCGAGCACGCGGGTTTCGATCGAACCGCCTCGTGCAGCGGGACCGCTCATCGGGCCTCCGGTTGCGGGTTGCGGGGCCTTCGCGAAGCGCGAGAGGGCGGGTGGGGGAGTGAAGGACGGGACTGGGGGAGGGGGGCTGCCGCGCGAGTATAACGTCGCGTGTCCGGCCCTCAGGCCGCGCTCTTGCCGGACGCCTTGCCGGACTTGGCTGGTTTGCCGCCGGTCTTTGCCGGCTTGCTCTCGACCTTCTTGCCGCCGTCCGCGGTCTTCGTGTCCGTCGAAACCTTCGTCTCGCTCGCCGTGCTGGTGGAGTCGCTCGCTGATGGCGAGTCCGAGGAGGTCGACGTCGTCGAGTCGGCGGCGGCTTTCTTCTTAGCGTCGGCATAGCCGTCCGCGTACAAGCCACCGCCCTTCAGTACGAACGAAGTGCGCGAAATCAGCTTCGTGACCTTGCGCGCCTTGCACTTCGGACACGTCTTGATCGGCGGCTCCGACATGGATTGCTCACGCTCGAAGGTGTGGCCGCACTTGCTGCACTCGTATTCGTAGATCGGCATGCTGAGCTCTCCGTTGGGTCATCGATCCCCGATTTCAGGGGGCGATCGTGTCCGGCCGACTCCCGGACATCGGAGCGTCGAGCGGCGGGGGATCCGCTCGATCGTCGAACCGAAAAACGCGAGTTCGACAGGTTCCTCCGTCGAAGGATCGGCACCCACCGGGCGATGAACCGGGGCAGCGGTGGTTTATCCCAGTCCGGATCGGGTCGCCAGCGTGTGGAGCCGGTCTGCGAGCCTGCCGGGGTCGCCCGTGACGAGCACTCGCTTTCGCCGTCCGCGTGCGGCGGGATCGAGTTGGACCTGGCTTGCCAAGACGCCGAATGCCTCGCCGAGCGCCGCGCGGCAGGCGGCGTTCGCCCGACCTTCGATCGCGGGTGCGCGTGTTCGCACCCTCAATGCGTCGCCGTGGGCAGGGCCGATCTCGTCCGTTCGCGCACCGGGAGTCACGTGGATGAAGAATCCGATTCCCTCCGGATTCGAGTCCACGGCAACTGGCGAGCGGGCGTGGCTCAAACGCTTCCTTTGGACTCCGCGGCGGGCAGGGGGCGCTGAACTTCGGTGCTCGCCTCTCGTGCGTTCTTGTTCTTGTCGAGATAGGCGATCTTGCCGTCGACCAGCGCGTCGACGAGTGGGCTGCTCGCACCGTCGACGGTGAGGTTCTCGATCAGGCCGAGGTGCGTGTCGAGCACCGCTCGCAGGGACTCGGCGATCTGGCTCCGCAACCCGCGCAGCTCCCGGATGTTCTCAGCGAGTCGTCCGGCTCGTCGGTGCGATGCATCGATGATCTTCTCCGCGCGCAGTTCCGTCTCGGCAAGCAGTACCTCGCACTCTTTTTCGGCCGCGAGCCGCATCTTGTCGGTCATCGACTGGGCGTTCAGCAGCGTCTCCTGCAGGAGCTTCTCCTGGCCGGCCAACGCGGCCACGCGCTCCTCGAGATGGGCAATCCGGCTGCGCTGCGCTTCGTTCTCCCGCAGCAGGGCCTCGTAGTCCTCGGTCACCATCCGCAGAAAGACCTCGACCTCCTCGGGATCGAAGCCACGAAGGCGTCGGCCGAAGCGATGGCTCTGGATCTCGAGCGGCGTGATGCGCATGACGATTCGCTCCCCTTCCGGGACATATCCCGGTCGTGCAGCTGATCGGCCGGGCCGGCGCCCGGCTTGAGGAATCCCGTCACACTTCCAGGATCCCGCGCCATCGTTGCGGCCGCCTACTCGCCGAGTTCTCGCGAACGCCGCGTGGCGGCGTCGACCGCGTTGTAGATCGCGGATCGCACGCCCCCGGCCTCGAGTTGTTCGAGCCCGGCGATCGTGGTTCCGCCCGGCGACGTGACCTGGTCCTTGAGGCTCGCCGGGTGACGACCGCTCTGCTGTGCGAGGCGGGCGGCTCCGATCACCGTCTGGAAGGCGAGCTGGTAGGCGGCGTCCCGGGGCAGTCCCTGGCGGACGCCTGCGTCGCCGAGCGCCTCGAGGATCAGGAACACGTAGGCGGGTCCGCTGCCGGAGAGGCCTGTCACGGCGTCCAGCATGTTTTCGTTCGGTGCTTCCCAGGTCGTCCCCACCGCGGCGAACAGGGCGTTGGCAGCCGCGCGATCCGCGTCGCTGGTTCGCGAATTCGGCGAGAGCACACTCGCGCCTTCGCCGATCAGGGCAGGCGTGTTGGGCATGGCGCGCACCACGCGGCTGGCCGGGCCGAGGGCGCGCTCGAGGGTGGCGATCCCGATGCCAGCCGCGATCGAGATCCAGAGCTTGCTCTCCGGCACGGCGGTGGCAGGCAGAGCCGAGAGCATGCTGACGACCGCGCCCGGTTTCACGCAGACGACGAGGATGTCGGAAGCCTCGACCAGCGCGGCATTGTCGCCACCGGTCTCGACGCCCAGATCCAGGGTGAAGGATGCCCGCTGGGACGGCACGACGTCGGTGCCGCGCAGCTGTGACTTCGGAATCCCGGCGGCGAGCAGTCCACCGCAGAGGGCCCGCGACATCGCGCCACAGCCGATGAAGCCGATCCGCCATCCGTCGAGCGCGTTGATCATCTCGTCCCTCTTCTTCTTGTCATCGCCGCGGCTCGGGTGCTCTCCGCTCACGGTTTACGATCGCCGAACAGCGCCGTCCCGACGCGGATCCGGGTAGCACCCTCCTCGATCGCGATCTCGAAGTCGCCCGACATCCCCATATTGAGTTCGTCGAGCAACAGAGCTCCGGGATGGCCGCGGAGGGTATCGCGCAGACCGCGCAACTGCGCGAACGCGGCCCGCGCACGCTCGGGATCGGCGGCGGGCATCGTCATCAGTCCGACGACGCGCAGATGCTGGAGGGGTGCGCACGCAGCCAGCAATCCCGCCACCGATTCGGGCGGGATACCGGACTTCCCAGGCTCGTCGCTCAGATCGACTTGGACCGACACATCGAGCGTACGACCCAGCGCGGCGGCACGTCGATCGAGTTCATGGGCCAGTGGCTCCCGGTCGAGCGTGTCGATCGCATCGAACAGTTCGACGGCGAGTCGGGCCTTGTTGCGCTGCAGGTTGCCGATCAGCCGCCAGCGTGGCAGGGGGACACCGTGGCGTTCGAGCAGCGCGGCGAGCTCGGGTTGCACGTCGCGCGCACCCTGGACGTAGTTCTCGGCGAGTTCTGCGACGCCGGCCATGACCACCGCACCGATCCGCTCGACCGGTTGGCGCTTGCACGCGCCGACGATCGTGACCCCGGCAGGATCCCTGCCGGCTCGACGGCAGGCCGCCTCGACTCGTGCGCTCACGGCGGCGAATCGCTCGGCGGCCGCGTCGAGTTCGTGGCACGAAATCGCGTCGATCAAGGGGTTGCCTGCCGCTCGCGGGCGCGTTCCAGCGCCGGCAACTCACGTCGAGCCCGTTCCAACAGCTCGCGTGTCTCATCGAGCGGAAGACCCATCACGTTCGTCTCACTGCCTTCGACTTCAGTCACGAAGCGGCGACCTCCCTCGCCCTGGATCCCGTAGCTGCCGGCCTTGTCGAGAGGTTCGCCGGTGGCCACGTAGGCCCGGATCTCCGCTTCGGTCGCCGTGCGCATCGTCACCTCCGACGTCACCGCGAGCGACCACGCATGGTCGAGACCCGTGCGAACCAGCGCCACACCGCTCACGACGCGATGACGGCGACCGGTCAGTCGTCTCAGCATGCGGTGTGCGTGTTCGGCGTCTTCGGGTTTGCCGAGCACATCGGAGTCGAGCACGACGATCGTGTCGGCGGCGAGCACCCAGCGCGGTGGCTGCGGCGCGAGCCGGGTGGCTACCACGAGGGCCTTTTCCCTCGCCAGCCGGAGCACCATTCCGGCTGGTTGTTCGCCCGCCAGTGGTCGCTCGTCGATGTCGGCGGGGATCACTTCGTGCGCGATGCCGGCGTGATCGAGAAGGTCACGTCGTCGCGGTGAGGCACTCGCGAGAACGATGATCTCGTTGGACAGCCGATCGAGCCATTCCTGCCGCGGGTCGTGTGACATCGGGGTCGGGGGTACAACCCTCGCATCGGGCCGTCAAGCGGACGACCGTGACGAGCCTCGGTCCGCGTCGCGATGGGATAGCTTTCGACTCCATGCTCAGGATGCGGATCATCGAAGCCCGATCGGGCGCAGCGGGCTCGGGGCAGCAGGTCCGGTGGCCGCTTCTCATGGGATGCCTGATCGTCATCGCGAGCGGGTGCACGACCGGCCGCTACACGACGTCCTCGGACAACCACTCCGAGCGACTCACGCATCGGCTCCTCGGCTACTCGATCGCGCAGCCGGGCTGGGTCGGTTCGGCCGACTGGCGGAGCATCGAAATCGAAGGCGCCGATCTGGCCTACGGAAGCGCCTCTGGCGCCGTGATCAGCCTCAGTTCGAACTGCTCGAATTCCCGCGCCACCCCCGCGGTGCTGGCACGCCAGGTCACGATCGGAACCGAGCGCAGCACGATCTACGCCGCCGGTCCATTCGAGGTCGCCGGCGCCGAGGGTTGGTCGCAGAGTTTCGACACGGTCGAAGACGGGGTCCCGCTGCACGTCAAGGCGGTCACCGTGGTCGCGGGAGCCTGCGTGTACGACTGGCTGCTGGTCGAGCGAGATCCGGTGGCGTTCGAGTCGATCGAGCCGGCCTTCGACGCGTGGGTCGGATCGTTCTTGCCTCCCCAGGCCCCGCCGGATGCCGCGCCGGGCGAGTCGAAGCCATGAAGTCCGCATCCTCCCGGCACGCGTCGATCGCCCGCCTCGGCGCCCGGGCGCTGAGCGTTCTCGAAGAGGTCGGGCAGTTCGGGCTGCTGGCGATCCGGACGCCGGGCGGGTTGCTTCGCCGTGGATTCCGCATGCGTGATGTCTGGGTGCAATTCGAGATGATCGCAGCGCGCTCCACCACGATCGTGTCCATCACGGCGCTGTTCACCGGCATGGTGCTGGCGCTGCAGACCGTCGACTCGCTGGCGCGGTTCGGCGCGAAGCCCTACACGGGGAGCTTCGTCGGTCTGGCCTTCGTGCTCGAACTCGGACCGGTCCTCACCGCACTGGTGGTCGCGGGCCGGGTCGGCGCGGGCATCACGGCCGAGATCGGATCGATGGCCGTCACGGAACAGGTCGATGCGATCCGCGCCATGGGGGCGGATCCGCTGCAGAAGCTGGTGCTGCCCCGGGTGATCGCGGCGACGCTCGGGCTGCCGATGCTCGCCGTGCTGGCCGACGTGCTCGGGATGTCCGGCGGAATGCTGATTGCTTCGCAGGCCGGGATCGGGACGAACTTCTACTTCCAGAGTGTCGTCAACGTGGTGGGGGTCGATGACCTGCTGAACGGTCTGGCGAAGACGTTCTTCTTCGGTTGGACGATCGCCATGGTGGGTTGTCACATGGGACTTCGCACGACGGGGGGCACCGTCGGCGTCGGGCGCGCGACCACGCAAGCCGTCGTGATCGCCTCGATCGCCGTGCTGGTCTCCGACTTCTTCCTGACGAAGCTCCTGCTCGTCTTCCAGGCAGGCTGAGGTCCTCCGGCATGCACGACATCGAACAGACGATGCGCGGACCCGAACCGGGACTGCAGGCGCGGGCGGAGCACTTCGTCGAACTGCGCGGCGTGCACAAGGCCTTCGGTCCGAAGCAAGTGCTGCGGGGTGTCGACCTGGCGATCCGCACCGGTGAGATCTTCACGCTGCTCGGCGGTTCCGGGACCGGCAAGTCGGTGATGCTCAAGCACATGATCGGTCTGATGCGACCCGATCGGGGGCAGGTGATCGTCGAGGGCCGGGACACCAGCGGGTTCCGCGAGCGGGATTGGGTCGAGGTGCGACAGCAGATCGGCTTCGTGTTCCAGGGCGCGGCGCTGTTCGACTCGCTGTCGGTCGCCGACAACATCGCCTACGCGCTGCGCGAGCACCGCCGGCCGACGGGTCGCGAGGTCGCCGATCGAGTCGCCGAGTGCCTCGCAGCGGTCGGTCTCACTGGCATCGAGCACCTGATGCCCGCCGAACTCTCGGGGGGAATGCGAAAGCGGGTCGCCGTCGCCCGGGCGATCGTCCTCGAACCGAGAGCGATCCTCTACGACGAGCCCACGACGGGTCTCGATCCGACGAATTCGAAACGCATCGGTCAGTTGATCCAATCACTTCAGACACGGCTCGGGGCGACGTCGATCATCGTCACCCACGAACTCGATCTGTGCTTCGCGATCTCGGACCGCATCGGTCTGCTGGCGAACGGGCAGATGGTGGCTTGCGGAACGCCGGACGAGATCCGGGCGTCGGAGCGCGCCGAGGTGCGGGCCTTCCTGTCCGCCGGGCCGAGTCTCGAAGCCGACAATGTATGGATCACGCAACCGGAGAGGGAGACCCACTCCGGTGCTGCCGGATCGGCACGAAAGGGGAGGGAAGATGGAGCGTGAAGGACGCCTCGCGCTGGTGGTCGGGAGCTTCCTGATCGTTGTCTTCGTGGCACTCGCTGGCCTGATCCTGTCGCTCACCGCCGAACGGGGTCTGTTCGTCGCGAACTATCGACTCGTGGCGCGCTTCCAGAACGTGCAGGGCCTGTTGCCCGGCGCCCCCGTGTGGCTCGCCGGCAAGGACGTGGGTGTCGTCGAAACCGTCCGGTTCGAACCCATCGGCGCAGAGCTCCCCGTGCTGGTGACGCTGGGAATCGATCCGGAAGTGCAGAGCCACATCCGCGACGATTCGATCGCCACGATCGGAACCATCGGTGTGCTCGGCGACAGTTACGTCGAGATCAGCGTCGGCAGCGCCGGCGCGCGCATGCTCGAGGGCGGGGAGCAGATCCACGCGACCAGCCCGATCAATCTGAACGTCGCGCTCGAGAAGGGGACCCGCGCGCTCGACAACGTCGCCACTCTGGCAGAGAACATCAACGACGTGATCGAGCGCTTCGATTCGGAGGAGGGGAGCACGCGGGTCGCGGATGCAGTCGGCGCGGCCAGCGGCCTGCTCGTGCAGATCCAGAAGGGCCCCGGTCTGCTCCACAGCCTGATCTACGACGACTACGAGGGGTCGGGGATCGAGAGCGCCGAGCGTTCCCTGGCGCTGCTCGAATCGATCCTCGACGAGGTCCGCAGCGGTGACGGGATCCTCCACACCCTGATCTTCGACCCTCCGCGGGAGCAGGATCTGGTCATGCAGGCGGTGTCGGCCGGCGCGCGATTGAACAGCATCCTCGAAAAAATCGACCGCGGTGAAGGAACACTCGGGCTGCTCGTCAACGATCCGACGGTCTACGACGAGCTGCAGCAGCTGCTCGGTGGAGCGCGGCGCAGTCTCGTGCTCCGTTCGATGGTTCGGCTGGCGATCGACGAAGAAGACGGCAAGAGCGCGCCGAAGTCGAAGTGATCAGGCGAGCCGCCAGGCAACCTCCGTCGGGGCGGCGTCCGCGGGACCCGCGCGACGGACGCGTCCCTCGCGCTCGAGCTTCAGCAAGTGGGCTCCCACCGACTGGCCTGCCGCCGCGTGCAGCGCCACGGGATACGCGGCATAGATGATCGCCACGACGGCGGCGATGCGGTCCGATCCGTCGCCGAGCGCCGCGAGGATCTGCTCGTCGCGCAGCAGCCGATGGGCGATGTACTCGCGGATCTTCGCGATGCCGTCGTCGATGCGAGGCCCGTGCGCGGGAAACAGCACGCGCGGCGATTCACCGAGCAGGCACTCGAGGGATCGCATGTACTGGCCGAGATCACCGCTGTTGACCGGGATCACGGTGGTTCCGACGCCGAGTACGTTGTCGCCGGTGAAGATCGCCTCTTCCTGCTCGAGCACGAAACAGAGGTGATCGGGTGCATGACCCGGCGTGTGGAGTGCTCGCAAAGTGGCGCCCTCGGTCTCGACGACATCTCCGTCGTGGATCCCGTGGATCTCGAGATCGTAGGGGGAATCGAAGGCCGGGTATCCGAGCTTCGTGATGCGCAGCGCCCCGAAGCGTTCCATCACGGAGGCGGCGCCACCGATGTGATCCGGATGGCCGTGGGTGAGCACGATCTCCTGGATGCCGGTGCAGCCCGCGTGATCGAGTGCTTGCTCGAGCACGGGCAGATATGCGGGTCGTCCATCGCCGGTGTCGAGCAGGATCCGCCGCGGGCCGGTTCCGACCAGATAGGTGTTCGTGCCCGGTCCGGTGAAGGGGCCGGGATTCTGTCCGAGCGCCGTGACGACCCGATCCGACCAGGTCGCGAAGTCCGGCATCTGCAGTCCCAGCATCACGGGCGGCTTGCCGAGATCTCCGCGGCTGCCTGCCATGACTATTCTCCTGCCACCGTCATGCGGGCGACGCGGATCGGCGGCGAAGCCACCCGTCCGCGCCACACGAGCTCGGAGCCGATCGCGTCGATCTGGTTCAGCATCGTGGCCAGATTGCCGGCGATCGTGATCTCCTCGACCGGGTAGGCGAGTTCACCGTTCTCGATCCAGATGCCGCTCGCGCCACGTGAGTAGTCGCCGGTCGTCGGGTTGAACCCCATTCCGATCAACTCGGTGACGAGCAGGCCGCGCGGTGTCGAAGCGATGATCTGCTCGAGATCGAGGAGCCCCGGCTCGAGCCAGAGATTCGTCGTCCCGACGCCGGGACCGCTGCCCGCGCCCCGCGACGCATTGCCCGTCGAAGGCATTCCGAGCTTCCTGCCCGAGTACGAATCGAGCAGCCAGGTCTGCAGGACTCCGTCCTGCACGATCACGTTTCGGCGCGTCGGCAGGCCTTCGCCGTCGAAGGGCTTGCTGCCGAGGCCGCCCGCCATCCTTCCGTCGTCGATCAGCGTGAAGCCGTCGACGGCGATCTTCTGGCCGAGCTTCGAGCCGAGGAAGCTGGCCTCGCGGTAGACCGTGTAGCCGCTGACGCAGCTGGCCAGCTGACCGAGCAGGCTCGGTGCCGTCAGCGAATCGAAGATCACCGGGACCTCGGTGGTCTTGACGCGCCGGGCCCCGAGGCGCCGGACGGCCCGCTTCGCCGCGCTTCGCCCGACGACCGCTGCGTCCTCGAGCTCGGCCAGGCGTCGCGACACCGTCATCCAATAGTCGCGCTGCATCGACTCGCCCTGCTTGGCGAGGGGTTCGCAGAAGAGCGCATGGTGGGCGCTCTCATAGTCGCCGATGAAGCCGCGACTGTTGCCGTACACGATCCGGCTCCAGTCCGAACTCGCCTGACTGCCCTCGGAGTTGGTGATGCGCGGATCGAAATCACGCGCCGCCTGCTCGGCGCGCCTGGCGTCCTCGATCCGCGCTTCGACCGCCACGTGACGATCGCCCGGATCCGCGAGTTCGAGATCGGGCCAGTCGCTCGCCGAGTCCTCCTCGGGCAGCCCGGCGTGCGGATCCGGCGCGATCGACCGCGCGAGGGCGACGGTTTCTTCCGCCATGCGATCGATTGCGTCGGGCGACAGATCGGAGGTGGACGTGATCGCGGTGGCGAACCCCGCGCCGCTTGCCACCAGGGCGCGGATGCCGAGACAGCGCTCCTGGGCCTGCTTGACGAAATCGATGGCCGCGCCGCGCACGCGTGCCTCTTTGCTGTCGGATACGACGAGCACGGCGTCCACCTGACTGGCACCGGCGCGCGTCGCGCGCTCGAGCGCCCGTTGGACGACGATCCGGCCCTCGATCGGATCCTCTGCGTTCGGACGGGCGCTCATCCCTCGGTCCCCCCGACGGTCAGGTCGTCGATGCGCAGCGTGGGCAGACCGACTCCCACCGGCACGCCCTGTCCATCCTTGCCGCAGGTGCCGACGCCGCGATCGAGTGCGAGGTCGTTGCCGATCCGCGTGACCCGCGTCAGCACGTCGGGCCCGTTGCCGATCAGGGTCGCACCCTTGACCGGAGCGCCGATCTGGCCGTTCTCGATCAGGTAGGCCTCGCTCGCACTGAACACGAACTTGCCGCTCGTGATGTCGACCTGGCCGCCCCCGAACGAGACGGCGTACAGGCCACGGTCGACCGACCGCAAGATCTCCGCGGGGTCGTCCTGTCCGGCGAGCATGAAGGTGTTCGTCATGCGCGGCAGGGGCAGATGCGCATAGCTCTCGCGCCGGCCGTTGCCGGTCGGCTGCATGCCCATCAGCTGTGCGTTGAGCCGGTCGTGCATGTAACCGACGAGCACTCCATTCTCGATCAGCACGTTGCGCTGCGAGGGTGTGCCCTCGTCGTCGACGTTGATCGAACCCCGTCGCTCGGGCAGCGTGCCGTCGTCGACCACCGTGACACCATCCGCGGCGACGCGCTGGCCGAGTCGATCCGAGAAGGCCGAGGTCTTCTTGCGATTGAAGTCGCCCTCGAGCCCATGACCGATCGCTTCGTGGAGCAGGATGCCCGGCCAACCGGGGCCGAGTACCACGTTCATCGTGCCGGCCGGACAGGGCACCGATTCGAGATTCAACCGGGCGATCCGTACGGCCTCACGGACGAGGTGGCGCCAGACCTCGGGCTCGGTCAATCGTTCGAGCGGGTAGCGGCCCCCCATCCCCTCGTAGCCGATCTCCCGGCGCTCGCCGTCGGCGGCGATCACCTGGACGTTGAGGCGCACCAGTGGTTGCACGTCGCCGGCGAGGGTTCCATCGCTCGACGCGATCAACACGTGCCGGTGCTGACACACGATGCTCGCCATCACCTGCTTGATGGAGGGATCGAGGGCACGCGCGTAGGCGTCGATCTCGCCGAGCAACGAGACTTTTCGCCCGACCGGAACGTCGGTCGGCGCGGGCTGTACGGGATACAGATTGCGGCCCCGACCCGCGCCGCGCGTGACGGCCAGCGACCTCGTCTTGCCGGACTGCTCGGAGATCGCGCGTGCGGTCGTAGCGGCGAGCTGCGCGCTGTCGAGGCTGATGTCGTCGGAATGCGCGTAGCCCTGTCGCTCGTCGCAGATCGCGCGCACGCCGACGCCCTGCTCGACGTGCCGACTGCCGTCCTTCACGATGCTCTCTTCGAGCGAGACCGAGTCCTGGGTCGTGTACTCGAAGTACAGGTCCGCGTAGTCGACTCTGCGCTCGAGCGCGGTGCCGAGCGCCGCACCGAGCGCGCGTTCGTCGAGCCCGAAACGATCGCGAAAGAACGCGATCGCGCCGTCGGGCCCGTTTCCGGTTCGCTGCGCTGAATCGTCCATCCCTGTCCTTCTCGGGTCGACGGCGTGAGCCGCTGTGAGGTCAGCGGCCGAGGTTAGCGATCTGCCGGATGCGCGTCGGAAGGCTGTCGAGTGTTTCGGCCCCGCCGAGCAGCAGCGGCAGCAGGCCTGCGCGGCTCGCGCCCTTCCCATCCAGCACGCGATCGTGCCCGACGTAGATGGATTCACCGGCCTCGACGCCGATCAACGCCAGCGCGGCCAGGAAGATCTCCGAATCCGGCTTGGCGGCACCACATCTCGACGGGATCATGATCACGTCGAAAAGTTGTGCGATTTCGAGGTCTTCGAGGATTCCGGGCAGGCGATGGTCGAAGTTCGAGATCACACCCGTGCGGTAGCCCCTCGCGCGCACGGATGCGATCGCTTCGCTGGCTCCGGCGCGCAACCGCCAGGCTTCGCCCCGACTGAAATGGTCGTAGATCTCGCCGAACAACGCGTCGAAATCGTCGAAGCGGACCGTGCTGTCTGCGGCCTGGAACGTCTGCCGCACGCGCTCTCGCCACCAGCTTCGCTCGAAGGCGACCGCTGCGTCACCCGTTTGCCCAGGCATCACGCGGGGGGTCGCGCTGCGCAGCACACGGCGAAACGCATCTTCGAGTCGCCAGGCGGGAAGTCGGATCCGATGCCGACTCGCGCACTCCGCGTACGTCTGCCCGACGGGTTCGGCGGGATCGATCAGGACGCCGGTGGCATCCAGCATGACCGCACGGATCTTCACGCGGCGGATTCGCCCACGCCCGCCTCGGGGACCCGTGCACTGGCGATCAACGTCGCGGGGAGATCGCGACCGTGTGACTGCGAGGGGATCTCCTCGATCGCGATGCCGGTCAGTCCTGCGCCCACGAGCCAGCTCTCGACCTCGGCAGGATCGAAGCCCAGCCACAGCACACCGAGTTCCTGCTTCATCCACTCGTGCTCGTGGCGCACGAAGTCCACCACCACGATGACCCCACCGGGTCGCACGATCCGGGCCATGTCCCGGATGACTTCCGACGGCGACGACACCGAGTGGAGCACCATGTGGGCGAAGGCCGCGTCGACGTCGTCGTCGTCGAGGGGAATCGCATCGGCTTCGCCGCGACGCAGTTCGACTCCTCCGCCGAGCGGCAGCACGAGTTTCGCGAGCTTGCTGCGTGCGGCGTCGAGCATCGGGGCAGAGCGATCGATCCCGATCACGTGGAGCCCGAGGCGGGCGAGTTCGCCGGCGAGGATGCCGGTTCCTGTACCGATGTCGGCCACGCGCAGGCCCGGAGCCACGAGACGACCGACCGCCCGGGCGCGCAGCGCTTCGTCGTTGAACACCTGGCGCAGTGCGTCCCACTCGGGCCCGATCGCGTCGAAGAAGCTGCGGGCATGCTGACTGCGCGCCTCGATGACGCGCCGGAGCATCGTGTCGTCGCGATCCGATGTCGGGTCTGCGTCGAGTCGCGAGTGGACCAGCGCCCAGCCGTCCCGCCACGGACCTTCGGCGGGCGGCACGAAGCGATAGAACACGTAGGTGCCATCGCGCCGATCCCGCAGCAGGCCCGCTTCGCGCAGGATCGCGAGATGTCGCGAGACCCGGGACTGCGCCATCCCGAGGACTTCCATCAGTTCCTGGACGACGAGTTCCTCGCGCTCGAGGAGTCGGAGGATCCTCATGCGCGTGGGATCGGACAGTGTCTTGAAGACACGCTGCAGTTCTTCGGCGGCCGGAACCCTCATCGATACGTGGGCCGTGGCGCCGAGGGCGTGCCAGTGAGATCGAGGGTCGACCGGCCGCTCGCGTCGACCGGGACACCCATGCCCGCGACGAGCGCGCGCAGGGGAGGGCTCTTCAGTTCCAGATCGACGGCCAGCTCGAGCTGCGCCTCGCCGGGGCTCGCGCCGCGCCGGACCTGTCCCGTGACGCTCGAGAAGACGACGGGTCCATCGAGTTCGAAGCTGCGGACCCGCACCAGCGCGTCTCCGCCGAGCACGAGATCGCCATTGATCCGCTCGAAATCCAGTGGCATGGGGATCATCGGATGCTGGATCGAGCCCGCGCTGGCGTCGAAGCTGAGGGGGCCACTCGGCCCATCGGGCAGGAACACCAGATCTGCGGCGGCGGTCATCCGACCGGCGAGGAGCAGACCGCGAGGCAGTGGCAAGGGCAGCTTCGCGACGTCGAGATCGACGAACTCGCCCGTCCAGGACGGGGAGTCCCCGAGCACGACCACGCCATCCGCGCCGCCGAGTGCGCTCTCGATCTCGAGCTTGATCGAGGCGTCACCGAAGAGCCAGCTGGTCGACCATGCGGGGCGAAGCCGAAGCACATCGATGTCGACGCGGGAACGGTCGGGCCGGATCAACTGGATGTCGTGGACCGCGATGCCCGGGCCGCCGATCGTGATGCGCGGTTCGATGTGCCCGATGCGCACATCGCTCTGGCTGATCGCGCCGATCTGCTCCGAAAGCGGCCGCGCCAGATCGTCGTACGGAAATCGCAGGAAGGAAAACACCACGATCAGGACGAAGGCGGCGATCGGCGTGCCGATCCACAGCAGCGAACGCGGGATCGGTGCCACGAGAATGTTGCCCGGACTGGCCAAGGGGTCGGGCTCCTAGCTGGCCTCGAAGGAGGAGACCGAGAAGGTCACATCGAGCAGCTGACTCTGGTCGCTTCGCCCCTTGATGCGCAGGCTCTTCACCGAGAGCTGCTGGGGAGAAGATTCGATGTTGTGCAGATACTTGATCGTCTGCGAGAGCGAAACATTGCGCAGACTCACTTCGACCTTGGTCTCGACGTACTGGTCGTTCTTGCTGGCCTGGCGCTCTTCCATCGACGCGATCCGCACCGCCGAGTTCTGCGCGAGATTGTCGAGCAGAGTCCGGAGGTTCTGCTGGTTCCCCTGGTTCTTGATGCGCTCTTCGACGTGCTGGAGACGACCGCTGATCTCCGAGTACTCGCGCTGCAATCGGGCCATCGCCTGGATCTGCTGCTCGGCCGCGTCGACCCGGCTCGCAGCACGATCCGCCATGCCGAGAATGGGCATCACGACCGCGAAGATGGCGATCGCCAGGAGGACGGCCGCGCCCGCACTCGAGACCAGGACCTGCTCGCGAGGAGATAGATTGTCCCAGGCATTCCTGAGGCGTTCGAGGAGTTCCTTCACGACGCGGTCTCGTCCGCTGCTTCGAGCGGGATGTTCAAGCTGAAGGTCACGCTCCCGTCCCGTTGTCGTTTCGCCTGGCCCGAAACGTCCACCTGCCCGAAGACCGGCTCGCCTCGCAGTTCGTTCTCGAGACGATCCATCGATTCGTAGCTGTCCGTCGTGACCTTGATGCGGATCACGTCCCGGTCGATGGCGATCTCGTCGATCTTGATCTTCAGCTCGGTCGGAATGCGGGCCGACAGTCGGGTCATCAGGTCGAGGGCGGACAGGTTGCCGCCATACAGACCGAGGAAATCTGCCCGCTCACGCGCAGCGTTGACCGCGGTGCCGAGGGCCGCCATCGGACGATCGGGCGCGGGCTGGCCGGGGAACAGTCCGCTGTAGATCGAAACCGCCTGATTCTCGAGCCGGTCGGCGCGATGCGACTCGAGGGCGATCGAACTGACCGTCGAGATGATCAGCAGCAGAACGAAGATCCCGGCCATGATCGCGGTGGGACGGAGCTCCGGACCGAGCAACCAACCGAAGTCCGACTTGTAGGCGAACTCGCCCTGCCGGAAGTCGATGCGTGTGACCGAGTGCGCCGTGGCACGGAGCGCCAACGCGATCGCCGGGCCGAAGAGCACGGGATCGCCGCCGGCGATCAGGGCCGCCGATTCCGCATCCTCGGGTGGGCTCAGCCGACGCGCGGGAATGCCGGTCCGCTCGGTCAGGAACTCATCGAGACGCCGCAGGTGCGCACCCCCGCCCATCAGTGTGATCTCGGTGACGGCGCCGATTCCTTCGGAGCCGAGTGCGGCTTCCTGAGCTTCGAGCGTACGCAGGATCTCGCGCACGATTCGATCGAGCTGGGACACGGCAGTCGGCGACGAGCTGTTCCAGCCCAGCTCGAAGAGCCCGCGCTCGCACTTGTGTGTCTCTGCTTGTTCGAGAGACAGACCGGTGTCCCGCGCGATCGCCTGGGTGATCCCGAGCCCGCCGGTCGGAATCGTGCGAGCCGTCAGCGGGCTCCCGTCGCGGATCAGGCAGAAGGTCGTCTTGCGGTGGCCCACGTCGACGAGCAGGCGGATGCCCGACAGGTCGAAGAGGCTCGCGAGGTTCGCGAGCACGAGACCCTCGGCTTCGAGGATGCGCGGCTGACAACCGGCCTGACCGAGCAATCCGATCATCCGGGCGATGTCCACCCGCTGGGCGACGGCGGCGGCGACCACGGCGTGATTGCGCTGACCCTCGATCAATTGCCAGTCGATCACGACGTCGTCCAGCTCGAAGGGAATCTCGCTCTCGACCTCGAACGGCACCGCAGAGCTGAGGCGCCGACGATCGCTGAACGGAAATTCGAGGCGGCGCAGACTGACGCGACCTCCATCGATCGCACAAGCCACGTGCTCGGTGGAAAATGCGTGTGCGCGCAGGAAGTGCTGGAGTGCCTCGGCCTGGGCGTCGGACAAGGCGTCGGCTCGAGCTTCGGCCTGCGCTTCGGGAGGGGCAGCCGGGGTCTCGGCCGATGCGTGGATCCGCATCTGGACCGGCTCGAGGCCACGGAACGTCTGGCGCAGCTCGACCGCCTTGAGCGAATGCGCGCCGACATCCAGCCCGAGCACGTTCTTCATCATCGGCATGAGGAAGACCTCTTCATCCAACCACCCGGGCTCACTAGAGCGCGCGCCACGATAGCAGGCGAGGGTTCGGGCCGTCCGAGACATCGACGACCGCTTCGATCGAGTAGACGACATCGTTCAGTCGTGCTTCGGACACGACCTCGAACACCAGGCTGTCGGCCGGAAGATCGATGGGGGGGAACACGGATCCCTCACCGAGTTCGAGCACCTCGTTCAGTCCCACGCACTTTTCCGGTGCGCGCTCCGTCTCGGTGCAGATGAGGCTGCCCGCATCGCGCTTCTCGATGATGCGCTTCACCAGATCCGCGTCGGCCAGCACCTTGTCGGTGGCGTCCCCGTAGTAGATCAGGCTCAGCACATGCGGCGGAGCGGTGTTGAAGTTGATCCCCGAATCGCCCACCAGTGGATGGACCGTGACGTAGGGGCGCATCAGATCCGCGAATTTCGAGTCGAAGCCCTCCACCATCGCGATCTCGTCGACACTGAGAAGGGGACGGTTCGCGGCGACATACGGGGGATCCTGGAGCTGGTAGTAGTCGTTCTCGTTCTGGCCGCTCCGCGACACTTCGTCGACGTCGATGTAGTCGAGCAGGTTGCGAGCCAGTTCGCGCGGCTCGCGGAGTTGACCGTCTTCGGGCAGTTCGTTGTTCTCGATCAGACGTTCGAGGAGATCGGTCAGGAACTCCTCGGCTTCATCGCTCGGCTCCGTCTCTGACTCGTTGAGGCCGACGGGTACCAGGGCGTTGAGGTTCAAGCGGGCTCCGCTGTCCTGGATCCGGACCGTCAGCACGGCTCCCGATTCCATCGTCAATGGACTGGCCGCCAGACGCGCCCAGAGATCGTCGAGGCTCGTGCCCGTCGACTCTGCGCCCTGTTCTGCGATCCGCTTCTGAAACTGGTCCTCGAACAGCACCGCGATCGCGAGTTGCACGCCACCGCGAGCCAGCGCCGCGGCCTCGGCGGCACCGCTGCGATTGTCGACCACGAACTTGTCCACCACAGCTCTCCGGACGAACGACACGATGGCCGCCGAGAGCATCATCCCGATGATCAGGACGAGGGGGAGTACGACGCCTCGTCGGCGCCGATCGACGATGTTCATCGGCAACCCCACGCGGGCGGAACTGCGACACCGAAGGTCGCGATCTTGAGACTGTTGATGTTCGCCCAGACCTGGCAGTTCTGGGCACCGAACTGCCCCACGCAGGCGTCGAAGTTCCGGTTCACGCAGTCCGCCACCGTCATCCCTTCACCTTCTTCCGTTCTGGGGTCCGGCTCGATCGGATTGCCGTCTTCGTCGAGTTCGACTTCTTCGTCGTCGGTACCGCCGGCGGCGGCCAGCGCCTGCTCGGCCAGTGCCTTGTCCTGGATCATCTTGGCGAGATCGAGGGGGCGTTGGAGCAGGACGACCACGCGCTCGTAGCTCGGCAGTTGTTCGAGGGCCTGTTCATCGCCCACGTCCTGCGGTCCGGCGGGGCCCCACACGTCGACCACCACCTCGACCGCCGTCGGAAGTTCGCCTGAGGCCACGAGCTGCGTCGAATCCCAGTCGTCGACCCACTCGCCCGCCTCGTTCCTGAAGCGGAACACGACGCCGCGGAGTCCCTCGGCCACGGCATAGCTGCCGGGAGTCTCGACCGACGGGAAGCCCAGCTCGGTAGCCGACGGAAGAGTCGGCGAGGACCAGCGGTAGAGCGTGACGGTCCCGTCCTCTTCGACGACGCTGAAGTACGCGATCTGTGCGAGGTCCGACACGTGATACGCACTGACCTTCGGTCGCTGGCTGCGCGTGATGAATTTGAGGGCGTCAGAGCCCGCGAACGAGTGCTGACTGATCGCGGTGAAGTACCACGGCCAGGCGAGCGGATCCGAATCTTCCGGACGTGTGAGCAGTGTGACCCCCGAGAGATCGCGCGAGACGCGCTCGAGCACCGAGGTGGCGTCGATCCCTTCCTGGATCGACTCGACGGCGCGCTGGCTCGAGTTCGAGAGATTGATGTAGAAGCCGAGTGCGACACTCACCACGATGGTGGTCAGGAACACTGCCGCCAGCACCTCGATCAGCGTGAAGCCGATCGATCGGCGCGGGCTGCGAGAGCGGCCAGAGGGCATCGAGGTGTCGATTCGACTCTGCATCACGGGTTGTCTTCTGCCGGTGGCGTGGGAACCGGCGGCTGGTTGCCTTGTCCCGGAGTCGCGGGAGCGGAACTCTGGAGACCGGCGTCGTCATAGGCTTGTCGAGCCGCGACCAGGTCGAAGGCGAAGGTGGTCCGATCCACCCACTGCTCCATTTCTCCTTCGAGCCACGAGACCCGAACGTCGATCCTCCGGAGATGCGCGCTGCGTTCCGGCATTTCGCTCGCGATCAACTGGTCGAGGGGCAGGGCGAGTTCGCCGGAGTCTGGTGCGGACGGGTTCACCACTGGCGCAGCGGCTTGTGGATCAGCGCCGACGAAGGGGGCAACGATCACGCTCAACACATAGATGTCCTGTTCGCTCGTCTCCTCCATCGGTTCGGGTGCCGAGCCGTCGGTCGTCGAAGCCTCGAGATCCGACAGGATGCGGTCGGCGATCATGCTCGCCTCCAGGCGCCGACGGCTGACCCCCTCGGCGCGGAGTCCCTGCATGCCCGTGCCGGCGATCACGATGAACCAGATGCTCAGGATCGCGACCGCGGCGAGCACCTCGAGGAGCGTGAAGCCGTCGCGGGTGCCGCGATCCGAGGCGTTCGAGGTGATCGTGTTCCGGGCGATCAACGGGCTTCCTCGCCGACGCGTCGGATCCGGACGCGATCGAGCAGCGGTTGGACCTCGACGATCACGCGGTTCTCGAACGCGTCCGCCACGATGACTTCGGCGTAATCGGTCGATCCGTCGCTCCCGAACACGAGTTGCACCTCTCCGACTTCGATGAAGCCCTCCGGCGTGTCGATACCGACGAACGAGAAGTCGGCCGGGAGGAACTCGATGCTGCCGAATCGATTGGGGACCGGGTGATAGTCACGTTCGAGGCTTTCGGGAGGTGTCAGCGAGATCTCGGCGCCGTCGCTCGCGTCCGGGTTCGGCTCCGCGGGCGGCTCGGCTTCGAACTCGCCGTCGCCGATCGCGCGGGCTGCGCGTTCTTCGTCCACGAACCAGTCGACGCGCATCGCTCCCTCTCCGACCTCGAAGAGGACTCGATGAGGTGCGCCGGTCATGATCGCGCGCTCACGCGCGAGTTCGACGCGGCGCCCCACCTCGCGGGCCTGATCCTCGAGGCGCGTCATCCGGGAAGCATCGAGGTTTGGCAGGAAGAGCGCGAACATCAGGCCGATGATCAGGATCACCGCCATCATCTCGATGAGCGTGAAGCCGCGGCGAACCGTCGGCCGCCGCCCGGACGAGTACAAGGAGTTCAGCCTCCTTCGGTCGTCGAGGCATCCCAGTTGCCCAGATCCGAATCGCCGTCCTCGCCCCCCGGAGCGGCATCCGCACCCTGGGTCCAGAGATCGAACGAGTGCGGGTTGTGGGTCCCGGGGTTGGCGTACTGGAACGGCTCACCCCACGGATCGAGCATCGCGTCACGCTTTTTCAGATAGCCGCCCGGCGGGTAGTTGCGCGGCGCCGGATCGCCCGTCGGCATCGTGACGAGGGATTCGAGTCCCTGGTCGCCGGACGGGTAGCGCCCATTGTCCATCCGGTAGAACTCGAGTGCACTCTCGAGTTGGCTGATCTGTGCCTTGGCGGTCGACAGCCGGGCCTTGTCGATCTGCGCCTTGATGTTCACGCCGACCACCGCCATCAGCATGCCCATGATGAGCACGACGGCCATGATCTCGATCAGCGTGAAGGCGGCGTGGCGCCGTCGTGAATCGGGTTCGTTGGAATCCATGCTTGGCCTCTCTTGCGTTGCTTGGTTCGGATCCCCCGATCGGACGGGGGGTCGGCGGATGTGGCTGTTCATCAGTTGAGCGAGTTCGTGATCGAGAGCAGCGGCATCAGGGTCGCCATGATGATCACGAGCACAATGCCCACCATCAGAAGGATCAGGAGGGGTTCCATCAGCGAGGTCAGTCGGGTGACTGTCGCTTCGACCTGCTCATCGTAGGTCTGGGCCACCTTGGCGAGCATGGATTCGAGGTCGCCGGCACGCTCGCCGACTTCGACCATCGTGATCACCATCGGCGGGAACTCGCCGCTCTGCCGGAGGGGCTTCGCGAGTGTGGCCCCCTCGAGCACGCTCGTCCTGGCATTGTTGATCGCCGCCGCGATCACACTGTTGTTGGCGACGTGACGCGCGATCTCCAGCGATTGGACGATGTTGACGCCGCCCGACAACAGCGACGACAGCGTGCGGGTGAATCGCGCGATCGCGATGGTCCGAACGACCCGGCCCACGATCGGGATTCGCAGTGTGGTCCGATCGATCGTGTCCCGTCCGCGCGCCGTCCGGCCGACCGCGCGGAAGCCCGCGATCAGCAGGCCCATGGCCGCGAGGATCGCCCACCAGTAGCCGCGCACGAAATCAGCGCCGCCGATCACCCAGCGCGTATAGAACGGAAGCTCCTCGCCCAGCGACAGCAGCAGGGAAGTGATCTGGGGCAGCACGACGGAGACGAGCACGGCGACCACCAGCATCGCGAATCCGAGCATCACTGCCGGGTAGACGAGGATCGAAGTGACCTTGCTCGCCAAGCGCACCTGATCCTCGAGATAGTCGGCGATCCGCTCGAGCACCTTGTCGAGGGCGCCGCTGGCTTCACCCGCTCGGATCATGCTGATGTACAGCGTGTCGAACTTCCTGGTCGAACTGAGGGCATCGGCGAGCGACGAACCCTCGTTCACCCGGTCGCGGACCTGCGCGAAGACAGACTTGAGTGTCGCGTGTTCGATCTGCTCGACCAGTGCGCTGAGGGATTCCACCAGGGGAATGCCTGCTCCCACCAGCGTCGCCAGCTGGCGCGTCGCGATCGAGCGTTCGGTGGTGGGAATCCGCGCGGGCAATTCGAAGGTCCAGCGCGAAGTTCCTCCGGTGGACTCACGGGCCTTCGAGTCGGCACGGGCTTCCGTCGATTCCTGGATCTCGGTCAGGAAGACACCGTCGGTCCGCATCCGAGCCCGGGCCGCCCGCAGACTCTCCGCGCTGATCGTGCCCTTCTGGCTCTTTCCGGCGTTGGTCACGCCCTTGTATGCATAGATGGGCAAGCGACTTCTTTCTCTCTATCGATCGTTCCCGCGCCCACGTCGACGCGGCCATCGGGTGATCCAGGATTCAGATCTGTTCGATCGAGCCTTCTTCTTCGGTGGCGCGAACCAGTTCGGCGACCGAGGTGATTCCGCGCAACACCTTTCGTGCACCGTCGCCACGCAGAGTTCCCATTCCCTTGGACACCGCCTGCTTCTTGATCGTCTTGGAGTCGACGTTCTTCGACACCAGCGCACGGATCTCGTCGTCCACGATCATCAACTCGAAGATGCCGATCCGTCCGCGATAGCCGGTCTGCGCGCAGGCTGGACACCCCGTGGCGCGGAACAGGGTCACGGGTTGTCCGGGCGGGCGGACTCCCATCTCGCGCAGTTCTCCGTCGCTGGCCACATAGCCTTCGCGGCAGCGAGGACACAGGACGCGGACGAGGCGTTGTGCCAGCACGGCCACCAACGACGACCCCACCAGGAAGGGTTCGACCCCCATGTCGACGAGTCGCGTGATCGCTGCGGCTGCGTCGTTTGTGTGCAGCGTCGAGAGCACGAGGTGACCCGTGAGGGATGCCTGGATCGCGATGTCCGCGGTCTCCTTGTCGCGGATCTCGCCCACGAGCACGACGTTCGGATCCTGGCGCAGGATCGCGCGCAACCCGGTCGCGAACGTGAGGTTGATCTTCGGATTGACCTCGATCTGTCCGATCCCCTCCTGCGTGATCTCGACGGGTTCCTCGATGGTGATGATGTTCTTGTCGGTCTGATTGATCTCGGCGATGCACGAGTGGAGCGTCGTGGTCTTGCCGCTGCCCGTCGGTCCCGTGACGAGGAAGATCCCGTTCGGTCGCCGGATGATGCGATCGAGTGCGCGCCGCTGCGTCTCGTTGAATCCGATCTTCTCGAGATCGAGCTTGGTCTGGGCGTCGGGCAGGAGTCGCAGCACCAGCCGCTCGCCGTGGGAGACGGGCACCGTGGAGAGCCGCACGTCGTAGTCACGTCCAGCGATCTTCAGTCGGATGCGTCCGTCCTGGGGCAATCGTTTCTCCGCGATGTCCAGATTGCCCATGATCTTGATGCGCGATGCGATGCTGGCCTGCAGGCTGCGTGGAAGAGGGCGCATCGGCTCGTACAGCACATCGTCGATCCGGAAGCGGATCCGGATCTCCTTCTCGAACGGTTCGATGTGGATGTCGCTCGCCCGCTCCTTGACCGCGTGTTGCAGCATGGAGTTCACGAGCCGGATGATGGGTGCGTCGTCCTTGGCATCGAGGAGATCCTGGGGTTCGTGGAGCGCCTCGTCGGCGAGTGCATCGAGGTCGTCCGTGGCCGCCTCGGCGAGCAGGTCGGTCGATGCTCCGCCGCGATCATAGGACTCGTTGATGACCGAGAGGATCAGCCGCTCGCTCGCGAGGCTGAGTTCCACGTCGACTCCGCCGAACAGGATGCGGAGATCGTCGAGGGGAGCCGTCTCGAGCGGATCCGCCGAGACGACGTGGAGGATCTGCCGCTGCTCGTCGAACGCAAGGGGCAGGATCCGATGCTGTTTCGCGAACGAGATGGGAACGCGCTGGATCAGGTGCTCGTCGACTTCGTCCGGGGAGAGACTCTGACGGACTTCGAGATGCAACTGCGCGGCCACGCCCGCCAGGACTTCGTCGCCGTTCAGGAAGCCCTCCTCGACGATCACGTCGATCAGGCGTTCGTGACTCTCGCGCTGCTGTGCCCTGGCTCGATCCAACTGCTCCGGCTGAAGTCTCGTCGTGCGCAGCAGGATCTCGCCGAGTTCGAGTTCGCTGCGACAGACGGCCGGGATCGTGGTGCCCGTGACGTCGGCGCGCACTCCAGCGGCGCGCCCGGGTTCGAGCGCGCTCATGGGGTGGCCTCGGGCTGCGAGTCGAGGTCGCCGTCGAGGTCGATGACGGTGATCGATGGGTCGTAGTCGTAGACTTCGGCGAGGGCCTTGGATGCATTCGACGCATCGACGAGGTCGGTGTACGGGCCGATGATCAGCTCGTAGACGATCCCGCCGTCACTGGCGCCCGACACCAGGCTGCCGTCATAGCCTGCGTCGATCAGCCGTGTCAGGGCTTCTGCCGCCTCGGTGTCCGTCCGATACACGGCGACCCGCAGCGCGTAGGCGGTGGTCGTTCCATCACCCTTGCCGAGCCGCTCCGATACCCGCTCTTCCTCGCGGTCGCGCAAGACATCCTCGAGTTCCTTTTCGCGATCGACCGTGTATTCGCTCGCGTGCGTGCGCAGGCGACCGAGCACGGGGCTCTTGCCCTTCGACCACTTGCCGTCGTCGGCATCGAGTTCGGCGAGGTTCTCGTCCGTCGTTTCGTATTCCTCTCCGGAACGGTCCCCGAACTCGGATCGCCGACGGATGGACTCCAGCTCCATTTCCTCGGTGTTTCGAACGATGTGCGGTGTGATGAAGACGATCAGGTTGATCTTCCGGAGCGACTTGGTGGTGCTTTTGAAAGCCCAGCCCAGGCCGGGAATGTCGCCGAAAAACGGCACCTTCTTCTCGGAATCGTTCCACACGTCGCTGATCAATCCACCGACCACGATCGTTTCGCCGTCCTGTACCACCACGCTGTTCTCGACCTTGCGACTGGAGAGCGCGGGGCCGACGTCGTCGACGTTGCCGACTCCGACCTGCAGGTTCTCATTGATCTCCGTCAACTCCTGGAAGATCTTCATGCGGAGACTGTCGCCTTCGCTGATCTGGGGTGTCACGCGAAGAGTCACGCCGATGTCCTGGCGTTCGACGTTCACGGCACTCGCCAGGCCCGCGACGCTGCCGGTCGGTTGATCCGTCCGGCTGGTGATGATCGGGATGTTGTTGCCGACCCGGATCTCGGCTTCCTCGTTGTCCGAGGTGAGAACGTGGGGCGCGGAGACGAGGTTCAGATTCGAGTCCTGGGCGGCGGCTTTCAGGACCGCCTGGAAGTTCGTGCCGCTCGCGGTGCTCGGATCCGTTGGTGTGATGCCGTCATCTCCGGTCGCGAAGGCCTGCTGGACGACTCCGGCGATCTGGGGGGCCCCGGATGCGCCTGCCGCCGCCGCCGCCGTGGTGAAGTAGAACTGTTGGTCTCCGTTGATCGCATTGATCGTCCACTCGACGCCCAGACTGAGCTCGTCGGTGACGTCCACTTCGAGAATCATCGCCTCGACCAGCACCTGCGGTCGCGGGATGTCGAGCTTCTCGATCACCTGCCTGAGCGCCTCGTAGGATTCCTTGCTCGCCTGGATGACCAGTGAGTTGGTGGCGGCATCGGCATTGATGGTGATCCCCTCGGCGAGCTCGGTCACTGCGGCACGGCGATTTTCCTGGTTGTTGGTGGTGGCCCCCAACCCCCCGCTCCGGCCGGGCCCTCCCGACGATGAGCCCGTCTGCTGACCCGAGAGCATTCCATTCAGTGTGGTGGCCAACTCCTCGGCATCGGCGTGGTTCAGGTAATAGACGTGGATGCGACCGGTTCCGATCAGGGGAACGTCGAGCTGACGCACGAGGGCGCGGATGTCCTGGAGCGCGACGCGCGACGCCAGCACGAGCAGCGAGTTGGTCCGCTCGTCCGGAATGATGCGAACACCCGCTGTCGAGGGAGATGCATTGGGCACCGAGGGATTGTTGACCGCTCGACGGCTTCGACTCGCTCGACCCCCGAGCATCCCGGCCTGTGGGTTCGCGCCGACGGTCGTGACCTCGCCGCCGTAGATCTCCGAGATCTGCTGGCCGAGCGTGGTTGCGTCTGCGTGTCTGACCTTGATGACGGCGAGCTCTTCCTTGTACGTCTCGATGTCGATCGCGTCGAGGATCGACATCAATCGCCCGATGTTGGCTTCGGTGTCGGTGATGATGATCGTGTTGGTCGGCACATAGGCGACCATCGATGCATCCTTCGACACGAGCGGCTTGATGGTGTTGGTGATCGCCTCGGCGTCGATGTTCACGAGCGGAACGAGGCGCGTGACGAAGTTGTCGCGGTTGGCGCTCCGGCTGTCGTCCTTGATGGTGTCGATGCTGGATTCCTTGGCGTCCCGGATCGGAACGATCTTGAGTACGCCGCCCGGGCCGGGAACCGCCGTGAATCCCTTGATCTTCAGAACCGACTCGAACACCGCATACGCCTGATCGACGCTCACTTCGGAGGGCGAGACGATCGTCACCCGACCCCGCACACGATCGTCGTAGATGAAGTTCCGGCCGGTGATGCGAGCGATCGTTTCGATCACGACCGTCAGTTCGACGTCCTTGAAATCCAACTGGACGAGTTCGTCGCCACGGCTGAATCGGGGATCGTCGGTGCGAGCTTCCGTGCGACCCTGGCCGAGCGCCGGGCCCGCCATGGCCACGACGAGGATCAGGGCGATCCAGAGGATGCGTGTCGGGTCGCGGGGGAGTGCCAGAGCGTCGATCACGAAGCGCTACTCCAATCCCTGGAGGTTGATGGTGGACGGGTCGACGTTGATGGTTCTCGTCTGACCGGATGAATCCATGATGTCGGCGACGAGATTCTCCGATGACGTGAACGCCTGGAGGAGCTGTGCGCTCGCCGAGGGGCTGTCGATCGGAATTCCGTTCAGGGAGGTCACGATGTCGCCCTCTTGCAATCCCACCTTCTGGAAGAAGCTGTCCGCCTTGATCTGGCTGAGCTCGATACCGACCATCGCACCGTTCTCATATTTGGGCAGGATGCGCGCCTGTGAGAAGATCGCCGCCGGACTGAGCGCCCCCCCCCCGCCAGCCAGATCTTGTAGCGGTTCGCGAACGTTGGATCGGGCTTGACGGTTTCGCCGCGGCTCACGTCGGCTCGCTCGCCGATCGGCTCGAGGCGCCGCGGTTGCTCCGACGATGGCAGCCACAGTCTCGTCGAGAACGAGTTCCTCGCGCCGGGTTCCGTTCAGCAGCACGACCCGGCCGCGTTCGATCCGCTCGACCGTGACATCGGTGTGACTGGTGAGCGCGTCTCCGACCTTCACGACTTCATGTTGGCGGGTTTCGCTGCTCTCGATCGCTGCACTAGCCACCCGCTGATCCTCGGAGGCGATCGTCCCCAGCAGTTTCAGGGGCAGCTTCGTCTCTTCGAGTTCCACATCGTCGGGTGGTGCTTCGGCGGCAATTCCTTCCCCCGTGACCTGAGCATCGAAGAGGTTGCGATCGAGAATCACTTGTCTGTCCTGCCACCGGGTCGCCGGCTGTACATCCACGACGACCGCAGCTGGGTTCGCGATCGGACTCGGAATCAGCACCGAAGCCGCGACATCCGTGATCACTCCCGCGGCGACCGAACAGCTGAGTATGAACAGCACGACGTTGGCGAGTCGGATGCCGATGATGGCCATTAGAGATCTGTCCCCCGAGATGCCAGATTCCCGACCCTGGGCGAGCCCCAGGTGAGACGATGCGATCCGCATCACCCCCCATGCGATGAACGGGGCGATTCCGTGCGCGCACTCGCCGAACCGACCTGCCGACCAAACGGCACCCCTCAGGACCGGTTGGCCAACGAGCGCACAGCGACCAGGCTGTGTCACCTCGTCTTCCCCTACACCCGGCGGGGCAATATAGCCCCCAGGCTCATCCAGTCCAAAAACGCATCGCGATTACAGCAGGTTACTGCGGCGCCTACTCACTGGCGTGCCCTCTCTCTATCGCCATCCGGAAAGGATTTCCGGAGTGGAAACCGTTCGGCGTGATGACGTTCAGTTCTCGTCGATCGCGTCGCCCCGTGGGGCATGCCGGGATCTTGATCGACAGGCCGTCGGGTCGCCCGACCGATTCTCCCGGTTCGCGTTGACACGGTGCGCGTCGGCCCCAGGTTTGCGCCCGTTTTCCGGTCGGGACTTCCGGTCCCAGGTCGTACTCGTCACCCCACTTCTGCTCAGCTGCGGGCTGTCAATCGAAGGAGCGTCATGGCGCAATCAGGCAAAGTCATCGGTATCGATCTCGGGACCACCAACTCGGTAGTGGCCGTGATGGAGGGAGGACAGCCCACGGTCATCGCGAACGAGGAGGGCGGCCGGACGACGCCGTCGGTGGTCGCATTCACCGACGAGGGGGAGCGACTGGTCGGGGCGATCGCCAAGCGACAGGCCGTCACCAATCCGACGGCCACGATCTACTCCATCAAGCGATTCATGGGGCGGCGGATCGAAGAGATCCCCGAAGAAATCAAGCTGGTGCCCTACAAGATCGTGCAGGGCAAGGAGGGCAGTGCAGCGGTCCGGATCGGTGACAAGTCGTACTCGCCGCCGGAGATCTCCGCGATGATCCTGGCCAAGCTCAAAGCAGCCGCGGAAGCTCATCTGGGCGCGGAAGTCACCGGTGCGGTGATCACTGTCCCGGCCTACTTCAACGATGCGCAACGCCAGGCCACGAAGGACGCCGGCAAGATCGCCGGACTCGACGTGAAGCGCATCATCAACGAGCCCACCGCGGCTGCGCTCGCCTACGGGATGGACAAGAAGGCAGACGAGAAGATCGCCGTGTATGACTTCGGCGGCGGCACCTTCGACATCTCGATTCTCGAAGTCGGCGAAAACGTGGTCGAGGTCAAGTCGACCAACGGTGACACGCACCTGGGAGGGGACAACCTCGATCAGCGCGTGATCGACTACCTGGTGGGTGAATTCAAGAAGGATCAGGGTGTCGACCTCACCAAGGACGCGATGGCTGTTCAGCGGCTCCGCGAGGCGGCGGAGAAGGCGAAGATGGAGCTGTCGACCGCGCAGTCGACGGACATCAACCTGCCCTACATCACCGCCGACAAGAGCGGCCCGAAACATCTGACGCTGAAGCTGTCCCGAGCCAAGTTCGAGCAGTTGATCGACGATCTGGTCGAGAGGACTCTCGAGCCGTGTCGCCGGGCGTTGTCGGATGCGGGCCTCAAGCCGTCAGAGATCGACGAGGTCGTGCTGGTCGGTGGTTCCACGCGAGTTCCGCTCGTGCGGCGCAAGGTTTCGGCCCTGTTCGGCAAAGAGCCGAACCAGACCGTGAATCCCGACGAAGTCGTGGCCGTTGGAGCCGCGGTCCAGGGCGGAGTCCTCGCCGGTGACGTCAAGGACGTCCTGCTGCTCGACGTGACGCCTTTGTCCCTCGGCATCGAGACGCTCGGCGGAGTGAGCACCAAGCTGATCGAACGCAACACGACGATTCCCACCAAGGCCCAGCAGGTGTTCTCGACTGCTTCGGATAGCCAGCCGCAGGTCGAGATCCGGGTACTGCAGGGGGAACGCGAGATGGCGCTGGACAATCGCGAGATCGGCCGCTTCATCCTCGACGGGATTCCGCCGGCCCCGCGTGGCGTACCCCAGATCGAGGTGACCTTCGATATCGACGCGAACGGAATCCTCTCGGTCCGGGCTTCCGACAAATCGTCGGGGAAGGATCAGTCGATCCGGATCGAGGGCGCCGGGGGCCTCGACAAGAATGAGATCGACCGGATGGTGAAGGACGCGGAGTCGCATGCCGGAGAGGACAAGGCGCGACGAGACCGGATCGAGAAGCACAACCAGCTCGACAGCATGATCTATCAGGCGGAGAAGATGCTTACCGACAGTGCAGCGACCCTGTCGGAGGGCGACAAGACCGCACTGCGGTCGGCGATCGACCAGGCGAAGCAGGATCTTGCGAGTGACGATGCCGCCCGACTCGACTCGGCACGGCAGCGTCTCGAAGCCGAGCTCCATAAAGTCGCGGAGTCACTCTACAAGGCAGGATCGGCTTCGGCTGGAGACGCGGCCGAGGGAGCAGCTGCCAAGGCGAAGTCGGACGACAACGTGATCGACGCCGAGTACACGGAGGAGAAGGGCGATTCCTGAACGAGAGCCGCGAAATCCGCTCGCCGAGCTGTTCGGGGATTTCCCCGATCGGCTTCGCGGCAATAGCTGGCGCCCATCGGTGGACGTGTTCGAGACCGACCTGGCGGTGGTCGTGCGGATCGAGATTCCCGGTGTCCGCGGAGAGGATCTGCGCGTCAACGTGGACGGCGCATTCCTCCGCATCGGAGGCGTGAGGAAGGTGCCCCCTCATCTCGAGGTGCAGCGCCTTCTGCAGATGGAGATTGCGTTCGGTCCCTTCGAACGAGACGTGCGGATCGGCATTCCGTTCGACCGCGAGCGTGTGAGCGCACGCCTGGAGGACGGGTTCTTGTCCGTGACTCTGCCCAAGGTGAAACCCGTTCGTCGAGAAGTCCCGGTGCAATCCGAATGAGCAAGCAGCGCGACGACGCCGATGGGGTCGAGGGCGAGAAGGCTCCGTCGGGTTCCGGTGGTGCGGGCTCCGACACGAGTCACGGAGGCATGGCGATCCGCGTCGGGACCGGCGCGCCCGAGGACGACGAACTCGCAGTTCCGGAGCTGCCGGAAGTACTCGCCGTCCTGCCCCTCAAGAACACGGTGCTCTTTCCGTTCCTGCTGTCTCCGCTGCTGGTCAACACGCCGGCCTCCCAGCAGTTGATCGACGAGGTCCTCGTGCGTCCCGACCGGTTGCTCGTCTGTGCGGCGATCCGGCATCCGGTCGAGGGCACGCCGCGCGCTGCCGACGTCCACGATGTCGGCACCGTACTGCGCGTCGTGAAGATGTTGAAGTTCGCGGACGATTCGTACCGACTGCTCGTCCAGGGAATCGTGCGCGTGGCCCTCGACGAGTTCGTCTCGGAAGAGCCGTTCCTGCGTGCGCGCGTGCGGCCGCTGAACGACACCGGTGATCTCGAATCCGTCGAGGTGGCGGCGCTGACCCGGAACCTCTCGCAGCAATTCGGCAACCTGGTGACGGAGAGTTCGCGTCTCTCGGACGATCTGCAGGTGCTGGTCGCGAATCTCGACGATCCGTCCAAGCTCGCCGATCTCGTCGCGTCGAACCTCGAACTCGACGTCGAGGGAAAGCAGCGGATCCTCGAGACGACGGACGTGCCCGACCGTCTGCGTCTGGTGCTGAACCAGCTCTCGAAGGAGGGCCAGGCCCTCGAGATCGAGACCGAGATCAAGGAGAAGGTCCAGAACGAAATGACCAAGACGCAGCGTGAGTACATGCTGCGCCAACAGTTGGAGGCGATCCGACGGGAACTCGGCGAGAGCGAGGACAGTGACGAGGGAATCGATCGCCTGCGCGCGAAGATCGAGTCGGCAGGGTTGAGCGAGGAGGCAACCAAGCAAGCGCAACGCGAGATCGAACGGCTGGGACAGACCCCACCCGCCGCAGCTGAACATGCCGTGATCCGGACCTATCTCGAGTGGATGAGCGAGCTGCCCTGGTCGAACGTGTCCGACGACCGGCTCGATGTCGCCGAAGCCCGGCGAATTCTCGACGAGGACCATTACGGGCTCGACAAGATCAAGGATCGGATCATCGAGTACATCGCCGTGCTGTCTCTGAAGAGGGATCTGAAGGGGCCGATCCTCTGCTTCGTCGGCCCTCCCGGGACCGGCAAGACTTCGCTCGGTCGCTCGATTGCTCGGGCCCTCGGTCGACAGTTCACACGCATCTCGCTCGGAGGCGTCAGGGACGAGGCCGAAGTACGCGGACACCGCCGGACCTACGTCGGAGCGATGCCAGGCCGCATCATCCAGTCCCTGCGCAAGTCCGGCACACGAAATCCGGTGATGCTGCTCGACGAGATCGACAAGGTCGGATCCGACGGGCGCGGAGATCCTTCGTCGGCGTTGCTGGAGGTCCTCGATCCGGAACAGAACGCCGAGTTCAGCGATCACTATCTCGAGGTGCCGTTCGACCTGTCCCAGGTGCTGTTCGTCGCGACCGCGAATCTGATCGACCCGGTTTCTGCGCCGCTGCGCGATCGGATGGAAGTGATCGAGTTGCCCGGATACACGCTGGAAGAGAAGGTCGAGATCGCGAAGCGATTCCTGCTACCGCGCCAGATCGCACAGAGTGGCATCGCCTCGGTCGATCTCGATGTGCCGCACTCGACACTCGTGGCCCTTGTCGAGCGCTACACGCGGGAGGCCGGCGTGCGCAACCTCGAGCGCGAGATCGGTGGCATCTGCCGGAAGATCGCCCGCCGTGTGGCCGAGGGCGACGACGCGAGCCCTGTGCGGATCACGCCCGCGGATCTCGGCGGGCTGCTCGGGCCGGTGAAGTTCGAACCCGAGATCGCCGAGGATGCCGAGGAGCCGGGCGTGGCGATCGGTCTGGCCTGGACACCTGCCGGGGGCGACATTCTCTTCGTCGAGGCAACTCGCATGCCGGGGCAGGGGGAGCTCAAGCTCACCGGGTCGCTCGGCGAAGTCATGCGCGAGTCCGTCGAAGCCGCTCGATCCTGGCTGCGAGGTCACGCAGACCAGTTCGGCCTGGTTCCGGGAACGGACTTCGACCAGCGCGACATCCATGTGCACGTGCCCTCCGGTGCGGTTCCCAAGGACGGTCCCTCGGCGGGGGTCGCGATGGTGACGTCGCTGGCGTCCATGATGACCGGACGCCCGGTGCGGTCGGGTGTGGCGATGACGGGCGAGATAACCCTGCGTGGTAAAGTGCTGCCCGTCGGCGGGATCAAGGAAAAAGTACTGGCCGCGAAGCGAGCCGGGATCCGTCGGGTGATCCTGCCCGAACAGAACCGTCGCGACGTGGAGGAAATCGCTCATGATCTGCTCGCTGGACTCGAGCTCGCCTACGTATCGACGATCGACGAAGCCCTCGAACAGACTCTCGTCCAGTCGGCGGCTGCAGCGGCCTGAGGCGATTCTGCGATCGCTGGCTGCTGCCATCGGCCTGCTTCTGCTGACGAGCGGGTGCGTGACGCGCGGGACCTACAGCGGCGTCGTGACCGAGCGGGACAAGTACCAGAGCAAATCGATCCAGCTCGAGCAGCGTGTGCAGGCTCTCGAGGCGTCGACGATTTCACTTCGGACCGAACTCGACGCGACGCTCGAACAGTACGAAGACCTGTCGATCGCCCACCAGGCGCTCGTCAATGAGGCGGATGCTCTTCGGGGCAGTCAGGCGCGACTCTCGAGCAAGCTGACCGATCAGAGTGTCGAACTCGTACGTTCGCAGGAGGCGCTCAAACTCGCCAAGTCAGAACTCGAAAGACTCACGTCGACCTATACGACTTTGATGTCGGACCTCGAGTCCGAGGTCTCGTCGGGGCAGATCCAGATCGAGCAGCTGCGCGAGGGAATCCGCGTCAACGTGTCGGATGAGATCATCTTTCCTTCTGGCTCCGCGATCCTCGACCCCCTAGGCCAGCGAGTCCTCGAAAAGGTCGCGACCCAGCTGGTCGCGATGGATCACGACATCGAAGTGCAGGGTCACACCGACGATCGAGATATCACAGGTAGCCTGCAGGAGCGATATCCGACGAACTGGGATCTGGCGGCGGCGCGGGCTGCGCGTGTGACGCGTTTGCTTCAGGATGCAGGCATCCCGGGAGAACGCCTCACCCTCGTTTCGTTCTCGTCATATCGACCGATCGCACCGAACGACTCACCGCAGGACCGGGCCTTGAACCGGCGAATCGAGATCCGGCTGAAGCCCCGTACCGAGCCGATCGTCGACGAACCGGTCCCCACGCCCGAGTAGTCTCGAGATGAGCGGGACCCCGCGCGAGTGGCTCGAGCGATGCGCGATGGCGGGAATCGCGGCGGTGGAGGGCGGGGCGGCGGTCGGACGCTCGATCCGGCGGGACGGCTCGCGCATCTGGATCGCGAATCGTGAGATCGCGAACGATGCCGGGGTCGAGATCGTGGCGATCGGAAAGGCAGCCGCATCGATGGCGGCCGCTGCATCCGCCGCACTCGGCGATCGCGTCAGCGGTGGGATGATCGTTACCCGTGACGGGCACTCGGCCGCGGCACCTGCTGGCCTCGATGTGCGACACGCCGGTCATCCCATTCCCGACGAGCGATCCATGGCCGCCGGTCGATCCCTGCTCGAGCGCGTGGCCGCGATCGACCCGCGCGACGTGCTGCTGGTCCTGTTGTCCGGCGGTGGATCCGCGCTCACGAGCTGCCCGGTCGACGGGATCGAACTCGCAGACCTCATTCTGACCACCGAGGAGATGCTTCGGTGCGGGGCGAGCATCGACGAAGTCAATTGTCTCCGTAAGCACCTTTCGATCGTCGGGGGAGGAGGTCTGGCAGCGGCGAGCAGCGCCCGGGAGATCCACGCGCTGCTCCTCTCGGACGTCATGGGAGATCGCCTGGACGTGATCGCCTCGGGGCCGTGCACGGGGGATCCGAGCCGCTTCGCGGATGCACTCTCGATCGTCGCGCGTCACGACCTCGCATCGCGACTGCCCGAGCCTGTCCTTCGCTACCTCGACGCGGGTGTGCACGGGCGCAAGCCCGAGACGCTCGACGTCGACGCGCCAGTGCTTCGGGACGTCCACGCGACCATCGTGGCCCGCAACGCCGACGCTCGACACGCGGTCCTGCGGGCCGCGCGATCCTGTCTCGATCTGGGAGAGATCCTGCGCGGCGAGGCCAGTCGCATGGGGCGACGCCTCGTCGCCCTGGCGGATTCTCTGCGACGCGGCCCTGCTCGGTTGCTCGTCGCCGGTGGCGAGACCGTGGTGCGGCTGCGGGGCAGCGGAAAGGGTGGTCGCAATCAGGAACTCGCGCTCGCCGCTGCGATCGCCCTCGATAGCAAACCCGCAGATCGTGGCATCAGTCTGCTCGCCGTCGGAACCGACGGCAGCGATGGTCCGACGGATGCAGCGGGTGGCTTCGTCGATGGAGAGAGCGCCCGTCACGCTCGCTCGAGAGGCGCCGATCCCGACGAGTTGCTCGCCCGCAACGATTCGCACCGGTTCCTCGAACTGTCGGGTGGCCTGGTCCGGACGGGGCCCACGGACACCAACGTGATGGACCTCGTCCTGGTGTGCGTCGGCCGAGTTCCCGACGACACAGAGAGCGCCTGGCGAGTTCCGTCGTCGTGTTAGATTCTGGCCCGCCGTTGGATCGCTTCGGCGCGGAGGGAGTCGGGTTGGCGATTGCAGCAGAGGAATTCAAGCAGTGTCTCGCGCGCTGGGCGAGCGGCGTCACGATCGTGACGAGTCGAGCCGGGGACGAGATCCACGGCATGACGGTTTCGGACTTCAGCGGTGCATCGCTTTCTCCTCCACTCGTCAGCGTCTGCTGCAGCAAGTCCTCCATCACGACCGGGCTGATCGCCAGGGCAGGCTGCTTCGGTGTGAACGTGCTGGCGTCTGATCAGCAGGAACTCTCGAACCGGTTCGCCTCGAAGAAGTACGAGCACGAGAGGTTCGTCGGACTGGAGTTCGCCCAGGCGGAAACCGGTGCCCCCCTGATCGCAGGGTGCCTCGTCAATCTCGACTGCCGTCTCGTCGCCACCTACGACGCCGGGGATCACGTCATCTACCTCGGTGAGATCCAGTCCAGCCGGCACTCCGAGCGTGAACCCCTCGTCTACTGGAGACACGGCTATCGCGCACTGGTGGGCTCTGGCGCGTGATTCCCGTCCGATTCATCGTCTACTCCGACTACCTGTGTCCATGGTGCTTCAACGCATCGGTGAGGCTTCGCTCTCTCGAGACCGAGTACGACGGCCGGGTGGAGTTGGATTGGCGCGCCTTCCTGCTGCGTCCAGAACCCCGCTCGTCGTCGGATCCCGCCGCCAGCCTCGCGAAGTTCCGGGAGTACACGCGCTCGTGGCAGACGCCGGCCGGCGAGCCCGACGCGGGCAGTTTCACCGTGTGGGCAAGCGATGAGGGGCCGCCTTCTCACAGTGTGCCGGCCCACCGGGTGGGCAAGGCCGCGAAGGCGCTCGGCCCCGAGGCCTTCCGACGCATGCACGACCGCTTGATGCGGGCCTACTTCAGCGAGAATCGCGACATCAGCCGCATCGAAGTCCAGCGCGAGTTGTGGAGCGAAGTCGGTCTTCCCGAGAGCGGATTCGAAATCGCCTTGCGCCCCGGGACCGTGGATCTCGTCCTCGCCGAGGATCGCGAAGCACGCGAGTGCGGAGCCACCGGCGTCCCGGCCGTCCGACTCGCCGACAACCCCGCGATCATCGTCGGCGCGCACCCGCTCGAACTGTATCGGCGCTGGGTGGAGCGCACGCTGGAACGTCGTGGGGGCGGGGTCGGCTGATGGGCCTCGTCGGCCCGCAGGCCCGATTCGATCTGACGGGGCGCGTCGCCGTCGTGACCGGTGCCTCCTCGGGTCTCGGTGTCGAACTCGCCCGCGCGCTTGCCGGTGCGGGCGCGCGACTTGTGCTCGCCGCTCGGCGAATCGATCGGCTCGAGTCGCTGGCGCGCCAGCTCGAACTCGAGGGCGCGGAGGCGTTGGCGGTACGCTGCGATCTGACGGATGAGCGAGACATCGATGCACTGGTCCGATCCACGATGGATCACTTCCACGCGGTCGACGTCCTGATCAACAACGCAGGAATCACCGAAGTAGTTCGCGCCGAGGACGAACCGATCGAGACGTTCGATCGCGTGGTGTCCGTGAATCTTCGCGGTGTGTTCCTGTGCACGCAGCGATTCGGCAGACACATGCTCGCCGCACGACGAGGCAGTGTGGTGAACATCGCCTCCGTGCTGGGCCTGGTCGGCAGCGGTCAGGTCCCACAGGCGAGCTATGCGGCCGCAAAGGGAGCGATCATCAATCTCACGCGGGAGATCGCCGCTCAATGGGCGCGACGGGGTGTTCGCGTCAATGCGATCGCGCCCGGCTGGTTCGAGAGCGAGATGACCGGGGAGATGTTCGCGGATGAGCGCTCGCAGAAGTGGATGCGAGGCCGCGCGCCGATGGGTCGACCCGGAGTTGCCGGGGAACTCGACGGCGCGCTGCTCTTCCTGGCATCGGATGCGTCGTCGTTCGTGACCGGACAGACGATCGCAGTCGATGGGGGCTGGTCGATCGTCTGATGAGCGGCCCCGATTGGTGCGGCGAAGAGGACTCGAACCTCCACGGGGTTGCCCCCACCAGCCCCTCAAGCTGACGCGTCTACCAGTTTCGCCACCGCCGCACGCGGGACCTGCGGGCGCCGAGGTTACCGAAACCCAGGCAGTGCGCCCACTTCATTCGTCGCAGCGAGAATTCCGCCCGACGACCGACCTGGATCAGTTCGGCCCGTCGCCGGTCTCGCTCGGGTCGATCTCTTCCAGTGCGCCGGAGCCTTGAGTTGCGCCATCGGCGGTGGGTACTTCCGCGCCTTCGTTCGGCAGGACTTCACCGAGCGGCGATTCGCTCTGCGGCTCGCTCTCATCGAACAGCTGCACGTCCGCCTGCTGCGTGCCGAGGTAGGCGAGAGAGAGGCTCGTGACCATGAAGAGGACCGCGCTCCCGGTGGTCAGCTTGGTCAGGAAGTTTCCGGCGCCCCGGCTGCCGAAGACCGTATTGGCGCCGCCGCCGCCGAGCGATGCTCCGAGGTCGGCTCCCTTGCCGCGCTGCAACAGGACGACTGCGATCAGCACGAAGCAGACCATGAAATGAAGCGCGTAGAGCAGGGCCATCATGAACTCATGTCCTCTCGTCGATCGTACTGGACGATCGCGGCGAAACTAGCTGGATCGAGACTCGCACCGCCAACCAACGCACCGTCGATGTCGGGCTGTGCCATCAACTGGGCGACGTTTTCAGGATTGACCGATCCGCCGTACTGGATCCGGATCGACTCGGCGGCCGAGGAAAATCGACGCTCGAGCGTGTCCCGGATGAAGCGATGGGCCTGTTGGGCCTGACCCGGCCTAGCTGTCACGCCAGTGCCGATCGCCCAGACAGGCTCGTATGCTACCACCAGCTGGAACGCCTGCGCCGCAGGGACATTCGCAAGTCCCACCTCGATCTGATGTCCGAGGACCCGCTCGGTCTCGCCGGACTCGCGCTGGGCAAGGGTTTCCCCGATGCAGACGATCGGACGGACACCCGCGGCCAGCAGCGCCGAGGTCTTCCGGGCCACGATCGCGTCCGTCTCACCGTACGACTGACGGCGTTCGCTGTGGCCGACCAGGCAGTAGCGGCAACCCGCATCGGCGATCATCTCGGCCGAGACCTCGCCGGTGAACGCGCCCGAACGCTCGGCGCTCACGGCCTGGGCGGCGAGCTCGATCGGAGATCCGCCGAGTGCCCCGCGAGCCTCCGCAAGGGCGGTCAAGGGAGGTGCAATCACGACTTCGACGGATGTCCAGTCGTCATCTCCGCGGGCGCCGAGACGATCGAGCAGGCCGTCGATGAAGAGGCGCGTGTCGGCCCGGAGTTTGTGCAGTTTCCAGTTGGCGACGATGATCGGGCAGCGCATCAGCACTCCAGCGCCGCGATGCCTGGCAACACGAGGCCCTGGACGAACTCGAGCGAGGCGCCGCCGCCCGTCGACAGATGGCCGATGCGATCTCCGACACCGATCCGGTGGATCGCCGCGAGCGAGTCGCCACCACCCACTACGCTTTTCGCCTGCGAGTCCGCGACCGCCCGCGCGACGCGCTCGGTGCCATGTGAAAACGCTTCGATCTCGAACACACCCATCGGGCCATTCCAGAGCAAGGTGCGGGCGCGGGACGCTTCGGCGGCGTAGAGGTCGGCGGTCCGGGGTCCGATGTCGAGCGCCATCAGGTCGTCGGGAATCCGCTCGACCACCGAGGCGGTGGCCGTCGCGTCGAGTGCGGCTGCGACAACGTGATCGACGGGCAGCAGCAGGCGACAGCCCGCCTCCCGGGCGGATTGTTCGATGTGGCGCGCGGACTCGAGCAGATCGGGTTCCACTCGCGAGCGACCGATCGGCTCCCCTCGCGCGGCCAGGAACGTGTACGCCATGGCGCCGCCGATCGCGAGAACGTCCGCGTGCCTCGCCAGCGCTTCGATCACCGCCAGTTTGTCCGACACCTTTGCGCCACCGAGCAGGCACAGCAAGGGGCGCTCCGGATCGAGCACGACGCTGAGGTGCTCGATCTCGCTGCGCAGCAGATCGCCCGCGGCCGCATCCGCGACCAGTGGAACGATGCCCGCCGTCGACGCGTGGGCGCGGTGCGCAGTGCCGAACGCATCGTTGACATACAAGTCGGCCAGCGCCGCGAGGCCATGTGCGAAATCGGCGTCGTTGTCGGTTTCGCCGCGGTGGAAACGCAGATTCTCGAGCAGCAGCACGTCGCCGTCCGCGAGTGCCGCGACGGCTCGCGCTGCCGGTTCACCGACGCAATCGGTGGCGAACGCGACGTTGCATCCGAGAAGGCCGGCGAGGGCCTCGGCCACCGGACGAAGCGAGAGTTCGGCGACGCGCACGCCCTTAGGCCGACCGAGATGCGAGCACACGATCACGCGGGCCCCCGCCGCGCGCAGCCGCTGGATCGTGCCAAGCGAGGCCCGGATCCTCGAGTCGTCCGTGATCCGCCCCGCCTCGAACGGGACGTTCAAGTCGGACCTCACCAGCACCCGACGGCCCGCCAGCGGGCGGCTCGGCCCGGTCGACGGAATCCAATCATCCAGGCTGCGAACACCCACTCGACGATCCCTCCTGCCGCCGCACTCGCCCGATCCGGAATCCTCGACGCGCGATTGGTCGGGCGGCAATGTACCGACCGCTCAACTATGTGACAACGAATGCGAAACCGTACATCCCGGCGGTTGCCGGTGTGCCGCTACACTGCGCGATCGGGGGGACGGCAAAGCTGTCTTGCGGGGTGCGAAGGTGAAACGGGAGAACGCCCATCGAGCGTTCTCCGGCCCGGTCTCTTGGACTGGATTCGTGGTCGTCTTCGCGCTGGTCGCGGCGATCTCGGCGGGCGTACTTGCGTACTTCCGTCAGCGAACCATCGAACAACGCCGACATGCGGCGTTCGCCGCCGAAGCGGGTCCCCTGACCATCCCGGGTCTGACCTCGGCCGTGGAGATTCTGCGAGATGCCCGCGGTGTGCCCCACATCCAGGCGATCCGCGAGCAAGACGCGTGGCTGGGCCTCGGATTCAGCCACTCGCAGGATCGGCTGGCGCAGATGCTCTGGCTGCGCCGCCTGGCGCGTGGACGCACGTCCGAGATCGTCGGCGCCCCGGGTCTCGAGGCGGATCGCATGGCGCGCACACTCGGGATCTCCTTGCTCTCGGAAGCCCAGGCGGATCGTCTCGACGCCGACACCCGAGCGATCCTCGAGGCCTACTCGGCTGGCGTCAATGGCCGGATCGCGCGACTGCGCTCTCAGTACACCGCACCCCCGTTGGCCCTCGCCGAACCCGTCGAGTCGATCGAGGACTGGCGGCCGGCCGACAGCATCGCGGTACTCAAGCTGATCGCCTGGAGTGCCAGCAACCTGATCGAGACCGGCATCGTGCTCGACGATCTGATCGAGCGTCTCGGCAGTCAGCTGGCACTGCCGTTTCGTCCGAGTGGTGCCGGGGTTCGGGGCGTCGAGGTAGCTGGTGACCTGTCGCCCGACGACATCGCGCGGACCGCACCGAGCAGTCCGGTGGATGAAGTTTCCGAGCCGAGCCGTGATCTCGTTCTCGGCAGCTCGATCTTCGGAGGCACCGGCTGGGTGCTCGGCGGTCGTTACAGCGAGAGTGGTGCTCCGATCCTGGTGGCAGATCTGCACTTGCCCCCGACCGTGCCTTCACTCTTCTATGAGGTGCACCTGCGCGGCGGAGATCTCGATCTGGCCGGCGTCACGATTCCCGGAATGCCGATGGTCTGGGCTGGTCGGAATCCGCATGTGGCCTGGGCGGCGATTCCAGCGCGGGCGGTCACGGTCGATCTCTACAAGGAGACGATCCGCATCGAGGAGGGGCTCTATCAAAACGGCATGCGATGGGTTCCCCTCGAAGAGAGAACGGAGGAAATCCGGGTCAAGACAGCGGATGGATTCGAGACACTGGAATGGCGGGTTCGCTCGACCCGTCACGGACCCCTGATCGACTCGCTCCTGCATCCCACGACACCGGATCCGTCGCTGGTCGATGCCGAATCGCGCGGCGCGGCGTCGAGGCCCCGACGTGAGCCCCTCGCGTTGGCGTGGACGGGGGCGTTACCTGGGGATGGCATCGGTCCACTGCTCCGCATCGCGAAGGCACACAGTCGCCAGGACCTGCTCGTGGCACTTTCGAAGCATCACGAACCCGTCGTGTCGGTCGTCCATGTCGACGGGCGCGGGCGTGCGGGGATCCAACTCGCCGGTTGGTTGCCGAGGCGCGGCCTGCCCACGAGCCTCGTACCCGTTCCGGGGCGTCTGCGGCTCTTCGACTGGCGCGAGCCGATCGACTTCGATGCGTTGCCGGCGGCAGATTTCGACGCCTCGCTCGATGCGCCGGGCCCGGGCCAGTCACCCGGCTATCTGGCGGTCGCTGATGGGCCGATCGGGGACAAGCTGCCTGGGACTGCGATCGAGTGGCTCTGGCGTGTCGGAGAGACACAGAAGCGTGTCGAGTACCTGCTCGGCCAGATCACGGATCCGGAACGTCGACCAGTTCCGTCAGCCCCGGGAGACGAAGGACCGGGACGGGTGGACATCCGCGCCGCCATGGCGATCCAGCGTGATGTCGGAGGTCGCGCGGTGCTGGACGTCGTCCCACCGCTGCTGCGACTGGCTCGCCGTTCCGGGCCGTTGCGGCCCGAGGCCGCGGAGGTGGCCGACGTGCTGGCCGGATGGGACGGCACCTCCGATCCAGGCAGTCGTGGCGCGGCCGCCTATCAACTGTTTCTGGAGCATCTTTCCGACGAACTGTTCCGTGAACCCTTCGGAGAGGAGCTCTACGCCCGCTACAGAGGGCTTCCTGGCGTCCGCCCGTCTGCCGTGGTGGCTAGCATCATCGTGGCGGCCGACCGGGTCGACGCGAGCGGGGGCTGGACAGATGCGGAGGACATGACGGCGGCGGTGCGAACCGCTCTGCGACGAACCTGGGTGAGCCTGACGAATCGCCTCGGGTCGCATCGTCCGAGCTGGCACTGGGGAAGTCTGCATCGACTCACGTTCTTCTCGTTCGTCGGACTGACGCGTGGACCGGCAGCGGATCTGCCGCGGATCGGCATGGGAGGTGATGCGAGCACCATCGCCCACTCAGGCTTCGATTCCGCTCGGGGATTCACCGTGACGAGCGCTTCGACGTTCCGGATGGCGGTCGATCTGGCGACGCCGGACCAGCTGCTCACGAATCTCGCGCCGGGTCAGTCCGAGCATCCGGGTCATCCCCACTATGGCGACGGACTGGTGCGCTGGCTGGAGGGTCGCCCTTCGCTCCTGCTGACGAGTCGACTGCTCGTCGAGGAGGAGGGCGGCGAGAAGCTGCTGCTCGAGCCGGCAGAGTGAACCGCTCCTCGGCTGAACCCGCGATCCTCTTCGTCGAGGTCCCGGACTTCTACGCAGAGGTCGAACGGCGCCACGGCCGGGGACTCGAGTCCAGGGCGATTCTGGTCGGAGGCGCTCCGGACAAGCGGGGCAAGGTCCAATCGGCGAGCGCCGAGGCGCGCGCCGCTGGAGTCCGTGCCGGGATGCCGATGCACGAAGCGCTCGCACTGTGTGACGACGCACTGCGAATCCCGACCGACATGCGGCGCTACCGCGAGGCCCAGGAACGGCTCGATGTGTGCCTCCGTCGGATCGAGGGGGCGATCGAAACTGTCGGGTTCGGAGCCGCCTACCTCGAGGACACACACAGCGACGTGTCACCGGAGGTTCGTGCTGAACGGCTGGTCGGGGCCGTGTGGAGCGAACTCGGATTGCCGCTGCGAGTCGGGATCGGACCGACGAGACTGATCGCGCGACTCGCCGCGGCGAACGTCGGCCGCACCGGTGTTCGCCGCGTGACCTCGAGTGGAGCGGCGGCCTTTCTGGCGCCGCTTCCCGTGGCGTGTCTGCCGCGCGTCGGAACCAAGGCACAGTCGCGCCTCGTCGCGCTCGGCGCCGAAACGATCGGCGACGTGGTGGCGCTCGGCGGCGCCGTCGTGGAACGGGAACTCGGTGCGCGAGGTCGCGCGATCATCGAGATGGCCGAGGGTCGCGACGACTCGGCCGTCCGGGCGATCCGCCACCGCAGGACGATCAGCCGCGAGATGACGCTCGCCACAGCGGATCCCAGCCGCGACGAACTCGGCGAGTGTCTTCGGCGGCTCGCAGGGACGCTCGAGAAACAACTCCTCCGGCACGGACTCCGTGGGGGCCGGATCGCGCTGCGGGTCCGGTTCACGGACCAGACCACCGCAACGCGCAGCCTGACCCTCGGGGATCGAGTCGACGACGGACTGATCCTCGATGCCCACGCGCGGGTGCTGCTCGGCCGGATCGACGTGGGTTCACGTCGAATCCACGGTCTCGGCCTGACCATCGCAGGGCTGGCCGAGGCGGGCAGCCACGAGGCGCAGCTTGAGCTGTTTCGCGATTAGTCGGGGTAGGCCCGCTCAAGCAGCAACCCGGCCCCGCCGATGCAGAATCGTCGCATCCGCCGCCGATCTGGCTGCGTGCAGGGAGCGGTGCCCCGACGTGCTCGAATCCCACGATCGCCGAAAATATCATCGAATCCCGACCGACCAGGTGATCTCGTTCGCCGAAGTCAACCAATCGGATCGCCTGGCCGTGAGTCGGAATCTTTCGACGGGCGGCATCAGCTTCGAGGCCATCGGCTGCGAGATCAATCTCGGAGACGTGCTGCGCGTGACGTTCAACGTGGGAGATCAGACCGTCGTGGCCACGGGAACGGTGGTCTGGGCAACGGATACGGATCCCATCACGATGGAGGTCGGAATCGAGTTCCACGAAATCGATCCGATCGCGCTGTCCCTGCTCGAAGAGGCGACCCTCGACAGCGACCTCCGAACCTGAACACACGCGGCCCGGTCTCCAGCGACGCGCAGGCAAGGAATCGCAGCTTGACACCCGCAGGGGCCGGGTGCGACTGTCTGGCGCATGTCGGACTTCCACCAGACCGGAGTCATCACATCACTCCACCGTCTGGGTCCCGTCGATCTGCCTCGTCTCGAGCGCGATCTGGTCGGGTACTCGGCCGATCGACCGATCGCTCTGGTGCTTCCTTCTCTGTCGTCCGAAATGCGCGGCCCGGCCCTCAAGGGCATCGTGGAAGAGTTGGCCCGGGTGCCGTACCTGCGGCAGTGCGTGATCAGCCTCTCGGGACCGGCCGCGCTCGACGAGTACCGTGACATGCGGTCGCTGTTCGCGGATGTGCGCTGCCTCGACGGATCTCCGGCGACGGTGATCTGGGGCGACGGTCCACGGGTCGGCGCCCTGTTCGAGCGGCTGCGCGCCGAGGGACTCGATCCCGGTCCGGATGGCAAGGGACGCGCGACCTGGATCGCGTACGGATATGTGCTCGCGAGTCAGGTGTCGCGGGTGATCGCGACCCACGATTGCGACATTCTCGACTATCGCCGGGAGCTGTTGGCCCGGCTCTGTTATCCGACCGCCAACCCGAACATGAGCTACGAGTTCGCGAAGGGCTACTACAGCCGCGTCACGGATCGCCTGCACGGCCGCGTCACGCGGCTCTTCATGATGCCGCTGCTGCGCTCGATGAAGTCCGTGCTCGGCTCGGTTCCGCTGCTCGAGTATCTCGAGTCCTTCCGATATCCCCTGGCCGGTGAGTGTTCGATGACCACCGATCTCGCGCGGGCGAATCGGATCCCGGCCGACTGGGGGCTCGAGGTCGGCGTGCTGGCCGAGGTTTTCCGAAACAGTGCGTTGAAGCGGGTTTGTCAGGTCGAACTCGTCGAGAACTACGATCACAAACATCAGGACCTGTCCGGCCACGATCCGCGCTTCGGACTGCATCGAATGGTGCGCGACATCGCCGCGTCGTTGATCCGCAACCTCGCGAGCTATGGCGTCGAGTTCGAGGCGGGCTTCCTCAATACGATGATCGCCGCGTATCTGCGGACCGCCCAGGATGCCATCGCGAGCTACAGCAATGATGCGAAGCTGAACGGACTGCACTTCGATCGGCATGCCGAGGAAGTCGCAGTCGAGACGTTTTCGGGCGCGTTGCGCGCGGCTGGCCTCGATTTCGTGCGGGATCCGATGGGAAGCCCGCAGATTCCCAACTGGAGCCGCGTCGCCTCGGCGATGCCCGAGTTCCTGTACGAACTCAGGGACGCCGTCGAGGCCGATGCCGAAGACGCCGGTTAGGCGAGGGCGGCGTGCTCTACCGACACAGCGAGGTCCTTCGGAGCCTGGTGATGCTCGCGGACCTCGCCCTGTTGGCGGCCGCGTGGCTGGGTGCCTACTGGCTGCGATTCGGTACCGGAATCGATGTCCCTCTCGGCGTGCCGCCGTTTCGCGCGTATGCGCTCGCGCTCCTGGCCATCATCCCGGTGGGCTGGGTGCTGCTGAGTCGATCGGGAGTGTACGAGCCGAAGCGTCTCGGATCCTTGCTCGGTGAATCCGTCGACATCGTGAAGGCGAACGCCACCGGTGTCGTGATCTTGTTGGCCGCTTCGTTCTTCGTTCGGAGCTACTCGTTTTCACGCGGGGTCGTGCTGATCTTCAGCGTGGCGGCTCCACTCCTGCTGGTTTCGTTCCGTGTCGTGGTCCGGACCACTCTTCGCCGGTTGCGGCGACGGGGATACAACCGGCGATTCGTGATCGTCGTCGGCGGCGGTCGACTGGCCGAGGAGGTGATCCAGCGGATACACGATCATCCACAAGCCGGGCTGCACGTTCGCGGAGTGTTGGCCGACGGGTTGACCGGTCGCGAAATCCACGGTGTGCCGGTCGTGGGTGGCTACGGGGATCTCTCGCACACCCTCGGTCTCGAGCGGATCGATCAAGTGATCCTGGCCCTGCCGCGCGACGAGTGGCATCGCCTCGACAAAATCCTGTCAGAGCTCGAGGACTCGACTGCAAACGTGAAGCTCGTGCCCGACCTGCTGCACATCATGACCCTGCGCAGCTCTGTCGAGGAACTGGACGGCCTGCCGATCATCAATCTGCGCGACACGCCGCTGGTCGGCTGGTCTTCGGTCCAGAAGCGCGCGTTCGATCTCGTGGGAAGCGCACTCGGATTGACACTCGGTCTTCCCCTGTTCGTTGCGATCGGCCTGCTGATCCGGATGATCTCGGGCGGACCGGTCCTGTACCGGCAACGCCGCGTCGGACTGGACGGTCGCGAGTTCGACATGCTGAAATTCCGCAGCATGCCAGTGGATGCCGAGAGCGAGGGAGCTTCGTGGTCCCGGCCGGACGATCCGCGTCCGACACGACTCGGCGCGTGGCTTCGCCGCATGTCGATCGACGAACTTCCGCAGCTCTGGAACGTCTTCCGGGGCGAGATGAGTCTGGTCGGCCCGCGCCCCGAACGGCCGATGTTCATCCAGGAGTTCCGTCGAGAGATCCCCGGCTACATGCTGCGGCACAAGGTCAAGTCGGGGCTGACCGGATGGGCGCAGGTGCACGGCTGGCGCGGAGATACCTCGCTGCACGAGCGGATCGAACACGACATCTACTACATCCAGAACTGGTCGCTCGGTCTGGATCTGCAGATCCTGGCGATGACGATCTCGAGCGCTCTCCGGGGTCGCAACGCCTACTGAGCCGGAGTGATCGTCGCTTCGATCTCGTTCTCCATCTCGCGCAGGAAACGATCCGTCGAGAACGCTTCGGCATGGGCGCGAATCGACTTCGGATCGAAGGCATCCTCGTGGCGTTCGAAGCTGTGGAGTGCCGCGAGCAGTCCCTCGACGGTCTGCTCAGCGAACAGGATTCCCGTTGCAGCTTGCTCGTACGAACCTTCCGGAAACCGACATCCCGAGTCGGCCAGAGGGCGAACGCTGTCCAGCGCTCCACCGGCCGCGTAGGCGATCACCGGGCGGCCGGCCGCCTGGGCCTCGACGGCGGTGATGCCGAAATCCTCCTCCTGCGGATAGACCAGCGCGCGACACTCCGCGAACAGTCCGGCGAGGCTCGCGTCGTCGATGCGCCCGACGAACTCGACATTGGAGGGGGCGGTTCTCGCAACGTCCCTTCGGAGGGGACCGTCACCGGCCACTACGAGCCGACCTCCGTGGCGGCGGAACGCTTCGATGACGAGCCGTTCCTTCTTGTACGGGACGAAGCCCCCCACCAGCAGATAGAAGTCCGCGGGCGCATGCGTGCTCGGTCGAAAGCGTTCCACCGCGACGGGCGGATGCACGACCCGCGAGTCGCGCCGGTAGTGGATCCGGATGCGGGTCGCGACTGCTCGCGAGATCGCGACGAATCGATCGACATCGTCCGGCGTGCTGTGTGATCGGTCGAATCGACGCAGGGCGCCGATCAGCGGGGTGGCCAGCCAACGCTTCACACCGTGTCCGAGATAGGCATCGGTCTGATCCCAGATGTACCGCATCGGGGTGAGGCAGTAGGAAAGATGGGGAGTGCCGACCGGAACGGGAGCGCTCTTGGCTACCGCATGACTGATCGAGAGTACGAGGTCGTAGCCACGTAGATCCAGCCGTCCGATCGCTGCTGGGAACAGCGGCAGCAGCTTTCGGTAGTGGCGCTCGACGCCCGGGACTTCGTTCAGCGGCGATGTGTGGATCTGCAGGGCGTCGATGGCCGGTGTGGAGGTTCCGGGTCGGTGGATCAGAGTATGGAGATGCGCGTCCGGATGGGCCTGGGCGAGCGCGTCCAGGACGCGCTCGCCGCCCCTCGATCCGATCACCCAGTCGTGGACGAGCGCGATCCGCACAACAGCGAGAGTAGCTTCGTCGGCGACGCACCCGTCAGCTCGCGATCGCTCCGTCGCGCGCGAGGGTGAGCGCCAGGGCTTCCTCGATCGTATCCACCAGTCGGATGTCCAGGCTCTGCCGGACGTCGTCGGGTACCTCGACGAGATCCTTCTCGTTTCTTCGTGGCATCACGACCGTCTCGATACCGGCCCGGGATGCGGCGAACAGCTTGCCCTTGATTCCGCCGACGGGAAGCACGCGCCCGCGCAGCGAGATCTCGCCTGTCATCGCCACCGTCGGTCGCGCCTTCTGGTTCGAGAGCGCCGAGACGATCGCCGTCACCAGCGCGATGCCGGCCGATGGTCCGTCCTTCGGTACGGCGCCGGCCGGAATGTGGAGGTGGATTTCACCGGGAGCCTGCGCGGCCTCGGTCAGGCCGAGTTCCTTCGCATGCGCGCGGACCCAGGACAGTGCGGCCTCTGCGGACTCGCGCATCACGTCACCGATCTGGCCTGTGAGTCGGAGCCGCTTGCCTTTCCCTCCCGGCAGCGAGGTCGCCTCGATGAAGAGGATGTCCCCGCCGTGGGCAGTCACCGCGAGCCCCACGGCCACTCCCGGGACGCTGGTGCGCTCGGCGGCCTCCGGCAGGTGCGGGGGTGCACCGAGTGCTTCGGCGACGAACTCCGGTGTCACGTCGACCCGGGTGAGCGCATCTGCGCCGGATTCGGCGATCTTGCGGGCGCACTTCCGCATCAATGTCGCGACGAAACGCTCGAGATTGCGGACGCCGGCTTCGCGGGTGTATTCGCCGACGATCTTCTTCAGAGCTTCGTCCTCGATCGAGACGCGGTTCGAATCGAGCCCGTGTGCTTCGAGCTGCCGAGGAACCAGGTAACGTCGCGCGATCACGAGCTTCTCGGACTCGGTGTAACCCGAGATATCGATCACCTCCATGCGATCGAGCAGGGCCGGTGGAATCGTCGAGAGTGTGTTGGCGGTCGCGATGAAGAGGACCCGCGACAGATCGAAGGGTGTCTCGATGTAGTGATCGCTGAACTTGTGGTTCTGCTCTGGATCGAGCACCTCGAGCAGAGCCGACGACGGATCGCCCCGGTAGTCGGTGCCGATCTTGTCGATCTCATCGAGCAGGAAGACCGCGTTGCGGGCTCCGGCTCGCTTGAGGCTCTGAAGGATACGGCCCGGCATGGCTCCCACGTAGGTGCGTCGATGGCCGCGGATCTCGGCCTCGTCTCGCACGCCACCGAGCGAAGCGCGCGTGAATCGCCTGCCCATGCAACGGGCGATCGATCGACCGAGCGAAGTCTTGCCGACGCCGGGTGGACCGACGAAGCACAGGATCGGCGCCTTGGAATCCGGGGCGAGCTTGCGGACTGCCAGGAACTCGAGGATGCGATCCTTCACCTTCGATAGACCGTGATGGTCTGCATCGAGAATGTCTCTCGCACTGTGGAGGTCCAGATCGTCCGGCGTCTCGAACCGCCACGGCAACTCGACCATCCAGTCGAGGTAGGTCCGGATCAAGTGCCGATCCGGCGCGTGCTGGGGCAGCGCCGAGAGTCGCTTCAACTCGCGCTCGGCCTGTGCGCGCGCGTCCTCTGGCAGATCTGCGGCCTCGAGACGTTCACGCAGTTCGTCGACTTCGCGGGCGCCGACGTCACTCTCGCCGATCTCGGCCTGGATCTCGCGCATCCTGGATCGCAGCATCCGCTCACGCCGCTTCTTGTCCAATCCGCTCTCCTCGACTTCGGTCCGGAGAGCACGTTGTGTTTCAGCGATCGTGGCTTCGCGCTCGAGGTGGCGTTCGATACGCCGAAGCCGCTCGCCCGGCCGCGCATCGCGCAACAGTTCGATGGCGTCCTCGCCGCCGATCGAGAGATTCGAGGCGAGCAGGTCGGCGAGCATGCCGGGAGTCGGGATCTCGGCGATGAACGACTTCCACTCCTTGGGATAATCGTCGCGGAGATCGACGACGCGCTGTGCCAGCGTGATGACCCGGCGCCAGGTCGCTGCGTCTTCGTCGTCGGTCGGATGTTCCTCGATCGTGCTGAAACTGATCTTGAAGCACGGCTCCTCGGCGAGTACATCACCGATCCGGACCCGGGCGATACCGACGACGAGCGCCTGTTTACCATCCCGGCGTGCATCGACCACGCGCAGCATCCGGACGAGAGTGCCGACTTCATACAGTTCTTCGATGCCCGGATTCTCGGCGACGCCGTCGCGCTGTGTCACCACGATCAAGAAGCCGTTGGGGCCGGCGGCCTCGAGTGCTGCGATCGAACCGCGCCGCCCGATCGTGAGGGGGACCGTGACACCCGGGAATACGACGAGATCCCGGACGGGCAGGACCGGCAGGACGGAGTCGACTTCGAGGAAGTCTCCAGTGGGATCCTTGATGCGGACCTTGTCGTCGCTCGGATTCGGCACGCGTCCTCCTGGTGGATCGAGTCCCATAGGGGCACCCGAGAGTACGCGCGGTGAGGCAGGGGTCAACCACGAAGTCGGCGAGGCGGCCCTCGACGTGGTGCGGATCCAGGGGGTCGCCACCGCGTTCGAGCCTTCCTCCTTCCTTGATTCGGCGTTGCGGCGTTCGTTTCCGGATCGGAATGACGGGACTGTCCCGTCCCGGAGCACCGTCCAGGTTCGACGGCGACAGCAAACGATCGGGAGAATCCAGAATGGATCTCGCGATCTTTCATCGGGGCGGAGCGATCCCGGTGACCTTCTGGATCGCTGGATCAAAGGCGAGAGGGCCACTCGTAGACGGGACGGCGGCGCCGGTCGGGGCGATCAGGCTCCTGCGGGTCGCGGATCCGGACTCGGTCGCAATGCTCGCGCTCGATCGTCGAGAGTCGCCGCAGCAGTTCGAAAGCGCGGCGTGACTCGGGTCTCGATCTGCCGTGCAGGGCGAACTGCCGTTCGTGAAGGAGGTCCGCGCCGTGGATCTCGGTGGTGCCCGGGACTGGAGTCGAACCAGCACGTCCTTTCGAACACTAGACCCTGAATCTAGCGCGTCTACCAATTTCGCCACCCGGGCACGGCGCCGGAGATTAAGTCGATGACCGTCGGGCGTCAATCGGCGAGAAGGTCCTCGAGCGACGCCAGTTCGTCGCTCTCCCTCTCCCACTCCGCGTAGAGTGCGGCAATCGTCTGACGGATCCCTGCCTGCTCGGATTGGATCGCCGTGAGTGCTTCCGGCTCCGAGTACACCGATGGATCACCGAGTCGCCAGTCGAGTGCTTCGAGGGATCGTTCCTGCTCGTGGATCTGCTCCTCGATCTTCAAGACGCGACGCGCCGTCTTGTCCCTGTTCTTGCGACGGGTCCGGTCTTCGTGCCGATCCTGCTTCGCGGCGGCCGGGGGCACGGGCGCAGCAATGGCTTCGCGGCGCGGCCTGCCGGACATCGCGGCGTGGGCCGCGATCTCGCGAGCGGGAGGCCTGGGCTGCTCGACTGCAGCGGGCTGCGCTCGTCCCTCGAGCTGTGCCAGGCGATGGAGATAGTCGTCGTAGTTGCCGGTGAACTCGCGCAGCACGCCGTAGCTCACCTCGATGACGCGGGTCGCGAGGGCGTTGATGAAGGCGCGATCGTGCGAGACGAAGACCAGAGTTCCCTCGTAGCTCTGCAGTGCTCGCTCGAGCACTTCGCAGGAAGCGATATCGAGATGATTCGTCGGTTCGTCGAGCACCAGCAGATTGACAGGACGAAGCAGCAGCTTGGCCAGTGCGACGCGCGCCTTCTCGCCGCCCGACAACACGCCGATCTTCTTGTCGACGTCGTCACCTGAGAACAGGAATGCGCCGAGCTGCCCGCGCAGTCGCGGCACGTCCTCTGTCCGCGCGTCGGCGGCCAGTTCTTCGAGCACCGA
>JANOFF010000144.1:0-29397 GCA_031413515.1 bacterium
CGAACTCCCCGAACTGGCCGCCCACTGCCTCGGTGTTCTGGCCGATCCACGCGCCGTCCAACCGCTGCTGGCCGCCCTCGAACGCGCACGGCGCAATGGCAATCCACGCCGTGCCCGGGAGATGATCCGGGCACTGGGCGCCGTGGGTCACGAGCGGGCCGTGCCGAGACTGGCTGCGCTGCTCGAACGCAGCTCGATGCTGCGGCGAAAACAGCTCCGCGACCTGCAGGTCTCTGCACTGGTGGCGCTCGAGTCCATCCCCGGCCGAGAAGCCCGCCGTGCCATCGAGAGAGCCGAAAAACATCGTGATCCCGCCGTGCGGTCGCGCGCGCACCAGATCCTGGCCTCGGCTCGCACCGGAAGAGCCGTCGGGACCTGATCGGCGCCGCTACAGTGGACCCCGCCATGCGCATACTCGGAGTGGATCTCGGCGACAAACGAATCGGCCTCGCACTCTCCGACACGGAGGCGGAGTTCGCGTTCCCGGCTGGCGTGATGCAGAGTCGCGGACGCAAGCAGGATCTCGCTGCACTCTGCGCGCTGATCGTCGAGCGCGAGGTCGGCTGCGTCGTGATCGGATTGCCGCGACACATGGATGGCAGGATGGGACCGGAAGCCCGGGCGGCTGAATCGTTCGCTCAGGGTCTGGCGGCGAAGTCGGGTGTCCCCGTCGAAACGCTGGATGAGCGCTGGACCAGCCAGGAGGCCGAGCGGATCCTGCGCAACCAGGGACAGAACGCGCGAAGTTCCAAGAAGCACGTCGACGAAGTGGCCGCCTCGATCATTCTCCGGACCTACCTCGACCTCCGGCGAAATCGAGGATCGGAATCAGAAGGCGGCCTCGGTTGAACCGCTTCTTCGTCGTCCTCGGCGTGATCGCTGCGCTGCTGTTCGGCACCCTCGTGCGGCAGGCACGGATAAGCCTCGAACCCGCATCCGATTCTGCCGATGCACAGCTCTTCGAAGTCGATCAGGACGCGTCGATGGCGCTCGTTGCGCGGAATCTCGCGGATGCTGGCCTGGTGCGAAGCGCGCTTGCCACTCGCCTGCTCGCCCGCTGGCTCGACCTGGACGGTCGGCTCCACGTGGGCGAGTACGAACTCTCCGCCGAGCAGAGTCCGCGAGAGATCCTCGAAATCGTGACCTCGGGGCGGGTCAAACTGTGGTCCATCACGATCCCGGAAGGCAGTCGCTTGACCGACGTAGCCGTTCGTCTTCAGGATGCCGGATTGACCGATGGCGATGACTTCCTCCGAGTCGTCACCGATCCTTTGATCGCGGCCCGACTCGGAGTCCCGGGCGACTCGCTCGAGGGCTATCTCTATCCCGACACGTATCTCCTGCCGCGGGGTCTCGATCCCGACGAAATCGCGCGCACCATGGTGCAGCAGTTCGAACGCGTCTGGCGAAACGAACTCGCTGCCCGGGCAATCGGTTCGAAGCTCTCGAAGGACCAGATCGTCACCCTCGCCTCGATCGTCGAGAAAGAGACCGCGGCGCCCGAGGAGCGGCCTCTGATCGCCGCCGTCTTCCTGAATCGGCTCGCCCGTGGCATGCGGCTGGAAACCGACCCGGCCGTCATCTACGGCATCTCGGACTTCGACGGCAACCTCCGCACAGTGCATCTGCGCGACGACTCGAATCCGTACAACACGTATCGCATTCCCGGGCTCCCGCCCGGTCCGATCGCGAACCCGGGTGTCGACTCACTGCGGGCGGTGATCACGCCGCGCAAGTCCGACTACCTCTTCTTCGTCTCGAAGAACGACGGGTCACACGAGTTCTCCGTCCGCTACGAGGAGCACGCCGCAGCCGTGGATCGATATCAACGTCGCAGCCGTTCGCACGCAACGAGCGAAACCCGATGAACGCCGCCTCGAGAGACGTCGATGGCTTCTATCGCGAGCGCGTACCCGCCCAGTGGAATCGCACGCTGGCCAGACAGGAACAGGCGGCAACGGGCGATCCCGATGCGCGTCTGCTGTTCGAGCAGATGTGTGGAGTCGAGGCCACGATCGACGTCATCGTGAACCTGGGCGACAGCCACCGCACCTATCATCTCAACATCCGTGCGGGCCACATGGCGAGCGAGCCGCAAGCCACCCACAAGCCGTTCATCGTCCTGCAGCACGATCTCGACACCTTCGAGACCCTCGAACGTGAGTCGGGCGACTCGGTGCTCGGGTTCCTCGGCGCGTTGGCGGGACAACCGGACGACATGAAGCTCACGGCGGGCCGGCTGCGCAACCTGCGCATGCTCGAGGGAAATGCCCGGATCGAACTCACCGGCGGCGCACCGATGACTCTGATCGCGAGTTTCGGCGGCGCGAACGGCGATGCAGCGCGGAGCTGCTCGCTACGGATCGGCGCGGATGCCTTCGAGGCCCTGCGGCGCGGCGAACTCGCGCCTCAGGACGCCTTCATGACCGGCCGGGTCGAAATCGGCGGCGACATGCAGCTTGCGGTGCAGCTGGCCCTCGCGGCACTGTCACCCGAGTAGCCTTTCGACCGGCTGGTCGTCGGGGTCGGTGACGATCTCGACGATCGCCCCCGCGTCGAGCCGATACAGCCGACCGTGGGTGTGGGTAGGCAGAGCAGCCGCAGCGGACGCCGGGATCCCGAGATACGCGGCGCGGAACGCGCGACTCATTCCCCCGTGACTGACGACGATGTCGATGCCCGACGAGGCGCGTGAAGCCAGCCAGTCGGCGGCGCGTCCCATCATCTCGGCACGGGTCTCACCGGACGGCGGCCGATGGTGCCAATCACGCAACCGTTCCGGAGAATCTCCGTGGGCGCACTCGATCTCGGCCCAGGTCTTTCCCGTCCATCCACCGACATCATGTTCGGCGAGCCGCGGTTCGATCGCGACGCAGTCTTCGGAGAATCCGAGCGCTTCCGCGATCAGAGAAGCAGTCCGACGCGCGCGGCCCAACGGACTGGTGTGCAGACGGACCGATCGATCGTCGCGCAGCGTCACGGCCAGATTCCGCCCATAGGCGCGTGCCTGGGCGACGCCGCGTTCCGTGAGCGGCGAGTCCGCCCTTCCCTGCACACGGCCAGCACGATTCCAGACCGTCTCGCCATGGCGGACGAAGTAGATCACGTGAGGGCTGCCTGCCCGCGATCCACCACCTTGCGCCGGCTCAGCGTGCCGAAAGCGTCGGGACGAGCAGCGGCAGCGCGCGCTCACCTCCGATCGTCGTGAGCAGTGTCGTCAGCTTGGGCCCATGATCGCGGTCGACCAGCAGGTCGTAGACCAGCGGACAGAAGGCCTTGAGGGTCAGCGTCGTTCCCTCGCACAGCGTCTTCATGTGCGGAATCAGGTCTTTCTCGCTGATCGTGGGCGCACCGCGCAGCACATCGATCAACCGTTCGAGCACGACCCGATGCTCGGTGTCGAGCTCGCGCACCACTGGCTCGGTCCGCACGCCGTAGCGGAACTCCTCGGGAGCGAAGGCTGCGATCCAGTTCCAGCAGCAACGGGCACGTTGGCGGCACAGATCGCGCTCGACATCCGTTGTGACCTCACCGGTGTTCTCGTAGTGGGCGACGGCACGATCGAGGTCGCCGTCGAATGCCTGGACGACCACGGACAGTCCCCGGAACGGCGGAACGAAGGGAACCGGGCTGCCCGGTGTGATCTGCCGACCGTCCAGCGAGGAGAGTTCGAAAGCCCGTCGGACGACCCGGCGCTTCTCGTCCGACTTCGATCCGTCCTCGGCCTCGTGGGCGAGGCGTCTAGACCGATCGAAGTCCTCGTACAACTTGATCACGTCGGCGTCGAACGAGATCTGGAACTCGCTTCCCGGGCGCTGGCTCGCAAAGATCCAGCGAAGCATCTCGGGCTCGTAGACTTCGAGGCAGTCCGCGACGGTCACCACGTCTCCCGACGAACTCGAGATCTTGCCGCCGCGGCCCTTCACACGGACGAAGTCGTAGGCCACGTACTGCGGCGCGGTCCCACCGTACACCTCCACGACGATTTCGCGCGCCGTGTCGTAGCTTCCACCCGCCGAGCTGTGGTCCTTGCCGCCTGGCTCGAAGACCACGCCCTCCTCGGCCCAGCGCATCGGCCAGTCGACACGCCAGGCGAGCTTGATGTCGCCTCCCTCGCGTAGGTCGACCTTGGCCGCGTGCCCACAAGCAGCACACGAGTAATCGACCACCCAGTCGCCATCCCAGCGAAACGTCACGTCGTCGCGTCTGCAGGTACCGCAGAACCCGGCGAGCGGAAGCCAGGCCTCGTCGAGCGGCTCGGTTCGATGCCGATCCAGGATCGCGCGGATCACATCTCGCGATTCGAGCGCCCTGCGGATTCCCTTCGCGTAGCGTCCCGCTCGATAGCGACCCGATTGGCGGATGAACTCGGGTTCGATCGCGAGCGGGCGAAGACTCTGTTCGAACTGCGCGATGAAGTGGGTCGCATAGCTGTCGTGATCGCCAAAGGGATCGGGCACGTCCGCAACGCTGCGGCGGAGATTCTCTTCGAGCATGCCGCGCTCGGGAATGCCCGCTGGAACCTTGCGGAACACGTCGAAATCATCCCACGAGTAGATGAACCGGACTTCCGCGCCCTGATCGCGGAGCGAGCGGGCGACGAGATCGACAGTGATGACTTCACGGAAGTTTCCGACGTGGACGACGCCCGACGGCGTGATCCCGGCCGCGACGGTGATGACGCCATCACGTCCGAACGCCTGGATGCTGCGCTGGGCGGCTTGATCCGCCCAGTGGGAGAAGTAGGGGTCGCGCCCACCCCTCGTCACGCGTCCGTCATCCATGAGGGCGCCCAATGTCACGCAGAATGCGGAAGGGCGCCAATCGGGAACCGCGATCGGGAGCGGTGTCACGCTCGGGCTCGGCACCCGGATCCGATCGCGATACGCGTCCGAACGAGAATCAGCGCTCGACGAACCGATCAGGAGTCGGTTCCGGTCCCTGGAACGGACCTCAGCTGAGCGCGACTTCGCGCAGCAGCGCGATGTTCTCCAACGCCTTACCGGCGCCGTGAACGACCGCGGTGTAGGGATCCTCGCTGCGCAGGATCGGCAGCTTGGTCTCCTGGCGAAGCACCTGATCCAGGTCGCGGAGCAGCGAGCCTCCGCCCACGAGCATGATGCCGCGGTCGATGATGTCGGCGGCGAGCTCGGGCGGCGTCTTCTCGAGGGTCAGATGCACGGTCTCGACGATCGCGTGGATCGGCTCGATGAGGGCCTCGCGGATCTCTTCGCTGGTCGTCACGACGACCTTCGGGATGCCGGCCACGAGATCCCGACCCTTGATCTCCATCGACGAGACCTTGGTCTCGGTCGAAGCCGTTCCGATCGTCATCTTCACGCTCTCGGCAGTGCGTTCGCCGATCAGCATGTTGTACTTGCGCTTGACGTAGTTGATGATGGCCTCGTCCATCTTGTCGCCACCGGTTCGGATGGAGCGCGACGTGACGATGCCTGACAACGAGATCACCGCGACGTCCGTGGTGCCGCCCCCGATGTCCACCACCATGTTGCCGGTCGGTGCAGTCACATCGAGTCCGGCCCCGATCGCAGCCGCCATCGGTTCTTCGATCAGGAAGACCTCGCGCGCACCGGCGGAGATCGCCGACTCGCGGACCGCGCGCTTCTCCACGCTCGTGATGCAGGGCGGAACGCAGACGACGATCCGCGGGCGGGCCAGCGTGCGCCGATTGTGGGCGCGCTGGATGAAGTAGCGGAGCATCGCTTCGGTGATCTCGAAATCCGCGATCACGCCGTCCTTGATCGGCCGGACCGCGCGGATCGAGCCGGGCGTGCGGCCGAGCATCTCCTTGGCGGCGTGACCGACGGCCAGGACGCGCTGACCACGTCCGTCATTCTTCTCGGTCACGGCGACCACACTGGGCTCAGAACAGACGAGGCCCCTGCCGCGGCTGTAGACGAGGGTGTTCGCGGTTCCGAGGTCGATGGCGAGGTCGTGAGAGAACCATCCCGCGATGGAATCGAGCAACATGAGGGTGTCCTTCCAGGTGTTCCGCTCGGCCCGATTGGCCGGGAACTCTCATTGGAAGAACTGATCGGCAACTACCAGCAGACCTTGAGTCGAACACCGCGCGCCAGGGACGGATTCGCGCGCCGGGTGACGACAGCGCGTTCCGAGAGGCGTCATCGGCAACCCGGTGGGCGGTGGTCCGACGCCCCGAGGCGAGCGCCAGACGCGAGCGAACACGCCCTGCGGATGGCTCCTGCCGGGCGTTTCGTGACTCTGAATCCTGGACCCGATCCCTCAGCGCTCAGTCGTCCGAGAGCGTAGTCGCCTGTTCGCCGTCGAGGATCGCACGCTGGTCGGCATCACTGACGGGGGCGGGGGCGGCCGAATCGGCACGCCAGTAGTAGCCGTCCGCGTCAGTGAGAGCGGGCGCCGGATCAGTCTGTTCGTCGAAGCCGTCCGCATCCGACTGGATGGCGTCGGAATTCGATTCGGACGTCTGCGATGCCGATACCTCGGGGATCTCGGAGGGGGCCAGTGGGTCGCGATCAGCCAAGGCCTGCAGGCCCGAAACCTGATCGCTCAGCGCGGCCACGTTCTCCCGGACCCGCTGGAGATGTGACTGATGGGCCACCAGGTGCAGATTCGCGATCTCCAGTTGCTGGCCCGTCGAGGCCAGTTCATCGGTGAGCGAGGTGACCCGTGAGTCGAGACGGTTCGCGCGCTGCAACTGCGTGATGAAAAGGATCATGCCGACGACGGCCACAACGGCGACCAGCCACCAGGGAGCGCCGCTCCGCCCCGCCTGTTTCGGCGCCGTCGTTCGGGCGATCGGCTCGTTCCGCTTCGGGTTCGATTTCGCGGAGGCTGCGCCATCGGAGACTACGGAGAGTCCGGGAGGCGAATCGGGTGCGGCCATGATTTGAATACCTTTATCGCTCGGGACGTGGATCGCGAATCCAGTCGCCCGGTCGGAAACCGTTTCGTTCCGACGACCGAAAAATTCGACGTCGGATCAGGACGCACGCAGTGTTGCAGATCGATCGGGCACACGGTAGCCGGAGGCTCTTCGTCGACGTCACCCAGAAACGGACGGAGGGGCGCGACGGATCACGCTACGACTGGATTACGAGTTTCGACAGGCTGGTCTTGCGCAGGTTGGTCTTCTGGATCGTCCGGACCAGTTCGGCGACTTTCTCGGTGTCGGTCTCGAACGGATTGTTGCAGATGACCCGGACGTTCAAGAGATTGCCGAGACGGATGTTCGACCAATCGAGGTCGTACTGGATCGAGTTTTCCCGGGCGAGCTTGATGAACTCTCCCCGCATACGGGCGCGTGTGTCCGGCGGCGGCTCGGTCTTCGCGACGTCGACCTCCGCGTCGGTGAAGACGCGATCGACCGCGCCGTTGCGCTCCAACAGGTAGTAGAGGCTTCGTGCACGCTGGATGTCGTGGTACTGCAGGTCCAGCATGAACACCTTCGGATCGCTCCAGGATGTGCCGTGTCGATCGATGTATGACTCGATCAAGCGGCGCTTGATCACCCAGTCCACCTGTCGATCGAGTTTGTTGGGATCGTCGTCGAGGCAGTCGAGCACGTGCTGCCACATGTAGACAGCCTGCTTGTGCTCGTCATTCACCGGGTACTGCTCGATGTACTTCTGCGCCATCTCGCAATACTCGCGCTGGATCTCGATCGGCGAGTATTCGCGACCGTTGTCGAGACGCAGTCGACGCTTGCAAGTGACATCGTACGTGATGTCCTTGATCGCCTTCACCGGATTGCGCAGGGTGAAGTCCTTGTTGATGTAATTGTCCTCGATCATCTGAAGCACGATCGAGCAGGTCCCGACCTTGATGAAGTTGGTGTACTCGCTCATGTTCGAGTCGCCCACGATCACGTGGAGCCGGCGGTACTTTTCGCGGTCGGCGTGAGGTTCGTCGCGGGTATTGATGATCGAGCGATCGTTGGTCGTCGTGCCCGAGATCTTCTGATAGATGTGCTGCGCTCGCTGGCTCACGCAGTAGTGGATGCCGTCCTGGGTCTGGAAGACCTTGCCCGCGCCGGTGTAGATCTGACGCGTGACGAGGAACGGGATCAACTGCTCGGCCAAGTAGTAGAAATCCACGTCCCGATCGACGAGGTAGTTCTCGTGGCAGCCGTAGCTGTTGCCGACGAAGTCCGTGTTGTTCTTGAAGATCGACAGCTTCCCGGGAATCCGCTCCTCGCGGATCTTCTCTTCGGCGTACGCCTGAAGGTCCTCGAGGATCCTCTCTCCCGCCTTGTCGTAGATGATCAACTGCTTCGGCGAAGCACACTCGGGCGTGGCGTATTCGGGATGGCAGCCGGTGTCCTGATAGAAGCGCGCGCCGTTCTCGAGGAACACGTTCAAGAAGTGCTCGGTCGTGATGAGCTTCTCGAACAGGAATCGGATCGCCTTCTCGACGGGGAGAGTCTTCCGCCCTTCGGGCGTGAAGATGATCCCGTACTCCGTCTCGATGCCGTAGATCCGCTTCTGCATTTCGCGGTCTGACCCGCTCCCGCTTCTGACTGGGCCGCGGTACTGCGACCCGGGCACTTCTCTTTGAGTTGTGGTCACCCAACCGGGGTTCCAACGTCAAGCTCGACTCGTGGCGCATCCCCGTGTTCCGACCCGAAGCCTGGAGTGGTCCGAGACCCCGATACCCCTCCCGAATCAGGCTTCCAACATACTCTTTACCTCATCGGTCGACAGACGCTTGAACTTGCGACCGACCCGCGACCGCTCGAGAGTACAGACTTCCAGGGTGTTCTCTGTCAGACCGGCACCTCGTTCAGCGCCGGTGTCCAAAGCGCGGCGTCCGAGCTTGACCGCCTCCGGGGCCGTCATGCCGTCACGGTAGTTGGTCCGGAGCACCGACTCCACGTCGTCCACGCTGCCACCGATGACGCAGTAGCCGTGGTGATCACTGATAAAGCCGTCGAAGGCGATGCGATAGAGAGCGTTCTCTTTGTGATCTTCGTAGCGGTCGTCCCCCACCTCGGCGACGATCACCTCGATCTCCAGCGGCTTCATCTCACGGGTGAAGACTTCACCGATCGCCTGGGAATACGCATTCGCAAGGGCGTGACCGCGTACATCCTCGCGGCTGTACTGGAAACCGCGAATGTCGGCGAATCTCACGCCGAGCTTTCTCATCTGATCGAACTCGCTGAATTTTCCGACTCCCGCGAATGCGATCCTGTCGTAGATCTCGCCGACCTTCGAAAGGCTGGTCGCGTTCTCTGCGATCAGAAGGACACCCGACAGGAATTCGAGAGCAACGATCGACTTGCCTCGAGCGATGCCTTTGCGGGCAAACTCGGCCTTGTCGGCCATCACCTGCTCGGGAGACACGTAGAACGGCATGCTCATTGATTGATCTCCCCAGCGAGTCGGCGGACGATCAGCGCGCGATAGGCCTGCTCGATGTCGCTTTCAGCGGCGTCATCGACACCGCGTGACGAGCACAGCTTGACGACCGGAAAGATCCGACGTTCGAGATCGACACCGCCTGTCGCCCGATCCTCGTCCGCTGCAGCCGTCAGTGCGGCAACGGCAAGCGTGACCGCTTCGATCACAGTCAGGCCGGGCTTCCAACCATGCTTGAGAGCCTCGCGCGCGTACAGTCCGCCCGATCCAGTCGAGTCGAATTCCGTCTCCTCGTAGCGACCGCCCGTGATGTCGAACTTCCAGAGTCGACCCTCCTTCCGTCGGAGGTCGAAGCCGGCGAACAACGGTACGACGGCAAGGCCCTGCATCGCAGCAGGAAGATTCTGTCGAATCATCTGCGAGAGCTTGTTCGCCTTGCCATCCAGTTCGAGCGGCTCTCCTTCGATCTTCTCGTAGTGCTCGAGCTCGATCGAGAGGATTCGAGCCATCTCGATCGACGGCCCGGCAGCGCCGGAGATCGCCATCAGCGAATGGTTGTCGGTGGCGAACACCTTGACGACGTCTCGCGATGCGACCGAATGTCCCGCCGTCGCCAGCCGGTCACCGGCCACAAGCACCCCGCCAGCGAACTTCATCGCGAGTACCGTCGTGCCGTGGGGTGTGAGATGCGCGACCTCCCGTCCCCATGCCGACAGATCTGGCATCAGCTGCGCGTGGTCCAGCTGCAGGAGTTCGAAGAAGCTCGAACCCCGATACCTGCCTTGGAAAGACACCGATTCCCCCCAGCCACCGGTGACGCCGGTGGCAGCTTGCGCAATTCGACGTCGATCGTGCCGATCACTCTCGTGAACGCCTTCCGGATCGGTCGATTACTGACCGCCCCGCTGGACGTAGTTCTTAACGAACTCCTCGGCGTTCTCCTCGAGTACCGAATCGATCTCGTCCATGAGCGAATCCATCTCCTCCTTCAGCTCTTCGCCCTTTTTCGCGATCTTCTTCGAGCCCTCGCCCTCGGAGCCACCGGACTCACCGCCGTCGTCGCTCTTCTTCTGTTGCTTCTGCTCGCCTGCCGCCGCCATCGGGATGTGCAGAGAATCGCGCCTTGCCGGATCCGTTCGAACGTCCATGCTGCGGATGAATCTTGCCATGGTCCACCTCTTCCTGTCTTGCTCGAGCGATCCTGGACACGCCATCGGCTCCTAGGAGCCCATGTTGACGAGAAGCTCTGCCGCACTGCTGGATCGCTCCAGCAGCTCCTCGACATGCTCCCTCGTGCCCTTCAGCGGCTCGGACATCATGATTCGCTTGATCGGTTCGTCATCGAAGCCGAATGAAATCGAGTCCCAATTGACCCCGAAGACTTCGCCAGGGAAGCGCCGAAGGCACTCGCCCCGGAAATACGCGCGAGTGTCGCTGGGCGGGTTGTAGACGGCGCCGTTGATCTCGTCGTCCGTCACGATCCGCTCCATCTGCCCCTGGCGCTCGAGCATGTGGTACAGGCCCTTGTCCGGGCGTGTGTCGTGATACTGCAGATCGAGCATCCGGACCCTGGAGTCGTCCCAGGCAAGCTCTTTCCTCGCCATGAAATTCTCGATCAGATGCTTCTTCGCAATCCAGTCTATCTCGCGGGTCAGGCTCATCGGATCGCTGGCGAGTCGTTCCATTACGTATTGCCACTTCTCGAGCACGTCCCGGGTCACTGCGTCGAGCGGGTGCCTTTCTGCGTACGTGAGGGCCATTTCCAGATACTCGTGCTGGACCTCGACCGCCGTCATCTTCGTCCCGGCGTCGAGCGAGACTGCGTGTCGCAGAGTCGGGTCATGCGAAACCTCTTTGATCGCACGAACCGGATCCCGCATCGACATGTCCCGTGTGATCGCGCCGTCTTCCACCATCGACAGGACGAGCGCCGTGATGCCGTTGCGCAGATAGATCGTGTACTCGCTCATGTTCGAATCGCCTACGATCACGTGCAGGCGGCGGTACTTGTCCCGATCGGCGTGTGGTTCGTCGCGCGTGTTGATGATCGGGCGCTTGACCATCGTGTCCAGTGCGACTTCAGTCTCGAAGAAATCTGCCCGCTGGGAGAGCTGGAAGTCGCAAGCGTGTCCGCGATTCTCGCTGCCCACCTTGCCGGCACCGCAGTACACCTGTCGGGTGACGAAGAACGGGAGCAGGTGCTCGACGATTCGCTTGAATGAAGTGCGGCGATCCATGAGATAATTCTCATGGCATCCGTAGCTGTTGCCCTTGCGATCACTGTTGTTCTTGTGGAGCAACATGACCGCTCCATCGGGCAACAGTGTGTTGGCCTCGCGGCGGCTCACTTCGACTATGCGTTCGCCTGCCTTCTCGTGGATGACGAGATCCCGGGCATTCGTCACTTCCGGGCAGGAGTACTCCGGATGCGCGTGGTCGACGTAGTACCTCGCTCCGTTGATCAGGGTCTTGTTGCGCGCGATGTTTTCCTGCTGATTCGGCGTGTACTTCTCGCCATCCACCTGGAATCCACGTGCGTCGGCAAGGGGGTTCTCCTGGTCATAGTCCCAGAGGATCTTGCCGTCGGGATCCTCGCGGTAGGCGTTGACCAGCAGTACACAGCTGGAAATCGGATCGAAGTCGGGATCGTCCTTGACGATGATCCCGTACTCGATCTCGGTTCCCATGACCGTCGGTATCGCCATCGTGTCTCCCGCCCCCAGCGATGCTCGTGTTACCGCCCGTGTATCCAGGGTGCCACAAGACGAGCCGGAAGGTACTGGATCCACCTTCGCATCCGTTCCCCTCGCGGTGCGTGACGCTCATCGCCATCCGACCCGCCCACCAGGAATCAGAGGTATTGGCCCTGTCCCGCAGTGACAGTCTCGACCATCTGCTCCTTCCGCTCGACACCGGTGATCAGAGTCCGGACGTTGATGATCCGCTCGCCCTTCCGTCCAGAAATGCGTGCCCAGTCGTCGGGGTTCGTCGTGTTCGGCAGATCTTCGTTCTCCTTGAACTCTTCGCGGACCGACTCGATCATGTCGCTCACTTTGATACCGCGCTCGTCGTTGTCGATCGTGCGCTTTACTGCTTTGCGCTTCGCGCGAGCGACGATGTTTTCGATCATCGCGCCACTCGAGAAATCCTTGAAGTAGAAGATCTCCCGCTCGCCCTTCGCGTAGGTGACCTCGAGGAACTTGTTGTCGTCCCCGGTTGCGTACATGTTCTCGATCACCTCATCGATCATGCCATCGCACGTGGCTTGACGATCGGCGCCGAACTTCGTCAGGGCGGACTCGTGGAGCGGCAATCCGGGAGTGAGATACTTTCGGAATATCTCACGTGCCGCCTTGGCGTCCGGTCGTGAGACCTTCACCTTGAGGTCGAGTCGGCCTGGGCGAAGCACCGCAGGGTCGATCAGATCCTGGCGATTGCTCGCTCCGATGACGATGACGTTCTGCAGCGATTCGACACCATCGATCTCCGACAGGAACTGTGCGACCACGGTTGCTTCCATGTCCGAGGAGATTCCCGAGCCACGCATCCGGAACAGTGAGTCCATCTCGTCGAAGAACACGACGACCGGAACGTCCTGGCTAGCCTTCTCTCGTGCCTTCTTGAACACTTCGCGCAGCTTCGATTCGGTCTCACCCACGTACTTGTTCAGGAGCTCGGGGCCCTTCACGTTCAGGAAGAACGCGGTGGTGGCCTTGCCGGTGCGCTTCTCGATCTTCTTCGCCAGGGCATTCGCCACCGCCTTGGCGATGAGCGTCTTGCCGCAACCCGGCGGGCCGTAGAGCAGAATTCCCTTCGGCGGGTTCAGCTCGTGCTCCGCGAAGATCTCCGGGTACAGATACGGCAGCTCCACCGAGTCTCGAAGGATCTCGATCTGGTCCCCGAGGCCACCGATGTCGTCGTAGGTGACATCGGGGATCTCCTCCAGCATGACCTCTTCGATCGTCGACTTCGGCATCTTCTCGTATGCGTATTGAGTGCGCGGATCGACGAGCAACCGATCGCCCACTCGGATCTTTTCGCGACGAAGCGGCTCAGCGATCGTCACCACTCGTTCGTCGTCGGTATGCCCGAGAACCAGGACCCGGTTCTCGGATACAGTGTCGACAACCGTCGTTACTTCTCCACGGCTCGTGTAGCCCGCGGCTTCGACGATGTTGAACGCTTCGTTCAGCACGACCATCTGCCCATCTTCGAGCTGGAACGGGTCCAGATTGGGATGCACGTTCACACGCATCGGGCGCCCGTCAATCAGCAACTCGGCCGTGCCATCCTTGTTGGCGCGAAGGAAGATCCCGTAGGAATTGGGAGGTGCGCAGAGTTTGTCGACCTCCTCCTTGAGGAGTTCGATCTGCTGCTTCGCTTCCTGCAGCATTCCGACCAGCTTCTCGTTCTGGCGCTCCGAATCGCGCTGCTGGGTACGGGCCTGCTCGTACCGACGTCGCAGAGTGTCGAAATCAGCCAACACGCGATCCAGCCTGTTCCGGAATTCGGTCGAATCACTGCCGAAGAATCGGATTGCGTCCTGAAGTTGCTCTACGTCACTCTCGTGCAGCCCCTCGGTTCGCGCGGGCGCCTCGGCCTCTTCGTCCGGCCGCCCTCCCGACGGGGATATCCGTCTCATGACGTCCCGCACGAATCCCTTCCGGCCGCCCGCTTCCGAATCCTGCTCGCTCATCGCGCCATCTCCTCGTTCGACTTCTCAGCCGCCCGACACGGAAAACCTCAGGCCAACAAGACAAGCAATCGGCGTGCCCAAAATGCCTGAGCCCGGATCTTGGGGTGCGCTACCGCCGTCATCGCGACGTACCGAGAGTCGGTTCCGAGAGTTCTGACTCGCGCACGGATCACGGGATTTTGCTTTCGCGAGGAGAACCGTGGGTTGGTCCGACCCAGTTCGATCTGCGGCGGTAACGCCTGATCTGGAGCCGATCGGAGCGGACCGATCGACGCACACTCCGAGGACGGTGGGTGCTGACCGGAGAAGCCAGAGACGCGCAACCGGTAATCGCCGAGAACGTCGAACCTCCCGGAATAATGGATCTTTTGCCCATAAACGATTCTATCCGCTGCATTCGACGTGTCAACCTCGTGAGGTGCGCATCGGATTTCGTAACTGACCGTCCGACACGGAGGAGTCACGGGATCGAGACAGCACGGTCGGTGCATTTGTACTCCCGACGAAGCGTGGCGATCGATGGCCGGTCGAAGTGCCGGCACGGCACCACCCTGGAACCTCCGACATTGGTTTGCCTGCAGTCGTTCTATTGATCGACGAATTGGTTGCGGTGCCCACGCCGAAAGCTTCATTCGGACGCAGACCGCCGGAAAACAGACGGCAAGTCGAAAAGGCGGGCGACCGTCCGACGTGGGCTTTCTGCTCCGCCAATTGTTGCGGCGTACTGAATTCACGGAAGGATTGTTCCGTGAAACGGCACCCTCGACTCGAGGGCGTCGGCAAGAAGCTGGGGCGTCTCTCTCGGAGCGATACCGAACGGCCCGGCCCGGCTCGACCCGATCGCACATCGTTCAGTTCGCGTTCGAGAGGTCGAGGATCTCAGCATTCGACGGCGGAACGAACTTGAACGCCTCGTCTCCCGGGAGTTGGTCGACGACGATGTTGTGGAATCGGATTCGGGTGCGATTCCCGAACAGATCGATGATCGATGTTTCGGTGATCAAACCCGTGTCCGGAGCTGCCGTCATGCTGAGTCGCTCGTAGCTGGTTGGCTTGCGGGGCCGCAGGTCGAGTTCGACGAGCCCGGACGAGCATTCGCCCGGCGAGATCACGAAGGAGTCGGCCAGGTTGCCCTCGCCCAGCAGGAATTGGAGCGCTGCGCCGGTGAGGTACTCCTCACCCACCGGCACCCGCGTCGCCTGTTTGGCGGCTACGTCATGGATCCACAGGATCCGCCCGTCGGAGATCACGTAGCTCTCTTCGGGCACACGGTATTCCCACCGCATCCGGCCAGGCTTGGCGAAGATCACATGACCGCTCGAGTGTCCGGAATCCGCTTCCTCGATGCCGACGGCACCGACGGAAAGCACGACCGACTCCGTCCATTGATCGAAATCGGCAGCGAGCCCCTTCATCGCGTCGTATCGCCGCTGCACGATCTCGGACACTGCTTTGGCTCGCGCCTCGTCGCACGGGTCGGCGGCAGGCTTCGCGACCGGCGACTCGGCTCCGGCGCCCGACGGCGCTCCGATGAGCAGCATCGCGACAACGAGCTGCAGAATCCACGCGGGGTCTAGAGGAGATCTCATCAGCGACTTGGACACCGGCTCCCGACCACCGGGTCGGAGCGCGCGCCTATTCCTCGTTTGGATCCCGCATGAAGACCTCACGAGGCCGTGTACCGATCTGCGGGCCAACCATCCCCTCGTTCTCCATGTGTTCGATGATCCTGGCAGCTCGGTTGTAGCCGATCTTCAGTCTTCGCTGAACGTAGGAGATGGATGCATTTCGGGTTTCACTGACGACCGCCACGGCCTGATCGAACATCTCGTCGACGTCTTCGGCTGATACGCCGCCGGCTTCGCCGCTTTCGTCTGCGAGCTTGACGAGATCCTCGTCGAACACCGGCTTGCCCTGATCCCGCAGAAACGCGACCAACTCGACGACTTCCTTCTCGGATACGAAGGGTGCGTGAAGACGCTCCAGCACGGCCGTACGCGGAGGCAAAAACAGCATGTCTCCCATACCCAACAGGTTTTCTGCGCCCTTCTGGTCGAGAATCGTCCGCGAATCGATCGCAGACGACACCTGGAAGGAAACCCGAGACGGGAAGTTGGCCTTGATTACGCCCGTCAGGACATCAACGCTCGGGCGCTGAGTCGCGAGCACCAGATGGATCCCCGCCGCACGGGCCATCTGGGCAAGGCGCTGCAAGGACTCTTCGACGTCCTTGGCGACCATGACCATGAGATCCGCGAGTTCATCGATCACCACGACGATGAAGGGCATCTCGCTCCACTCGACTTCGTCCCCTTGCTCGACACCTGGATTGGGTTTGAGGCGGAAAGTCTTGTTGCCCGCGGCAAGTTCTTCTCGAGCCTTGGCGTTGAACTGGTCGATGTTTCGCACCTGGACCGCGCTCATCATCTGATACCGCTCTTCCATCTTGCGCACGATTCCCTGGAGCGCAGCAGCTGCACGCTTCGGGTTCGTGACGACGTCTGCGATGAGATGCGGGATCCCCTCGTAGATGGAGAGCTCGAGAAGCTTCGGATCGACCAGCAGGAGCTTCAGCTGATCCGGCGTGGCGCGACACAGCAGCGAGCAAAGGAAGGAATTCAGAAACACGCTCTTGCCTGTGCCCGTGGAACCGGCGACGAGCAGGTGCGGCATCTTCGCCAGGTCGGAGATCACGGGATTGCCAAAGATGTCCATCCCCATTGCGACGGCCAGTGCCGAGTCATGCTTCCGGAACGCTTCCGACTCGAGCACGGTCCTCAGATAGACGGTGTCGCGCTGGGGATTCGGAACCTCGATCCCTACGACACTCTTGCCGGGCAACGGCGCAATGATCCGGATGGAAATCGCACGCAGCGCCATCGCGAGATCGTCGGTGAGACTGACGATCTTGTTCACCTTGATTCCGGCCGCCGGTTCGTACTCGTACATGGTGATCACGGGGCCGGGATGGACCCGCACGACGCGCCCCTGCACGCCGAAATCGGCGAGCTTCTTCTCGAGGATTCGCGAATTCATCAGGAGGCTGTCGCGGTCGAAGGTGCGCGAATCCGCGGGCGGCATGCCGAAAATCGCCGGATCAGGCAACTTGAACGGGCGCTGGCGGCTGGCGTCGGAGAACCGGAAAACCTCCTGCTCCGGCTTCTTGTCACGCTGGCGCGTGTCGTTGTGATCGACGATCTGGATCTCGTCCCCTCCGCCCGACCGCCGGGAAGAACGACCGGTTTCGTCACGTTGGGAGCTGATCGGTTTGCGCGTTCCCGGGTCGGGAATCGCGACGGGCGACTCTTCGGAGCCACGCAATTCAGCAACGCGCTCACGCCTCGACCGCCTTGCCCGCCAGACGCCGAATTCCGAGAAACCACGAGCGGCCCTCGCCGCGATCTGTCGCGCTGCTCCGGCGAGGCCGGCCCACATCAACCCGACTGCGGACACGACGAGCGCGGATGCTCGAGCTACCGCCGCCCCGCCCACGGTTGCCCCGGCGCCGAGCGCGCGCAGTGCCGCGCCAGTTGAGATGCCCGTGATGCTGAGCACGCCGATCGCGAGAAGCAGACCATTGAACAGCAAGGCACCCCAGGCACTCAGCATCAGCCGCTCACCGGACGAAAGGCTCGCACCGAGCAGCCCGCCTTCCGGTGAGCCGAGGCGACCAGGCGCGAGGAAGTCCAGGATCGGGGGAATCGTCGCCGTTGCAACGACCAGGAGTGTGCTGCCGACCCAGAAGCGAGACCTGATCGGCGGCAGACCCTGTCCGAGTACCAGGCGAACGCCGATGAAGGCGAGTGCTGCGACCAGGGCCATGCTGCCCCAGCCCAGCACGCCGATGAGGGCTCCCGCAAGATTGGCGCCCACGATGCCTGCTGCGTTGGCGACGGGATCGAGCGAGAGGAGCGGATCGGACGGGGACCGCGTGGCAAGCGCTAGCGCTGCCAGCGCTGCGAGACCCAGTACGCAGACACCCGCTACTTCGCCTCGAAGCGCAGTGGCAATTCCGGATCCCGAGGATTCGTCGCCTCCTCGTCGCGCGCGGCTTCGCCTGGCCAAGGCCTTAGCCAACGCTGACTCCGACGAGCCGCGACCGGATCCAATGACCAGCCTCGCGACGCAAGGGGCGCGTGGCACACGCGCAGCGCCAAGAGCCGTCGAGCTTCGAACGGAATCGGCCAACAGCCAGCAGCATTACGTCCTCACCCCCCGGAAAGGAAACGCGGCCCTAGAGTAACGGCAGCCTCGGTCCGACGCCATGCGCCGCGCGACCCGCGGCGTGAACGCCGAGTCGCTATTGACTGCTGTTCGACGTGTCGGGATCATCAGCGGTAACCCCTGTCCCGACGGAGCCCTCGTCTCTATGGCCGGCGTCAACAAAGCGATCCTGGTTGGGAATCTCGGCCGCGACCCCGAGTTGCGATACACGCAGAACGGTCAGGCCGTTGTGAATTTCACCCTCGCGACGTCTGAAAATTGGACGGACAAGAGCGGGGAGAAGATCGAACGCACCGAGTGGCACAGGATCGTGGTGTGGGGGAAGTTGGGAGAACTCTGCGCGCAGTATCTCGCCAAAGGTCGGCCCGTCTACGTCGAGGGGCGGATCCAGACTCGAGAATGGGAAGACAAGGACGGCAACAAGCGCCACACCACCGAAATCAACGCGCAGACCGTCCAGTTCCTCGGTGGTGGTCCGAAGGGCGACGGCAGCACCGGACCCACACCGGCGGGTGATCCTTCAAGGGGTGGCTCCCACCTTGATACGGGGGGCGATGTCCCGTCACCTGGTGACGACATCCCCTTCTGAATCCCGCTTCGCGGCGTCACCAGACGCCGACTCGCTCCAAATTAGTGCACAGCAACCGATCAGCCTTCAGGCGTTCGGGACTGTGCTCCGGAGCGCACGGATCAGATCATTGATTCGCGCTCGATCGGCGTCTGTCAGTTCGTCGAACTCTATTCCCATGCCCGGTGGCGAGAACTCATCGCCCGATGAAATACGCACGACGCGACCGATCGTCTCCACACCATCGCGGCTTCCGGGCAGGTTGAATCGCATCGTCACTTCGGTACCGATCAGTTTGGGCTTCTCAGTCTCGATGAAGAGCCCGCCTTCGTTGATGTCGCGGGTGAACTCCGAGAACAACTCGTCCACCGTCGAATAGTCGACCCGAACGATCAGGTCGGTGCGATCGGTTCGACGGCGATCGTGGTCATCGCGGTGGCCGTCGCCTTCGACATCATGGACTGTCACCTTCGACATCGATCGACTCCTCCGCCACCCGGCAGCGCCCAACCCTTTCCATCGACCCGAAGGAACCAGCAGTTGAGTCCCGATGCGCGATCGCTCCAACTTCGCTCCGAATCGACCCAGCGAGAAAACCTGAGGGAGCGGCAATAGAACTCCCAACTATTCGTCTTGCATCACGAATTCTCGATTTCTCCGCTCTCTTGAAAGGAATGGAAGCCCCGATCGGCCACGACGACGTGATCGACAACCCGAATGCCGATCACTTCGCCGGCGGACACCAGTCGTCGGGTGACCTCGAGATCCTCGGGGCTCGGGGTCGGGTCGCCGCTGGGATGGTTGTGGACCAGCACGATTGCGGCTGCGGCAGCCTGGACGGCTGGCCTGAATACCTCGCGCGGATGCACCAGGCTCGCCGTCAGGGTGCCCTGCGAGATCTGCGATTCGCTCATCACGCGGTGTCGGCCATCGAGAAGAAGAACCATGAAGTGCTCGCGTCGACTGTCCCTGAGCCTCTGATGAAAGTGACGATGCACGTCGGCTGGGCTGCGGATCACGTCACCGGGGACCAGGCGCCGACTCGCGAGCCGACGACCGATCTCGGCAGCCGCCAGCAGGCTGGCGGCTTTGGTCCGGCCCAGCCCAGGCACGCTGCATAGGGCGTCGATCGGCAGCTCCAACAATGGTGCCAATCCGCCGACGCCACCGAGCAGCCTCGCCGAGAGGCCAACCGCATCGAGCCCACGGCAGCCTGTTCGGAGTAGCAGAGCCAGCAACTCGGCCTCCGAAAGCGCGGCGGCGCCGTGGGAGGCGAGTCGCTCTCGAGGACGATCCGCGCTGAAAACCTTGGGGTCGGGCGCTTGCCGAGGTTCCTCATCAAATGCCACGACACGTTGCTCCGCGGGACCCGGACAACAGCAGGCTACGAGCGCGGGGGCTCCACGCATCGGTCAACCGTTGGTCACATCCGGCTCTCACCTGCACGCGAGTTCGCGTTGTCTGGCGCGCTCGACAATCGACGCGAAGTCCTCGGTCGACATCTCGGGGGCCAGCAATGACTGCAGCGCAACTGGACGGGCCGCTGGATCGGCTTCGAGCCGGGCCACGAACGCATCCAGCAACGCGAGGAAGCCCTTCGCCGTTGCGGCGTTGCCGATCGCCATCTCGAGTTCGACCGGACTGCCGGGACGCAGTTGTAGACCGTCGACGAAGTCGACTATTCCGTCCGTCGAGATCTCACCGAGGCGACGCATGGCGGCGCGCAGATATCGATCGGTGAAGGCTCCCCTCGGCCGCAACGCCCGGGCGAGATCGCCAGGGTCGATCTCCCGTCGCAGCGCATCGTCGAGTGCGAGTCGACATCCGAGGATGTCCGACGGACCGAGAGCGGCAAGAGCCGCCAGCGCGTCTGAAACCTGGGTGGCCTCTGAAGCGATCGGCATCACGTCCAATACGAATTCGTGCAGATCCCGCGGTGCGTCATAGCGCTGTCTCGATCGCACCTCGATGGCATCGCGGGCGGATGGATCGACGAGAACCAGTTTGATCACCAGGTCTGTTCCCAGTTGCTGGCTGTAGCCCTCGTCGATGAGGGGGCTTCGGATGCCGTCGACGGCTGCACGAGCGGCGTCACTGATCGCCGTTTCATTGAGAATGACCGCGAATCCGTCCTCCGCCTCCTGGACGCGGAAAGTCAGCGCTTCCGGGGTGAGGAACTCGATGGACGACCGTCCGTCGAAGTATCTGTGCGACACGATTTCGAGAACGTTGGGAAGCGGCTCGAGATCGATGTCTACGTCGCCCAACCCCTTCGAAAGCGGCAGCGTGACCGTCTTCGGGCGATATCCGTCGGCGAACGCGCGTACTGTGAACGAGTCCCGCGGACCGGTCTCGAGTCGTGACGGAAGAATCACGGTGACCGGGGATTCGGCCTGCTCGAAGCGTTTCTGAAATCCCGATCGCACGTAGAAGAGATCGACGAATCCGTCAGCCGGCGTAGTTTCGATTTCGACTCGGCGCGGTGAATAGATGTACCCGGAACCACGGAACAGTGCGACCACGGGTGCCGCGACGTAGCGGAGACTCCACGCCGGCGGAGTTTCGGGACTCAAGTCGACGACCTCACGACCCCTCGATTCATCGACCTGATCGACGTCGGCCCGGCTCGAGCTTGGCACCCAAAGGCTCGCCGAAAGCGCGAGTGTGATCACTCGCGTTGCAAGAACCCTTCTGGCCGCGTTGCTGCCTCGAAGACGATCCACCACCCACCCGGTATCGACGGACGCCCTTCTGCCGATCGGGTGGGCACCTCGATCGACTGAGCTTACAGACGCGAGCCTGGATCCAACACCGAAACGCCGCGTGCGGTCATCGCGGCGGCGAACTCAGTCACGACTGATGGTTGCGGGTCGATCATCGGCCGCCGCCGAGGAGGACACGGCGGCGAAATCCTCCGCGAGGATTCTGGCCCGTTCGCTCCCACTCGAACGCAAGACCGTGACGATCTCATCCAACTCGCCCCTGGAGAGGGCGCGGTGGGCAAGTCGGTCGATCCAATGTTCCTGCTCGGCGAGTGTTCTGAGTGCCATCAGGTCGGCGAACTCAGCCGGCCTCTGCCGCAGGTGGACCAGCCATTCGTCGGCGCTCGGCCACCGCTGACCGGCATCGACCAGCGGACCCGGCAGGAACGAGCTCGTCGATCTCTCGACGACAGGGCCAACGGGATTCAACGCTACGGCGACGGTCGAGGCGGGGCGCGCGGCCGGCCAGTCGTTGAATCGGGTCCGGATCCCGGAACGCTCGTCCATCGATTGCGACAAAGCGATCAATTCCTGACCCTGTGTCGTCGGGCCAACGGACCCTCCAGGCAGGAATCCCGAATCGACGACCGACCCACCGTTCGACGACTCGACTTCGAGCGTCGATCGCACATCGGAGACGTTTTGTCCGGCCAGTTCCACGTCGCGAACCGTGTCGCTGCTCGGCACAGGACCGCCGACGAAATCGTCTCGTATCGCATCGAGTTGATTCCGCAGATCACCGGTTCCGAGAATCAGCCCCGCAGCCAGCAATGCCGCCGAGGCCGGCGCGAGGATCCGGGGTGCGAGGAATCCCGCGGCAATCACCCGGATCCGATCCAGCAGGCTCGTGCGCCCTTCTCCCATACGGACGCGCCGCATCACGTTCGCCGTCAAGTCGGTCGGAGCGACTGGATCGGGAAGCCCGCGAAGCGCAGCGATGGTCGACCGGAAGCCGGCGATGTCGCGAGCACAATCGGGGCACTCGTCGAGATGTGCATCGACAAGAGCACGGCGATCCAGGGCGAGATCGCCCTCGAGATAGTCGGGCATGTAGTGCTGGATGTCCGAGTGATTCACTGCACGGTGTCCTCGAGGTTGTTCTAGAGCGAGTCGCCCAGCCGATCCTGCAGCTCCGAGCGGAGCGCCTGTCGGGCGCGGTGGATCCGGGACTTGACGGTGCCTTCCGCGACGTTGAGTACGCTTGCGATCTCGGAGTACGAAAGACCCTCGATGTCGTAGAGGATCACGGGCATGCGAAGAGTCGCGGAAAGCTTCGCGAGGGCGGCCCGCACGTGCTCCGTGAGTTCTCCACCGAGCATCGTGCCTTCGGGATCCCTCGGGGAATACGGAAGATCGTCGCCTGCGGCCTGACGCACCCCGAGTTTGTTGATGCGTGCACGGTTCCGACCGAGCGAGCGGCGACGATTGAGGGCCGCATTGGCCGCCACGCGATAAACGAATGTCGAGAACCGGGATTCTGATCGGAATTGCTTCCCGTGGCGATGGAGACTGAGAAAGGCCTCCTGAGATACATCCTCGGCCTCTTCGCGAGTCCCCATCATTCGCATCAGGAGTCGAAAGACCCGCTGCTCGTGGCGGCGCACGAGACTCTCGAATGCCGCCTCGTCGCCGGCTTTCCAACGCTCGACGAGTTCGGAATCGGGATCATCCACGATCACGGCCCGCACGCGTTCCGTCGTGACAAGGGATGCCCGGGGCGCAATGGGGACGCTCTCAACCATGTCGAATGTCATGGGCTGCCTTTCGGACGGCAGACCCCGCATCTCCTCCGAAGGTTCCCCCGGCTGTTTGCGATCGCGGGCGATCACGCACCCCCTCGTCCCACGAGAATTTCTTGCCGACTGGGCATGATCCTCCGATCTGCCGGCTGATCATCGGAAGACCGACTGGCGCCGGTCCCGAAGGATGATGAGTAGCACCGTCGATCCGGACGGTCCGGCGACGCGCCGGGCCGGGTCAGGATCCAGACTGCTCCGGTTCGTCCTTGCGCAGATAGTCGCCGCTGCGGCCGCCGCTCTTCGAGACCAGTCGGAGGTTGCCCACGATCATGTCCCGGTCGATCGCCTTGCACATGTCGTAGATGGTGAGCGCGGCCGCCGATGCGGCAACCAGCGCTTCCATCTCGACGCCGGTCCGCCAATGGGTTTCCACCCGTGCCTCTATGCGCACCGCGCACGCCGCGGCATCCGGCTCGAGCGTCACTTCGACCGAGTCGATCGGCAGCGGATGCGCAAGAGGAATCCACTCCGACGTCCGCTTCGCGGCCTGGATCCCTGCGATTCGAGCGGTCGCGAGCACATCGCCCTTCGCCACACTTCGATCCGTGATCCGGCGAAGCGTCTCGGGCGACATCGACACCTCGCAACGCGCGGCGGATCGGCGATGGGTGATCGGCTTCTCACCCACGTTGACCATCCGTGCGCGGCCTTCGGCATCCAGATGCGTCAGCCCGGACGGACCTCCGACGATCTTCCCACTCGGCTCGCTCATCGATCTCCCACTCGCTGGATCTGTTCCCGCCGGTCGGACAATCGATGAACGACGGGCTCGTCGAGCCAATCGAGCAGATCCTGGTAGATCTGCTCGCGCTCGGGTTCGTTGAAGATCTCGTGCTTCAATCCCGGATACGTCCGCAACTCGCTGCCGGCAACGCTTTCTCGCGGCAGGCCTTCGAAGAAGCTGCGACTGCCCTCGACGAGACAGAGTGGATCGCTCTCGCCGTGAAGGAGAAGCATTGGAACCCGGACGGACATCGGACTGGCGGCAGTCCGGATCTGGGCGTCCATCATTCCGGCCGCGAGCGCAATGCTGATCCGGCCGTGGACGAGCGGATCCTCGAGGTAGCGCCGAACGACCTCCGGATCCCTCGAGAGGCCAGCGGCATCGAGTCCGACATCCAGCGTGAGCCGCGGGAGGACTCGCCGAAGCAGCCTGGCCAGCGCCATCCGTACTCGCGAGATGTCCGGCGAAAGCGACAGTGCCGGCCCCGACACGACCAGACGGTCGATGAGAGGTTGTCGTTCGCACACGAACGCTGTCGTCAGCAGCCCACCCATGCTGTGTCCGAGCAGGATCCTCGGCAGCCCGGGGTACCGCGCCGAAACGAAGTCCTGGAGTCCAGCGAGATCGTCGAGCAGCGCTTCCATGCTGGCCGCATGGCCACGCCTTCCGGATGAACGGCCATGTCCGCGCAGATCAGCCGCGTGCACGGCGAATCCGCGTCGCGCGAACCAGCTGGCGAACTCTTCGTATCTCCCGGAGTGTTCACCGAATCCATGAACGACGACCAGGACCCTGGACGGAGAGACCGGAATCCACGTTCGCTGGAACAAATCCGCTCCGTCGGACGCCGGACGGCAGTCCTCGATTCGGCGGATCGTGTCGTGGACAGGGGGCACGGCGTCAGTCTGACGGTCGAATTGGCTTCGCGCATCTTCCGCAACGCACGTCGATGCCGGGAACATCCGGCTCCGAAAGTTCACCGCCGGGCGACCGCGACGATCGATCGGTGGCCACTCCCGCTCACGAGGCCGCGATCTCCTTCACGCGACTCCGGGTCGCAAGCACTTTCTCCAGATAGGCGACGCCGCGAATGTCGGAGCCCCAGAAGTACGCCGAGATACCGTCCTCGACACCCAGGCGGCGAATGTTCTGTGAAAGGATGAAGCATCCAGCCTCGATGTTGCTCTCGATCGTCGCCAGGTTTCCGGCTAGCCCCATCGGCTGCATCATGTGCGGCATCACCTGCATGAGACCGACGGCACCCTTCGGGCTGTGTGCCCAGGGCCGCGCGTTGCTCTCGACGATCACCACCGCGAGCACGAGATCAGGATCCAACTCGTAGGCCGCGCTGTAGCGTTCGATTGCCGTGCCGATCCGTGCCCGCTCCCGCGGTGACAAGGACGGATTGATCGTGCCCAGCACCGAGGCGATGCGCTCTGAATCGTCGGCCTCCGCCGCCAGAAAAGCGTCCGTCGTCCCAGTGGAAGCCCCGGCATGAGCCACATCGATGGCCGACTCGGTGCCGGTACTCCCCGCGCCGCTCAGCAGGAATATGCACAGCGCCATAAGCAGGTACACGTACCCGCGGCGAATCCGCAAAGTGCGCCTGTCGATGCTGCCCAATCCGGATCTCCCTCGTATTTTCACACGCCGATCCGCGAGTGCCAGATCCTGCACTCGCAGGCGAAACTCAGAATCGCAATCGCGGGGCCACCTCAATGGGTCCCACCCGGTAGAGGGGACTTTTCTGCGGTATGCGTCCGTCGAATGGATGGGTGGCACAGATCGTGGCCCGCATCGTGGATCGGCGCACCTTCTACTGAGCGGCAACGCTCCCCGTTATCTGGACAAAGCCCGCGGGGGGGCACGTCGTCTTCGCGATGGTGAATCAGCGTCCATCGACCCGATGCTTCCATCGCACGTCGATCTCTTCTGTGACCCGTGTCACGGTGGTTGGAGCTGTCTCGTCACCGCATTCCCCCGTCATTTCTTTCCCGCAGAGCCAAGTTTCGCGACGTCCATCTCGCGCGATCGGGTCTACATCACGAGGGCCGTGATTTCCGTGCGAGTTCGCGAATCGGCTCTGTTACGATTGGCGGGTTCCAGACGGAAATGCAGATGCGAACCACGACTACTCCCACGCAACGCCCACCGCGCGACAACACGGAGATCAGTGTCGACGACATCGCGACGCGCGAGATCCTCGAGGGTCTTGCGCGACTCCATTCGCTTGTCGTCGTGACCGACCTGGAAGGTCGTGTCCTCTGGATGAGTGAAGCGTTCGGTTCCGCATGCGGTGGTTCCGCCCGATTGATCGGCGGTCACCTGTCGCATGCTTTCGCAGCGTTGCCGGGTGCTCGCGAGAGAGCGCGAATCCGCGAACAGATCGTGCACATCCAGACGCATCTGCGCGCACACGAGAGTCTCTTCGACATCCGACTCGATCTCGGCACCAGGAACGGTGCCGCTCGATCGGTGGATCTCAGCGCCTTCCGAACGGTGACCCAGTCGGGAACGCAGATCGTGGTTTCGATCGTGCATCCGACCGATGGTCGAACCGGATCTGATCCCGCCCTTCGCGATGAGCGGGACACGCTCGGCGGAATCCTCGACGCATCGCCGGATTCCGTCCTTGCCCTGGATCGCTTCGGTTTCATCGTCTATGCGAATCCGGCCGCAGCGGCGCTCGTCGACCTCGGTCTCGAGAAGTTGACGGGCAGCCCGATCGCGTTTCTCGTGCCGAGATGCAGCGGTCTCGTTTCACTGCTCTCCGACCTGCGGCCGGGAGAGTCCATGGATGATCGCCCGGTCCAGATGGATCGTCCCGACGGTTCCCGCATGTGCGTATCCGTCTCGATACGGGCACACCCCGGCAGTCGGCGGATCGCGAGTGTGGTCTTCCTTCGAGATGTCACCGATCAGGTTGCTCAGCGACGTTCACTCGAACGCAAGAACGCCGAACTGGAATCCTACGTGCAGAACGTCTCACACGACCTGCGAAGCCCGCTCGTGTCGATTCTTGGTTTCGCGCGCCTGCTCCGCCAGGACTATGGGCAGCACTTCGACGATACGGGTCGCCACTTCGCCGATCGGATCGAACAAGCCGCCCACACCATGGAGGCATTGATCGATGACCTTCTCGAGCTGTCACAGATCGGAGTCGGGCTCGAGCAGCTGGCACTGATCGATCCGCGCGCTGTCCTGCTCCAGATCCAGGCAGAACTGAAGCTGCGGCTCGACACCATCGGCGCCCAGCTGAGGATTCCCGAGAATCCGCCACTCCTGCTCTGTGATCGCACACGCCTGTACCAGCTGTTCTCGAATCTGATCGGGAATGCGATGCAACACATGGGCGAGTGTGAGGACCGATCGATCGAAGTGACGGTCAAGCGCGAGCCGGATCAAGACGTCATCACCGTGACCGATCATGGCCAGGGGATCGAATCGGCGGATCTCGAGCGCATCTTCGACGTGTTCTACTCACGCAACCGTTCACGTACCGGAAGCCGCTCGACCGGAATCGGACTTGCCATCGTGCGCAAGATCGCCGAATCCCACGGCGGCAGAGCCTGGGCAGAGAGCGAGCCCGGTCACGGTGCGCGGTTCCACGTCAGCCTTCCTCGAGCCAACTGAACTTGTCGCTGTCACAGCGAGATCCTTGCCCGACGGGAAGCCATCCCGTAGGGTTGCGCCTCTTCGCCGCGTTTTCAGACGCTCTCGCATCGCCCGGCTGCCATGTATCCCGAGATCTATCACTTCCCCGGCACGAGCATCTCGATCAGCACGTTCGGCGTGATGCTTGCGATCGCGTTCCTCGTCGGATACTGGATCACCGTCAGGCGCATGGGCGAAGAAGGCCTCGATTCCACGGCGGCCCCGAACATCCTGTTGTGGATCATGGTCGGCGGCGTCGGTGGCTCGAAGCTGTACTTCGCCATCGACGTCTGGCTTCGCGAGGGTTACCCGTTCTTCGACCTTCTCTTCGCGCGTGCGGGAATCACCTGGTACGGCGGCTTGATGGGCGGTGCGCTCGCCGGCGTGATCGCGTGTCGCAAGTTCGGATTGGCCCTCAGGCCGTTCAGCGCCAGCGTGGCGCCAGCATTGGCGGTGGGGCAGGCCCTTGGACGGATAGGCTGCTTCCTCGTCGGAGATGACTATGGGAAGGCGAGCGACGCCGCATGGGCGGTCGCTTTTCCGAAGGGAGCGCCGCCCACCCTGGATCGAGTCCATCCGACCCAGCTCTACGAAGTGGCGTGGCTGCTTCCAGTCGCCGGATTCTTGTGGTGGCGGCGCAAGAAGAGTCCCTTCCTGTTCGGCGAATACCTCGCGCTGAACGGCATCGGCCGGATCGTGATCGAGCGCTGGCGCGTGAACGACCAAGTTCTCTTCGGTCTCACCGAACCCCAACTCATCGGTGTGGCCCTGGTGGTGATCGGTATCTCCCTCTGGCTGTACTTCTTCCGCGCCGATCGCGCGTTGGCGAGCCCGCGTACGGCCTGATCGATCAGCGCTTTTGCAGTACGCGGATCTGCTCCGACAGGTCTGCTGCGCGACGGATCACGTCCGGGGCGGCCCCTCCCGCAGGCAGACGCTCGACGTGCTGCGTGCCGGCCAGCGCAAGCCGGAGCCGCTCTGGGTGATCGACGCCAGCTCCCGCGGCGAACCAATCCGACAACCGCCCGATGCTCTTCTCGTAGTCCCGCGAGAAGAATGCCTGCATGCCCTCCGCATAGTCGATCGTGCGGAGCACGTCCCGGCTGCCCGCAGATCGACGACGTGCCTCCGCCAGCGTCTCGAGCGCCTCGCTGTAGTACGCACTCGCGAGATACGAATCAGCGGCGATCACGTATCCCTTCAGCGCCTTGCCATGGATCTTCTCGTACAGCGCATCGAGCCCTTCCGGACAGACCGCCTTCACCGCGTCCCCGGCCTCGTAGAGACAACGAGCCGCGAGACCCGTCTGCCCGTGTTCGATCATCAGGCGAAGCAGCTGCTGGCGTGTCTGCGTCAGCATCACTTCGACTTCGGTGACGGATCCGTCCAGCGTGAAAGCCGAAGTGTCGAGCAGCTTCTCGAACTCGCGGAACAGTTCGACAGACTCGGGATCGCTCTCACCTCGCAGCCGACGGCGCGATGATTTCGTTCGACATCGCAGGCGGCGAGAAGGAGGCGTTCGTTTTCCTGAACAGCCTCAAGCTGATCAAACTGGCGGTCATCCTCGGCGGGACCGAGAGCCTGGCGGAGCACCCCGCCACGATGACGCAC
>JANOFF010000145.1:0-31031 GCA_031413515.1 bacterium
GTACGCGATCGCGGCCGATGTGTCTCCGCGAAACGAGAGTGTGAACGTGCCACCGGTTGGGCCGCCCAGTAGCTGCACGATCTGCGTTTCGTTTGCACCGGTGTTAGTGCCCTGCTGCGACAGTATCAACGCGAAGAAGTAGTTTTCGTCAGGCGGGTCGTGCTGGCCGGTGCCTCCGCTTCCGCACGTTGGCTTGTCGGTAGCGCCAGCGATCGGGTCCGCCTCCAACCCCTCGCCGGTAAAATCAGTGACGTTGTAGCCGCTAGGGCACGTATCGAGCCCACCCAGATCGTTAGTGAACTCGATGCGGTAGGACACAATCGGATTAATACTCGTCTGCTGCACAGTGACATTGCCAAGGCCCAGGGCAGCATCGAACTTGTCCTGTGTTTCGATCCGGCGCTCCTGCGTACCTTCTTCCATGCGATCCAGGAACTGAACGCGGCCGGGCTGCTGCTCGCCTACCACGATCGCTCGGACGGGGGCCTGTGGGCGACGCTCTGCGAGATGGCGTTCGCCGGTGCAACCGGCCTCGACGTCGACCTCGAGCCGCTCGGCGGAACGCCCCTCGCGGCGCTGTTCTGCGAGGAACTCGGCGCCGTCCTGCAGATCCGCAACACCGACGCAGCGCGAGTGTTCGAATTGCTGTCGCACGCGGGACTCGGCGATCACTGCCACGCGCTCGGTCGGCCGAACCGCGACGACCGGGTGTGCGTCCGGATCGGCGATCGGACGCTCGTCGATCGCGCGCGCGCCGAACTCCGTGGGCTCTGGTCGGAAACCACACGTCGCATGCAGGGTCTGCGGGACGATCCGGTCTGCGCCGAGGAGGAGCACGCCCTGCGCTGCGATCCGACGGATCCCGGTCGCTCCGTGCATGTGCCCTTCACGTTCGCTGACGTTGCCTCTTCCGCGCCGGCGATCGGCGGTCGCCGGCCGCGGCTCGCGATCCTGCGCGAGCAGGGCGTGAACGGTCAGATCGAGATGGCGGCCGCCTTCGACCGCGCCGGCTTCGAGTGCGTCGACGTCCACATGACCGACGTGCTCTCCGGAGCCTTCGATCTCGCGACGGTCCGGGGGCTCGCGGCCTGCGGCGGATTCTCGTACGGCGACGTGCTCGGTGCCGGCGAGGGCTGGGCCAAATCGATCCTCTTCTCGAGCCGGGCCCGCGACAGCTTCGCGGCGTTCTTCTCGCGACCCGAGACCTTCACCCTCGGCGTGTGCAACGGTTGTCAGATGCTGTCGAACCTGCACGAGCTGATCCCCGGCGCGGAGCACTGGCCGCGCTTCGTCCGCAATCGCTCGGAGCAGTTCGAGGCGCGCCTCGCGCTGGTGCGGATCGAACCGAACCCGTCGGTGTTGCTGCGCGACATGCAGGACGCGAGGCTGCCGATCGTCGTCTCCCACGGCGAGGGACGGGCCGAGTTCCGCGACGACGCGGAACAGGCGTCGGCAGACGCCGATGCCCGCATCACGCTGCGCTACGTCGACCATCGCGGCCGACCGACCGATCACTATCCGGAGAACCCGAACGGCTCGCCCGGCGGCGTCGCCGGGGTCACGAGCCGGGACGGGCGCGTCACGCTGACGATGCCCCACCCCGAGCGCATCTTCCGCTCGGTCCAGCACTCGTGGTGTCCGCCGGAGTGGGGCGAGGATGGGCCGTGGATGCGGCTGTTCCGGAACGCCCGGACGTTCGTCGCCTGAACGCGCGAGCGCCCGACGCCGACGACCCGGCGAGACCATACGTGCGCCGCACAACCGAATCGGGAGTCCCGACATGGAACGTTCGACCCTGACCGCGCTCTCCCCGATCGATGGCCGCTACGCGTCCAAGGTCGACGACCTGCGGAATCTGCTCAGCGAATACGGCCTGATCCGCCATCGCGTGCTGGTCGAGGTGCGCTGGCTCGAAGCGCTTGCCGCCGACCCGGCGATCGCCGAGGTGCCGAACCTCGGCAGCGCGGCACGCGAACGACTGCGCGAACTCGTCGAGGGATTCTGCGAGGCCGATGCCCGACGCGTCCGCGAGATCGAGTCGACCACGAACCACGACGTGAAGGCGGTCGAGTACTTCATCAAGGAGCGCATCGCCGACCAGCCCGAGCTCGCCGCGATCTCCGAGTTCGTACACTTCGCGTGCACCTCGGAGGACATCAACAATCTCGCCTACGCGCTGATGCTGCGGAGCACGCGCGATGAGTGCCTGCTGCCCCTCGCCGACGAGTTGATCGCGCAGTTGCGCGCGCTCGCCGAGAGCACGGCCGATCGCGCGATGCTCGCGCGCACCCATGGGCAACCGGCCTCGCCGACGACCCTCGGCAAGGAGATCGCGAACGTGGTGGCGCGTCTCCAGCGACAGCGGAGCCAGATCGCCGGGATCCAGATCCTCGGCAAGATGAACGGCGCCGTCGGCAACTACAACGCGCATCTCGTCGCCTACCCCGAGATCGACTGGCCGGCGAAGAGTCGAGCCTTCATCGAGGATCTCGCCCTCGACCAGAACCCGTTCACGACCCAGATCGAACCGCACGACTGGATGGCCGAGCTGTTCCACGCGATCAGCCGCTTCAACACGATCGTGACGGACTTCGATCGCGACGCCTGGGCGTACGTCTCGATCGGCTACTTCCGCCAGCGAACGATCGCCGGCGAGGTCGGATCGTCCACCATGCCCCACAAGGTGAATCCGATCGACTTCGAGAACAGCGAGGGCAACCTCGGGATCGCCAATGCGATCCTGACCCACCTGGCAGAAAAGCTTCCCCTCTCGCGCTGGCAGCGCGATCTGACGGACTCCACCGTCCTGCGCAACGTGGGTGTGGGCATCGCGCACACGATGCTCGCCTGGAGGTCGACGCTGCGCGGTCTCGCCAAGCTCGATGTCGCCGATGAACGCCTCGACGAGGATCTCGACGCGAACTGGGCCGTGCTCGCCGAAGCAATCCAGACGGTGATGCGTCGCCACGGCATCGCCGAGCCATACGAGAAGCTGAAAACGCTGACGCGCGGCCGGTCGATCGATGCCACCGGCATCGCCGACTTCGTCCGCGGGCTCGAGCTTCCCGAGGCGGCCCGCGCGAGCCTGCTGGCCCTGATTCCGGCTCGCTACATCGGGAACGCCGCCGAGCAGGCCCGCAAGCTGGGCGGAACCTGACGCGTCTCGGGGCGTCGTCCCATGACGATCCCCGGTGCTATACCACCGGCTCTCTCGACACGAGCCGCCGGATCCGGGAGACCCGGCGAGCGTTCAGTCGACGATGCGGCGCTCACGCCGAAGAGGTCACTGCATGAATTCAGCAAAGTCGTTCGGCGTCGCAGCACTGCTCGTCGCGTCCACCCTCACGCTCGGAGCCTGCAGCACTCCCAAGCTCAAGCCCGGGGCCGATACGGTCCAGCGGCTCGGTGCCCAGGAGTCTTCGGACTGCAGCCGGCTCGGCAGCACCCACGCGCAGGTGCTCTCGAAGATCCTGTTCTTCGATCGCAGCGAGAAGAAGATGTCGGAAGAGTTGACCACCCTGGCCCGGAACTCGGCGATCAGCATGGGGGGCAACGTGGTGATCGCCGAGGGCGAGATCGTTGCCGGCGAACAGACGTTCGGCGTCTATCGCTGTCCCGAGTAATGAGCGGAAGCGTCCTGGGATGAGATCGAAAGCTGGTTGCCTCGGGACGCTCATCAGCAACTGGCTGTGGATCGTGGTCCTGCTCGGGACGTCGTTCGTAGCCCGCCCCGGATCGGCCGGGGCGGAAGAGCCGGTGGTTGTCGAGGGCACGCGGCCACGAACCCCGTGTCGCGACACCGACCCGGTGCGGCGTCCCTACTTCGGCGACCTCCACGTCCACACGGCGCTCTCGCTCGACGCGGCGACGATGGGTACGGCGAACCGGCCTCGTGACGCCTACCGGTTCGCGCGGGGCGAACGAATCGGAATCCACCCGTACCACGCGGATGGCTCGCCGATGCGGACCGTGCAGTTGTCCCGGCCCCTCGACTTCGCGGCGGTGACCGACCACGCCGAGTTGCTCGGCGAAGTGGCCATCTGCTCGACACCGGGCATGCCCGGCTACGGATCGATGCTGTGCCGGCTGTACCGGGGCTGGCCGCGCGCCGCGTTCTTCTGGATGAATCTGCAGGCCAACCGGGCCACTCGTCATGACTTCTGTGGCGCGGGCGGCAGGTTGTGTCTGGAAGCCGCGCGCGGCCCGTGGCAGGAGACCCTCGAAGCCGCCGAGGATGCCTATGATCGCAGTGCCGAGTGCGCGTTCACGACGTTTGCCGGCTACGAGTGGACGGGTGCAGCGGGGTCTGGAAACAACTTCCATCGCAACGTGATCTTCGCCAACGACGTCGTGCCGGACCTCCCGATCAGTTTCATCGATGAGCCGGAGCTGGTGGCGTTCTGGCATCGACTCGGCGCCGGCTGCCTCGATGCGGGCAACGGCTGCGACGCCGTCGTGATCCCGCACAACTCGAATCTCTCCGGTGGACAGATGTTCCGCACCGAACGGGAGGATGGCACTCCGATGCCACGAAGCGAAGCGCTCGACAGCCATCGCTACGAGCCGCTCGTCGAGGTGATGCAGCACAAAGGCGATTCCGAGTGCAAGCTCGGCCTCGGCAACGCCGACGAACTCTGCGACTTCGAGAAGGTGAGCGAGAGCAGCTTCTCGGGGTTGTTCATGCCCCTGATGGCCGAGCCTCCGACTGCGCGACAGTTCATCCGCAACGTCCTGCGCGAGGGACTCGTGCAACAGCAGCGACTCGGCGTGAATCCGTTCTACTTCGGGATCGTCGCCAGCAGCGACTCCCATCTCGGCACGGCGGGACTGGTCGAGGAATCCGCCGACTACCCGGGACATGGAGGTGCCGGCACACCTCCGGGCGAAGATGTCCCGGTCGGGCTGCCGGATCACATCGAGTTCAACCCCGGCGGGCTGGCCGTCCTCTGGGCGGAGCAGAACACCCGCTCGTCCCTGTTCGCCGCGATGCGACGGCGCGAGGTCTACGGGACCAGCGGCCCGCGCATCGTAGTGCGCTTCTTCGGAGGCTGGGATCTGCCCGACGATCTGTGTGGGCGCCCGGACCTGGCCGCGACCGGGTATGCGCACGGTGTGCCGATGGGCGGACGGCTCGTCGCGACGGGACCCGGCCGATCGCCGCCGATCTTCGCGGTCTCGGCGCTGGCGGACCCGGGCGTGGGCGACTCGACCGGCACGCCTCTGCAGCGCGTGCAGATCATCAAGGGCTGGGTGGACGACGACACCAGCTACGAGCGCGTGTACGAAGTCGCGGGTGATCCCGACAACGGAGCCCGCGTGGATCCGGACACCTGCGAAGCGGTGGGCGCAGGAGCGTCCTCGCTCTGCGGGGTGTGGCGCGATCCCGACTTCGATCCCGCACACCTCGCCTTCTACTACGCGCGGGTGATCGAGAATCCCACGTGTCGCTGGAGCCAGCGCCTTTGTCTCGCCGCCGGGGTGCGCTGCGAAGACCCGTCCACGATCGGTGACGGCCTGGAGGACTGCTGCTCCGATCGACATCGGCCGATCATCCAGGAGCGCGCGTGGACATCGCCCATCTGGTACCAGCCAACGGCGCCATGACGGCGCGACCTGTTCCGGCGAGTGCCTGGCTCCGCATCCTGCGCGCACCGCTGCTGCACTTCCTGCTGATCGGCGGCGGGCTCTTCATGGTCGTCCAGCTCAGTCGTCCGCCCGAACGCGATCTCTTCGTCCGGCTCTCGCACGCGGAAGTCCGCCTCCACGAGGAGACGTTCGCGCTGCAGTCGGGAAGGCCTCCCGACGAGAGCGAGAGGCGGGCCCTGATCCAGTCGGAGGTCGACGACCGGCTGCTGCTCGAGGAAGCCTTCGCGCTCGGCTGGCACGAAAGCGACGGCGTCGCGCGGCGGCGCCTGATCCAGAACCAGCGCTTCCTCGCACCGGAGGATCCGGCATCCGACGATGAACTGCTCGAGCGCGCGCGTTCGCAGGGGATGGACCGGAGCGACATCGTCGTGCGCAGACGACTGCTCGAGCGGATGCGCCTCGGGATCGCCGCCGTGGCCCGCGAGACCGAACCGACTCGCGAAGAACTGGAATCTCATCGGCGCGAACACGCCGATGTCTTCATGCGACCCGAACGGGTCCGTCTGTCGCATGTCTTCCTGTCCCGCGATCGGCGCGGGGCGTCTCTGTCCGAAGACGCCGAGACTCTCGGCAGACGCATCACCGCCGACGAGATCGCACCCGAGCGGGCCGCGGAGCACTCGGATCCGTCGCTCGTGCGGACCGCGCTGCCGCTCTCGTCCGGATCGGCGCTCACCCGCGAGCTCGGCAGCGCGTTCGCACAAGCTGCGTTGCGGACGGCGGTCGGTCAGTGGTCCGGTCCGATCGGATCCGCCTACGGCGTCCACTTCGTGTACGTGCACGAGCACGTTCCCGCGACGCTTCCACAACTCGACGAGATCCTTTCCGACGTGCGCACCGACTGGCTCCACGGGCGCGAACAGCGTGCACTGATGGATCACATCGTGGCGTTGCGCGAGCGCGCGGTCGTCACCGTCGAGCCACCGTCGCGGTCGTCGCCGGATGGCGACGACGTGTCCCGCGAGTCGCGTGCGACTCACTCGTCGCGAAGCGCCTCCACGGGATCGAGTCGGGCTCCGTGACGGCTCGGCAGCAGGCTGGCGCCGAGAGCCAGCACCAGCGCGATCGAAACCACCCCCACCACCTGGACCGGATCGACCTCGGACGGCAGCGTCGAGATCTGGTAGACGCTGGCCGGCAAAGTGTCGATGCCGGTCACCTCTTCGATCCGCTCCTGGATCCACGACAGTCGCGTCGAGACGGCGATCCCCGACAGCACGCCGACGGCCACGCCGGCCAGACCGATGATCGCGCCCTCGATCGCGAAGATGAGTTCGATGCTCTCGTCGCGCGCACCCATCGTCTTGAGAATCGCGACATCGGTCGACTTCGACATGATCATCATCATGAGCGTCACGACGATCACGAATGCGGAGACGACCATGATCATGATCAGCAGCAGGAACATCAGCGAGCGATTGTCGTTCAGCGCGTGGAAGAACTGCGGGAACAGCTCCTTCCAGTCGCGCGCGAAGAACGGATGACCGAGGGCCTCCTCGACCGCGTCCGCGACGGCGCGCGAACGGAAGAAGTCGACCGTTCGCACCTCGAAGCCACCGACCACGTCGGCGGCACCGACGAACTCCTGCACCGAGGCGAGATCCGCATAGGCGTAGAGTTCGTCGAACTGGAGGAAGCTCGATTCGAACAGCCCGACGACCCGGAATCGCATCAATCTCGGTGAAGGGCCGAGGGGCGTCGGCGATCCACCCTGCGGTGAGACCAGGATGAGTTCGTCCGACAATGCAATGCCGAGTTCGGCGGCGAGCGCCTGGCCGATCACGAGACCGGGAGCCGGCAAGTCCTGACCGTCCGTCGATTCCGGGGCGCGATCGATCGATCCCAGACAGTTCTCCAGCCGTGAGCTTCTCGGCGAGATTCGTCACTCGCGAGGCCCGTTCGCGATCGATTCCGCGCAACCGGATCGGTGCGATGATGCCCTTCGCCGAGCGGACCATGCCGTCCGCTTCCATGTACGGACTCGCCGCCACCACGCCGTCGACCTTCTCGATCGCGACGAGCAGCTCCGGGTAGTCGACCACCTCGCCGTAGTAGCTGCGGACGAGGAAGTGCGCGTAGTTGCCGACGATCTCGTCCCGCCAGGTCCGCTCGAAACCGTTCATCACCGACAATACGGTGATGATCAGCCACACCCCCGAAGCGACCGCACCGACGCAGATCAGCGTGATCACGGAGATCACGACCTGCTTGCGTTCGGCGACCAGATAGCGGATGGCGATGAACCACTCGGCGCGCTTGCGGATCTCGATCAGGCCGGCGAGCGCCAGGGGAATCAGACCGAGGACCGCAGCGATCGCGATGGCGCGTGCGGCCGCGATCGACCACGCCTCCGCGTCGTCGCCCTCCGCGAGGAAGGCGACCGCGATCCCGGCCAGCGCGGGGAAGACGATCAGGATCGGGATCCGCCAGAAGAGACGGCGAGCGAGCGCGAATCGGTAGAGCAGCATGCTCGCCAGGCAGGCCGGCGCGACCCGTCCGAGGGTGGACACCAGTTCGTGCGTCCACCGGGACCAGGAGCCGAGCTCCAACTCGGGGGCCTCGACCCGCAGCAGGAGTGCCGAGAGCGCCACGCAGCCGAGCGTGCCCGCCAGCAAGGCGGGTCCGACCCGGGTCGCCGCACGGGCGAAGCGACCGAGCACGGCCAATGCGGCGATCCAGTACACGATCGCCAGCACGGCGAGCACCACTGCGATGACCACGATGAAGGCCACCGAAAGGCTGCTGCCGATCGCGCCCACGGCGTCCCAGATCGAGATCAGCGCGTCCATTCCGCTCATCCCGCCGCGCGATCGCCCGTCATGTCGTGTCTCCCCTGCCCGGGCTCGCCGGCCGGCAACATAGCGGCGGACCCTCCGGATCGCCCCGCTCGGTGCCGCGATGCTCCGGTCCGTGTTCGACCTCACTAAGGCCGGTTCACCGCTCCGCCGAAGAGGGACGAGGGCGCGGGTCGATCGTTCCCACAGGAGACGCGGGGTTGATGACGAGCTGGCTGATTCGGATCGCCTGGACGGCGTGCATCGTCATCGGACTTGCGGGCTCGACCGCGCACGCCAAGGGCGAGTACGCCCGATCGGGCATCTACGCATCGCTGCTCGGTATCGTGGCGATTCCGACCTGGCAGGATCAGTTGCAGGGCCAGCAGGCGGCGGCCCTGCCAGGCTCGCTCCCGCCCGAACTCTCGGTGTCTGGCGGCCTGGACATGCGGGTCGGCTATCGGTTCCACGAGCGCGTGTCGACCGAAATGAAGTTCGACTGGGTCTCCGCGTACGCGATCACGCAGGCGGGCGCCGAAACGAGCGAGGCGTCGAACTGGATGTACGCGGTCTCCGCGAAGCTCTACCTCGCGACCGAATCGATCCAGCCGTACCTGCTGCTCGGAATGGGTGCCTATCACCTGGACTACGCGCTGCCCGGCACGGCGACGCGGGTGAACGGAACATCTTTCTCGCCCAACTTTGCGGGCGGCCTCGACTACTACATCGATTGGCGCTGGGGGTTGTCGGCCGAGGTCTCGTATGTGATCGGGACCCGCCAGCTCAACGAACTCGACCGCGTCGGCATCTCGTTCGGAGCCTTCTACCGGTTCTGAGCCATTCCGGACGCCCCCGCATGCCGCGTGACGAATCGGGTCCCGGCTCCATCCCCATCGCGCAGGCAGTGCGTTTCGACGCGTTCTCGCCGATGGGCGGAGCCGGGGCTAACGTCCGGCCGCGCCGCCCCCCTTCGACGAGCGACTCCGGCTCGTCCCGATCCCGGACCCCCATGCCGCACCTGACCTCCGAAGAACGCGATCTCTACGAGAAGGACGGGTTCTTCATCCGCCGCGATGTGTTCTCGGCCGCCGAACTGGTGGACCTGCGCGAAGCGGCAGAATCGGTGCACGCGCAGATCCTCGCCGCCGCCGATGGAGCCAGCGCGGGTTCGATCGAGCAGATCGACAATCAGAAGTTCCAGGAAGTACTCGGCTCGACGATCAAGTGGGAGTGGCGCGACGAACTCCGCGCGATCCGGTCGATGGAACCCACCCACCAGCTCGACCCACGGCTGGCTGCGCTCGTCGACGACCCGCGTCTCTGGCAGCCGTGTGCCGACATCATTGGACAGCAGTCGCTGTCGCTGTTCAGCGACAAGCTGAACGTCAAGCGACCTGGCGGCGCGCCCTTCCCGTGGCATCAAGAGGGTCCGTACTGGGGCTTCGGGGCCGAGGATCTCGAGCACGTCGTGACGCTGATCCTGTATCTCGACGACGCGACCGAGGAGAACGGCTGCCTTTGGGTGATCCCCGGTACGCATCGATACGGGGCCCTCGAGTCACTGAAGGATCGAGGCACCCTCGGCCGCCTCTACACCGATGTCGATCGTCTCGATGAGCGTCCCTTCGCAGGGGCGCTGCCGGCCGGCTCGGTCCTCTGGTTCCACCGGGATCTCGTCCACGGTTCACAGACGAACCGCAGCGACTCGGATCGGCGAGCTTTCCTGCTCGCCTATCAGCCCGCCGGATTGCGCCAATGGCGCAACGGCGAGCGCCGCGACATCCGGCGCCCCTGACCTGGCGCTGATCCCACCGCCGCGAACCGCGATTCCCTCGCAAGTCCGGTGGGAGCCCTCCCTCGCGGGGCATCGATAGAACCGTGTGGGGCGGCTCGGCTTGGACCGATTCAGTCCCGAGCGGCCCATTTCCCACTGAGGAGACTCCGTGGAACAAGGCAGTGAGGGGTTGACACGTCACTGATTCCAATGAAAACTAACGCTAGTTAGTCTACGGAATCCCCCCGATGCCCGAGCCGACATCGCCGATCGACGATTCATCCCAGTCCGCCGGCCTCCGGCCGACCGCCGAGCGCATCCTCGACGCGGCCGAGGATGTCTTCGCCCGTCGCGGATACGACGGCACCACCCTGCGCGAGGTCGCCGACCTCGTCGGGATCCGCATTCCGAGCCTGTACAACCACTTCGACAGCAAGCTTTCGCTCTATCTCGCCGTACTCGAGCGCGGCATGCGCCCGATCCTCGACATGCTGGCCCGTGCGATCAGCGAGGGCGAGACCACGGAGTCGGAGCCTCGGGCCGTCGTCGCCGAAGTGATGGATCTGCTCGGTGCGCGCCCCAATCTGCCCCGACTCGTGCAGTACGAGATGCTGGCGGGTGGAGAACATCTAGCGCTGATGCTCGAGAACTTCGTGCGTCCGACCCTCGAGCGGAGCCTCGAGATGCTGCACGGCACACCGGCGGCGCTCCACTGGAAGGTGGAGCAACTGCCGTATCTCTTGCTGGCGCTGCTCAACATGATTCTCGGCCACTTCGCGATGACGCCGCTGATCGAGCAGTTGCTCGGCGAGCGCGCGCACTCGCCCGAAGTCGTGGCGGGCGCGACCGAGTTCTATGGCCAGGTCGCCACTCTGCTGACGCACGGTGCAGCGATGGGGACGACCGCCGCGACCGCGACCGTCGCGTCCCGGATCACCCCGACCCGACCGAATTCGACATCCAGCTCGAACTCCACCCCCAGGTCCACATCCAAGTCCACATCCACACCCCAACTCTGAGGCAGACATCGTGACCGACGTGAACATCTCGTACCTCGACTCGAGCAACTGGGACAACAGCATCTGGGAACGCTTCGACTGGCTGCGCGAGAACGATCCCATCCATTGGTCGGCGATCGACGACGCCTTCGTGGTGACACGCTTCGACGACGTTTCGTACGTCTCGAAGAACCAGTCGCTGTTCACCTCGGCTCACGGCGTCCGGCCGCGAAACCCGGCGAAGATCGGCTTGATCGACGAGGCCGAGCCGCGACACACCCAGATCCGCGGAATGATCAACAAGGGATTCACGCCCCGGATGGTGAAGATGCTCGAGAGCGTGTTCCGGAAGATCACCACCGACGCGATCGACGTCGTCGCCGAAAAGGGCGAGTGCGACTTCGTCGAATCGATCGCGGTCCCGCTGCCTCTTCTGCTGATCGCCGAGATGCTCGGGATCCGCAAGGAGGATCGCGAGCGCTTCCATCAGTGGTCCGACGCCATGATCGCCGGCGACGGCAACATGGACAAACCCGAGATCATGGCGAAGGCCGGCATGGCGTTCGTCGAGTACTCGACCTATCTGAAGGACGTCATCGAGGACCGGCGCCGGAGCCCGAAGGAGGATCTGATCAGCATCCTCGTCCACGCGAAGGACGATGGCATCCTGGGCCAGTTCGACGAGAACCTGCACGTGGACGACATAACGGGTGTCGATCACGCCGGCTTCGCGACCGATGAACTCGTCATGCTCTGCACGATCCTGCTCGTCGCCGGCAACGAGACGACACGCAATGGCATCGCCGGTGGCATGCAGCTCCTGATCGAGCATCCGGAAGCGCGTCAGCGACTGATCGCCGATCCGTCGCTGATCCCCGCCGCCGTCGAGGAGATGGTGCGAATGGTCTCGCCGGTCCACAGCTTCTCGCGCACCGCGACCCAGGACACCGAGATCCGTGGCGTGAAGATCCGCAAGGGACAGATCGTGCTGATGATCTACCCGACGGCGAATCGCGATCCGCGGGCATTCGCGAATCCCGGCCGCTTCGATATCGACCGGAACCCCGCGCACCTCGGTTTCGGGATCGGGAGCCATTTCTGCATGGGCGCGAATCTCGCACGGATGGAGATGCGTGTCGCTTTCCAGGAGCTGCTGCGAAGATTGCCCGACATGTCCTACAGCGCGGGCGGACCGGTCATCAAACCGTCCTCACTCGTGCGAAGCTGCGTCGAGATGCGGGTCAAGTTCACGCCTGAGGCGTGAGCGCGCGGGGCGGTGGGACCGCCGAACCATCGCCCCGCGCAAATCCCTCCGGCCCGGCGTTCAGCTGCCCTGCAAGGCCTGCGTCAGCCGGTAGCCGAGCCAGACTGCGAACAGGCCCGCGACATTGCTGATCGCGACGTTCGCGAAGGCCGACCACCAGGCCCGCTCCATCAGCAACGCGAACGTCTCGAAGCCGAACGCCGAAAACGTGGTGAAGCCTCCGAGGAATCCAACCACGAGCAGGAGCCGGTACTCCTCGCGTCCGAACGCCGGGCCCGCCAGAGTCGCCGCCATCACGCCGATTCCGACACAGCCGACGACGTTGACGATCAATGTGCCGATGGGAAACGTCAGGTTGGTCAGCTTCTGCGCCGCACCGGTGACGACGAAGCGGGAAACGGCTCCCACGGCACCACCGCAGGCGATCAGCAGGTACTTGCCGAGTTCCATCCAGAATCCCCCCGCGACGAAACCGCTGCCGCGGCCTGAGCGGGTTCGGCCTCGGTCAACCGCTTCGGACGTCTAGCCCTCGATGAGACGAGCCACGATGTCGTCGAACGCCGCATCCGCGAGCGCCACCATCTCTTCGTCGGTGCGGTCCTGGATCGGATGCGGGATGAAGACCGAAGCCGGATCGACACCGAGCGCCTTCGCCTGACGCGCCGCCCCATCCTCGAACACTTCGCTCGCGATGAAGACACCCGGCACGCCGAGTCCCTCCAGGTTCGACATGTCGTGCACACTGCACGACGTGCAGCTGCCTCAATCCGCCAATGCCTCGACGACCGCCGAGCACTCCTCGGCGATCCGACGGCGCAGGTCGACCGGAGCCGGCTTCGTGAAGGTCGGCTTGCGGTAGCGACGCACCCGGGCTCCGCGCTCCTCGAAGCGCGTCTGGAGCCGGTCGAGGAAGACGTCGCCCCGGGCCTTCGAGATGTCGAGCAGCGCGAGCGCGAGTCCCTCGAGGCGCTTCGGCCTCGGCAAACGCTCGCGGATCGGCAGGTTGCGCTCGCTCGTCGGATCGAGGACGACACGTCGACCGCCGGACGGATCACTCATCGCTCGATCTCCTTCACGACGGGCTGACTGCCCATCTCTCCGTTCACCCAGCCGCCGATCATCGCGGAGAACAACCCCGCTTCGCCGCCGCAATGGACGACGAGAATACCGCCGGGCTTGAACTTGGGCAGCGCGTCGACGGGCACCGACTCGGGGATCCCCTCCGCGATGCCACCGGCGCCGCGCACCAGCTCGGCCTTGGCGATCATCAGCAGCGCGTGGAGTCGCTCGATCAGCTGCTGCTTCGACCAACCCGCCTCGGCGAAGACGCGCGCATGCTCGGGACCGACAGCCAGCAGGCAGTCGAAGGCCAGCACGGCCTTCGGATGATGGAGGCTCCGCAGGTTGACCGCATAGCTGCGCGCCAGGGATTCGGGATCGCGGGACGCTTGATCAACGATGGTTCGCGGTCCCTCGCCGGGGAACAGAGTCACCGTGCTCGCGCCCGGTCGCGCGCCGAGATCCGTCGACAGCGGGCTCCAGGGCGATCCCTCCTCATCCTCGGCGAAGCAGAACGACAGCTTGCCCGGGTTGCCGAAGGTCGCCCGGTCCACCTCCCCCGGACGCCCGCCCCCGACATTGCGGATCACCAGCTGCAGCGCGCGTCCGATGCTCGAGTTCGCGCGATTGCCCTGCCCGAAGACGTTGCGACCGGAGTTCATGCCGATCGCCTTCCGGATCGGACCGTTGACGATCACGACCGGACCGGAAGTCATCGTGGTGGCCAGCAGTCCGTGCATGTTGAACTCGTCGGTACAGGCCGCCTGCACGGCCGCGATCACCACGGGCAGATACTCGGGGCGGCAGCCGGCCATCACGGCGTTGATGGCGATCTTCTCGACCGTGCACGGAACGAGATCGGGCGGCACGCTGGCGACGATCTCGTCGGGACTTCGCGTCGTGCCTTCGAGCATGGCGAGGACCCTTCGCTCGGTGGGCGGAACCACCGGCAGACCATCCGTCCAGCCGCGCTCGAAGAGCGCTTCCATCTCGTCCTCGCCGTCGGCGATCGCCACCCGCCGTGCGGCCAGTCGACCCGCTTCGAAGCGGATCGCGAGATCGAACGCTCGATCGGGATCGACCGAAAGCGAGCCGCATCCCGGACGCATTTCGGCGAGCCCCGGCCCGAGCCCCGCCACACCCGTCAACGTCTCCCACTCGCCTCGATGCCAGCCGATCGCCCGGGCGACTTCACGTCCGTCCACGACACGCAGAAGCGTCGGCACGACCTCGATGTCATGGTGCCACGACACGCTGAGATCAGAATCGTCGATCGCCGTCACGCACGCCGGAAACGTCGGATCGTCCTGGCAGTAGACGGTCAGCGAGGTCGCCTTCGCCAGGTCGGCCAGCACCGGCACGACGAACGCGCAGGTCGGACAATCACGCTTCACGAACGCGACCACTCCGGAGGGCAGCGGCCGGAGTGCCAGCGGGCTTTCCATGATCCACCTCGGCGGGAGCGGTCGGGATCCGACCGGATCGCCGACGATGCTAACCCAGTGCGCGAGGATCCGACCGGCGCGCTCGAGCGGGACCTCGCCCTGATCGAACCCCTCGATGTGCTGCGCTTCGACGAGGCCTGGGTCGCCGAGCGGATCGATCAGCTGGATCACATGACACGCGGGCAAGTGATGCTGGGCGCGGCGGCGGGCGGCGTCGATAGAGACTGAGGGCTCCCGTCAGAAGCGGTACTGCGGGCCCAGGCTGAGCGACCAGTAGTCCAGCGCGCGCTTGCCGTTGAACATGAAGTTGTAGCGGGCTTCGACGGCGACCAGGAGCTTCTCGAGGATGTAGACGTCGATGCCGCCTCCGAGCCGTGCCATACCGTCGTTGACCGCGTTGTTGCCGACCGTCGGGTCGATCGAGTCGAAGAACCAACCCTGGTAGTACCCCACGCCGCCGACCGCGTAGGGCTGGATCCGCCCGAGCCAGGGTCGCCAACCGCTCATGTCGACACTGCCCTTCAGGTTCGCACTGACGGACCACATGCGGAGGCTCTGCCACGGCCCCGGCGAGGCATAGCTGAAGTCATCCGTGAACTCCCCGACCAGCTCGCCGCTGAAGATCCGATTCAGGCGGTATCCGGCGCGAACGTTGCCCGCGACCACCGGGTCCGCGCTCGTCGCACTGCCGCGGAAATTCTCGAGCGCGAGAGCGGCGTCGATCCCGATGTACGGACCGGTGTGGAAGTAGTCGGATTCGGCGGACGCGCTTACCGACCCGCACCCGATCAGGGCGACTCCGAGCAACAGCAGACGCAGTCCGGAACCCATGACCATCCCCCCCCGAGATGAAGAACCGCATCATGACCCGACCGATCCGAGGAGTCCAGCTGCGAATGACTCGAGCCTTCCAGTCGAGCTCGGTTCGGATCGGGTCGCCCGGATCGCTCGTCTGCCTTCGCGATGCCTCCATGACGACGCGTCGAAGAGAGCCGACACTGCATTTGACTGCGCGCGATCAGGCCGGGCTACTCTGAGCGGCCCCCTTCCCGGCCTGGAAGCGGGCCGGCGGGTTCGCCCGCTGGCCTGCGGATGGCGACCGGACTCCGCGAGGCGGAAATGCCCGAATCGAGGCTCAGCGGGCTCGATGCCCTGTGTCTGGCCGTCGAGAGCGGCCACGCCCCGCTGCACACCGCCGCTTTGCTGCTGCTCGACGCATCGCGAGGCTCGCCCCGCGCCGCGGCGGACTCCTTGATGGCCGCCATCCGCGAATCGGTGGATCGAAGCTCGCGTCTGCGAGCGGTGCTCGTCGAAGCGCCGCTCGGTCTCGCTCTCCCGCATCTGCAGGACGAACGACTGCCCGATCTCGAGCATCATCTCACGCGCATCCGCGTGCCGCGACCCGGCGGTCCGCGCGAACTCGGCGCGATCGTGGACGACATCATCAGCCGCCCCCTGCCCCGCGGCTGCCCACTCTGGGAGATGCACCTGCTCGACGGACTGGCCAGCGGCGCACTCGCACTGGTCGTCAAGCTGCACTGCGTGCCTCTCGACGGATCCGCGGCCTGGCATCTCGGGAACGCTGTCACACGCGAATCGAGATCGCCGGACGAAGAGTCCGATCGTCCCACGCGAACCCACGCTCGATCGGCGGCCGTGCACCCGTGGCTCGCCCCGGTGCGGCTGATCCGGGCGTCCGCCGGCCTGCTCGGACAGGCGATCCGCGGTTGGACCCGCGAGACGCCGGGCCGCTCTCCCCGACCGACACCGACGCGCGGATCGCGTCTCAACGCCCCGACGCCGAGCGGTCGCAGATCGGCCCACGCGACACTGCCCGTCGGCGCGCTCGAAAAGATCGCCAAGGCCTTCTCCGTGTCGCTCGAGGACGTCGTGCTCGCCGCGATCGCCGGTGCGCTGCGCGGCGAACTCGCCGCCGCCGCCGAGACACCGACTCGACCCCTGGTGGCTGCCGTCTTCAAGGAGACAGACGACCCGTCGAGGCGTGAGCAGACCGCGCCAGCGGGTCGTATCCAGCTGCAGCGCCTGCCAATCCACATCGGTCTCGCGGCGGCGCGGCTCCGGATGATCCGACGCGATCAGGAGCAGGGCCCCGACCTGCTGCCCGATGAGTGGTATCGGGCGCTGGCGGAGTGGGCCGACGCGAATGCACCGGTCGTGTTCTCCCTGATGGCGCGCGTGGCGCGCGAGTTCGATCTGCCGGCCGAACTCGCGCGGGTCGCCAATCTGATCGTGACGTTCGTCGGCGACGCCCGCCCGCAGACCCTGGACCATGACCTCCGCGTCGAGCATCTCTATCCGCTCGGGCCGACTCCGGAGGGAATCAATCTGCACGTCGCCGCCCAGCGGATCGGCGCGGCGATCGACATCGGGATCGTCTCTGCGGGCGACACCCTCCCCGACCCATGGCGATTCGCTTCGCGCCTCGGCGACGCACTCCACGAGCTCGGCCAAGCTGCCTTGGCGCTCGAGGATTGATGTCATACGCTCAGCGTCTGTCCCCACGAATCTGCTTCCCGGAGTTGGAATGGCACCCGAATCGATGCTGCGATCGAAGAGTCTCCACCATGTCGCGTATGCGACCCGGAACCCCGAAGCGACCTACGCCTTCTACACCGGAAAGCTCGGCATGCCTCTCGTGCATGCCGAGAACCATGTCCAGGGCGATGGATTCTTCCGGCACTTCTTCTTCGACATGGGCAACGGCGACTGTCTCGCATTCTTCGCCATCGAGAACGTCGGCGAGAAGGCCGACTACGGGACGGACATCTCGACGGCGGCCGGCCTGCCGATCTGGGTCAACCACATCGCGTTCCGGCTGGACACCGAGGCCGAACTCCAGGCGATGACCCGGCGTCTGCACGAGCGCGGCATCGAACATCTGCACGAGATCGACCACGGCTGGTGCCGCTCGATCTACACCGTGGATCCCAACGGGATCATGGTCGAATTCTGCGTGACCACCGATCGGGAAGGATTCGCGCAGAGCGAGGAGGAGGCGCTTCGCCATCTTCGCATGTCCCCCGATCAGTTCTCCGAGGCTTCCCGCAAGGAGAAGCAGGTGGCGACCCGCGTCTAGCCGAGGGGCTGCCGAATCCGTCCGATCGACCGCAGCGCGATGGCAGCTCGCGCTGTACCTCATGACGCTGCTCGCCCTCTGTCGTACTGCGGACGCCCACCCGCTCGCTCCGGCTCTGCTCGAATTGCGCGCCGATGCAGACGGTCGCGTCGACGTGCATTGGAAGACGTCGAGCATCCGCCCCCGCGGCGTCGAACTCACACCCCGATTGCCCACGCATTGCGAGACGGTCTCCGCGCTGGCAACGTCGTCCGACCCGCAGAGCGTCTCGCTCGATTGGGCGGTGGACTGCGGGCCGACGGGGCTCATCGGGCACGCGGTCGGAGTCGACGGATTCGGCCCGATCGGGATCGACGTGATCCTGCACGTCGAGCTTCCCGACGGACGCGTGGTGAGCGGAGTCCTGCGCGGCGACACCCCGAGCATGACGATCGCGGCGCGTCAGTCGAAGCTCGCCGTGGGCGTCTCCTATCTCGATCTCGGCTTCGAGCACATCCTCGGCGGTCCCGACCATCTGCTCTTCGTACTCGGGCTGCTGCTGCTGGTCGGACGTGCGCGCCCGCTGATCAAGACCATCACCGCCTTCACGGTGGGTCACAGCCTCACCCTGTCGTGGGTGGCACTCGGATTCATGAGGGTACCGAGCGGCCTGGTCGAGTTGCTGATCGCCGTCTCGGTCCTGGTGCTGGCCGTCGAACTGGCGGGGCCCGGGGGATCCAACGCGAACCTGTTGCGACGCAAGCCGTGGATCATGGCTTGCGGCTTCGGACTGCTGCATGGGATGGGGTTCGCCGGCGCCCTCGCCGAAGTCGGACTGCCCCGGGAGGAGATCCCGCTCGCGCTCTTCTCCTTCAATCTCGGCATCGAATTCGGGCAACTCGTCTTCGTGGCGGCGATCGGTGCCGTGCTCGTCGCGACGCGTCGTCCGAGAGCCCGGGCGCCGGAGTGGATGGCCCGCGTGCCCGCGTACGGGATCGGATGCTTCGCCGCCTATTGGTGCTTCGAGCGGGCAGCGGCGCTGCTCTGAGGCGATCGGCGCAATGCCGTGTCTCAGATGACCTCGCGCTCGCGCAGCCTGCTGACGTCGTCCCAGCTGTAGCCGAGTTCCTCGGTGAGGATCTGTTCCGTGTGCTGTCCGAACTCCGGCGCCACGCCGCTGATGCGCGCCGGACTGCGCGAGAACCCGATCGGGAAGTTCAACATCTCGAGGGCACCGAGATTCGGATGCTCGATCTGCGCGATGTAGTCGTTGGCGCGCATCTGCGGATCGTCGGGCAGATCGGAGACTTTGTTGACGATGCTGAAGATGAAGTCTCCGGCCTCGTCGAGACGCTTCGACCACTCGCCGCTCGAACGCGTGTCGAACGACGCGTCCAACGTGGAGATCAACTCCGCGGCATTGCCGCCGCGGCCCATCATCGTCGCGTAGCGCGGGTCGTCGGCCAGATCGTGCCGTCCGATCGCGCGCGCGAAGTCCAGCCACCAGCGATCCGACTGCGCCATCGCGAACGCGATCCAACGACCGTCCGCGCAGCGGTAGTGGTTCCACAGCGGGTTGAAGGCGCTGGTGCGCGAGAAGCGCGGCATCTCGTTGCCCATCATGAGTTTCGAAGCGACCGACAATCCCTGCAGCCAGGCCATCGAACCGAGCAACGATGCATCGACGGCCTGCCCCTCGCCAGTGCGCTCCCGGTGGAGCAGCGCGGTCACGATCGCGAAGCCGAGCATCGTGCCCGCCATCTGGTCCGCGATCGCCCCCTGGATCGCGAGCGGCGGATCGTCGGGGCCGCCCGCCGCGTTCATGATGCCCGAGCGCGCGAGTCCGAGATAGTCCATGCAGGGGCGCTCGGCGTCGGGACCTCGCAGCCCGAAGCCGCTGCCGCTCGCGTAGATGAGCGATGAGTTGTGGACGCGCAGGGACGCCTCGTCGAGCCCCATGCGGGCGGCTGCGCCCGGGCGGAAGTTCTGCACGAACACGTCGCTCCGTGCGACGAGCCGATGCACGATCTCCAGCGCCTCGGGCTGACGCAGGTCGAGCGTGATGCTGCGCTTGCCCCGATTGTGCGCCTCGAAGTAGAAGTTCGGCATCGTGGACATGTCGAGGCCACCGGCCCGCAGGATGCCGCGGCCGGGATCGCCACCCTTGCGCTCTTCGAGTTTGACGACGTCGGCACCGAGATCGGCGAGGATCATCGATGACACCGGGCCCTGCTGCCAGATCGTCCAGTCGATCACCTTGATTCCGTCGAGCGGTCGGGACATGTTGCGTCTCCTGTCGGCAGCGGGGATGTCGGGACGGGGCGATCCGTCGGTTCGGCTTCGGGACACTCCGGGTAGACCGGGTCGGTGTCCTCGCACCCGCCTGGGATACGATCCCGGACCACGCCGTGGTAAGCAAGCAACGCTCGAACAGCCGGTGTCCACCGCGTGCCGGGCGCGGCAGCAGGGAGCAAATCCGTCGTGAGCCGCACCGGCTGGATCTGCCTTGGATTGTTCCTGTTCGCGATGCTCGTGTTTCGCGCTTCGCCGAGGGGACAGCTCTACGATTCGAGCTATGCGCTGCTGGTCTCCCATCAGCTGATCACCCGCGCGGATCCGAGCCTCGACGACCATGTCGAGACGCTCGGTGGACTCGACGGCAACGGGCGACCGCACGACTACCGGATCGTGGCGAGCGGGGGCCGGTATCACTGGTTCTATCCGCCCGGTACACCGCTGCTGGCGGCGCCCTTCGTGGCGGCGGCGGACGCCCTGGGCGTCGGCCCCGTCGACCTCTACGGTCACTACGATCGGCGCGGCGAGCGGCGATTGCAGCGCAGCCTCGCGGCCGCCGCGATGGCGCTCGCCGGTGTGCTGTTCTTCCTGACGGCGCGAGAACTGCTTCCCACCGCGGCGAGCGTCGTGGTGGCGATCGCTGGACTCTTCGCCAGCCCCGTCTGGAGCACCACGTCGCGATCCCTCTGGTCACAGACTCCCGCGCTGCTGCTCGTCACTCTCGCGGTGTGGCTGCTGGTGCGCGGGCGGCGCGCCGGTGCTTCGATCCATCCATGGCTCGTCGCGAGCCTGCTCGCCTGGGCGTGGCTCTGCCGCCCGACGTCCGCGATTCCAGCGCTCGCGATCGTCGTCTGGGCCGCATGCGTGCGACGCGACGCGCTGATCCCCCTCGTGCTGGGAGGGCTCGCGTGGCTGGGCGTCTTCTTCATCGGCTTCGAAGGCGTCTATGGCAGCTGGCTGCCGCCCTACTTCCAGCTCGGCAGTCATGCCTTCACGGTCATGCCCGAAGCGCTGCTCGGCAACTGGATCTCACCCGCCCGCGGCCTGCTCGTGTATTGCCCGATCCTGCTGATCGTGAGCTTCTGGCTCGTACGCTGGCGCCGTCACCTGGCGGATCGTCCGCTCGCGCTCCTCGCGATCGCGGTGATCGCGCTGCACTGGCTGCTCATTTCATCCCATGCGCCGTGGTGGGGCGGTTACGGATACGGACCGCGCCTGATGGCCGACGTCGTGCCGTGGCTCGTGCTGCTCGGCACCCTCGGCTGGGCGGCGCGGCGGTGCGACGACCGCCCCCGCTCCCGCATCGCGATTGCCGGTGCGACGGCACTGCTCGCCGCGAGCATCGGGCTGAACGGGATCGGCGCGATCTCGCGATCGGCCACGGAGTGGAACGATCATCAGAGTGAGCCCGATTTCGAAGCACGACTCTGGCACTTCGACGACGCGCCTTTCCTCGCACCCCTGCTCGCCGGGACGGACGACCGCCGGAGGCGCTGATCCGCGCGAGCGTCGATCAGGCGCCGATCGGCGTGTAGCGGATCATCACGCGACTTCCATCCTCGAAGCCCTGCTGGAATCGCGGCTGCCATCTCGACCATTCGTCCGCGTAGCGGATCGCGAACGTCGACATCAGGCGCTCGAACACGTCGACTCGCGTCTCGATCTCTGCGCGTGCCTCGAAGCTCGGAGCGCTGCGGAAGCGATCACCGGCTCGACCGACGGGCCCGAAGTCTCCGACCCAGAGCCGCGCGCGATCGCGTCCGGCCTCGACGGCGCGGGCCTTCCAGCGATCCCGGGCGGTGAAGATCACGACACCGCCGCGGTCGAAGAAGAACCACACCTCGCCATGACAGCGGCTTTCGGCGCCGCTTCGCAACAGCGGCGAGATGTAGACGAGGGGGCTGGTGCGAAGCGCCTCGACGGTCGTCGCGTCGAGCGCGTAGTCGCCGGCCGCACGCAGTGCGCGCGGCGCCAGCAGCCAGGCGCCGGCGAGTGCGCCCGATCCGATCAGCAGACCGCGGCGTGTCACGCCCCGATGGAACTCCGTCTGCGTGCTCGCTCGGGGTTGCGTATCGCGATCGGCCATGTCGGGTCTCCCTCGTCCTGGGACGGTGACTGTCACTTCTCGCCGTCGAGCCCGCCGTCGAGATCGCGGGCGGTGCGGGTCATGTCGCGGAATACGTCGAGGACGGGCTTCGCGCGACCTTCCTCGGTGAGCAATCCGAACTTCTTCTCGGCTGACCCAAAGTATCCCGTGTGTTCCGGATCGTCGAACAGCTGGAAGTAGATCACTCCGAATACGCCGGCCGCGCGCAGCGCGTCGGTTTGCCCGTGCACTTCGGCCAGCATCTTCTTCTGCGTCTGATCCCAGCCGCCGTAGCTCGAGATCGCCACGTAGCCGAGGAGCAGCGGCCGATCGAACGCGCGCTTGAGATAGCGCGCGTAGTCGACCGCGGCGCGCCCGGCCTGTGTGTAGCCGGGCCGGCTCCTGTCTTCGTCGGTCGACGCCCGCATCTCCTGGAAGGCGATGAAATCGAGATCGGACGCCACGGGGCCCAGCACGGGCTCGAGTGTCGGCGTCCCTGGAAAGTCGCCCGGGCAGGTACCGACCAACGCGTTCGGCGCCTTGCGGCGGATCATCTTCGCCAGCGTACGAAGATCGTCTCCGAATCCCGGCCAGTCGGTGATCGCGGTCTCGCCCTCTGGCGGGGCGCCGTTGAACTCGGGCTCGAGGATCACGAGCACGGGATCTGCGCCCCGGATCTGCTCCGCCATCTTGCGGACGCTCGCGTACCACGCGTCGCGCTGCGCCTCGACGCGCTCTTTGCTGATCTCGTCCCCGAAGTAGTAGTGGACCACCACGGGCACGACGCCGCGAGCGTGCATTTCTGCCAGAGCGTCGCGGGACAACCAGCTCTTCTTCCAGCCGCGGGGCAGCCAGACCTCCAGCATGTCGACCTGCAACCCGAGCCCATCGAGTGCAATGAGGGTCGGCACCGACTTGCCTCGGCGCTCGACGCTGATCCGGTCCCCGATGCCGACCCGCATGCGAGACGTGTCGCGCAGCTCGAAGTCGGCGCCGGACACCGGCCCGGGAGCCAGGCCCAGCATGAGCCACGCCAGTGCGATCAGGTGCCGCAGCTTCCCGCTCCGACCGCCGAGGCGGCTGCCCTCGGACCGCCCCATCGACCGGCCGGGCGAACCAGCGTCGCGATGTCGATCCCGAGCCTTTTTGGCGGAGCGCATCGATCCCCCATCGGTCGCCTGCCTTGCTGAGCTTTCGTCCGCTCTGTTTTCGATCGAGGATCGTCGATCCAAGCCTGTCGATCGGGACCCACCGCGCGTTGCGACGCGAAAATCACGTCGGATCACGCGACGCCACTGCCGAACCCTCAGCCGATCCGGCGGCCGAACCGGCTCCCCCAGAGCAGGCGCATGAACTTCTGCATGCCGGCATCGGCCTCGGCGCTGTAGGGATAGCGGCTCGCACTCATCCGACCGCCCAGGCGATCGATGATGATCGACTCGGCGTGGCAGTAGCCGCGCAGCCCGGTCTCTCCGTTCACCTGCCCGATGCCGCTTTCCTTGCGACCGCCGAAGGGCGCTTCCTGGATCCCGTAGGTCATCGTCATGTCGTTGACGCAGACACTGCCGGTCTGCAAGCGCTGCGCGATCCGGAAGCCCTTGCCGGCGTCGCGGGTCCAGACGTTGCCGCCGAGCCCGTACGGGCTGTCGTTCGCCAGGGCGATCGCCTCCTCTTCATCCTGCACGCGCATGATGGGCAGGATCGGCCCGAAGGTTTCCTCGCGCATGATCCGCATGCCGTGATCGACGTCGACCAACACCGTCGGCTCGTAGAACAACCCGTCGAGCTCGGGATGACGACGCCCGCCGGTGAGGACCCGCGCACCCTTCCGGCGCGCATCCTCCATGTGTTCCTCGATGATCTCGAGCTGGCGCGGCCAGAAGATCGCGCCGACGTCGAACTCACCCGCGGCGCCCTGACGCAGGCGCGAAACGCGTTCGACCACGTTCTCGATGAACGCGTCCGCGATCGAATCCACCACGTAGACGCGCTCCGTCCCGCAGCAGTAGTGGCCGGTGTTCATGAATGCGCCTGCCACGGCACCGGCGGCCGCATAGTCGAGCTGCACGTCACCGCACACGATCATGGCGTCCTTGCCACCGAGTTCGAGCGTGCACGGAATCAGCTGTTCGGCGCACGCCACGGCGACCTTCCTGCCGGTCGCCACGCTGCCGGTGAAGGAGATCTTGTCCACACCGGCGCGGCACAGAGCGGCCCCCGTTTCGCCGTCTCCCTGCAGCACCTGGAACAGACCGTCGGGCAATCCCGCCTGGTCGAACAACTCGCCCGCGAGCGCTCCGGAGAACGGGGTCACCTCGGACGGCTTGAGGATCACGGCGTTTCCGGCCATCAGCGCCTGCACGCTCGGATTCATGGCCAGCACGAAGGGCCCGTTCCACGGGCTGATCACGCCGACCACGCCGAGCGGCCGATACACGATCCGCAGCTGCTTCAGCAGCCGCAGCATGCCGTGCAGTCGACGCTTCTCGGTGCGCAGGATCCGTGCGGCGTTCTTCGCGTAGTAGTTGAGCGAATCGCCGACCGCATACACCTCCATCTGGAGGGCCTCGGTCCGGGGTTTGCCGGTCTCGCGCAGGACGGTCTCGATCACGTCGTCCTGTCGATCCAGCAGCACTTCGAGGGTGCGGATCATGAATCGCGCGCGCTCGGAGATCGGCTGAGCTGCCCAGTCGCGCTGCGCTTTGCGGGCGCGCTCGACGGCCGCCACGGCATCTGCGGCGTGACCGACCTCGATCTCGCCGATCGGTTCACGCGTCGCAGGATTCGCCAGAGCGAGGCGTCGGCGTTCGCCGTCGGGGTTCGGGATCTGGGTCACGATGGCCATCGTGGTCTCCTCGGAAGCCGGTCGGTGGGGATCGAGATCGCGTGGACGCCGACGCGCGGCTGCGCGCGAGGAGCGTACCGGACCTGCTTCGACGCCGTGACGCCCGCACCGGTTTCAGGATGCGGATCCGAGATCCGACGACCCGGCTGGCTACACTCGGCCGCCCGGACGCGCGGGGTCGCGGATCGCCACCCTGTCCACGAATGCGGCGCGGGCGAGAGGGACATGGGCGCTGGCGGCGGAGCACTGACGGGCAGACGCGTCCTCGAAATCGCAGACGCATCCGGCGCGTACTGCGGCAAGCTGCTCGCCGACATGGGAGCCGACGTCATCAAGGTCGAGCCACCTCGGGGCGACCCGTCCCGTGCGATCCCGCCATTTCTCCATGATGCGCCGGGCCCCGATCGCAGTCTGTTCTTCCTCTACATGAACACGAGCAAGCGCGGGATCACGCTCGACTGCACGCAGCCGGCGGGCCGCAGCCTGCTTCGCCGCCTGGCGCTCCGCGCGGACATCGTGATCGAGACGTTGCCCGTCGGCGAGCTCGAGGCGCTCGGGATCGGGCATCCGTCACTCTCGGCCGAGCGACCGCGTATCGTCGTGACCTCGATCACGGGCTTCGGACAAACCGGACCGCATCGCGACTGGGCGTCGACCGATCTGGTTGCGGGCGCCGTGGGAGGAGCCATGACGGTGACCGGCGAAGCCGACGATCCGCCCGTCGCGCTGGCGGGATCACAGAACCAACTGATGGCGTGCACGACAGCAGCCGCGAGCAGCCTGATCGCACTCCACCACGCGACACGCAGCGGACGGGGTCAGCACGTCGACATCTCGAGCCAGGAGACCACCCTCGCCGTCTCGCACATCTGCGGGGTCGGGAAGTGGCTCGAGGACGGCGTCGTGCCCCGCCGCGTCGGAACCTCGCTCACCGCCTCCGTTCCATCCGGCGCATACGCGTGTCGCGACGGTCGCGTCTACCTCATGGTGAACCGACCCGCCCATTGGAAGTCACTCGCCGCCTGGATCCACGAGGTCACCGGCAACCAGGAGGTGCTGGACCCCCTGTTCGAAGGCCCGTCGTCGCGCCGCATCGAGTACCGCGAACTGCTCGATCTCTTCATCTCGGAGCTGACCGCGCGCTTCAGCGTCGACGAGATCTATCACGAGGGCCAGCGCCGCCACATCGCGTTCACTCCGCTGAACTCGACCGCCGAGGTGGCGCGCGACGAGCACCTCGCCGCCAGCGACTATTTCGTGTCGGTCGCGCATCCGGACGGAACCCTGCGCATGCCGGGTGCGCCCTTCCGACACTCGGCGACGCCCTGGGCGATCCGGCGACCGGCCCCCACGCTCGGCCAGCACAATCAAGATGTCTACTGCGGGGAACTCGGATTGACGGCCGCCGCACTCGGCCAGCTCGCCGCCGAGGGAGTCGTATGAGATGAGCCTCCCCACGCAGGCTCTCGAGGGCATCCGGGTGGTCGAGTTCACCCAGGGCATGGCCGGCCCGTGGATCGGACGGATGCTGGCCTGGTGCGGCGCCGAGGTGATCCGCGTCGAATCGCGCCAGGTGCCCGGCGTGGTGCGGCTCTATGTGTCACCCCACGAGCCCGAAGCGGGGATCCAGCCCGAACTCTCGCCGTGGTTCACCGACTGGGACGCGGGCAAATTGTTCGTCGCGATGGATCTCAAGCAGGCGGGGGGTGTCGAACTCGCCCGGCGTCTGGTCGCACGTGCCGACATCGTGATCGAAAACCATCGCTCGGGCGCAATGGCGAAGCTCGGCCTCGGCTGGGACGTGCTCGAGCCGCTGCATCCGGGCTTGATCGGATTGTCGAGTTCGGGCTTCGGCGACGGGGGGCCGCATCCCCACTATGTGACCTGGGGGCCGAACATCGAGGCGATGAGCGGGCTCGCCCGCCTCTCGGGCTTCGGACATCGCGACTGTGCGATGACCCAATACGCTTATCCGGACGCGCTGTCGGCCCTGCATGGTCTCTTCGCGATCCTGTGCGCCCTCGACCACCGCGACCGTACGGGGCTGGGTCAGCGCATTTCGATCGCGCAGTTCGAGACGACAGTCGCGATGATCGGACCGCAGATGATGGAGCAGCTGCTCCACCACCGGCCGCCGCAGAGGCTCGGCAATCGCTCGCTCCACATGGCACCGCACGGCTGCTATCCGTGCCACGGCGAGGATCGCTGGTGCGTGCTGGCCGTGCGATCCGACGCCGAGTGGTACGCGCTCGGCCAGATCCCGGAACTCGCGCCGCTGGTCGCCGATCCCCGCTTCGCGTCGCTGCCCGGTCGGCTCGCCGCGCAGGACGAGATCGACGCGACGATCTCCGGCTGGACGGCCGGGAACGAAGCCTGCTCGCTCGTCGAGCAGCTGCAGTCGCTCGGTCTCGCGGCCGGCGTGGTGCAGGACACCGAGGATCAGTATCAGCGCGACGCCCATCTCAGCGCACGCGGATACTTCGAGTCGATCCCGCACCTTCGGCGGGGCGAGGTCACCGCCACGGGAATTCCGCTCGGCCTGACCGGGACGCCGGGACATACCACGCGGGCCGGTGCCTCGATGGGTGAGGACAACGAGCACGTCTTCCGCGATCTGCTGGGGCTCTCGGCAGACGAATACGCTGCCCATGTCGCGGCCGGCGCCGTCGAGGAGTCCGGCTGACTCATCGCTTCCACCCGGCTCCCCGCTTGTAGGGACCGGGGCTGCGGGCTATCCAAGCCCGACCTCCCCCGTCCGATCCCCGGAGCCTTCCCGATGAGTCAGGGTCTTCCCGCGAATCCGCCGCAGACCGACGTGGTCGATGCGAGTCTGCAGGCGGTGTATTCGTGGAACTACGAGCCCGAGATCGACTCGCTCCGCAGCCTCTACGCCAACGCGCTCGACAGCCAGTGGATCGCCATGCGCGACCTCGACTGGGACGCGGGCATCGATCACGACAAGTTCTCGCGCACGTTCTCCGTCGGCGGCTTCCCGATCCAGGACACCGATTGGTGGAAGCACCTCGAGCCCGGCCTTCGCTGGGACATCTCGCGCAAGAGCTCCGCCTTCCTGCTCTCGAACTTCCTGCACGGCGAGCAGGGGGCATTGATGGTCGCCTCCGAGCTCGTCAACGGCGTGCCCGACATGGACGGGAAGTTCTATGCCGCGACCCAGACCCTCGACGAGGCGCGGCACGTCGAGGTGTTCGCCGCGTACATCAAGCTGCTCGACGAGGTCGTGCCCATCATGCCCTCGCTGAAGAAGCTGCTCGACACGACGCTCGGCCACAGCAGCTGGATCCACAAAGCCGTCGGGATGAACGTCGTCGTCGAGGGCCTCGCGCTGTACGTCTTCCGCGACATGCGCAACACGACCGAGGAGCCGCTCCTCAAGCAGCTGCTCACCTACGTGTCCCGCGACGAGGCGCGGCACTGCGCGTTCGGGATCAAGTACGTGCAGCGTGTGGTCGGCCGGATCGACGAGACCGCGCGGCGCGACCTCGAGGACTTCGCCTTCGAGGCGGCCCGCATGCTGGTCGACTCGCGCAGTGGTTCGACGATGCGCGATTCGATGCTCCGGGTCTGGAGCGAGCTCGGCCTCGACCCCGCCTCGGTGTTCGCCGAACTCGCCAAGGAGCGCGACAAGATCGCTCCCGCCATGCGTCGGACCGGCAGCTTCGGACCGGTGCGCGGCTTCATCATCCCGACGCTGCGCTCGATCGGTCTCTTCAGCGAACGCATCGAGGGGCACTTCCGCGAGATGTTCGTCGAGAATTTCGGTGCGCAGCAGGGCCAGCGCATGGAGTTCGGCGCCGAGCTGCCCGACGATCTGATGGCCTGGGTCGAGAGCGCGGGCTGAGGGTCTCGGGGATCGAGGGCCGTGGATCGAGGGCTGAGACTCGCGCGGAGCCGCTTGCCAGGAGGAATGGATGATCAAGAGGATCCTGATCGGCTTCGCTGCGGTCCTTCTGCTCGCGTTCGCGATCCTCTACTCGACCGGGCTCGGACTGTTCGGCGAGCACGAGGGGCCGGGCATCGTCACCGGCACGCCGCGACCGGCCGCAGTGGTCGCCTCGGAGACCGCGCGCACCGCCAGCGCCGCCTCGACGATCGGCGTAGCCAGCTCGAAACAGATCCTGTTCGGCGATCTGCACGTCCACACGACCTTCTCCACCGACGCCTTCCTCTGGTCGCTGCCGATCTTCGGCGGCGAAGGTGTGCATCCGTTGGCCGACGCGTGCGATTTCGCGCGCTATTGCTCACAACTCGATTTCTGGTCCGCCACCGACCATGCCGAGGCGATGACGCCGGTGCGCTGGGCGGAAACCAAACAGTCTGTACGCGCCTGCAACGCGCGCTCGGGTGCGGCGGCATCGCCGGACATGGTCTCCTTCGTCGGCTTTGAATGGTCGCAGGTCGGGCGCACGCCGGCCGATCACTTCGGCCACAAGAACGTGATCTTTCCCGGCCTCGAAGACGAGAGCATTGCGGCGCGCGCAATCGCCGCCGCCGGTGTAGCGACCCAGGCGCTGCGTGGCAGCCCACTCGGCCTGAACCGCTGGATCCCGTTCCTCGACTGGAAGAACCGGCAGGAATATTTCGACTTTCAGCGCTTCACCAAGGACATCAAGGAGGTCCCGGACTGCGACGCAGACAAGCCGTCGAACGAATTGGCGGCGGCGTGTTTCGAGCAGGCCACCACGCCAGGCGATCTTGTCCGCAAGCTGGAAGAGCAAGGCCTGCGTTATCTGCTGATCCCGCACGGCACGAGCTGGGGCTTTTACACGCCACCCGGCACGACCTTCGACAAACAACTGCAAGCCGGCATGCGTCCGGAAAAGCAGACACTGGTCGAGGTGGCCTCGGGCCACGGTAACTCTGAAGAGTTTCGGCCGTGGCGGGAAATCGTCCTGAACGCGGATGGCGTCACGGCGAGCTGCCCTGCACCCGGCAACGGTTATGAGCCGGCCTGCTGGCGCGCCGGTGAAATTATCCGCACGCGCTGCGTCGCTGCCGGCGACACAGCCGAGACCTGCGAGGCGCGTGCGGTCGATACCCGCAATCGCGCCGCCAACCTCGGCGTCGCCTATCACCTGCTGATCAGCGGCGAGACCGTGGAAGACTGGCTGGAAAGCGGCCAGTGCACGGATTGCTGGCAAGCGCCGTTCAACCACCGCCCGCGCACATCGGTGCAGTACGGCCTGGCGATCCGCAACTTCGACGATCCCGCCAACCCGCGCGGCTTCCGCTGGGGTTTCATTGGGTCGTCCGACAACCATCGCGCGCGTCCGGGCACCGGCTACAAGCCGATCGACCGCATGCGGCAAACCGAGAGCGCCGGCGTCAACGATGACGAATGGCGCAACCGCGTTGTCGGGCCGACGCAGGAGGCGCTCGCGACCGCGACTGGCGTGACGCAAGACACGCTGCAAAATCTCAGCGGCTTCCAGCTTACGGAATCGGAACGGCAGGCGAGCTTCTTCACCACCGGCGCGCTGGCGGCGGTGCATTCCGAAGGGCGCACGCGCGAACAGATCTTCGCAGCACTGGAACGCCGTGAAGTCTACGCCACCAGCGGGCCGCGCATCCTGCTGTGGTTCGACCTTGTCAACGCACCGGACGGGCGGAATGTGAAGGTCGTGCCGATGGGCGGGGAAACCGTGATGGCCGGGGCGCCGCGCTTCCGCATCCGCGCCGTGGGTGACTTCGTGCAGAAGCCGGGATGTCCGACCTTCGCCGAGCAGGGCCTGCCGCAAGCGCGGTTGCAGA
>JANOFF010000146.1:0-42093 GCA_031413515.1 bacterium
GTTCGCGAGCGCCTCGTCGACCCGCAGCACGATGTCGTCTGCGCATCGGGGCTCTGGCAATCGCTCGGTCGGCCTGTCCTTCACGACGCGAGCCGCTTGGTGTGGATGCTGGGCGAAGCGGCCACGGATCAGCGCAATCGACTGATGAGCCTGCAGGCACCCGACTTCACGCTTCCGGACATCGCGGGCAATCTGCACAGCCTCTCGGACCATCGCGGGAGCAAAGTCCTGCTCGTCACCTGGGCCAGTTGGTGAGGCTGCCGCATGGATCTGCCCGTGTGGCAGAAACTGTACGCCGAGCTGAAGGACCGCAACTTCATGCTCGTCGCCGTCGCGATGGACAGCCGCGGCGCGAAGTCCGCTGCAGGTCCCATCCGCCGCTCGAAGGCCACCCATCCTTCGCTGATCGACCAGGACCATCTCGTCGCGGATCTCTACAACATGGTCAACGTTCCACAGTCCGTGTGGATCGATGAAGACGGCCGCATCGTGCGGCCGACCGAGGTTCCGGGCGCGGCGCTCTCCTTCAACCTGAAGAAGATGCGGCAGCTGCGCGCCCTCTATCTCGATGCCGTCCGCGACTGGGTGCGCCACGGCGACCAGAGCGAGTACGCGTTCACCCCCGAAGCGGCGAGAGAGCATCTGCCGGCATCGACCGACGAGATCGCCCTCGCCCACGCGAACTTCCATCTCGGCCGGCACCTGTGGGAGCACGGCGACCGCGACGAGGCGATGCAGTTCCTGCGAACCGCGACCGAGCTGAATCCCGACTCGTGGAACTTCTTCCGGCAGATGAAGAACCTGCAGCACATCCTCGGTTCGGGCGGCCCCGAGTTCTTCGCACGCGCGCGCCGAGCCTCGAAGGCGGGCAAGCAGTACTACGCGGTGCCGGACATCGCCGCGATGAAGAAGCTGACGAGCTAGCCGACCGTCAGCCGGCCGAGCGGAGAAAGCGAAGCCGTGAAGCGATGACCGACAGCGCGGTCACGCTCGTGATCGCGCTGGCATTGCGCTGGAGCTCCTCGACGCGTCGGATCTCCGTCGCATGGCCGGACAGGAAGCGCTCGATCGCACCGGACGGATCGCCCTCGGCGCCACCGAGCACCCGGACGGTGATCTGGCGCTGCAGATCGAGCAACTCCCAGCGGATGTCGACCAGCGCCACGCGGTCCCACACGGTCGCCAGATCGGCCTGGCCGAGCCGACCGAAGAGCCAGTTGATGCCCGTCCTGTCTCCGAGCTGCGCGTAGGTCCGTGCGGCCGCGAGCGGGTCGACGCCGAGGTGCTCGCAGATCCGGATGATGTTGAGACCGCGATCGGCCAGCGGGAGCGCTGCGATCAAGTGCAGCGGATCGCCCGCCAGCCCGTCCGCGACGAGAGCCTCGCAACGCTGCTGGTAGCGCGCCGTCTCACCCTCGGAGAGATAGGCGGCGAGATTGTCGGACAGGTTCGCGATGCCCGTCCGCCAGCGAAGGATCCGCTCGCGATCGAGTGTGTTGGATCCGCTCTTCACCAGAAAGCGCGCGACCGAACGAACGCCGTCGTCCAGCGCCACGAGCGCGCGATAGACCCCTTCTCGGGATCCGGACACCTCGCCGATCAATCGTTCACGCAACTCGAGCGCGCCCAGCAGGTCTTCGGCCTGGAGCATCGCGGCCGCCACCTCGGGCACGCCGACGCCGAGTTCGGTGCAGAGCGCATCGAAGAGCGTGACACCGGCCGCGTCGACGAGACGATTCACGACACGCAGGCCGGTGATCTCGCGCCGCAGACGGTGTGCGGCGAGCGAGCCCCGACGTTCCTGCCGGAAGCGCGTCGGGAAGTAGCCCTCGTAGAGCGGTTCGAGATACGGATCGTCGAGGAATCCGCTGCCATGCAGCAGCTCCTGCGCGTGCAGCTTCGCGAGGCCGATCAGTACGGCCAGCTCGGGACGGACGAACGCGAGACCCCGGGTCGAGCGTTCCTTGATCGTGGCGTCATCGGGAAGCTCGAGTTCGGCAGGATCGATCTGCGCGAAGCGTCCGAGCGCGCCGGCCGCGCGCAGGAAGAGTTCGGGCTCGCGTCGCGCCCGCAGAGCATCCAGGGACAGGCACAGTGCCTGAGCGCGGTTGTGCGAAAGCACGCTCTCGCAGGCGTCGCCGACGCAATCGAGCAGGAGCGCCCGGCGTTGGTCCCGATCGAGAGCACCCGAGCGGACGAGGGGAGCCAGCGCGATCTTGTAGTTCACTTCATGGTCGGACAGATCGACACCGCCGCTATTGTCGATGGCATCCGTGTCGATACGCACACCGCGGTGCGACGCTTCGACCCGCGCGCGCTGCGTGAATCCCAGGTTGCCGCCCTCGCCCACCACCCGGGCGCGGAGCGCGCTGGCGTCGATCCGGACGGCGTCGTTCGCACGATCGCCGACATCGCTCGATGATTCGCTGCTGGCCTTGACGTAGGTGCCGATCCCGCCGTTCCAGAGCAGATCGACGTCCATCGACAGGATCGCGCGAACGAGATCCTGCCCGCTGACCTCCGCGAGGTCCAGCAGACCGAGACGCTCGCGCAGTGCCTCGGGGACGGTGATGCGTTTCGATTCGCGGGGCCACACGCCACCACCCGGCGAGAGGAGCGCGCTCGAGTAGTCGGCCCACGACGACCGCGGCAGATCGAAGAGCCGCTTCCGCTCCTGCCACGATGCTTCGGGATCGGGGTCCGGATCGAGGAAGACATGGCGATGATCGAAGGCGGCGAGCAGCTTCGCGCGCCGCGCGATCAGCAGCCCGTTGCCGAACACGTCCCCCGACATGTCGCCGATCCCGGCGACCGTGTAGTCATCGGTCTCGGGATCGAGCCCGAGCTCGGCAAAGTGATGCTTCACGCACTCCCACGCGCCGCGCGCCGTGATGGCGAACTTCTTGTGGTCGTAGCCATCGGAGCCGCCCGACGCGAATGCATCCCCGAGCCAGAAGTCGCGCTGGGTCGCGATCGCGTTGGCGGTGTCCGAGAGATGTGCGGTGCCCTTGTCGGCGGCCACGACGAGATAGGGGTCGTCGCCGTCGAGTCGCCGCACACCGGCCGGCGGGATCAGCGTGCCGTCGGGCGCAAGATTGTCGGTCACGTCGAGCAGACTCGCGACGAAGACCCGGTACTGCTCGTCGGCCCGGGCCCGGATCTCGCCGGGCGACAGACCGGTCCGCCGCAGCACGAAGCCACCTTTCGCGCCCACCGGCACGATCAGACCGTTCTTCAGCATCTGGGTGGTCATGAGATCGAGGATCTCGACGCGCAGATCGTCGTGACGATCGCTGAAGCGCAGGCCACCGCGCGCCACCGCACCGCCGCGCAGATGGATGCCGATCATCTCGGCGGAGTGCACGAAGATCTCGCAATGGGGCTTCACGCCCGTGAGCTCGCGCACCTTCGACGAATCGAGCTTGAAGACGATCCTGTGAGGCGGGCCCTGCTTCGCGAAGTAGTTGGTACGCAGCGTTGCCTCGACGAGATTCATCATGCCACGCAGCGCGCGATCCTCGTTCAGCGCTTCGATCCGGTTCCGATACGTCTCGAATGCCTCGCGCAGGAACTTCTGCCGGTTGTCGCGCTCGCCCTCGTCGAGATCGGGATCGGGATCGAAGCGCGCCTCGAAGAACTGCACGAGCAGACGCACCGCGAGCGGGTTTTCGAGCAACACCGTCCGCAGGTAGGGTCTCGAGAGCACACCCTGGATCTGGATGAAGTACTCGAGGTAGGACCGGACGAGATCGACCTGACGCCAGTCGAGTCCAGCGCCGAGTACCAACGCATCCAGCGGATCCGCCGTCACGGCGCCGGACAGCGTGTGCGCGAGCGCTTCGCCGAGCCTCGGCTTCAGGATGTCGAGGTCCTTCTGGTTGCCGCCGAGCGGAAGGATGCGCAGGGATTCGACCGCCACCGCGGGTCGATCCGCCGGCTCGACGATCGCGAGCTGCGCATCGACGGCGCGGATGCCGAAGTCATGGATCGGCCGAAGCACGTCCGACAGCAGCGGAGGTTCGCGGAGATAGAGCCGCAGCGTGGCCGTCTCGTGGCGAGCATCGTCCTGATCGAACCAGAGCTCGAACTGCGGTTCGCCGGTCTCGTGCAGCGCCTCGATGGCCGCCACGTCGCGCACGGCGTCCATCGGGTGCGTGGCCACGCGCAGGGCCTCGGGGAAGGCCGTCTCGTAGCGGGCCGCGAGTTCGGAAGCGCGCACGTCTCCGTGGACACTGCGAAGCGCGTCCTGCAGCTGATCTTCCCAGGGAGAACAGATCAGGCAGATCGCCTCCTCGAGGGCGACCAGGTCGGGGTCGAGCTGTGCCCCCTCGGCGGCCGAACAGAAGCAGTGGACGATCGCCGTGCCCTCGCCGAGGAACGTGGTGCGATCGTCGATGTATGAAGCACCGGTGCGCTCGACGAGCAGCTCGCGGATGCCGACTCGCAGATCCTCGCGGTAGTGCTCGCGCGGGAGCAGGACGGCTGCGTAGAGGGTTCGCTTGTGGGCGCTCGTCCGCGTCACCACCCGGACGCTCATCGAGTTGCTCGCCACTCGCAGCTCGTCCAGCAAGCCGCCGATCTGATCGACGTCCGCTCCGATCAGCATCTCGACCGGGACCGAGTCGAAGACCGTCACGTAGGACTGGTAGTTGTGGGAGCCCGGCCGCAGATCGCGACTCGCGAGCAGTTGCTGCAGGCGCTCGGAGAGCAGCGGGATCTGGGAGCCGGGCGTGCGCAGCACGCGCAGCGTGAAGAGCCCCACGATGATCGCGAAACCCGTCACACGACCCGCGTCGTCGTGCTCCTTCACGATGATCCGGTCGAGCCTCCCGTGGCGGTGGATGCGCGAATCCATGAACGACTTGTTGATCATGATGATGCGGCGATCGACCAACTCGTCGTGGATGTCGCTCGGGATCCCGTCGCCGCGACGAGCCTCGAAGAAGCGGCTGCTCGCGTCGGAACGCCACATGCCGAGTCCGGTGCCGGGAATGCTCTGGACCTCGAGGTCTTCTGCGACCCGGGCAAGCCGGTAGCGTCGCATGCCGATCAGCACGAAGCGGCCGCCCACGATCCAGTCGAGGAAGCTTCGGATCTTGTTCGAGCGCTCTTCGCCGCCCTCGATCAAAGGGGCGGCGAACTCGAGGTTGGCCATCAACTCGCGGATCGCCAGGATCATGCGGCGATGGTCGGCCACCATGTCGGCCACCCAGACCATCACTTCGCGAAGACTCGCCTCGAGGTCCCTGCAGGCCAGCTCGTCCGGCATCGGAGGGACGATCTCGGCGTACACGTACGACTCGAGCGGTGCGCCGTCGGTGCCTTCGAGGATCGCGCAGAGCTGTCCCGTGGCGTCTCGCTCCACCGGCAGCAGGGGATGGATGACGATCCGCGCCTCCGTGGCGCGGCGACGCAGTTCGAGCCGCAGCGTGTCGACGATGAAGGGACGATCGCCCTGCAGCATCTCGACGACCGTGTGTCCCGGTCGATCCGCCGGATTGTGGACGCGCAGCCGGATCTCGCCCGGTTCGAGCCTCGCGATCCAGTCGAATGCCTCGGCCGCCATGCCGGCGAGCACGGACTCGACACCGATGTGATGATCATCGACACCGAGCAGCAGGCGGGCCACGAAGCGCTCGAACAGACTTGCTCGCTCGGGCGCCACGGCACCGGAGGCGGCCTCGATCAGTCGGTCGAGTGTGTCGCGAGAGGCGGGCATGGGATCCGAGCGCGGACTGTAGTCGGAACGAAAGCCGGGCGCCCTCGAGTCGTGGCCCGATCCGGGTCCGCGGTCTCGGCGAAACAGGCGGCTCGGCCCGCGGTCAGGAGGGTCTCGAGACCTCGCAGCAAGTCGTTGTCCGTCGTCGCTGTCGGATCGCGGCTGCCAGCGTGACTCCGCCCGAGGCGAAGAGCAGCGCAGCGGTCGGCTCCGGGATCACCGGGCCCGCATCATCCGCGACCAGGACGCTCGCGTTCGTGATCCCGACGATCGGGAGTGTCACGACCACACCCGGGCGCACCACGCTGGTCAGGATCAGGTCGTTCAGGTTCAAGAAGCTCGTCCCGACTCCGAGCGCCTGGAACGTGACGCGCGCGAGCACACCGCCCCCCACCGCGCCGCTGCTCCCGAGCGTCACTTCGGCAAAGTTGACGTCCGAGCCGGCGAGATCGGCCTCGATGGGGAATCGGACCGGAAGCAGGAAACCGCCATCCAGGACACTTGTCGCCGAGAGCACCGAGGCGGCGAAGTCGAGGTCGAACTCGAAGCCATTCAGCGATCCACCGACCTCGACGCCGGCGATCACGATGTCGACCGAGAACACGGAGCCGGGGGCGACCGTAGTCGTCGACTGGATACCGGCGGTCGCAATGTCCACGTCGACCGCCAGGATGGGTGCGGCGCCTGCTGCGAGCGGCAGGCCGGCAGCGGCCAGGGTTCCGAGAATGATCATCAGCTTGCGCATTGAGAACCTCTCTTCGTGCTGCTTGTGAGTGGTCGGACAGATCCGTCGGGTGTCATTCGCGGGTCAGCGTGAGCCTACCGTGGCTATGGGATGGGCGAGCAGATCTCGGCGTCTTGCGCATCCGGGATGCCGTCGAGGTCGGTATCGATGATGAGGGGGTCGCTGCAGACGTCGGCGAGCTCGTCGGCGTCGCTCAGCCCATCCCCGTCCGTGTCATCGGCCGGATCGCCCCAGAGCAGTGTGACGCCAGGAGAGACGGAGGTCTTCGGGGTGCCGTGCAGCGGTCTCGAATAGAGCACGGAAACCTCGCCTGCTCCTTCGATCGCGAGATACAGGCCCGTCGTCGGACGGGTCTTGAAGTCGAGGACGTAGAGCTGCGTGTCAGAGCTCGCATTCTGGATCGTGAGCTGAGTGGCCGTCGGATCGGCGTTCTCGAAGGTCGCCCCCTGGAAGGAGGATTCGGCGCCGTTCTCTACCACCAGCGCGATCTGATCGAAGCGCACGTCGCTTGCGCTGGCGATCGCCGTCGTGAGCGTATGTCCGTTTCCGTAGTACGTCTCGTTGCAGTCGCCGCAGGCGACGAATTCGCCGCTCACAAACATGTCGCTCTCGAGCGAGATGCCCAAGCCGTTCATCTCGAACCGATGGAAGCGCTGGCGATCGTGCCCCGGATCGGAGAAGCGGACGACGACGGCTTCGGAGAAGTTCCCCAACTGCACAACGTGCGTCCCGGACGGCGCGAAGCTCTGCGGATCGCCGTCTGCCAGGAAGCCTCCGGACTGAATGACTATCCGGCCATCGGTGAGCCGCCCCTCCGTGCTCGCGCCCGCGATCGAGAAGGTACCGCCGACCGAGAGGACGCCGGGCTCGCGCATCGTGAGTGTCGCTCCGGACTCGACGCTGAAGTCACCCGCGATCAGGACCCCGGTCGCTGCCACGTCGAGATCTGCACCCGGCCCCGTGACGATCATGTTGCCCTCGACGCAAAGCTCGGCTGCGCACGACGAGAAGCCCGCATCGGAGATACGCACCTGTCCCGTGACACGGACGAGGGACGGAAGGCTCCCCTGCACCCGTGCGGCCGAGCCGGCGAGCTCGAGCGTGCCATCGCCCCCGATCGAGCCTCCTCCCAGCACGTCTCCGGACGCGCGCAGCGGGCCGCCATCCAGCGATAGCGAGGCGCCGATGCCGATCTTCAGGTCACCCACCTCGGCTGCTTGCGCGACGATCGGTGTGAACGCGGCCGTTGCGGGCAGCACGACGGAGGTCGTCGCGGTCGGAACCCCAGGCGGCGACCAGTTCGCCGGATTCGACCAGCTAGCCGCATCGGCGGCATCGCCGCCGAGCCAGTACTTGTCGGCCGGGGGCAGACTCGTTGCATCGTTCGGGTCGGAGCCGTCAGCGAACTCGAAGCCGTCGAGGAATCCGTCGTCGTCGCTGTCGGAATCGAAGCGATCCGTGCCGGCCGCGACTTCCTGCGCGTTCGTGAGATCGTCGTTGTCATCGTCCCGGGCCGCGTCCTCGCCATCGCGCGGATCGAGACCGTTTGCGAGTTCGAACGCGTCCGTGATGCCGTCCCCGTCCGTGTCGTCCGCCGGCGAGCCCCACTCGATCACGAAGCCGTTCTCGAGGTTCGTCTTCGGCAGACCGTGGAGCGGCGAGGAGCCCTCGACGCGCAGCCGCGCCAGTGTCGCCGGGCCGTCGGTGTCGAAGGCACTGATGTAGGAGCCCGTCGTCGGCACGGTCTCGAAGCTGAGGTTCGAGAGCACCGCGTCGAGGGCGGGCACCTGGATGCCGAGCGCCGACCCGTTCGGCGGAGTGAAGCGGAAGGTCACGTCGTCGAGCACCACAGGGACGCTGCGCACGACCAGCGGCAGTTGTGCGAAGACGGCTCCCGAAGCAACGATCCCGCCGTTGCAGACGACCGCCTCGTTGGGGATGCCGAAGACCGTGCTTCCCGGCAAGACGGTGAAGAGCCCGTTGATGGTCACGTTGGTCGACGCCACCAGCTGACCCGCTTCCACGCGCACGTTCGCGAACGAACTCGACCGGAAGCGCAGGATCTGCTGCGACGACCTGCCCGTGAACACGACCGTATGGCTGCCGTAGGCGGCGAAGAAGCCCGGCGTATTCACGAAGAAGTCCCGGCCGACGCGCAACGTCCCGGCCGTCAAGAGCCCGCCGGTATTCAGCGCCGCAAAGGTCGCGGATCCCGCAACGTCGAGGACGTCGCTCGCATTCTGCATCCGGAACGAGTCGTTGCCGCCGATGATGAGATTGCCGGTAACGGTGACGGACTGTCCGTTCAGATCGAGCGATGAGGGGCCGCCCTGCGTGAACAAGCTCCCGCGCACCGTCGTCGGGCCGGTGATGCGCACCTGCGCACCGGCCACCCCCAACGTCGGCAGCAGCCCGCGCACGCCTACGCTCCCGCTCACCAGAGCCACCTGGCCGCCCGAGATATCGGCCCCCTCGGCGACCGTGACGTCGCCACTGGCGTAGAGCGAGGAGTCCGACGCGATCTCGATGTGCGCGCCGGGCAGCAGCGTGATGCGTCCGACCGGCACGATCCCGAGGATCAGGGGCTGCCGCGCGGCCGAGCCCGGGATCGTGACGCTGCTCTGCGCGACCGGCGCGCCTGCCGGCGACCAGTTGCCGGCGATGTGCCACAGCGTGTCGACCGTGCCGGTCCAGACCTTGCCTCCGACCGGCACGCTCGCCGCGTCACGCGGATCCGAGCCGTCGGCCCGCTCGTGACCGTCTGTGTAACCGTCGCCGTCGCTGTCGATCGCGCCCGGGTTCGTCTCACCGGGGTCGAGCACCCCGTCGCCGTCGAGGTCCTCGCCGCCGAGCGGACAGATGCTCGCGAGCGTCACGCCGCCATCGCACAGACCATCGGAGTCCGTGTCTGCCTGGGTCGGAGCGAGCCCGCGCGCAAGCTCGAGATTGTCTGCGAGCCCATCGCCGTCGCTGTCGGTCGCGAGTGGGTTCAGGCCGTTCAGCAGTTCGAAGCGATCGCCCAGGCTGTCGCCGTCGGTATCCGTGCGCAGCGGGTCGGTGCCGTGCGTGCGCACTTCCTCACCGTCGCCGAGCAGGTCACCGTCCGTGTCGACGCGCAGCGGATCCGTCCCACGCGTCGAGAACTCTTCGCCATCGGGCAATCCATCGTCGTCGCTGTCGGGATCGCTCGGGCTCGTGCCGATCAGCGCTTCTTCGTCATTCGAGAGTCCGTCGGCGTCGAGGTCGGGGCCGCCGGGCACGACGACGAGGATCGCTGCGTCGACGAACGTCATATCGGAGAAGAAGCTGCCGTTGGCCCCGACCGCAAAGTCGATCGTATCGCCCGTCGCCACGCGGCGTGCGCGCGAGAACGTCTCGAGGTCGCCCTGCCCGCTGACGACTCCCGCGAACAGCTCTGCCTCGTTGTGCAGCACGTGTACGTCCGTCGTCGCGACGTCGCCACCTTCGAACGCGGCGTCGATCCGGATCGTCGCCAGCTCGGGCGCGGTGAATCGAACGATCCCGAACTCCCCGTTCGGCCCCGGGTGAGAGCCGAGCGTGCCGGCGGGCCAGCGATACGGAACGAAGACATCGGCGCCGCTGCCGTTCCAGAGCGTACCCGGCGCACCGAGGGACTCCGGAACGCCGGGCGCGAGATGCCAGCGCTCGAGAACCGACGGCTGATCGTGCGACGCATAGGCGGAGAACGCGCCGAGCGTCGCTGCGGCCCCGAGGCCCCACGGCCCGTTCGGGTTCGCGCTCGACGAGAAGTCCGCCGCGGCGTCGAAACGGTCGCCGACGAGCTGCGTGAAGTCGATCTCGTTCGATTGCAGACGAACCGTGCTGACCCGCAGCGCGCCACTCGTCGCTCCCGGCGGAACTGCCACTCGCAGGCGGATCTTGCTCGCCGCGCTCGGCGGCGCGGATGCACCCGCGAACTCGACCAGGTTCTCGCTGACATCCGATGAGAAGAAGCGACCGACGATCTCGATCGAGTCGCCCGTGAAAGCCGAACTCGGAACCAGGCGCACGATCACGGGCGTCGTGTCGCCGGGCACGAGCATCACGGGTACGGGCACCGATGCGCCCTCGTTGCCACCGGCATCCCGCGCCGTGGCGCTCACCACGAGCACGAGTGGCAGGTTGTCCTGCGGCAGCGCGACGACCTGCGCGAACGGCGCTTCAGCGTCGATCACGATCCGCTCGAACGCGCCGTCCAGGCTGCGCACCAGGAACTCGACGTTCGAGACGCTGCCGTCGTCGACGACCTCGGCAACCAGCGCCAGCTGCGTGGTGCCCGCGAGCACCGCACCCGAGAAAGCGGATTCGAGGGAGTCCGCGCTGGCCGCGACGCGGAACTCGCCGCCGGTCGCGACCGCGAGCTGAGCCAGCATGGCCGGACTGGCTCCCGCGCCGACCGCGAACGCGTTGACCACGATGCCACCCTCGCTGGCCCGCGTCAGCTCGCTGCCCGGCAGAGCCCCGACCCCGCCTGCGAACACGAAGACGAGCGGCAGCGCATCCCGACGACCCGAAAGGACGAGCACATCGGTCGCTTCGCGCAGGCCAGCCTCGAGAGTCGCGCTGCCGGCCGGTCCGGCGGCCAGGATCGCGTCGAGCACGTTCTCAGTGGAGTCGAACGCGCTGATGAGACCCGAACGGAGTTCCGCTGTGCTCGCATAGCTCACCACCGCCACCTGGCTCGTCGTCGGATCGAGCAGACTGAGCAGACGCCGGGCGGCGGCGACTTCGGCTTCGAGCACGCTGTCGCTCGTCCCGTCGCCGTCGACGTCGGCTCCGAAGTCGGCGGCCGCAGCCGCGGTGGCATCGATCACGATGGCGACGTCGCTGTGGGCGACCGGCAGGACTGTGTCTGCCGGTAGATCCGCGATCGTGACAATCGGTGGAGTCACGTCGCTGCGCACCGTCAGGCTCTGTGTGGCCGAGCGCCCGAGGTTGCCCGCGGCGTCCTGCGCGGTCCCGGTGATCGCGAACTGACTGCCCTCGGCGGCCGTCTCGGGAACCACCACTTCGAAGTCGTTGGTTGCCGGCGAGCGCGGCGGTACGACGGCGACGCTCGCGAGCAACGCGCCGTCCACTTCGAGGCCGAGCTGTGTCACGCCGACTTCGTCGCTGGCGGTCACGCGCACCGATACGCTGCCCCCTGCCGGAATATCGCTGACCCCGCCGAGGATCTCGAGGCTGACGCTCGGGAGCAGCGTGTCGCGCACCGGCAGCACGCGGGTCACGACGATCGCCGCGAGGCCGCTCGCGTCCAGCGCCTCGGCGGTCAGCACGAGCGTCTGCGCGCCCGTCGCCGTGCTCGGGATCGGGATGTCGAAGGCGGCCTCGGCGGGCGAGGCGACCGGCGAGATCGCGACGCTCTGGTTGAAGCTCGCCGCGCCGCTCGCACGCAGCGTGAGCGAGGCCAGGCCCGCGTTGTCCGTGCCGCGCACGACCACCTGCAGGCTGGAGCCGGGCGTGAGCTGCACGCCCGCCGCCGGGCTCACGATCTCGACCACGGGCCGGCTCGCGTCGGTCACCGTGACGGTCACGGGCGTCGCCTCGGCGCTGTAGCCGGCGGCGTTCACGGCCACCGCCCGCAGCAACAGGGCGCTACCGGGAGTCGCGCCCGCCGGCACCTCGAGCGTGAAGCGAACGCTGGAGGTCGTCGTCCCAGCGCTGAGCACCCGCGATTGCGAAACCGCAACGGCCCCACTTGCCTGGAGGACGATCTGGGACACGCCGGCCGCGTCGCTCGCGCTGACATCCACCGTGAGAATCGCGCCGCTGTTGATCGAGCTGCCGGAAACGGGGGCGTCGATCGAGACGCTGGGCAGGCTGGGCGTGACGCTGAGTGACACACTCGCGACGGGCCCCTGATTGCCTGCGCGATCGGTTGCGCGCGCGGTGACGACGACGTTCGGGCCGAGCGCGGCCATGATCGGGAGCGTGAATTCGAAGGGCGCCGTGGCATCGCTTGCGACCAGCGCCCCGTTCACAAAGAACTGGATGAAGGCCACGTCGCCGACTGCGCCGATGTCGGCGCTGACCAGCGCCATCTGCCCTTCGAACAAGCTCGATCCACCCGCGGCCGTCAGCGCCGCGATCCCGGGCGCCTGCGTGTCGAGCGTGTCGAAAGCCCAGCTCTCGCCGATCGTCTGGTTTCCGAAGACATCTCGCGCCGGCCGCAGATCCACTGCGTAGTGGGCGTTGGGGGCAAGCGGCGCCGCCGGCAGGAAGACAGCCACGGTATCGCCGAGAATGAGTTGCACCTGCCCTGCGATCGGCGCCCCGTCGCGCGTGAGCCCGATCGCCGCGCCGCCGAAGCCGGCCGGATCGAGGCGCTCGGAGAAGGCGACACGCACGACGGATGCGACCGCGACATTCACGGCGCCCGGCGCCGGGCTGCGACTCGTGACGACCGGCGGCGTGGCGTCGGCGGTCGTGAATGAGCTCAGCACCTCGTGGGCGAGCGAGCGCCCGACGCGGTCGCGCACACCCGTCGTCACACGCAGGTTCACGCGCTCGAAATCGCTGAAGGGAACGCTTGGCAGGAAGCTCGCGCTCGCGCCGTCGGACGAGAGGGTCCAGGCACCCGGGACGACGCCGGCCGCAGTCGCGACGACAAGCGTCGCGGGACCGACCGTCGCCGGATCGACGGGCTCGGAGAAGAGCACGTCGATGTTCGTGCCGGGCGAGACGCTTGCCGCAGCATCGAATGGACTGATCGCGAGCACCGCAGGCGGCGATTCGTCGAGCACGAGATCGCCGAGGTCGCGCGTCTCGCCGGCTTCGAGATCGGAGATGACGAAGCGCAGACGGCCCCCGCCGAGGGGATCGGTGACCACGAGCTCCCAGCTGCGGATCGCGAGATCCGGGAAACTGAACGTCCCGGTCGTGTTCGTGGCCGCGTAGCGCCGGAAAGCGCCGCCGACGAGCTCGACCGCCATGCCCGCAGCCGGTGTGAGACTGCCCTCTCGCAGCACCCGCGCTCCGAACGCACCCGCCGGCTCGAGCTCGATCGCCAGCTCGAGCAAGTCACCGTCCGCGACGAGCTCGCCCGACCCGGTTCCCGAGAGCAGTGTCCCGGCCTCGGTCGCCGTGACGCTCACGCCACCGACAGGTACGCGCGCGAACTCGAATGCGCCGTTCGCGCCGGTGAGCGTGGTGTCGCTCAGAAAGGTGTCGGCAGTGCTGCGGGCCGCGAGCACGACCTGCGCCGAGGCGACGGGATCCCCGACTGCGTCGCGAACCGTGCCGCGCACCGCTCCTGTCCCGATGAAGCGCAGATCTGCGCGCGCCACGTCGCCATCGAAGGCGACCTCGGCGCTGCCGCGCGCGACGTCGGGCCCTCCCTGCTCGCTGGCACGCAGCGCGTGCGCGCCGACGGGCACATCGTCGAACGCGTAGGCGCCGTCGCCGTCGACACTCGTCACCCGGCTCTCGTCGAGCCTCACCTGCACCGACGTCGCAGGATCCCCGTTCGCGCGCGTGACGACACCTTCGATGCGGCCGACGGGCAGCACTGCGAGCACCACCTCGAGCGCGACTCCCTGGCCTTCCGAGAGGATCTCGCCGGTGACGCTGCCTGTGTGTCCGGCCGCGTCGCGCGCGGCAACCGTGAAGCTCCCGGCCGAGACGCCCGGGAAGCGGAAGCCGCCGTCGACCGCGCTGGTCGTGCGCATCGAACTACCGAAGGGACTCGTGACAGACAGCGTCACGTCCGCGCCGGGCACGGGCTCCCGCTGCTTCGAGAGCAGCACGACGCCCACCACGATGCCCTGCGCCTCCTCGACGATGTCGACGCTCGTCTGTTGCTGGTGGGCGACGATCGCGCCGGTCGCGCGGCCGCGTCGCGCAGTCGCGGGATCGAAGGCCTCGAGCGTGAAGCCGCCGACCGCCACGCCGTCGAATGCGAAGGACCCGTCGGCGTCCGTGGTCGCGAAGTTGTCGCCGCGCGCCGTCGAGATCCGGATCTGCGCGTTCGGGATTCCAGACGTGCCCGTCACGCGCATGAAGCGACCCGCGACGCTGCCGGCCGCGTCGGGCACTTCGACGACGATGGCCGTCGCGACGCCGGACTCCGGCACAACGCCGCTGCCGAACGCGCGCGCGCCGCTGCCGGGTACGAAGACGCTGACGCCGAAGGGCCCTTCGCTGACCGCCAGGCCGCCGCCGAAGACGACTCGGCCCGCGGCATCCGTCACGCCGCTGCGTCGATCCGACGGGAAGGTGCCGCGCTGCAGCACGACTTCGGCGCCCGCGACTGCGCCGGCCGCTCCCACGACATCGATCGTGACGTCGCCGCGACCGAGCAGGCGCACGGAGACGTCGGCCGTGGCGCCCCGCTCGACGCTGGCCGAAGTCCGCCCGCTGAGACCGCTCGCGGGATCCTCGGCGGTCAGCGTGAAGGCCCCCGAGACGAACGGGAACTGAAACAGGAAGCGGCCGTCGAAGTCGGTGCGCGCCTCGAGCGGCGCTCCCGAGCCGCGCAGCACCACGAGCACGCCGGCCCCGGTCGGCGTCACACCATCGGGCCCGAACACCGTGCCGGTCACCTCGCGCGCGTTGCTCTCGAATTGCAGCGTGACGTCCACTGTCTCGCCCCACGCGGGGAGCGTTCCGCTGGCGGTGATCACCTCTCCGGTGAAGCGGTTCCCGATCTCGATCGTGAAGCCGCCGACGAAGACTCCACTGAAGCTGAGATCGCCGCTGTCGGGTGGCGTCGTCTCGATGCGCGAAAGCCGCCGCAGACGGAAGCCAATGCCCAGCGACGAGCACTGTGGCAGATCGAGCGTCACGTCTCCGATCTCGACGTCATCGAAGCAGTTCGTGTTCTCGGGCGGGCGCAGCAGACCCGGGCTCACCTCGAGTTCGGAGAGCCCGACGACGGCGCCGCCGAGCGGATTGCCGTTCTCGTTCAGCACGTGCACACGCACGCTGCCCGTGCCGCGGAAGATCACGTCTGCGCGTCTCGTCTCGCGGTGGAACACCAGCTTCGTGCTCGCGACCTCACCGTCCGAGAAGTCGGGTCGGAACGCGCTCACCAGATAGGGTCCGAGGGGCAGATTCTCGAAGCTGTACACGCCGGCCTGGTTCGTCACGGCAGCGAGATTTCGTCCGCCGAGCGCGTAGACGGTGAGGCCCGCAACCGGCGTGCTGCCATCCGCCTCGAGGACGAAGCCAGTCAGCGTCGCGCGACCCTCGAGCACGATCTGGATGACGGCCTCGTCGCCCGGTCCGGCGAGATTCGCAGACGCCCTGCCGCTCAGCCCGCTCGCTTCATCGAGCGCCACGAGTGTGCGCGAGCCGACGGGCACGTCCGCCATCAGGAAGGCACCGCTGGTATCCGTGCGCACCAGCCGCAGCCCGCCGCCGACAAGGGCATTCGCGACCGGCGCGCCATCGGGGTCGAGCACGACACCGCGCACGCTCCCGAGTCCTCCGAAGAGCAGCACGTTCGCGGTCCGCACCGTGTTGGCAACGACCTCGGTCGCGGCTGTGCCCGATTCGAGCAGCGCCTGGTCGAGCGCGCGCACCTCGATCGACCCCGACGGCAAGCCTTCGATTCGATACGAGCCGGTCTCGTCGGTCTGCATGTAGCCGCCGCGAGACGTGTAGACGGGAACCCCGACGGCGGGGGTCTGGCCGTCCGAGCGGAACACCTGACCGCGCAGCGTGCCGATCGGATTTCCCGGATCGGCGATCGGAAGCAGGACAAGATCTTCGACAAGCGTCTGTCCCGCTGCAGGCAACACCGACGCCTGCACGACGCGAGACGCCGTCGCCGGGTGCACGGCCTCGAGCGTGAAAGAGCCCACTGGCACGCCGGAGAGCACGAACCCACCGGCGCTGTCGGTGATCGCACCGACGCGCTCGCCAAAGCGTGTGAGGCTCGTCAGCACGACCGTGGCGCCGGCGAGCGGCTCGCCATTCGGCGCCAGCGCGCGCCCCGCAACGGTGCCGCTGCCGAGCAGGATCAGATCGAGGTCGAGCCGCTGGCCATCGAAGCGGATCTGCGTGCGCGCGTCACCACGCTCGCCGGTGTCCGGGTCGACCGCTTCGAAGTGCAGTACTCCGCCGGCCGGCACGAAGTCGAAGCCGTAGCGGCCGTCATCGCCTGCCGACTTCACACTGATCGTCGCTTCGACACCGTCGCCGCCAGTGAAGCCGAGACGAACCTGCGCGCGCCGCACGGGCAACCCGTCCGCTCGCCGCACAGAACCCGAGACGCTGCCGCCATCGCCCAGCTCAGCCGGCACGATGGGCAGCGTCTGACTCGCCGGATCCTGCGGATGGCCGAGGCGGTCCTCGAGACCCGCAACGCTCACGAACCGCGTCACGAAGGGACCGAGAGGGTCGCGCAGAGCCAGCAGCATCACGCGCCCACCGGGCTGCAGCGCGGAGGCAACCACCCGGTTCGTCGCGACTTCGTAATGTGTGAGCAGTTCGCTCGTGAGCCCGCTCTGCGACGATTCCTGCGAGATCTCCTCGCTGAACACGAGAGCGATCACCTGGCCGAAGCGGGCGAGATCGCTGCCCCCGACACCGAGGCTGGCGACCTGTTGAGCGGAAATCAGCGAAGGACCCGGATCCGCGATCAGCTCGTCCTGCGTCGGGGCCAGCAAGAGATCGGGCACACCGTTCGCGTCGGTATCGATCGCGAGCGTCGGGTCGCCCGCGACGCCGAGCGTGAAGGCAACGTGCGCGCGCGCGCCTGCCGGAAGCACGACTCCCTGCCAGAACAGCAGGCGCGGACCCGCGATGTCGGGCACGAGCAGCGCGAGATCGACCGCGATACCGCTGCCCTCCAGCTCGACCTGCCAGGCACCCGGCTCCGGCGTGGTGGCGAGCGCGAGCTGCGTCGCGGACTCGAGCGCGAGCCAGGCCCCGAAGGCAATCTCGCTCGCCCCGTCGCCAGCCGCGCTCGCAGCTCCGAGCGCCGCGCCGTGGGGATCGACCATGCGTAGTTGCGGCGCCACGCCGTTTGCCGAGGCGAGCGCCATCAGCTGCGGCGGCCGTGAGGCGCCGGCCTCCGCCCATTCCCGCGCGAAGTCTCGCGTTCCGAGGGCAGCGAGCTCGGGCGCGAGCGCCTCGGCGATCTGATCCAGCAGGTCCGCGCCGCGGATCGAACGTCGCAACAGCGTGTCGAAGCCGCGGAAGTCGCGCTTGGCGACCGCGCGCTCCGCCGCGCTGCCCGAGCCTGCGTCGATGCGCGCGAAGCCGTTGCCGACGAAGTCGAGCAGCAGATCGCGCACCGCCGCCGCCAGCGGCTCGCCGAAGCCCACGCGCTGCCCCGCCTGCGCGAGCTCCGTCGCTCGGGTGGTCACGATCGCGCGACCGAGCGGGTCGAGACCGCGTGGGATCACGGGCGCGGTCGCCAGCGAGAAGGCCTGGCCGAGAAAGCCCACCGCCGCATCGCGCAGCGCCCTGGGGAGCGAGTTCGTCGCCGCCGGCAACACCAGCGAGTTGGGCGAGAGGGGAATCCCGAATGCGCCCACCGCGGTGCGCAACTCGAAGTGGCCGGGCAGATCGTCCGCGGTGAACGAGCTGGCGACGACGTTGCCGGTCTGCTGCGAGAGCAGTTGGAAGGCCACCGTGGCGGATTCACCGGCTGCAATCGTCTCGACCGACTGAGACTCCTCCGAAAGCAGGCGCGCACCGCTGATGCTGCGCGGCAGCAGGTTCACCGAAACGAAGTTGGCCAAGTTCTCGGAGGTATTGGTGACCGTGACGAGCAGGTCGTACTGCTCGCCGTGGGTCACCGTCGCCGGGTGCGAGAGCGTCAGCGCAAATGTTGGATTGCGCACTTCGACCACGCCGAGCGCCCGGCCGCTCACGCGCACAGGTCGACCGATCGGCAGACCGTAGAGCATGCCCGAGATCTCGATCTCGACGACATGCGTACCCTCGCGGCGTCCTTCGACCAGGAACTCCGACTCACCACTCTGCGTCGGAGCGAGCGCGCACACGTCGTCGGACGTCCCGAGTTCTTCGTCGGGCCCCCGTTGGCAGATCGGCTGCTCGATCGGTTGCGGGGCGGGCGGGCTTCCGAGCTGCGCCATGCGCAGGGGATCGTCGAGCGTACCCAGGACCGTGTCGACACCGCCCGGCAGGACGATCTTCGCCGTCACGTCGCGCACCACCAGGCTCGAAGCGCTGGGCGCTCCGTTGGTCGTCATCACCAACACGCTGAAGAACTGGTTGAGGAAGGCGACGTTGCCTGGGATCACGATCAGGCCCTCGAGCGGCGGAACCACGAAGCCCCGCATGTCCTCGGCGGGGTCCTCGACCTTGAGCAGCAGGCCGGCGACGCTGACGTTCGGGGTCTTGAAGGCGAGTTCGAGCTGGGGAAGCCGCTGCTCCGGGATCGCCGCGGGGGCCATCAGGCTGGGAAGCGAGAGCGCCGGCAGCGCCACCGGAGCACTCGGGCCGGCCGCCAGCGGAATCAGCATCGGGAAGTCGATCGTGATTCTTCGTCCCTCGATGCCGAACGCCGCTGTGAAGGCGATGACCTGGAAGTTTTCTTGGTCGACCACGATGCCGCGCTCGCGGATCTCATTGGCGCTGAGCGCACGAGAACTCACCTGGGAGATCAGGATCTTGTCGAACACTTCGATGGTCACCGCTGCGGGCTCGGCGAATAGCAAGACCTCGTCGCCCGCAACGATGCGGATCTTGTCGACGGTGTAGATGCCCGTCAGCGCGAGCGGCGGCACAGGGAGCGGCTCGTTCGGGCGCGCCACGAGTGTGACCGGCTGCGAAAAGGCGGGCCCGCTCAACTCACCCAGCAACACCGCGTCCGCAGGCAGCGGCGGCAGATCAAGGGCGCTACCGGGCGGGCCCGCGAGCAACGTCGTCACACCCGTCGCGATGTTCTTCGGGACCGCCTGATAGACCGGTGCCGCCTCGAGCCGCAGGCCTACGATCCGGATCTGCTCGCGCGCGAGCACCGGCGAGGACTGCGCCGCGGCGGGCTGCGCGCAAGCGAGGGCCGCCGCCAGAACCGGAAGAACGGTTCCGAGCCGAGCCATCGCGCGTGCGCTGCGTCTTCTCACGTCGCTCCTACGGGTAAGAGGTCACGGGCTCGCCGAACGCAGTGCCCTCGACAGAGTTCACGACCATCTTCACCTTCCCCGCCAACCCGGGCAGCTCGGCATCGAACGCGATCACACCCCCGAGCGATGCGCGCTGAACGCCGGGGAGCACGGGGGACGCATCGGCGCTGGTCAGCGAACCGACGGGCGCGAGCGCGGAATCTCCCGGGGATACCACCCGCACCGTAAACAGCGTGCCGTCGGGAACCGCCGTCCCGTCGTTGCGGCGCAGACCGGCCATCATGAAGCTCGCGAGCGTCGTCGGATTCGGCAGCGCCGCTCCGGGCTCGAAGATCGCTTCCACGCCGATCGTTCCAGCCGGCATCGGTGGCGCGATCGCGAAAAGCCGCAGCTCCTGGACGTCTGCGCTGACGGTGTTGGCGACCGAATCGACGCTGCCACCCACCAGCTCCCAATCCTGCTGCAACGGATCGAAGGCATAGATGCGCAGCGTGCTCTCCTCGCTGGGGTTGGTCTGCGTGTCGTCGTAATGCATCACGAGCCGAGCGGGCGCGGCGAACGTAAAACCCTCGGGATCGAACTGGAAGAAGCCACCGACGCCATAGTGTGGCTTGGCGGCATCGCCCGCGATGTCGCTCGGATCCATGACCTCCGGCGCTTCGCTGGCGGCGATCGGAACGAACGGCACGCCGACCACGCCGATCTCGAATGGCTCACCCAGATCGGGCTCCGACGCGCCGTCGATCGTGAGCTCGACGCCGGGCGAGTTCAGGAAGAGCTGAATGACCGATTGTCCAGCGCCAGCGCCGAAGGAGAACGCGGCATTCGCCGTGCGGAAAGCCGATTCGATGTCTGCGGTGCTGGTGCCGAAGCAGTCGAGCAGCCGGTTGGGAAGCGCGAGATCGAGCGGACCCGGGATCAGCGGGTCGCTGTCGCGATAGATTTCGAGCGGAAATCGCCGGCCCTTGCGCATGGCGCCGCTCGCGGTCTTGTGACTCACGCTCGTGTCGAGACTCAGCTGGAGGTTCAGCTCGGCGGGCGCCTTTTTCCGGCTCGTCAACTCAAGGATCGGGATCTCGACTGCCCAGCCCATCCCGTTCTCGATCGTCTCCTCGTACGCGTCGGCCAGTGCGAACAGACGGATGCCCTGCTGCACCGGGTCCTGCAAGCCGAGCGAAGGCACTCCGCCGCCTTCGGGCACGGACACGAACGCAGCCTGAACTCCGCTTAGCATCGCGATGCGATGGGCCGCTTCGAAGAACTTGCTGCTGTCGGTGATCGTGAAGGCATAGCTTCGCGATAGGCCGGGGACCGCGTTCGTGCCAATTGGATTGAGCCCTGCGGTGAATCCCCATGGCTTCAGCTCGTCGAAGCCGAGGCTCAGTGATGTCAGGCGTGGCGGGAGCTGCGTGGTGTCGATGTGCGCGCCGTACCGCAGGTTGCCGACGAACCCACGGCTGATCTCGAGGCTCGTCTTGAGGTCGTCCTTCACCGTCGTAATGTTGTGCGCGACTTCCAGCTCACCCCTCTGCTCGAGGTACGTGTCGGCCTCGGGTGTTCCCGCCTCGAGCCCCGCCGCGAAGTCGATATTTCCTCGTATTGAATAGCTCGTGTCGAGCGTCTTGAACGCGGTGTCGCCCTGCTCGAGGTCCTCGCGCATGCGTCCCGCTATCGCGCCAACCTTCGCTGAGTACCCAACGGTGCCGTCGATCTTCCAACGCTGCACTTTTCCCTGCATGAACGGCACCTCGGTGTCGCTGTCGAACCCGACGGCGTTGGCCTCCTGCAGCGACCCGCCGAGCGTCACCTCGAATCCGGCCGAGGCTCCAATCGCCGTGCGCCGCTCGGCGGCGCCCGACAGCCGCGCTTCAGACTCGAGAATGAAGAAGCGCAGCAGGGAGTTGACGCCCGGGATCGGCACGAGCGAAGTCCCCTGCGCAGCTAGCGTCGAGCTCAATAGCCCCACGGTCTGAAGGCAGCTGTCGAGGTCGAGGGGCTGCCCGAATTCGTAGCCAATGTCGTAGCCAAGCTCGGTCTTGACGCTGGCGTCCGACTCCGTGATGACTTTCACGCCGCCTGGCGTTTTGAAGACGCGCCTCAGCCAACCCAGCCCGATCTTGCCCGAGTCGGCAAAGCTCTGTTCTACCTGCAATGACTTCGCGCCACTGGGAGTCGCCGCCTCGGTCAGGCTGAAGCCGCTCCCCTTGGAACCGCCGAGGATCAGGATGCCGCGCTGGACACCCACGCTGATGCTGTCGCCGGCCGCGAGCTTGCGCTCGAACTCGCGCTCCTTGACCACCGCTTCGAATGACACCGGGCAGGTGGTCTGTATTCCCTGCACCGTGCGCAGCTCGATCTGGTGCCGACTCTCGGGCGGACCGAGGTCCGCAGCGAAGAACGCAAGCCCCGCCGACCGGTCGGCTTGGAAGTCCGGATCCCGCTCGTGGACGATCCAGCCGTTCGCATCCGTGTTCGCTGTGAACGACAGGAACTCGCCGCCGGGCAGCTCGCGGCGCAGGCCCTCGACCACCGCGTTTTCGATGGGCTGGTTGGTCTTGGGGTCGATCACGCGGTAATAGCGAATCATCCGTCCGCCCTGCATGACCTGCGACTCCGGCAGGCCGTTCGCGTCGAGCGGATTCGGGTCGGGAGACAGTGCCACGATCGCGGCGTCGCAGGGGCGCGTCACCACGCGGACACGAATCCGGTCGGCTGGCGCCTCGACCCGGTCGCCGTTCGCGGCGAGCGCACTGGCCGTTACGTCGAGGATGAAAGTGCCCACTCCGTTCGGCACGAACTCCTCCTCGAACGGGACGCCGCCCGGCGCCGCGTTCGCGCCGGGAACGGAGGACCGCGTGACGACGGGCGTCGGGCGGCCGGCGCGGCGTACAACGAGCGAGCTCAGCGGAACGTTGCGTCGGTTCTTGACCCGATAGTCGAGTCGGATCCCCTGTCCCGCCTGAATCACCAACTCCTTGCGGCCGCTGCCTTCCGGATCCTCGACGGCGCGTGCCGTCACCGAGACGTCGAAGATCGGCGGCGCGGCGCAGATCGGATCGGATTCCGTCGAGACCGGAGCCACCGGCGACGTGGAAAGCGGCGGGCCCCCGGGGTTGTCGCGGTCGAGCCTGTAATAGAAGAAGGCTGCCGCATTGTCGCTCTTGTCCGCCTCGGGGACGCTGCGCTCCGGGTCGAGGAAGAAAGCGAGCGCGCCGGGGACGTTCTCGACGTGCTTGTCGAGATCGAAGACCACCGGGAAGAGCGGCGCGCCGTCGTCGTCGGCCTCCAGCACGCGCCGCTCGCCCGCGCGGAAGTCTTCGACGACGTGGCTGCGCTTCGGTGTGTACTGCTCGGGGTGGACGCCGTCACCCTCGTACAACACGAACGGCGCCTGCGAAACCGCGAGCGCCCCTTCGTTCGCGACCCGCGAGCGCAGCGTGCGCTGGACAATCCGGCGCACGCCGAGTTTCTTGGCGAGATTCTTGCGCCGCAGCTTGTCGGGGACGTACTCGACCTTCTCAGGCGGCGCGACGTACTCCGTGAAGCCCGGGTCGCCGTCGAGCTTGTGGCCGACGATCGCGCGGTTGCAGGCGCGCAATGCGCTGCGCGGGCTGTCGCTGGTGATTCCAGCGACGCCGTGATGGCTGCATTCGGCCGCGATCTCGACGCGGAACGGAATCTCGCCGATCGGCTTGTCGTCCAACGTCTCCTCGTAGATCGGCAGCGTCTCCGTCTTCGCCAGCTCGATGAAGTCGAGCGCTTCGTCGATGAAGTCGTTCGCCTGCGCGTCGGTGGCCAGGATCGGGAAGTTCTCGCCCGAGCGGTTCTGGCAGAACTGACCGACCTTGATGCAGTAGAAACGGAAGATGCTCGGCAGGTCGGTGGCCTGGAACGGCCCGATCCCCTCTTCGACGCTCTGCACCGCGAGCGAGGCGATGAACTCCTCGAAGCTCCCGCAGCGCTTTCGCGTGTAGCCGATGGGCGACGACGGTGGATTGCGGGTGTCGCCCACGCCGGTGCGGCAACCCTCGGGGCCGCGATAGGCGTCGCGGTCCAGATCCTCGAGAATCCGCGGATTCGTGAACTCGTCTGCGACGAGCCGCGCCAGCGTCGCGCGGATCGCCGCCTTGGCGACGGTGTGGAGCTGCTCGTGGCAATCCTCGGTCAGGAAGTCCGAGTCGTCGAAGTGGCTGGCGGCCTCGTTGGCAACGAAATCGGGCCCGGAGACGATCTCGAATTGCGGAGCCAGGTCGGCATCCCGACAGCCGCCCGCGACGCGCATCATCGCGCCAGTCTTGTAGAGGTTGAGTTCCTGGAGCAGCGACCATTCGTAGCCTTCGAGCCGCGGAATCGCCGATGGCTCCGTAGGAACAACCGGGTCCTCGATCGGCTTGCTCTTGAGCTTCGCGAGTGTGTCCGCCAGCGACACGATCGCGCCCTGATCGTCGCGCAGCGGATAACCGTCGACGTACTCGCCTTCGAGGATCCAGAGCAGCAGCAACGACTGCCGCCCCAGCGCGAGGTCGCCGTCGGCGTCGCCGCTGCGGTTTCGCGGGGTGCCATTCAGCAGTTCCGCGTTCAGGATCGAATCGCGCGAGAACCCAAAAAGTGTGAGACGCGCGATCCCGAGCGTGCCCCCGCGATTGTTCTGCTCGTCGAGGTAGATGTCGAGCAGCCCCTGTGCCTCGGCCACTTGATCCTGCGGAACCAGGACTTCGATGTCGTGATCGCTGGTCCCAACCTGGAAGGAAGTGCAGCCGGTCGGGAAGTCGGCGCGCCAGAAGCAGGCGCCGCTGCCCTGTTCGAGCAGCGCAACCTCGGTGATGCCCTCACGCGACAGAACCGAGGCGGCCCCTACCAGGACCGAGAGCAGGACCTGCTTCTCTTTCTCCAGCGCGGCGGCGTCGTCGATCTGGCGCCTCCGCTCTTCGTCGGGAGAGGCCGGCGTCGCTGCCTCGGGGTGGAAGTCGGCCGAGAGCTCGTTGCAGCGGTTCTGCACGCGCATCACGTCGGCCCCGGCCACCGCGCCGTTCACATAGGCGAGGCCGCGTGCATGATCGATCGCAATCTCGCCCGCGAAGATGTCCGGCTTCGGGATCAACGTGAGCATGCGGTCGTCGAGTTCGTCGCCGTTTGCGTCGACAAGCCCCTCCGCCGCGACCCCTTGCTGGAGCGGGTTGTACAGCGTCGCGAGATCGACGAGCGCTAGCCCCTTTCCCCGCACCTCGACGTACGCAACCAGGCTCTCGCGATCGACCTCCACGCTGAAAGCCGGGCCGGGAAGCGGAATCCGCGCGATCACGCCGCGATCCTCGGCGTGATCCAGATCGGTGAGTGCGCTCAGATCGACGACGTAGAGCTCTCCGCACGGTGTGCTCGCCCCGCAGCCGTCGTAGAGCGGACCGCTCGCGACCAGTGCGAGATCGAAGATCTCGTCGATTGCGCGCAGCGGACGCTCTGGAGGATCTTGATCCTCGTCCTCCGCCGTGCCGACGCGGCCGTCCTGGTCGAGGTCGACCAGGAAGTTCTCGAGCACTCCCACGCGCGCCGCTGGACCGGGGAGATAGACGCTCCGGCGATTGGTGAGCTGCGCCGAGAACAGGTCGAGGGAGAACTCGCCGGTCGCGGCCTTCAAGGCCACGCTCACGACCAGATTCTTGAGCACCGCGACATCGAGGAAGTCGGTTTCGACCCGCAGCTCGCCATCGTCGTTGCGCCGGACGCTGCGCACCAGTCCGTCCGGGCCGCGCTGATCGTCGCCGGCGGGCAGGTCGAAGGCGTCAGCCACGTCGATCGCCGCGAGACCCACACCGGAGACCACCACGTAGGCCAGCAGCGTGTCGGTCCCGGCGCCGGCGCCGCGCTGGTGGAGCACCGCGATCTGCTGGGGCACGCCGGTTTCGGGCGGTACTCCCGGCAGCGGCGGCACGCCGGGAATGCTGGAGAGGAGCTTGAATCCGTGCAGCGCGCCGGCGAGGCAGTTCTCGACCTCCTGGTGCTGCGTACACGCGCGCACGTCGTAGATTTCGAAGCGCGTCATCAAGTCGCCGCCGGGCACGCGGCCGCCACCGGCGACGAGCAGTAGATCGCCCTGGAAGGCTGCGCCCGCCCCGGTCGTGAGGCTGGCGTTGCCGACGGTGGCGAGCACGCGCGGGTTGGTCCCCGTCGCCCCGAAGCCTGCGCGCAAGGGCGCGAACGGGTTGCGGACGTCGACGGCGAGCAGGCGCTGCGGTTCGCCGGACGCCTCGTAGTTCTCGCGTTGCGTCGCCAGGCCGTTGGCCAGGAAGAGCATGTCGCCGAGCGTCGCCGTGTCGCGGGTGCTCCAGTTGAGCGCACCGGATTCGTTGCGTTTGGCGAGCGCCGGACCCAGCGCCGGATCCTGGCCGAGCGGATCGGGATCCCGCTCGAGCGGATCGAACGGCGTGAAGGTGATCGGCTCGCCGATCGCGAGCGGATTGCCGGCGCGATCCGTGCTGCCCGCGAGCTCGACGAGATACTGCTGGCCGAGACGGAAGGGGAAGTCGGGCTCGAAGATCGCCAGGCGACCGCCGTCGAACAACTCGACACGGCCGGTCAGCGTCGCCGCGTCCGCATCCTCCACGACGAAGTGCGCCTGGAGGCTATCCCCGTCCATCGGCTCCGAGAAGCGCACCTCGATCCGGGTAGTGCGGGAACCGCTGAACGTGTTGGTTCCGAGGATCACCGGGTCCGTGTCGTCGTCGGAGAGAATGCCCGACTCGTACCCGATGTCGTCGCGTTGCGCAGGGCTGCGCGCGTCGATCTCCCGGATCACGGCGTTCGTGTCCGGATCGAGCACCTGGACCGTGAGCGGCTGATCGCAGCTGTACGGAAGTGTCACCGAGGAGACATTCCCGGTGAGGAACGAGAACGGGATGCCGGCCACTTCGATCAGGAAGTCGGTCACGAAGTCGATCGAGATGTTCGTATAGCTGACACAGCCGAGGCTCGAGAGCAGGAACGCGAAGGAGCCCTCGCTGTCGGCGCCCGGAAACGGAGGCGACGCCGTGCGATAGCGCCCATCCGGTGCGAGGTGCGCGCGATCGACGACGGTCCAGGCCGTGCGACCCGGCAGCACGACAGCGCGCGCGACGATCACCTGGTCGTCCAGCGAGGCGCCCGGCGGCGCCAGGATCGCGAGGTCGAGCGGCACGCTCGGCGTCACTCCGCCGAGATCCAGCTTCACGCCGCCAGCGAACGGGTAGTCGTCGGGCGCGGGAATCGGCAGTTCGCTGGCCAGCAGCGGGTCGACCTTGACGACCGTTCCGTCAGGAAGAGCGCCAGCGGGAATCTCTACCTGCACACCGCCCGGCCCCGCGACCACTCCTCCTTCGGATCCCACCACGACGCTGCCGTCGCTGCCCTGGAATGGGCCGAGTGACAGGCGCGTCTCGTTGCCCGCCGCGTCGCTCAGGCGCAGCTCGAGGTGGTCCGCGCGCGAGGCGAGCACACTGCCAGCAAAGCTCCCGTCGTCGTTCGCGATGAGCGTCGTGAGTGCTCCCGTGCGGAGGTTCGCGAGGACGGCCAGGCCACCGGGCTCGACGGTGCCGGGACCGGCGGTCACGAGCGAGCTCGCGCCCGGACCGGTCCCAGGAATCGTCGCGACGATCTGGCCGGGACCTGGCGCCGCGGGCTGTGTTTCGTCGAGCGTGGTGAAGCGCGCAACGAAGGCCGCTCCGAGCGCGTGACCGCTGTCGTCCTCGAGTGTCGCAGCGACTTCGAACTGGTGCAGCGTGTCTGAATCCAGCCGTTGCGCCGGGACGAATGCAAGGCGGCTGCGATCGGCCGACAGCGAAACACTGCCGGCGATGCGCGCACCGCCCGAATGCAGCACCAGCGCATCCGCGAGCACGGCGTTCGCAGCGACCCGCACCGGCTCCGACAGCTCAACGGCGATGCTCGCGAGGCGCGCAACGCCCGCCGCGCCATCCGCGGGACTGACGCCAACGACCCGCGGCGGCGTGCTCGCGAGCGTGAGCACGAGACTCGCCAGCTCTCCGGGCGCGCCAATCGTCACGCTGCCAGCGACTTCGTCGCGCGTGAACGGATCGAGAGCCGTCACGGCGATCGGGCCGATCTCAGCCGCGATCGAGAAGCGACCCGCAACGTCCGTCTGTGCGACGAGTCCCAGACCGTCGGTCGTGACGACGGCTCCCGAGTAGGGGCCGTCCGGCCCGTTGACGCTGCCCGTCACGAAGCCGAGTTGCGCGGCAGACACCAGGAAGAGATAGCGGCCGCCCTCGCGCACACCGGGCAGTGCGAGACTCCCGGTGCGCGCGACGAGTTCGGCGCCCACGCGCTCGCCAAGGGCAACGAGCTCGAGCCGACTCGCGCCGCCGAGCTCGGACACCCGTACCAGCAGTGCCTGCGCGTTCGGCTCGAGCCCCGCCGGCAGCGGAATCGCGAGCTCCGCGGGCTCGGCGAGGGATCCACCGTGCATATCGAGCGAGAGCACGGCGAGCAGCGTCAGCTCCGCAGGAAGCTCGAGAGCGAGCGCGTCCGTCGCGAGCGAATCGAGCGCGACCGGGAGCGGCTCGAGCGCAGCGCCGGCCGGAATCTCGACGCGCGCGCCAGCCGTCGACTCGACGCGACCGCCGCCCGGCCCCACGACGGCTCCAACGGGTGCACCGACCGCGTCCGCGAGCCGGGCCGCGAGGTCGATCGTGCCGACGCGCAGTCGCGCGGGATCGAACGCCTCCCCGGGACCGACCGGAAAAGCGGCGCCGAGCGCGGGCTCCGCTCCGCCGACGCGCTGAAGCGTCAGATCCTGAAGCATGGACTCGGGCACGAGGCGTGTCGCGTCGGCGAAGTCGTAGCGCTCGGCGATTTCCAGCTCGAGCAACGACCCGCTCGGAGCGAACACGGCCGGTAGCGCCTCGGCAGCCACCCGGGTCCGAGCCTCCGGCTCGGCGAACAGGATGCGCGGCGACGGGCTCAATGCCGCTTCGAAATCGGGTGGTGGAGTGGACGCGGCGAGCCCTGGGAGCGGCGCGCCCGCGATCGGTTCCGATGGGCCCTGCGGCGCTGCGTCGGCGACGGTGAGTGCGTACTGGCCAGCCCGCTCGAGCGCGACCTCGAGCTGATCCCCGCCGACACGCGAGGCTTCGCCGAGTGCGACCCAGGCGGCGGCCTGTTCGTCCCAACGCGCCAGGCGCACAACCGCCGTGACGGGCAGTGCCTCCGGTGCAGGCAGCCGCATTCGAACCGGCGCCGCAAACACCGCGTCCGCCGGCGAGACATCGATCCCGGAGAGCGCCGACCAGCCGAGCGGGAGCGGCGCGACCAGAGCCTGCGGCGAGAGCGTCGTCGCCGCGAGGGCAAGGTCGCTCGCGAGAGCACCGGGCGGGACGTCCAACTCTGCATCGCCGATCGCAAAGGCCCCACCGAGCACCGAGGAGACCGATTGCGGCACGGCGAGTGGCGTCAGCCGCGCATCCAGGGGAGCCGTTCGCATGGCCGCGGCGACGAGCGCGCTGCGCACAGCCTCGCTGTGGCCGGGCTTGGAGATACGCATGCGTGCCAGACCAGATTCGCTCGCGAAGTGGTAGCGTCCGCGTGCATCGGTGATGTCGCCAACCGACGCGGCAGGCACCTCGCCCCCGAGGCTTTCGAGCTCGACCGTCGCACCGGCGAGCGGATGCCCCGTCGTGTCGTCATACACCTCACCCGCGATCACACCTTTCGCTCCCGGGCCTCCGCTCGCGAGCACGACCGCGACGCTCGCGCTGCCCTCGTTGCAGGACGCATCCGTCGCGAGCGCGCGCAGCACGTTCTGTCCCTCGACGAGCGGGACGTCTGCGGTGAAGAGCGCCGGCACTCCGGGCGTCACACTCGCGGGCACTCCGTTCACGCTCACGCTGCTCGATGCGTCGTCGAGGCTGCCGCTCACGGTCACGGGTGTCTGAGCCAGGCTGGCGCCCTGTGTCGGCGCGTCGATCGAGAGCACCGGCGGTGTCGTATCGACCGGCTCGATCGGGAAGCCGGTCTGGCCGCGGCTCTGCGAGACGACGCTCAGATCGTCCGCGTCGACGTCGAGATCGCCATCGATGTCGGTCTTGCGACATCGGCAGGTGGTTGCGGGATCCAGGCCGACACAGCTCGAAACCAGCGACACATCGGCGTCGTCGACCCGCCCGTCACCGGTGGGATCGGGATCCCGCGCGACTCGCACGAGTGTCATGTTCGCAGTCGTGGGATTGCAGGCGAGATCCTCGGACTCGACGCGGATCTCGTTGCCACCGACGTCGAGATCGAGATCGGCGAAGAAGAACGCCGGGCAGCACAGGACGGTGGCCCGGGTTCCGTTCACACGAACCCGTGCGAACTTGTCGTCGAGGCGGCCCGTGACGCGCACGCGGCTCGACGTGATCGGGACGGCCGGATCGGGAGCGAGCTGCGTGATCAGCGGGGCCGTCGAGTCGGGTGGATCGATCGGGAAGCCGGTCTCCCCGAAGCGCGACGCCACCGCAGTGACATCGTCGAGGTCGATATCGCCGTCCGTGTCACTGTCTGCAACGCGGCAAGCGCAGACTTCGTCCGGTAGTTGGCCGAAACAGCTCGCCGCGATCGATACGTCGACCACATCCACCCGGCCATCGCCGTTCAGATCGGGATCTGGCACTGGTGCTCGCGGCGTGCATGCCGACGTGAGCAGCAGGATCAGGGGGAAGAACAGTAGTAGTCGGATCAGCGGGCGCACGGGCAATCGCTCGCCCCACTTCTGTGTCAGGGGGTACCGATCCGGATTATGAACCCCGCGACCCGGGAGTAGAGAACTATTCTTTCTGGTCGTCTTTGCCGCCGGTGCAACTGATCGGCGGGGGACCGGCTCACGACACCGCAGGGGGAGAGAGGCCCGGGGGGCATGACCAAAGTCAATCGAGACTTCGATCATGACTGAGCCCGGACCCCCCTCACCGATCGGGACCGGCGCTGGCGCTTCCTCTCAGTCCCTCTTAGTGCCTCTCGGTCCCTCTCGCTCGCACACAGACCGCCGGTCGTTCTGGACCTTTTCTCACCGAAGCGGCGTGCTAGAAAATTTGCCCACGGCGCATGATCGTGTCCGCTTGGCACACCGATCATGCTGGTCGTGCCACGCCCCCATTGGAGGATTGGTTCGTGAGGAAGTCACTTGTCGTTCTCGTCGTCGTGACGATCGCCTGGGCGTTCGCCACGATCTCGTTCGCGCAGGCGCAGTCGGCTGTCAAACCCGCCGTCACCGTCAAGCCGCCGATCGCGGCGGCGAAGATCGCTGCGCCGCCGGCCACGGCCAAGAAGGGAACCAGCATCGGCAAGCCCGGTGGAGTCTCGACCTCGATCGCGCCCAGCGACACGGACTCGTACTGGGTTCAGGAGATCGACATCGATGGCGATGGCGACCTCGAAGATGTCGAAGTGCTCTGGGATGACGAAGACAAGCTGATGTATTTCTACGACGAACTCGACGTAGATTGCGCCCTGACGGACGGGACCGCGAGTTCATCGTTGCTCATCGCCATCTATGGCAATGGCAACACCGCCAAGGCGCCGAAGGGCTCCGGCTGGTGGGTCTCGTCGCTGGACCAGGGCGAGTGCGCGGCAGAAGAGACCGACGTCTACGGTTGCACGTTCGACGCAGCGGGCAATGCCACTGAGTGCGCCGAAGTTGATACCTACGTGAACGACGTCATCGTCTTCGAGTGATCGGCCGTCTCAGCGAACAGGGTTGAATGGTGTCGGTGTTCGTCGTGGCATCGAGCGATCCACGCCGACGCCGACACCGCGGTTCTCGAAGCGGTGGGCCTCCACGTCGGCATTCCCGCTCAGCCACAGCGGGCGCAGGCTGGATGCGACGGCGTGCGCCGCCCCCTCTGACGCTTTCATTGTCCCACGAAACGCACTCGCAGGACAAGACTGTTTCTCTCCCCGCGATCAGGCACTCTGGGGCGAACGTGACCGGACAGGAGATCCCCTTGTCTTCCCGACTCGTTCGACGGTCCGTGAACCGGAGCCTGCTCGGCCAACTGCTCGACGACCCGGATCTGCTGCCGCAGATCAGGGCGTTGCCGGTTCCCGTGCTGCGACAGGTGATCCTGCAGATCGGCCTCGAAGACTCGGGGGAGCTGATCGCCATGTCGAGTCCGGAGCAACTGCGCGATCTCTTCGACGAGGATCTGTGGCGCAGCCAGAGTCCGGGCCAGGACGACAGCTTCGACGCCGCGCGATTCGCCGCATGGCTCGAGATCCTGCTCGAGGCCGGCGAGGATTTCGTGGTGGATCGGCTCAGCCGATTCTCCGAGGACTTCCTGGTGTTCGCGTTCTCGCAGCTCGTGCGGGTGCTCGACACCGCAGAGATCACGGCTTCGCTCGGCGGTTCGGACGACAGCGGTCTGCTCGACCGCGTCCTCGACTCTGAACTCTGTCAGGAGCTCGACCAATACCTGATCGTCTCGCGTCTCGAAATCGGCTGGGATGCCGTGTGGAGTTCGTTGCTGGCTCTCGACATGCGCGACGGATCGATGCTGCGCGGCGTGCTGCATCGCTGCTGGCTCGCCACGCAGGAACAGGTCGAGCGCGACGGCGGGTTCTACGCGGCGCTGAACGACTCGGAGATGCTGTTCGAGGACGCCCGCGCCGAGCGCAATGATCGCCGCGCGGAACGCGGCTATCTCGCACCCGCAGACGCCCGGGCGTTTCTCGCCCTGGCGCGCCGATCAGAGGATTCACCCGAGCGAGATCCGATCACGCGTGCGTACTTTCGCGAACTGAAGCGCGAAGCCGTCCTGCCCGACTTCCGGGGGCCGATACTCGGCATGGATCGACCGACGCCGCTGCGCGGGTTGCTGGCCGAAGCCGGATTCGATTCGCGGACCTCGAGCCCGCTGCCCGCGAAACTCTCGCTGTTTCGCCAGACGATGGCCGGGCTGCTGGTTTCGGACGCCGACGCGCATCAGCGAGTCGTCGACGAACTCGCCTACCTCGCCAACGTACTGGTGGCCGGGGATGGCTCGCGGGCGTGGGAACCCGCCGAGGCGGCCACACAAGTGCTGTCTCTCTGCGATGCGGGCCTGCACGCGCTGCTCGGCAATGACTCCCGCGCCAGCGACGCCGCCAGCGTGCAGGAAGTCGTGGTGCGATGGGGCGCGGTCGGGCTGTTCCGAGTGGCCTGGGCGGCGAGATCATCCGGCGAGTGATCGGCGGATCGGCGGGAACGCCGCACCAACCATGCCGCCGTTCGACGCGAGATTCGCGAGCCGTCCGGGGCCACACTGATGCCGACAAGAGATCACGGTCGTGTACGCTCGCGCGAACGGCCGCCGGCGCAGATCGCGGTCGACCGCGATGCGGGGACGGCAGCGATGCAGACGGAGAACCAGACGAAGAGCCAGGATCTGGTGCTCTGGGACGGCAAGTGCGGGTTCTGTCGCCGCGGGGTGCGCTGGTTCGAACGACGCGATCTCACCCATCGCATGAAGATGGTTCCGTACCAGCAGGCGCCCTCGCCGCCGATGACCCCCGAGCTGGCGCGAGCCTGCGACCGAGCGCTCTACATCGTGCATCCCGATGGCAGCATGACGCGGGCGGGCCGGGCCATCCTCCACATGCTGGCCCTCACCGGGCATCCGAGACTCGCGCGCTGGCTCGCCTTCCCGCCCTTCGTGTGGGCGGTCGAAATCGGTTATTGGCTCGTCGCGCGCAATCGCCAGATCGCGAGCCGACTCTTCTTCACGCGGGAAGACCAGTGACTCGGCGATGGCGACTGCCACGGCGAACCACCCCGCTCGACGGCTCGACGATCGCGTCGACCCGATCGCATCGACCTGCGCGGCCGATCGTCCTGCGCGAGACTGCGCGAAACCGTGAACGATGGAGAACGACGATCATGCTGAGACGGACCGGCCTCGTGTGGCTCGCGGTTGCGGCGCTGACATCGGTCTCGATCCAAACCGCCCGCTCTCAGGATGCGAAGCCTGCACCACCCACAGTGCCCGCACCGGTCGAGTTCGACGTGCTCGAGGGCGTGTGGGTCCGGCCCGACGGCGGCTACACGATCGCGATCCGGAGCGTCGCTGCGGATGGCCAGCTCGAAGCGATGTACTTCAATCCGAGTCCGCTTCCGTTCGAGAAGGCACAGGCCGTGAAATCGGGGACGACGATCCGTGCGAATTTCGAACTGCGCGCCGGTGGCTATGCGGGCTCGACCTACGAGCTCACCTACGATCCCGCGACCGATCGGCTCTCGGGTGTCTACTACCAGGCGGTCGCGAAGCAGCACTTCGACGTCTATTTCACGCGGCAACCGGTCCCGATCCGCTAGGGTTCCGCCGCCGCGGCCCAAAGAGGCGCGCGATCCGGGTATCCGAGCAGATGAAGGGAAAGCAGCGGATCTTCCTGGCCGTCACGGCCCTGCTCACGCTGACGATCATCGTCGCCTTCATCGGACTGGTGCTGCGGCTTCAGCCGACGCTGTTCGGGCATCAGCTCGGCAACTACGTGTTCTCCCACTATGGATCCAGCGCCGGAAGGATGTACTTCGTGCATCCCGAGCTGGGGATGGAGTTCATGTGGCCGGACTTCGGGACACGCGCCTATTACAACGGCTGGTTCTGGGAGCATCAGACCGACTCTCGTGGCTTTCGCAATCCACCCGATCGCGACGGCGACGTCCTGCTGATCGGCGACAGCCTGATCTACGGCCACGGCGCCGAGATGGCGGATGGCGTCTCCGAGGTGCTTCACGACCGCTACGGATGGTCGACCTACAACCTGTCGCAGCAGGGCGACTGCCTCTATCAGTCGTACACGAAGACGCGTCTCTACATCGACGAACTCGCGCCCCACACCGTCGTCTACTTCGCGTTCCTGAACGATGCGAGCGATCTAGAGGTCTATCGCAGCCTGGAACAGCTCGAAACCATGCCCGAAGTGGAGCGGAAGGACTGGACGCTGCTCCGATCCGGCATCGCCGAGCGGAGCGGGCAGCGGCGCGATGCCTGGTGGCTGACAGAAGAGCCGGGAATCCGCTTCTTCGGCGGGATGTATGTCGAAATCCGAGAGAGGATCCAGCGGATCTCCGCGCAACCGCCCGAGGCGGCGCTGCTCGCGACGCTGCAAGACCCGCAACACCTCGCCCGGATCCAACGCTACTACGATCGTGTGCTGCCGGATCTCGCCGAACAGGTCCGGGCGCGCGGCGCCGAACTCATCGTCGTCCATCTCGACGTCGCCCGCGGCATCGCGGAGCAGGATCGTGCGGCATTTCGTGAACTCATCGCGCAGGCGAGCGCGGAAGCCGAGGTGCCTTTCTTCGATACGGGCGACGTGTTCATCGAGTGCAGCGACTGCCTGCTCGCCGACGACGGCCACTTCAACGCCAAGGGCCACTCGGTCCTTGCGGAGCTCGTCGACGGCTGGCTGCGTGGACTCGGTCGCGACGTAGCCGCGACGGATTGACCGCGCTCAACTCCTGATCGGACCGATCGGACCGATCAGATGGTCCGCGATCTGGCGGCGTTGATGCACGCCGTCGCCATACAGCGCCTGGTCGTGCAGGCTGCGCTTGAAGTAGATGTGGATGTCGCTCTCCCACGTGAATCCGATGCCGCCGTGCAGCTGCACCGAGCGATCCGACACGTAGCGACCGGCATCCGAGGCGGCGCTCTTCGCCATGCGGGCCGCAATCGGGGACGACTCATCGCCGGCATCGATCGCCGCAGCCGCGTGATAGAGCAGCGAGCGGGCGCGATCGATCATCACCATGGCGTCGACCAGCGGGTGCTTGACCGCCTGGAAGAAGCCGATCGGATGATCGAACTGTTTGCGGGTCTTCGCATACTCGACGGTGGTCTGGAGCTGCCACTCGGCCGCGCCGCAGAGATCGGCGGAGACGCTGACGAGGATGGACGGCCAGGCCGCCCGAATCACCGGCTCGGCATCGCGGCTGACGATATCGGCGGCGGGCACGCGCACGTTCGTGAATGCGACGGTTGCCTGATCGCGGGTCAGATCGTGGATGTGGTCCTGCGAGAGTCCGACCCCCGGCGCATCGGCGGGAACCGCGCACAGCACGATGCGCTCGGCCTGGCGCGCCGCGGTCACGAGCAGCCGTGCCTTGAAGGCATCCTGTACGAAGCAAGCTCGGCCAGAAAGGCGCAGGCCGTCGCCGTCCGCGGTCGCCACTACGTCGCCGCCGAAGGATTCCCAGCGGCCGCGAGAGTCGGTGATCGCGAGAGTCGCCGTCTCGCCCGAAGCGATCCGCGAGAGGCAGCCCGCCGCGGCACTGCCCCCGACCGCGCGGAGCACGTGGGTGGCGTTCAACGTCGCGATCAGCGGCGAAGGCAGCGCGTGACGTCCGACCTCTTCGACGAGGGCCGCCCATCCGACCGCCTTGAAACCCGCTCCACCGGCCTCCTCGGGCACGGCGAGTCCCGTCCAGCCGAGTTCGACCATCTCGCGCCAGAGCGGCTCGCTCCAGCCGGGTCGCTCGCCGCGTTCGTAGACGGCGAGGGGGTCGCCCGCAGCCCACTTCCGCAGCTCTGTGATCGGGCAGTTCTCGTCGAGGAACTTCCGCGCGAGATCGCGCAGCATCTCCTCGTCGGCGCCGAAGCCGAAATCACCCGGGATCTGTGTCATCGCCATCTCGTCTAGTCCCCTGCCGCGCGCCCGTCCCGTCCGGGCTCCGGGCTATTTCGACTTCGGAAGGCCGAGCACGCGCTCGCCCAGGATGTTGCGCTGCACTTCGTTGGTGCCGGCCGCGATCGTGTTGCCGTATGAAGCCATGTAGGCGAGCGGCCAATGGCCCGCATCGGGGGCCGCCTCGTCGAGCTTGTAGAGCGTCGAGTGCGCACCCGCGATGTCGACGCCGAGACGCGCGGTGTCCTGCATGAACTCGGTGACGACCACTTTCTGCTGCAGCGCCACGCGCATCGGATGATCGTTCAGCGCGGGGACCCGGGCGCGACGTGCGTTCTGCATCAGGCCCTCGGCGACGATCGCCTGCGCGACGATCGCGTCGCGCACCAGCGGATCGTCGGCGGCGCAGACATCGCCCGCCCAGGAACGCTTTGCCAGCGCGATCAGCCGCGCGATCGGATCGAGCAGGCTGCCGCCGCCCCCGCCCGCGCTCTCCGCTGCGCCGCGCTCGTAGGTGAGGGTCGTCATGGCGACCGTCCAGCCCTTGCCGACGGCATCGAGGCGCAGCGAATCGGGGATCTCGGCGTTCTCGAACAACACCTCGTTGAAGCCGCTCTCGCCCGTCATCTTGATCAGGGGTCGGACGCTGACTCCCGGATGCCCTGCGATCGGGCAGAGGAAGTACGTCAATCCGTCGTACTTGTGATCGCGGCTCGTGCGCGCGATCAGGATCATGAAGTGGGCGAAGTGGCCGAGGCTGGTCCAGACCTTGTGGCCGTTGACCACCCAGCCTTCTCCGCGGCGCTCGGCAAACGTCTGCTGATTGGCCATGTCCGAACCCGCGCCCGGCTCGCTGAACCCCTGGCACCAGATCTCCTCGCCACTGAGCGCGCCGGGCACGAAGCGGCGCTTCTGCTCCTCGCTGCCGTGCACGAGGATCGTGGGCACGGCCATGTTGAGCGCGACGATGTTGAACAGGAAGGGCGCGCCCGCGCGGTTCATCTCGGTATTGGCGATCCGCTGGAAGCCCTTGTGGCCGCCTCCCCCGTACTCCTTCGCGATGTCGGCTCCGACGAGGCCGGCCGCATAGCACTTCCCCTGCCAGTCCTGGAGATAGTCGCGTTGCTCGACGGTCATCACTTCGATTGCGTTGAGGGGCAGGCGGAAGGAAGGCTTCGGGGGCCGGTTCTCCGTCAGCCAGCGACGCGCGTACTCCTGGAACTCGCGCTTCTCGGTCTCATGCGTGTCGGTGCTCATGCTGGACTCCTGTTCGACTCTGGACGCCCGCTGCGGACCGATCCGCGGGCGCGATCAGCGCGCGCTGGGCGTGCCCTCGTCCTGACTCGTCGACGCCGCGCCGCCTTCGCCCGTCTTTCGCGCTGCGAGAGCGGCGAGCTGCTCCCGCGCGCGCTTCGCGTCGGGCTCGGATGCGTGCGGATTCTTCGCAACCGCGCGGAGCTTCGTCACGGCGTCTTCGTCGCGACCGCTCGCGAGATAGGCGTCGGCGAGCAGCAGCTGGATCGCGACGTCCGATGCCAGGCTCCGCTCGGCTCCCTCGAGCAGCTCGACGGCCCGCGCGGGATCGTCGCGCAGGATCACATGCGACCACCCGAGACTCGCATACGTCTCCGGCAGACCTTGATCGAGCTTCCATGCCGTGCCGAGATAGCTGCGCGCCGTGGCGACATCGGCGGCCCGGCGAGTCGCGTCGGTCTGCGTCGCGGCGCGATCGAGCCAGATCGCCGCCAGATCGAGCTGGATCGTCGCGTCGTCGGGTGCCAGCACGGCCGCGCGCTCGAGTTCGGTCTGGCCCTCTGCGCGCAGCTGCTCGGAGGCGAACAGAACGCCCTGCGCGGCGTGCGCGCGGGCGTTCGCGGGATCGAGCGCGATCGCCCGCTCGAACATCACGCGGGCACCCGCGTCTTCGTGCAGGGCAGCCCGCAGCCGACCGATTGCCAGGGCGACCTCGGATTTCGACGGCCGGCTCGCGCGGATCTCGCCCGCCTTCGAGAATCGATCGAGCGGAAGCGCCAGGGCGGGCAGCCTCTTCCGCTCGACGTACCGATGAAGCGCCTGATCGAGGATCGCGAGATCGACCTCGAATGCCTCCTCGAACGCCTTCGTCGACTCGGTCCCGTCCGCGATGCCCTGCATGTACGCGGCAAGGCGTGAGGTGAACGAATCCTTGTATTCGCCCCCCACCATCAGGTAGTGGACCAGCGCCCAGGACTGGGCACGGAACATCAGATTCTGATCGTGGGTCGCATCGGCGAGATCTCCGGGATCGATCAGCTTGCGGACCGGGATCCAGCTGCCCGTCGCGAGCGGCTTCTCGACCCAGTCCGGGACGAGCCCGACGGCGACACGATCGCGCTTCATCTGCACGGTGGAGAGCAGATCCGCGAAGCCTTCCTCGTACCAGAGCGGAACATCGCGTCGGGCGGGCTTCGCGATCAGGAAGTGCACGTAGGCGTGCTTGACCGCAGCCAGATGCAGCGGGTCGTCGTGATCCTTCAGCGCAACGAGGTTCCCGCGCCAGGTCGGGATGAAGAGCCCGCCCGCAGCTCCCGGCAGACCGATCTCGCTCCACTGCGGGTCGTCCTCGACGGCCAGCACCTGCGTCGGGATCCCTGCGCGGTCTCGCTCGACACCGGTCAGCACGACCACCACCTGCCGGAACAGCTCGAGATCCACGGCGAGTTCGCGCGCCTGACGCTGACTGATCGGACCGATCACGCTGAGGCCCGTCGAAGTCGCGCCAGCCCACTCCGAATCGAGAATGTCGGCGGGTGCCGCGGATGCCATCGCGACGAGCATCCCGAAGCAGGCGAGAATGGCCATGGACGGGCGGGTGATCGATCTCGACCGGCGAACGTGTTGCATCGCGAAACGCTATCAGACCGAGCCCACGGAAGCGCGCCGTTCAGCGGTCCGGCACCGACACGGGCGGAGCGGGATAGTCGCGTCCCCATGTGTCGAGATAGGCGAGCTTCGCGACCGGGCGACGCGAGATCGGACCGTGCCCGCGACGTTGCGGATAGCCGATCGGGATCGCACACGCCGTCCCCCATCCGGCCGGGATGCCGAGGACGCCGCGCACCTCTGCTTCGCACGCGCAGAGCAACGTGGTCAGCGTGCAGCCGAGACCCTCGGCGCGACACGCCAGCAGGAAGTTCTCGACCGCGGGATAGATCGAAGCGCCACCGACCACCGAGACACGGTCCTGCTCGCTGTCGGTGATCGCCATGTTGGCCGGATCGAAGCAGAAGACCGCGATCACCGGTGCCTCAGCGAAGTGCTCCGCCAGGTGGTCGCCGGCGTCGAGCATCCGCCCGGTCTTCTCCCGCACCCGTTCGGGCGCCGCATCGAGTGCGCGACGTCGGCCCGCCCCATAGCGACGCCAGCGCGCGGCATACAGCTCGGCGAGCCGTCGTTTGGGCGCCGGGTCCTTGACCACGATGACTCGCCAAGGCTGGACGTTGCCTCCGGTCGGCGCCCACGTGGCCGCCTCGAGGACCCGGTGCAGCACGTCGTCGGGCACGGGATCGGGTCGTAATCGCCGAACCGCGCGCAGTGTGCTCATCGCGGCGTACAGACCCATCTCGGCCATCCGGGCACTCCCCTCGCGTGATCGCGACCACGCGGGTCGCGTGCTCGGCGGACGGACAGTTGTATGGTGGGGCAGATTGGCTGTCAAACCGGAAAGTGCCGCGTCGTGGGTGCGTCGCGGATCAGTGCTTTCGCATCCCGGTTCCGACGAAAAAGGAAAGCCCGGTGCCCCGACTCCGACAGGTTTCACGCGATGACGTTCCCGACGACATCCGGAAGGTCTACGACATGCTGTTCCACGGACGCGATCCCGTGCGCGAGCCCGGCACCGCGACCGGCACCCCGGGCAACTGGTGGACTGTGTTCGCGCTGGTGCCGGACTGCTTCCGCCACGCCGTCGCGGGCTTCTCGTTCTATCGCAGCCCGGCGCGCAAGCTCGATCCGAAGCTGCGCGAGCTGGGCCAGACCCGCGCCGGCTATCTGCGCGAGAGCCAGTTCGTGTTCTCGCAGCACTGCAAGGCGTCGCGGGACGTCGGTCTGCGCGAAGAACAGATCCAGGCGATCGCGGCCTGGAGTTCCTCTGACGTGTTCTCGCCGGTCGAACGGGCCGTGCTCGCCTACACGGACGAACTGGTCGGCCAGAACGGCCGCGTCCACGACGCGACGTTCGCACGGCTTCGGGATCACCTCTCCGAGGAGGAAATCCTCGAACTCACCTACATCACGGCGCTGTACGAGATGCACGCCATCATGACCCGCGCGCTGCGTCTCGAGTACGACGACGTCGACGAGCGGATCGCCGAGATCCCCGCGCCCGGACAGGGCGGCGGGAGCGGTGGCGACTTCATGGGCGGGGTCGGCCAGACGAAGCGCTGACCGGCCTCATCACACGTCGACGTCGCGCAGCCGCAGCGCGTTGCCGATGACCGAGACCGAGCTGAGGCTCATTGCCGCAGCCGCGATCATCGGGCTGAGCAGGATGCCGAACGTCGGATACAGGATGCCCGCCGCGATCGGCACACCGAGTGCGTTGTAGACGAACGCGAAGAACAGGTTCTGGCGGATGTTCCGCATCGTGGCGCGGCTCAGTCGTCTCGCGCGCAGCAGTCCGCGCAAATCGCCCCCGAGCAGCGTGACGCCGGCACTCTCCATCGCGACATCGGTGCCCGTCCCCATCGCGATGCCCACCTGGGCTTGCGCGAGTGCGGGCGCATCGTTCACGCCGTCGCCCGCCATCGCGACGATGCGCCCCTCGGCCTGAAGTCGGCGGATGACCTCGACCTTTTGCTCGGGCAGCACATCGGCCACCACGTCGTCGAGCCCGAGCTGCTTCGCAACGGCGGCTGCGGTCCTCGCATTGTCGCCGGTCAACATCACGACGCGCAGCCCTTCGGCGTGCAGGCCGGCGATCGCAGCCGGGGTGGTGGCCTTGATGGGATCGGCGACGCCGACCAGACCCGCCAGCCGACCCGCGAGCGACACGAACATCACGGTCTGCGCTTCGCCGCGCAGGCGGTCGGCCTCGCTCTCGAGGCTCGTGACCTGTGCACCGAGTTCCTCCATCAGGCGGCGATTTCCGATCCCGATCACGCGATCCCCGCTGCGACCCACGACCCCGCGCCCGGTGCGCGAGTCGAAGTCGCTGACGTCGGGCGTGGTCACGCCCCGCTCCGCGGCGCCGTCGACGATGGCCCGGGCCAGGGGATGCTCGCTCGCGCGTTCGAGGGCCGCAGCGAATCCCAACATTTCAGTCTCTTCGAAACCCTCGGCGGCCACCACCGCGACGAGCCGGGGCTTGCCCTCGGTCAACGTGCCGGTCTTGTCGACTACCACCGTGTCGACGTCGCGAAACATTTCGATCGCTTCGGCGTTGCGGAACAACACACCGACACTCGCCGCGCGACCGGTCGCCACCATGATCGACATCGGCGTCGCCAACCCGAGCGCGCACGGGCACGCGATGATGAGCACCGCCACGGCACCGATCAGCGCGTGTGCGAGCCGCGGCTCGGGACCGAACAGCGCCCAGACCCCGAATGTCAGCACCGCCGCGCCGATCACGGCCGGCACGAACCAGCCCGCCACCACGTCAGCCAGTCGCTGGATCGGCGCGCGACTGCGCTGTGCCTCGGCGACCATCCGCACGATCTGCGCGAGCAGCGTGTCCTTCCCCACCCGCTCGGCGCGGAAGACGAAGCTCGACGTCCCGTTCACGGTCGCACCCGTGACACGATCGCCGGGGACCTTCTCCACCGGCAGCGGCGATTGGACCCTGAGCCTGGACGCCAACCTTCCCAAGGACAACCGGCTCATCCTGGCCTTGGGCGCTGAAAAGCGGCTGCGCCTGGAGCGGGGGCTGAACTTGGCCGGCCGCTTCGGCTTCAACAGCC
>JANOFF010000147.1:0-4705 GCA_031413515.1 bacterium
GGCTCGGTCGAAGCCCACTCCCTCGGCCGGCCCCCTGTCCCCGAGCCGCGATCACGCGGGCGGAGGCGATGCGGGTTGGTGAAGGATGGGTGGTCGAGGGGCGGTGGACGGACGGCGTCTTGGCTTCGGGGGGGGGGAGGCGATGCGATGCGTGGTCGGTGCGCGGGTGGGCGCGGGGGTGGAACGGTGATGAAACGGTGATGGGTGATCAGAGGTCGGAGGGGATTTCTTCGTCGAGGGTCTTTTGCGCGATCGCGTAGGAGAAGCCGGCGCGGGCGAGGGCGGCGAGGTCGCGGTCGCGGCGGGCGGTGCGGAGTTCGGGGTCGAGGCGATGGGGGCCGAGGCGGCGGCGGCGCACGTAGGCGGCGGCTGCTGCGAGTTCGGCGGCTTCGCCGGATCCGCCTTCAGCTCCATCTCCGGCGTCGAGCACTTCGCGGCGGATCTCCTCGGTGACGCCTTTGTCGGCGAGCCTGGCTTCGATCAGACGGCGCGAGCTGCCGCGGGCGCGCAACCGGCGGACGAGCGCCGTGGCGAACGCGCGGTCGTCGAGCAGACCGAGTTCGCCGAGTCGCGCGATCGCGGCCTCGATCCACTCGCTGTGCTCGCTGGCGTCTCCCCGGCCGAGTGCTGCGCGACTGCGCTCGGCCCGGCGCTCGAGCACGCGCCTGAGCCCGGCGCACGAGGTCGGGAATCGCTCGAGGTGATGCAGCGCGATGTTGTCGATGCGCGAGCGCGTCATCGGCTTCGGTGGGCGCGGGCGATCGGGGCTTCGGCGGACGGCGGCGTTCGGTGCGGATTCCATGGTCCTCGCGATGCGGCTCAGGGGCCGCGCGGACCGGGGGGCGAACTGCCAGCTTGCACCGATCGGCGCTCGTCGTAAAGAGCACGCGAGCAGCCAGCCGGTAGAATCGGCCGCGATGCCCGAGTTGCCCGAGGTCGAGATCACCCGCCGTCGGATCGCCCCCGTGCTGATCGGCCGCCGCATCGCGTCCGTCGAGACCACCGCGCCGAGCTACTTCTTCATCACGCCTCCAGATCGCCTCCGGACGTCGCTCCGAGGCCGCACCGTCACCGACCTCCAGCGCGTCGGCAAATATCTGCTTGCAAAACTCGATGACGATCACGTGCTGCTCGTGCATCTCGGCATGACGGGGCAGCTCTTCAGCGGCGGTGTGTCGAGCCCGCGGCTGCTCTCCGCGACGGTGCGGGCCTCGCTCGCGCCCGAGGAGCAGCGTGACTTCGAGCCCGATGTGCACACCCACTTCGTGTTGCGCTTCAGTGACGGCGGCCCGGCCGTGCTGATGCGCGACGTGCGCAAGTTCGGCAAGTTGCTGCTGCTCGGCCCGGGCGAAGCGCATCCGCGTCTGTCGCGCCTCGGCAAGGACGCGCTGACCGCGACCGGTGACGATCTCTTCGCCGCGACCCGGGGCCGGCAGGCGTCCATCAAGGCCGTGCTGCTCGATCAGTCGGTGCTGGCCGGCGTCGGCAACATCTACGCCGACGAAGCGCTGTTCCTGGCCGGTGTGCGGCCGGGGCGGCGCGCTGCGCGCGTGACCCGCGCCGAGTGCGAGCGCCTCGCCGAGGGACTCGTGCGCGTGCTCGAACGTTCGATCGAGACCGGGGGCTCGAGCATCAGCGATTACGTGGCTCCGGATGGGCAGGACGGTCGCTATCAGGACGAGCGCAGGGTGTACTCGCGTACAGGACTGCCGTGTCATGCGTGCGGGACCGCGATCCGCCGCCGCGTGGTCGCCCAGCGCAGCTCCCACTACTGTCCCGCGTGTCAACGTTGAGCGGCTCGTTGCCTTCACCGACACACCCGACACACCCCACACGCCCGACACCACCGACTCGATCGATCCGGAGATGCCCGTGCTCACGCTCGTCGAGCTGCGCCGTGTGCGCGACGTCCTGAACGCGAGCTTCCGCGATCACGTGATCGAACGCTGGATGCAGCCCGATGGCGAGCGCGTGACCGCCTGTCTGTATGGTCGCGACGCCGACGGCGGCGAAGGTCGCAAGCGATTCCTGCTCGCCTGTGGCGGCCCGGAGCAGGCGCGAGTGTCGGAACTCGCCGGTCTGCCGCGCGCACCCGACCAGCCGCCCGGCTTCGTCAGCTACCTGCGCGCCCACTTGTCGCGTGCGCGTTTCGTGGCCGCGCGTTTGATCGGCGACGACCGCATCCTCGCGCTGCGCTTCACCGCGAAGGAAGGCGAGTTCGACCTGGTGGTTTCGATCCTCGGCAAGCGGAGCAATCTGTATGTCCTCGATGCCAAGGGCGTGATCGTCGCCGCCCTGCGCCGCGCGGAGGAGACCCGTGCCGAGATGACGCCGGGCGCGAAGTTCGCGCCGCCGGGAAGCGGCGTTCCGCGAGACGGCGAGGATCGCTTCGCCGAGACGACCGATGACGCCCTGCTCGTCGCGATCGAGGCCGTCTACGCAGAGCGCGAAGAAGAGCAGGGTAACAGCGCACTGGTCCGCGATCTGCGTCAGTCGCTGAAGCGCGAACGCAAGAACGCCGAGCGCCGTCTCGAGAAGCTCGAGCAAGAGCTCGCCGAGGCCGACGAAGCCAACACTTTGCAGCGCCACGGCGAGCTGCTCAAGGGCTCGCTCGGCCGCATCTCGCCCGGTGACAGCGAGATCCGCGTGCGCGACTACGAGACCGGTGAGGAGGTGACGATCCCCCTCGATCCGAAGATCGGCGCGAAGGCCAACCTCGAAGCGACCTTCAAGCGCTATCAGAAGATGCTTCGGCGTCTCACCAAGGCCGGCGGCCAGGTGGAAGAAGCGCGCGCCTGGTGGGCCACGCTGAATGCGCTGGCCGAGCGGGTCGAGGCCGCGGCGCCGGCGGGCGGTGAAATCGACGAGCAGGCGCTCGCGGAACTCGCCCTGCATCCCGAAGTCGTGCGCCTGCTCGGACGCCGCCGCACCGCGCGATCCTCGCCGCAGGCCGCTGCCGAGGCCGAAAGAGCCGAGCAGGCCGCACTGCCCGCGCGCCTGCGCGGCGTCGAGAAGCGCCTGCAACCGCGGCGTTATCAGAGTCTCGACGGGCTCGAGATCTGGGTCGGCCGCAACGATGCGGGCAACGACTACCTGAGCACGCGGCTCGCGCGGGGCAGCGATCTCTTCTTCCATCTGGACGGCGCGCCGGGCAGCCATGTGATCCTGCGCACCGAGGGGCGCACCGATCCGCCATCCGAGTCGCTGCTCGATGCCTGCGAGTTGGCGGTGCACTTCTCGAAGCAGAAGAACGCGACCCGCGCAGACGTCCACATCGTGCCGATCAAGAACGTCAAGAAGCCGAAGGGCGCCAAGCCGGGCCTCGTCTACGTGACGGGAGGACGCTCGCTGCATCTGCGCCGCGAGGAGACCCGGCTCGCGAGACTTTTCGCGTCGAGACTCGATCAGCCCTGAGCGCGCCCGGGCGTCGCCTGCCCGTCGATCTCAACTCGTCCGCGCGATCCGCCGATCCGCTCCGCATGGCGTCGGACAACGCAGAAGCCCGCCCGTGCGAACTCGATCGAAAGCTCGCGCACGTGCTCGATCGTCGCATGCGCCTGGCCCTGGTGAGGGAGGAGTTGGTCGCGAGCACACCCGAGGCCGTCTGCGTCTGGGCGGCGGCCGCTCTCGATCGTGCGCCCGGGGCGCCTGCCACACCGGATGCTTTGCGCGATGCAATCGTCGAGGTGTTGACGTGCTCAGCACCCGCCGCGACGGCGGGCGAACTCGAGCCGGTGTCGTACGAGATCCGACGAGCCCTCTACACCGCCGCGGTCGCGGTCGGCGCCGAGCGGCTCAGCGCGCTGCTTCGCAGTCACCCGAACGGCGCGCCGGCGCCGGCGGGCACCCGCTCCCTGCCGCGCGACATGGAGGAGATCCCGCTCGGCCGGCGGCGGAGTCTCGCCAAGGGGGGCGATCGGGTGCTGCTCGAGAAGCTCGCCCTCGACCCGGATCCCATCGTGATCGCCAACCTGCTCCGCAACCCGCGCCTGCGCGAGTCCGAGGTCGTGCGCATCGCGGCGCTCCGCACGGTACCGACGTCGACCCTCGAAGAGATTGCCGCGGCTCCACGCTGGGCTAGCCGCCTGCCCGTGCGGACCGCCCTCGCCCGCAATCCGAATTGTCCGGTGGTGCTCGCGCTCCGCTTGATCGGGGGCCTGCCGCTCTCGGCCCTGAAGGCGCTGCGAACGGATCCGGGCCTGCCGGAAGAGACCATGGCCCACGTCGCAAGCGAGCTCGTGCGTCGCGCTTCCGACGGCGAGTGATCTCGTCGCCGCAGGGTTCGCGGCGCAAGGTCCCGCTACGCTTGCGCGGCCGCGGCACCAGCCCCCTGCGGTGTCGGAGCGGCGATGGCTCACCTCGGAACCTCGACTGCATCGATCCCGAGCGCAGACCGGAACGCTCGTCACGCGGCCCTCGAGTCGACCGGGTTCGACGTCGTCGTGATCGGCGGCGGCATCACGGGCGCCGGCATCGCGCGCGAGGCCACGCGGCGCGGGCTCTCGGTGGCGCTCATCGAGGCGGACGACTTCGCGGCGGGCACCTCGAGCCGATCCTCGAAGCTGATCCACGGAGGGCTCCGCTACCTCGCCATGGGCGAGGTGCAGCTGGTGCGCGAGACGGCGCTCGAACGCAAGCGTGTGCACGCCCTCGCCCCGCATCTCGCCGAGCCGTGCTGGATGCTGACCCCCGCGAAGTCGTGGGC
>JANOFF010000148.1:0-10153 GCA_031413515.1 bacterium
AAGGCGCGGCCGGCATCGCCGGCCTGATCAAGGCGCTGCTCTCGCTTCGCCACGAGACGTATCCGCCGCTCGCGCTCTTCGAGTCGCTCAATCCACACCTCACGCTTGAGGGCACGCCCTTCACGATTCCGACAACGCCGACGCCGTGGGCGCAGGCGAGCGGGCCGCGCCGGGCCGGCATCAGCTCGTTCGGCTGGTCGGGCACGAACGCGCACGTGATCCTCGAAGAGGCGCCACCCGTGCCACCGGTCGAGGCCGCGCACGACGATGGCACGGTGCACATGCTGCCGCTGTCGGCGCGCAGCGAGGACGCGCTGCGCGCGCTCGCGGACACCTACCGCGAGGACCTGACGTCGGGGCCGCTCGCGCATGCGCTGGTTCGCGACATCTGCGGCACGGCCGCCGCGCGGCGCACCCATCACGACTTCCGCGCAGCCGTGGCCGCAAGTTCACACGCGGGACTTGCCGAGGCGCTCGCGTCGGTTGCACGGGGCGAACAACGCTGGGACATCTCGACGCGCCGATCGATCGGCGGGCGCGCACCGCGCCTCGGTTTCGTCTTCTGCGGCCAGGGATCGCAGTACGCCGGCATGGCGGCTCAGCTGCTCGAGTCGTCGAGGGCCTTTGCCACGACGGTCGAGCAGATCGACGGCCTCGTGATGCAGAGCGCCGGCTGGTCGGTGATCGCGGAGATCCGCGCGCGTGACCCACAGTCGCGACTGGATCAGACCGAGTTCGCGCAGCCGGTCCTCTTCGCGCTGCAGGCCGGTCTGGCGGCCGAGTGGCACGCGCGCGGGATCACGCCCTCGTTCGTCGTCGGCCACAGCGTCGGTGAGATCGCCGCGGCGCACGTCGCCGGCGTCCTGACGCTCGAAGACAGCGTCCGCATCGCGGTCTACCGCGCGAGGCTCATGCAGCGGGCCACCGGGTACGGACGCATGCTCTCGATTGCGGTTGCCCCGCGTGACGCCGAGGAGATCGCCGCCCGGTCCGCCGGCAAGCTCTCGGTGGCCGCCGAGAACGGACCTCGATCGTGCGTCCTCTCCGGCGAGACAGCCGCGATCAACCAGGTGGCTGCGGACATGGAGCGCCGCGGCATCGCCGCCAGACTGCTTCCGGTGAACTACGCGTTCCACAGCCGGCAGATGGATCCGATCCTCCGCGAGCTGCGGAGCGCGATCAGCGGGATTGCACCGCAGCCGCCCCGCGTCCCGATCTTCTCGACCGTCACGGGCCAGCTCGCCGAGTCCGGAGACTTCTCCCCTGATTACTGGGTGCGCAACGTCCGTCAGACGGTGAGGTTCGCGCCGGCCATTGCCGCTGCCTGCAGGTCGGTGCGCACACTCTTTCTCGAAATCGGTCCGCATCCGGTGCTGGCGGCGTCGATCGCCGAGTGCGCCGGGGACGCCGGCCACGACGTCGTGACCGTGCCGTCACTGCAGCGTGGCAGGCTGGATGCCCAGAGTCTGGCGGCCGGGCTCGGCGCGCTGTACACGGCTGGCTGCACGATCGACTGGTCGGCCAGCGTGCCGGCCGGGTCCCGGGTCGTCAAGCTGCCGGCCTACCCCTGGCAGCGTCAGCGCTACTGGATCCCGGAGCCTGGCGAGCGTCGCGCCGGCGTGACGACGGCGCCCGGGGAGACCAACTCGCTGCTCGGCCGCAGACTGCGGTCGCCGCTCTTCGCCAGCACGGTCTTTGAAACCACGCTCGGCGGACCGGCCTTCGCATATCTCGCCGACCATCGGATCCATGGGGACGCGGTGTGTCCCGCGTCCGCCTACGTTGCGCTCGCCTGTCAGGCCGCCGCGGCCGTCCTCGACGGATGGCACTTCGAGCTGCGCGACCTCGTGGTCCAGCAGCCGCTCATCCTCCGCGCGCCGCGCACCGTTCAGACGATCGTCCACCGCGACGGCGATCATCACCGGTTCGAGATCTGCAGCCTCGCGTCGGACACGGCCAACACCTGGACCACACACGTGCAGGGCACGATCGTCTCGAACGTCGAGCGGGCGCTCTCCGCTCTCACCCCGGCGACAGAGGACGACGGGAGCGCGATCGATCCTGCCGCGCACTACGACGGCTTCGAGTCGCGCGGACTGAGCTTCGGTCCGTTGTTCCGCTGCATCACATCGTTTGTCCGGCAGGGCTGGATCGCCACGGCTGAGCTCGCGCTGCCCGAAGATCTGCCGTCGAGAGACGTCGGCGTGCACCCGGTTCTGCTCGATGGCGCGTTCCATGCGGCGTGGGCCGCCATGCCGGTCGAGCTTGTCAACGACGTCGCCTACCTGCCCTTCAGCATCGAGCGCGTGCGGTTCTTCGGTCCGATGAGCCGGACGGCCCGTGCGGAGGGACGGCGGCGGAAGCGGATTCCCGCCGGCGGTGAAACCCTCACGGGGGACGTGTCCATCACGGGCGCGGATGGATCCCCGGTCGCTGAAATCACGGGCTTCACGATGAAGCGCGCGAGCGGCGACATCTCGGCCGCGGCGCGCCGCCGTGCGATTCGTTCGTGGTTCTACGAGCCCTCGTGGACGCCGCAACCAGTCGCCGAAAGCTCCGTCGTGACGGGGGACTGGATCGTGGCCGGCGAGGCCGCACCTGTCGCGGCGGTCGGCGCCGCGCTCGCGGCCTGTGGCGGCCGGCTCATGGCCGTGACCGCGGGCGCGAACTGCGGCGCGGAGATCGCCACGCTCCTGAAGAAGCGCACCGGGTTGCCCCCGAGCGGCATCGTCCTGCTGTGCGACGGTCCGGGTACCCCGCCGTCCTCGTCGGGAGGCCTTGTGGCAGCACAGGCTTCTGCGTGCGCACTCGTTACGTCGGTGATCCAGGCGATTGTCGCGTCAACGAGCCCACCGCTTCCGGCCCTGACGATCGTGACGCGCGGCGCACAGCAGATCCTCGATGGACCAGCCGCGCCGCTGACCGCGACGCACACACCGCTCTGGGGGCTCGCGCGCGCCGTGCGCATGGAACTGCCGGAGTTGCGCTGCTCGACGATCGACCTGGATCCGCTGCTGGCCATCGCCGCCCAGGCGGCGGTGGCGGTGCAGGACATCCTCGGGGCGTCGGTTGAGCCGGAGGTCGCCATCAGAGGCGGCGTGCGGATGGTGCGCCGCCTGACCCGCGTCGACCCCGCGCCGGCGACCGCGGCTGAGTCGGCGGCCGGCCCGGTGACACTCGGCATCCCGGTGCGCGGCGTGCTCGACAACCTCGCCCTCGAACCAGCTGTGCGGCGCAGGCCGGGGCCCGGAGAAATCGAGATCGAAATCAAGGCGGCCGGCCTCAATTTCCGGGACGTGTTGAACGCGCTCGGCATGTATCCGGGAGACGCGGGCAGCCTCGGCAGCGAATGCGCCGGCACGGTGGTGGCGATCGGCGACGGCGTGACCGACCTGCGCCCAGGTGATGACGTCATCGCAGTCGGCGAAGGCACGCTCGGCAACTACGTCACGACGCCGGCCCTGCTGGCGTCACGCAAGCCCGAGCGGCTGTCGTACGCGGAGGCCGCGAGCCTCCCCATCACGTTCCTGACCGTGCATGAGGCGCTCATCGTCCAGGCGCGGCTCAGCGAAGGCGACCGCATCCTCATCCACTCGGCCGCAGGCGGCGTCGGACTCGCGGCGATTCAGGTCGCGCTCGCGGCGGGCGCCGAGGTGTTCGCAACGGCGGGCAGCCCGCAGAAGCGCGAGTTCCTGACGTCACTCGGCGTACAGCACGTGATGGACTCCCGCACGCTGGACTTCGCGCACCAGATCATCGACGCCACGGGCGGCGCAGGCGTCGATGTGGTGCTCAACTCGCTCAGCGGCGAGTTCATCGAGCGCAGTCTCGCCGTCGTCGCGCAGAACGGCCGGTTCGTCGAGCTCGGCAAGATTGGCATCTGGACGCCGGAGCGCGTGGCGCAGTTCCGCAAGGACATCGAGTACTCGGTGCTCTACCTCGGGGACTTCTTCGTCTCCGATCCCGCCCGAATCCGCCGCGGCCTCGATCTCATCGGGACCCGCGTGGCGGCGGGCGAGCTCGAGCCGCTGCCGGTCACGACGTTCCGCCTGGCCGAAGCGCCGGCAGCCTTCCGGTACATGGCGCAGGCCCACCACGTCGGCAAGATTGTGCTGACGCCGTCACAGCCGCTCGGCGACGTGCTGCGATCGGACGCGACGTATCTCATCACGGGCGGCCTCGGCGCGCTCGGGCTTGCGGTCGCCGAGTGGATGGTCCGCCGCGGGGCACGCCACGTGCTGCTGGCGGGGCGCAGCGCGCCGTCCGCCCGACTGGCGCAGCAGATTGCCGCAATGGGCCGGACCGGCGCCCACGTCAGAGCTGTCCAGTGCGACGTCGCGAACACGGACGACGTGGCGCGGGTGGTTCGAGAGGTTCAAACGACCGGTCCGGCGCTTCGGGGCGTCTTGCACGCGGCCGGGGTCCTCGACGACGGGGTGGTGCTGCAGCAGACGTCCGAACGGTTCGCGAAGGTGCTCGCGCCGAAGGCGGCTGGCGCGTGGAACCTGCACCGAGCGACGGCCGACACGCCGCTCGACTTCCTGGTCTTCTTCTCGTCGATCGCGTCGATGCTCGGATCGGCGGGTCAGTCGAACTACGCCGCGGCCAACGCCTTCCTGGACAGCTTCGCGACCGCGCTGCGGTTCGAGGGTGTGCCGGCAACGAGCGTCAGCTGGGGCACGTGGGCCGAGGCCGGCATGGCCGAGACAATCGGCGACCGCAACAAGCAGCGCTGGGCCGCGCAAGGGCTGTCGCCGATCGGCCGCGAGGACGGCGTGGCGGCGCTCGAGATGGCGATCACGTCTGGCATCGCGCATCTCGGCATCCTGTCGGTCGATTGGGAGCGGTACGGCGCGGGCCCTTCGGCCGCCACGCTGCGACCGCTCATCGGGCATCTCGTCGAGACGCGCGCAGCGTCGCCCCAGTCGCCGGAGAAGCCCGTGGCGCTCGTCGATCGTCTGCGCCGTCTGCCGGCCGGGCAGCGTCGGGCGATGCTGCAGCAGCACGTGCGGGATCTCGCCGTGAAAGTACTCGGGCTTCCCGCGGGGTACGCGCTCGATGCGCAGCAGGGGCTGCGGGACGCGGGTCTCGATTCGCTGCTGGCCATCGAACTGCGCAACGCGCTCCAGGCCGACGCGCAGGCGGCGCTTCCGGCGACGCTCGCGTTCGACTACCCGACGATCGACGCGCTGACGGGGTTCCTGGCCGGCGGGGCGTTCGCCTCGCTGATGAGTGGCGGGGCCACACCTGCGGCGGCCGCCGTGCCGGACGCACCGGCCGACGACCTCGACGACCTCACCGACGAGCAAGCGGCGGCGCTGCTGCTGACGGAGCTCTCGGGCATCCGGAGCGAAGGGCGGATCTGAGATGGCCGAACAGGATCTCCAGTCGCAGTCACCGATCAAGCGGGCGCTGCACGAAGTGCGTGAGATGCGCGGCAGGCTCGATCGCATGGAACAGGCGACACACGAACCGATCGCGATCGTCGGACTCGGCTGCCGGTTCCCCGGTGCCGGCTCTCCGGCAGAGTTCTGGGATCTGCTGCGGACCGGCGGCGACGCGATTCAGGAAGTGCCGCGCGAACGCTGGAACCTGGACGACTACTTCGACGCCGATCCCGACGCGCCCGGAAAGATCTATGCGCGTCACGGCGGGTTCCTCGGCGGCATCGATCGATTCGACGCACGGTTCTTCGGCATCACGCCGCGCGAAGCCGAAGCCATGGACCCGCAGCAGCGGCTGCTGCTCGAAGTCACGTGGGAAGCGCTCGAAGACGCCGGGATCGCGGCCGACCAGCTGGCCGGCCAGAAGGCGGGCGTCTTTGTCGGGATCAGCACGAGCGACTACATGCAGCTCGAGCTGCGGTCGATCCGGGCCGAAGCCATCGACGCGTACCTGGCGTCGGGCGGCTGCCAGAGCGTCGCCGCGGGGCGGTTGTCGTACTTCCTCGGCGTGCAGGGCCCGGCGGTGTCGATCGACACGGCCTGCTCATCGTCGCTCGTCGCCATTCACCTGGCGTGTCAGAGCCTGCGATCGGGCGAGTCCACGATGGCGATTGCCGCCGGCGTCAGCCTGATGCTGCTGCCCGAGCTGACGATCAACTTCTGCCGGGCGCGCATGCTCGCACCCGACGGCCGGTGCAAGACATTCGACAAGGCCGCCGACGGATACGTCCGCAGCGAAGGGTGCGGCGTCGTCGTCCTGAAGCGGCTGTCGGACGCCGTCGCGGCCGGCGATCGCGTGCTCGCCCTGGTCCGCGGGTCGGCGGTGAACCAGGACGGCCGCAGCAGCGGGCTCACCGTGCCGAACGGCCCCGCCCAGGAGGCCGTCATTCTGGAGGCACTGCGTAACGCCGGCCTGGCGCCGGCCGACCTGCAGTACGTCGAAGCGCACGGGACGGGTACGTCGCTCGGCGATCCGATCGAAGTGCAGGCACTTGGCCATGCGTTCGCCGCCGGCCGTGCCGCCGACGATCCCTTGCTCATCGGGTCGGTCAAAACGAATATCGGCCATCTCGAGGCCGCCGCCGGTGTCGCGGGGCTGCTCAAGCTCGTCCTCTCGCTGCGCCACGGGCAGATTCCGGCGCACCTCCATTTCCGCGAGCCGAACCCGCATGTGAACTGGGGCGCGCTGCCGGTGCGTGTCGCGACCGAGCTCGCGCCGTGGTCCACGCGGACCGGCCGGCGAATCGGCGGGCTGAGCTCGTTCGGCTTCTCCGGCACCAACGCGCATGTGATTGTCGAAGAAGGCCCCGCCTTCGCTCGCATGGCGAGCTTCGGCGCGGCACGCCAAGCCGCGAGTGAGGCCGTCGGTGCGGCAAGCCGACCCTCACCTGATGCGGTGCCGCTGGATCGTCCCGCGCACGTGCTGCCGCTCTCTGCGCGGTCGGCCGCCGCGCTCGAGCAGCTGGCAGAGGCGTTTGCGGATCGGATCGACGCCGAGCCTGATGCGATCGCCGACATCTGCCACACAGCCGCAACCGGGCGGTCGCACTTCGATCATCGTGCGGCGGTCGTCGCGAGCGACAGCGCCTCCATGACGGCGGCGCTCAGGTCCATCGCCGCGGGCGAGGCGTCGCCGGCCGTCACACGCGGCACCGCGGGATCGCCGACGGTGGCCTTCCTGTTCACGGGTCAGGGGTCGCAATACACCGGCATGGGCCGTGAGCTGTACGAGACCGAGCCGGTGTTCCGGCAGACGCTCGATCGCTGCGACGCGCTGCTCCTGCCCGAGCAGAGACGATCGATCCTGCCGATTATTTTCGAGGAGTCCGGTGCGCTGCTCGATCAGACGGTCTTCACGCAGCCGGCCATCTTCGCCATCGAGTACTCACTGTTCGAATTGTGGAAGTCGTGGGGCATCCATCCCACGTACGTCATGGGCCACAGCCTCGGCGAAGACGTCGCGGCGTGCGCCGCCGGAGTCTACAGCCTCGAGGACGGTCTGCGCGTCATCAGCGCGCGTGGACGGCTGATGCAGGCGCTCCCGCAGGACGGTGCGATGGTTGCGGTGTTCGCGGCGGAGGCCGTCGTGCTCGACGCCATCACCGGGTTCGAACGGGATCTCGCCGTGGCCGCGATCAACGGCCCGGAGAACGTGGCGCTCTCGGGAACGAAGGCCGCGCTCGAACAGGTGGTCGCAACACTGCACGCGAGCGGCGTGAAGACCCGTCCAATGGTGGCTTCGCACGCGTTCCACTCGCCACTGATGGACCCGATCCTGGCTCCGTTCACCGACATCACCAGGAGCGTTCAGTACTCGGAGCCGATGTACGGGTTCGTGTCGAGCGTCACCGGATCACTCGTGGCCGATGGAGAGGTGACCAACGGCGACTACTGGTCGCGTCATGTGCGCGTGCCGGTGCGGTTCGTGGACGCGATTCGGACACTCCTCGACCGTGGATGCACGACCTTCGTCGAGATCGGCCCGGCGCCCACGCTGGTCAGCCTCGGCCGCCGCATTGCCGCCGACGGCGTCGGCGCATGGCTGCCGTCTCTCAGAAAGGGACGGCCCGATTCCGAGCAGATGGGATCAACGCTGGCAGCGCTCTACACGAGTGGCGCGCGGCCCGACTGGCAGGCTCGAGACGCCGAACGCGGCCGGGCACGCGTGGCGCTACCGACCTATCCGTTTCAGCGCGAGCGACACTGGAGCGCGGCAATCACGAGCGGCCCGCGGACGGAGGCGATCGAGAGAAGTGAGGCCATGTCGGGTGCGTGGACCGCAGCCAACGTGGCCGCCGGCGATCAGGCGGAACGCTCGCCGTTCGATCTCTCGGTGTCGTCTTACCAGGACAAGTGGCAGTCGCTCGAGCGACTCACCACCGCCTACATGGTGCGTGCGCTCCGGACGTTTGGCGCATTTGCAGAACCGGGGGCTCTGGCGTCCGTCGAGACGCTCCTCGATCGTCACGACATCCTCGCCGAATACCGGACGCTGCTCGCGCGCTGGCTCGGCAAACTGAGCGACGAGGGGTTCCTCGAGCGGGCCGGCGATCATTTCCGCGCCCCGGTCGCACTGCCTGACGTGGATCTCGACGCCGCGCTCGACGCCGCGCGACGCGCCTTCGGCGATGACCGGGCATTGCTCGACTACGTCACGCACTGCGGCGGGCAGCTCGTCGACGTCCTGACCGGCGCGGAGAGCCCTCTCGAGACCCTGTTCCCGGGGGGATCGTCGCACCTGGCCTCGGCCCTCTACGAAACCGGACCGGTCGCGCGGTACTTCAACGGCATCGCGCGGGCGGCGGTCGCCGCGGCCGCCGGTCATCTGACGAGCGGCACGTGCCGCGTGATCGAGATCGGCGCCGGCACGGGCGGCACGAGCGCGGCAGTGATTCCGGCCCTGCCGGCCGCCACCGTGTCCTACACGTTCACCGATGTCGGCGGACTGTTCCTGCTGAAGGCGCGCGAGCGCTTCAGCGCCTATCCGTTCGTCGAGTACGCACAGCTCGACGCCGAACGGGATCCAGCCGACCAGGGCTTCGAGGCCGGCACGTACGACGTCGTGATCGCCGCCAACGTGCTGCACGCCACGAGAAACCTGCACACGACCGCGGACCGCGCGCTGGGCCTGCTGGGCCCCGGCGGGATTCTCGTGCTGCTCGAAACGACGCGGCATCCGTCGTGGTTCGACATCAGCACGGGGCTCATCCACGGCTGGCAGATCTTCGAAGACGAACTGCGCGGCGATCATCCGCTCCTCGGCGCCGGCGAGTGGGAGCAGGTCCTGCGCGCGCACGGCGCGGCGAGCGTCGAATCGTACCCACCCGCCGGATCGCCCGCCGGGATCCTGGGGCAGCACGTCATCGTCGCGCGAGGACCGCTGACGTCTACCGCCTCGGCGCCCGCAGGCCACCGGGCCCGACGGACGGCACCAGCCGTCGCCGTGACCGCTACGGCGGTGCCGACGGTCCGGTTCGCCGACCGGATTGCCGGAGTGACGCCGGAAGAATCGCACGATCTCCTCGTGGAGCTCGTCCGCGCCACCGTGGCGCAGGTGCCCGGGCGCGGACCGAGGAAAAGGCGCGAGAAGTCTATGAATTGCTCCGCGCGAAGTTCGCCAAGGCATCGGTCCGCGCCCTCACCGGGCTGTTCTCGATTTACCTGCGGACGGATGCGGATCGGGCGCTCGCGCTCGCCGACGAGATGCTCGCCCTCGTTCCCGACCACAAGGAGTGGTCGGTGCTCGCGGCCTACGCGAAGGCGGTGCGCGATCTCGACGGGCAACTCAAGGCGGGCCAGGCCGCCGAGGCGTTGGCGGCGCTCGATAGAATCACCCTCCCGCGCTACGGCGCCGATCGCCGTGCGCTCGATCTCGCCAAGGCCCGTGCCCGGATGGCGCTGGGCGAAAAAGACCAGGCCTACGCGGAGCTGCTCGCGGTCGTGGCGAAGAAACCCACCGACGAGACGCACGCGGCCCTCGCGCAGTACGGCCAACAGCTCGGCAAGAACGTCACCGTCGATCTCGCCGTCGCCCACGCGGCCGAGGCCAAGCCCGCCGTGCCTTTCTCGCTCGTGAACTACGCGACGGGCAAGCCGGTGTCGCTTGAGGACTACAAGGGCCGCGTCGTGCTCGTGAATTTTTGGTATCCGCTGTGCGGGCCGTGCCGCGGCGAATTTCCGTTCCTGCAGGCGGTGCTCGAAAAATACCG
>JANOFF010000149.1:0-22453 GCA_031413515.1 bacterium
GATTGCCGCGCCGACCGCATCACCAGAGTGCCTAGCATCAGAGGTGCTCGAGCAATTCCGCCAAGATCTTCTCCGCGAAGAAGATCGACCCCATTGCGGAGAACCGCTCGGGCGATCGCCTGCGCGGCCCGCACTCTCACGCCGGATCGGTCGCGGAGATCTCCTCGCTATCCGACGTCGCCGAGAGCACCAGCTTCGGGTGTTTCTGCAGCGCGTGGTCCAGATCCCAGCGTGAGCGGAAGAGCACGACGGGACGTCCGTCGCGGTCGGCGAGGATCTTCACGCCCTCGTTCCAGCGGAAGATCGACGGGTCGAAAGGCTCGACGGGCCAGCGCGCGATCTCGAAGGGCAGCGGACTGAGCGACAGCTCGACCCGGTACTCGGCCCACAGGCGATGTTTCAGCACGTCGAATTGCAACTCGCCGACGGCACCGAGCACGACCGTCATGCCACCCGGCTCTTGAAATCGCTGCACCAGCCCCTCCTGGGTGAGCTGCTCGAGGCCCTTGGTGAGCGATTTGCGGTTCGACACCGCGCCGAACTCGACCCGCGCGAAGCGCTCGGGCGAGAAGGTCGGCAGCGCCCGGAAGGTGAAGTCGCCCCGTTCAGAGAGCGTGTCGCCGATGCGGAACAGGCCCGGATCGAAGAGCCCCACCACGTCGCCCGGCCAGGCCAGGTCGACCTCGTCGCGCTCCCGCGCCTGGAAGAGCGTCGAGCGCGCCAGCCGGATCCGCGTCCCGCTCTGCACGTGCACCGCCGATTCGCCGCGCACGAAACGTCCCGAGCAGACGCGCACGAACGCCACGCGGTCGCGGTGAGCGGGATCCATGTTCGCCTGGATCTTGAAAACGAAGCCCGAGAACGAAGGCGAAGTCGGCTCGATGGTGCCCCGATCGGTCGCGCGCGGGCCGGGGAGCGGGGCGAGCGCGAGAAATCGCTCGAGGAAGGGCGCCACGCCCTTGCTGCGCAGCGCGCTGCCGAAGAAGACCGGCGTCTGGCGTCCGGCCTGGATCGCGACGGGATCGAAGATTCCACCGGCGCCGTCGAGCAGGGCGAGTGACTCGATGACGGACTCCCCCGCGTCGCCCATCGCCTCGCGGATCTCGGGCGCGTCGGCCGCCCCGCGAAGCACGCGCGTATCCACGTCGCCCTCCGGCCCGAACAGCAGCAGCCGGCTCTCCACGCGGTCGTAGAGACCGCGGAACTCGGGCCCTGTGCCGACCGGCCACTGGGCGGGCGCCGCCTGGATGCCGAGCACTTCTTCGATTTCGTCGAGCAGATCGAGGGGCTCGCGACCGACCCGGTCCAGTTTGTTCACGAAGGTGAAGATCGGGATTCCGCGCATCCGACAGACTTCGAAGAGCCGGCGGGTCTGCGTCTCGATGCCCTTCGCCGCGTCGATCAGCATCACGGCGCTGTCGGCAGCGACGAGCGTCCGGTAGGTGTCCTCGCTGAAGTCCCGGTGGCCGGGCGTATCGAGGATGTTCACGCGCAGCCCGGCGTGCTCGAAGTACATCACGGAGCTGCTGACCGAGATGCCGCGCTGCCTCTCGATCTCGAGCCAATCGCTCGTCGCGTGGCGCTGCGACTTGCGTGCGCGCACGGCGCCCGCCTCGCGCACGGCGCCGCCGATCAGCAGCAGATGTTCGGTGAGGGTCGTCTTGCCGGCGTCGGGATGCGAGATGATGGCGAAGGTGCGCCGCCGGGCGACCTCACGCGCAAGTTCGGGATCGGGGTTCATCGAATTGCTTCCAGCAAATGAGTGCGGGGACGGATCGACCCTTCGGCCGCGGGTGTATAGCGGATCGGCCCGCGAGCGGGCTCAGCCGAGCTCCGCCACGGCCCTCATCGCCATCCGAGTCACGATCGCCACCGCGATCACCGCGGCGAGCAGACCCAGCCACAGACCGGCATCCTCGATGAATCCGGCCCCGCCTGCGCGCGCTGCCAGCGCAGCGTTGCGTGCGACGTGCCCGAGATACACCGGCACGAACAGATGCGGCAGCAGCGCGACGTTCCCGATCAGCACCGCCCGCCATGGGAACCTCCCAGCTCCCAGCACGTAGCTCACGAATGCCACGTTGACCGGCACCAACCGGAGCAACGCGGTCAGCCGAAGCGCGTCGCGCTGCGCGCCTTTCAGGATCGCGTGAGCCTGGGGGCGCGTTTCCGCCAACCTCAGAACCGGACCGCGCAGCCATGTCCGGCCGAGTGCGAAGATCCCGATGTTCACGAGATAGATCGCGACGAACAAGTAGGCCGTGCCTGCCCCCAACCCGAACACGAACCCGGCCACGACACCGAAGAGAGAATCCGGAAACAGCACTGGGCTCAACAGCACGACGCCGAGCATGAACACCAGCGGCCCCCACACGCCGAGATCCGCGACGGCGGATTCGGCTCGAGGGAGCAGATGCGCGGCATGACTGCCCTGCCAGACGAGCAGCGCGAGCAGTCCGAAGCCGAGCAGCAGACGGATCCAGTTCTGCGGTTCCTTCATGAGTCCCATCAGGCACCATCACACACCGGGGTGTCGTTCGCGCACTCGGGGTCGAGACGGCGGCGATCGATGTTCGCTGATCCGATCGGCGTCGGCCCAGGTTCGTGGAGGGACCGAACGACGACGAATCACGGACCGACGGTGACGCAAAATGTCACCTCGACCCCGTCGGGCCGCGCTGGGCGCCGCAAGCCCCGCCCCCGGCGCCTCGCGATCTTCGGAACTCCAGCCGCACATCTAGCCCATCGGTTGCCGGTGACGGCAGCTCCGGTCGTACGAGGGAACACGGGTTGCAGTGTTCGGGGTTTGCACCTCTTCAGCAGGGAGAAAACCCTTGATTCGCCAGATCCTCGCCGGACTCTTCGCTTCGATCGTCGCCGCCGCCGCCATGCCGGCCGCCGCGATCCCGATCACCACCTGGGACATCGCCGGGTCGAACGGTCAGACGGCGGTCGTGCTCGCCAGCGAGCCCCTCACGACCGCGACCTCTCTGGTCGCCGTCAACGTCACGCCCTGGCCCGGCGGCTACTGCTGCTTCACGGCCGCTTCGGGCTGGACGCTCGCCTTCGATCCGTCGCGCTACTTCGAGTTCTCGGTCAGCGCGGATCCGGGCCACTCGATCGCCTACGAGTCGATCACCCTGTCACTCTTCCGCGGGATCGCGGGCGCGACTCACGGCGCCGAGAGCTGGCAGCTGCGCAGCAGCGCGGACGCCTTCGGCAGCACGCTCGCGAGCTTCTCCCTGGCGGGCAGCGCGGGCGACGAGCAGGTCTTGTTCACGGGTGTCGACATCTCGTCGCTCGGCACGGTCGCGGGCTCGCTGGTCTTCCGTCTCTACGGCTACAACTACAACGCGCCGGGCGACTTCTCGGGCCTCGGCGCCCAGCCCGGGTCCACACCGCTGACCGGCACCGGCTCGAACCTCATCATCAATGGCATGGTGATCCCCGAACCGGGCACCGCGGCGCTGGTCTCGGTCGGCTTGATGCTGCTCGCTGCGAGGCGACAGTCCCGACGCTGACCGGCGCATCGAAACCGCCGAGCCCTCAGATCTCTCGAGCGCGGGGCTGCCCGGCCATCGCCGTCCGCCGCGCAACCACCGGCACGCCGTGGTGCTCACCCGGTCGCGACCGCATACTTCCCGGCGAACCGTTGCATCGAGCACCGTCAGCCCGGAGAATCCAGCATGCTCGATCAGATCTGGATCATCATGGGCGTCACGATCCTGGTGATGCTGAGTCCCGGGCCGGACATGCTGATCGTGCTGCGCAACACGCTGATCGGTGGCCGCCGCGCCGGACGGCAGACTTCGCTCGGTGTCCTCGCCGGCAATCTGGTGCACATCAGCTACTGCCTGGTCGGGATCGGATGGGTGATCTCGCGGAGCATCCTGGCGTTCTCGATCCTCAAGTACGCCGGCGCGGCCTATCTGATCTACCTGGGAGTCACGAGCTTCCGGTCCGGGCAAGGCAGACTCGACCCGGGTCGCCTGCAGGCCCCGCGTCGGCAGCGAACCTGGTGGGTCCAGGGATTCATCAACAACCTCCTCAATCCGAAGGGCACGCTCTTCTATCTCGGTGTCTTCACGACGGTCATCACGCCCGAGACATCGGCAGGCGCCAAGCTCGTCCTCGTCCTCTGCATGATGGCGGTGAGTGCGACGTTCTGGCTCGTGTTCGTCCAGACGCTCGACCGCACGGCGGTTCGCGCATTCATCGAGCGATCCGAACGGATCGTGAATCGGACATTCGGGGTGTTGCTGGTCTTCCTGGGACTTCGGGTGGCCACGCTCGAGCGATAGCGGCAGCGCGAGACTCGAGATGCGCCGCACGCCGATTCCGGGGCGGCGAATGCCGCTGACACTTCCAGCTTCACGCGTCGGGCACTTCGGTATCAGCCGCGTGCGCAAGATGCGATCCACTGCGCCCGATGGGTCGTACCGGACGTGCCGCCGCGACACTGATCGGGATATACTGCCGCCTGAATTTCCGCCCATCCGAGTGCGAAGGCGCGTAATGAACGAAGGCGAGTCGTCATTCGTCGAGCAGTTGCGAAGCGGTGACGAAGCCGCCTACGAGAAGCTGGTGCGCGAGCACTCGCGGCGCATGCTCGCCGTGGCAAGGCGGATGCTCCGCAGCGAAGAAGATGCTCGAGACGCCGTCCAGGAGGCCTTCGCCAACGCGTTTCGCGGCCTCGATCGCTTCGACGGGCTCGCGCAGCTTTCCACCTGGCTGCATCACATCGTGGTGAACGCCTGCCTGATGCGGCTGCGCACTCGTCGCCGCAAGCCCGAAGCGTCGATCGAAGATCTGCTGCCGCGCTTCCAGGACGATGGCCACCGGGTCGAACCGGGTCCTGCCTGGCGCGCCATCGGGCCGGATCCCGCCGAGGAGCGTGAGTTGTGCACGCGCGTCCGGGCCGCAATCGACAGCCTTCCCGAGATCTACCGTACCGCCCTGGTCCTGCGCGACATCGAAGGGCTGGGCACTGCAGAGGCGGCCGCCACTCTCGGCATCGCGCAGGAGGCGCTGAAGATGCGGGTCCATCGCGCCCGACAGGCCCTGCGCACGATTCTCGACCCCTTCTATACGGAGCAGACCGCGTGACCGACGCAGCCCTTCTCACCTGCCTCGAGCTGATCGACTTCATCGCAGCGTATCTCGATGGCGAGCTCGCGACCGCAGAGCGGCAGCGCTTCGACGAGCATCTGCGCCGGTGCCAGGCATGCGTCGACTACGTGGACAGCTACCGCGAGACGCTGCGCGCGACCCTCGTGGCCTTCGAGGGCGAGGACGAAATCCCCGAGTCGGTGCCCGAAGAACTCGTGCAAGCCGTCCTGGCGTCACGACGCCGCTGAGCGGCGGGCGCGTCGGACGAACTCGCTGGCGAAGTACGCGCCCACCACCAGCGCGACGTGGACGGCGACCGAGGCGGGCGAGCGCGAGACCAGCACGCCGGATTGGATCAGCGCCACACTGAGGAACGCGGCGCTGAAGACCACGAGCGCGCCGCGCCCGGCCGGGACGACACGCACTCGCGCAAGCTCGAGCAGTCGCAGTGTCGCGAAGGCGGTCGCTCCGACCAGCGTGGCACGCACGAAGTCGACTTCGGGATGGAGCCAGCGGTAGAGCTGATCCAGCGCAGCGAGCAGCCCCACGAGTTCGACGATCTCCAGCAGTTTGCTTCGCATCAGGATTCTCCTCTCTCGAGCGTGATCGGCTGATCGACGGCGGGCAGGTCGCGCAGGGGTGACACGATGGACTCCGGGGAAGACGTGAGGCGGAGGACGAGCAGAGCCCCCTTCGCGGGACGCGAAGGGGGCTCTCGTGGACAGGATCAGGGCAGGCGGGTGAACGTCACCTTGCCGACCGGATTCGCGGCGCCGTTCTTCCGGAAGTACGCCGAGTCGCTCGGCATGATCTGACCGCGCGGGTTCGAATCCGAGTCGAGGGCGCGATAGCTGCCGGCCGAGTCCGTCCCCATGTCCCAGGCGACGAGATCTGCGGAGACGCGATCCGCGAACTTCCCGTCCTGCACGAGCGCGACGTCGGTCGCGACCGCGCACCAGTCGGGGCTCGGCGCGATCATGGCGGCGATCGTCACCGTCGGATGCAGGGTGTCGACCTCGAACTCCGTCATCGCGGTCTGCGGCACGTCGCGCAGCGGATCCGCCGTCTCGATCAGGGCGCCCACCTGGCCCGAGGCCATCGCCGACTTGATCTCCGCATCGAGGGGCTGGTGCTTGCCCTGCTCGCACAGCGTCTCGAGCCCGGTCGATGCCTGCTGGCCAGGCTGGATCAACTCGAAGCCCTTGGCCTGCGTCACGCCGATCACCGGCGAGAAGTGCGCGAGCAGCGGGAAGTCGGCTGCGTGGGATTCGCTGCTCCAGGTGCGCTCGAAATCGACGCGGTAGCGAGCCGTCATCGCCATGTCGCCGGACATCGATTCATTCATCTGTTCATTCATGGCCACGACCATTTCCTCCGCCTGGGCGGCGGCGCCGAACAACGACAGGAACAGCGTGGGGACGGTCACGAGTGTGGAGGCTTTCATCTTCGTTTCTCCTGCGCGAGTGCCTTGGGCCTGCGCTCAGTGGTGGTTGGCGGGATCGATGCCGGCACTCGCGAAAGCGGTACAAGCACGGATCGAATGGGCGCCGTGATCGGAGAGGCGCGGCGAGCGTTCAGGCGAGCGGATCGGGCCCCGGCCGCGCCGGTCCGATCCGGAATGCCTTCACGCCGACGGCCGCGCCACCGAAGGGCTCGCGGCGACTTCGAGCTCGACGCCCGCTGTCTCCGGCAGACGCATGAGAACGAGGCAGGCGGTGGGCAGGGCGAGACACACGACGGCGACGACCGATGGACCGATCCCGCCGAGGATCGGCGTGAACGCCGCGATGGCGCTCATCGCGCCGAGCCAGCCGAGCGCGGCGCCCGTCGCGAGCCAGCCTCCGATGGCTCCACGCAGACAGGTCGGCATCATTTCCGCGACGATCGAGCGGAAAGCGACGCTGGCCGCGTTGCCCGCATGGGCGAGCAGCGCGAGCGAAGCGGTGAGGCGGACGAATCCGCCCGGTCCGTTGATCGACTCGGCGCCGAAGTAGCCCGCGACGCCCAACGCCATCGCGACCGCGGCGATCGAGAAGGCGAGACGACGCCCGAATCGGTCGGACAGCCACGCCCCGCTGCGGAACCCGAGCATCCCCGATCCGCCGCCGATTGCGAGCACGACGGCCGCCTGTCGGGGATCGAGTCCGAGCCCGCGCACCGGGTGATAGAAGAGCCAGGCGCGGCTGGCCGCGTCGACGCCACTGACCAGCACCATCGCGACCAGCAGTCGGAACGTCGTTGATCGATGCGCGCCTCGGAACACGTCGCCGAGCCGCGCAGAGCGCGTTTCGCCACGGAGAACGGCAGCCCGCCATGCTTCGGTGTCGCGAACGTGATTCCAGAGCCAGGGAAGCCCGAGCGCTGGCAACACACCGAAGAGCCAGACCCAGCGCCAGGGATCCGCGCGCGCGGCCAGCACAGACACGGCGAGCAGCGGCAGGGACGAAGCCGCTGCGAACGCGAGGCCGGCCCGACCCTGACCGCGCGCGCGCTCGCCGGCAGGGAGCTCCTCGGCGAGCATGACCGCCACGGTCGCAGCGAGGCTGGCGCCCGCGGCAAGGGTCACGAGCTGGGCCAGCACGTAGCTGCTCGGATCACGCGCAATCGCGGTGAACCCGCAGCCGAGGGCGAGCACCAGTGCGCTACCGAGCACGACGCGGCGGCGACCCACGCGATCGGAGACACGCCCGAGCCAGAGTGCGCCGAGGGACGACAATCCGAGCCACGCGGTGAGGCTCGCCATGCCGCGGTCGCTCAAACCGAAACTCTCCGCCACGAACGGCGCCACCGAGCCCTGCGCGCCGCTCGCATAGCCCCAGATCGCCATGGCGAACCAGAGCGCCGGCTGGCCGGTGACTCGCCGCTCAGCCTCGGATCGCGTGGCTCAGCCTCCGCAGCATGCCCCTGCGCGCGTGGGCCTTGGCGGCACGCCGATACACCCACACGAGTTCGCGGGTCTCGTTCGACCAGCTGGCCTTCTCGGCGCTCTTGCGTGCCTGTTCGCCGAGGAACCGCGCACGGGCCCGGCTCGAGAGCAGCTCCTCCACCGCGTCGACGAGTGCGCCGGGTCGGGCCGGGTCGTAGAGCAACCCGTCCTCCTCGTGACGGATCGAGTCGACGATCCCGCCCGCGGCGGCGGCCACCAAGGGCTGGCCCGACGCCATCGCCTCGAGGACCACGAACCCCAGGGTCTCGCTGGTCGAGGGCACTACGAAGACGTCTCCGCTCGCGAAGGCGCTGGCCAACTCCTCGCCACGCAGGAAACCCGTGAACACGACGGGCAGCCCCGCAAAGTGCCTCTCGAGTTCCGCGCGAGCAGGGCCATCTCCGACGATCGCGAGCCGTACGCCGGGCAGCGCTTCGACGATCTCACGCAGGGTGTCGAGACCTTTTTCGGGGGATAGCCGGGCAGCGCTGACCACGAGCGGCGCGTCGACGTCACCGCCCGAGAGCCGGTGACGCATCGCGAGCGATCGCTTCGCGGGATGGAAGAGCTTCGTGTCGACCCCGCCGCGCCAGATGCTCACGTTGCGGATTCCGTGCTCCTCGAGTTCGCTGCGGGTGTGTCGCGACGGGCAGAGATTGACTTCCGCCAGATTGTGGATTGCGCGCAGCACCGGCCACGCGATCCGTCGGACGGAGGCGAGACCATGCAGCGCGGCGTAGCGCGGCAGGTCGGTGTGATACGACGCCACGATCGGATAACCCAGGATCCGCGCCGCGATCGCTCCGTACGCACCGAGAACGACGGGGCCCACCACGTGCACGATGTCGGGATGGAAGCGCAGCAGCTCGAAGCTGATGCGCGGATCCGGAAGCGCGAGCCGCAGCTCCGGATAGGGCGGGAAAGGCAGGCCCGGGATCCTGATCACCTCCGCACCGGCGTGTCTCGCAACCGCCGTCGCCGGGCCGAATACCCGGACGGCGTGTCCACGATCGGTCAACTCCTCGATCGTGTGCCGCAGTCGATTGGTGATGCCGTCGATCTTCGGAAGGAACGTCTCGGTGAAGATGGCGATCCGCATGCTCGCATTCCCCTTCGTACGCACTCGCCCGCCCGAAGGCGGTGGAGGCTGTTGTTGGGGGGTGCTCGGCTCGTCGACGACGACTTCTGGCGAAGCCACCACCGAAGTCCGACGCCCCCGACTGTACGAGTCCCATCGGTCCGGGGTTCGTCGATTCAGGGGCGAAAGGACGAAGGTTCGGACACGTCGGCGAACCGGATGTGGCGCGGTCGACCGACGCCTGTGTCGTCCTAGTGACGAGCCATCCAGATCCGCTTCACGGCCGGGCCGTCTTGCCGTCGAACGGCGTTGATCCCGCACGGGGGTGCGGCATCCTCGGCCCCAGCCGAAGTCCTCATCGGCGGAGCCGTCGATGGATCTCGCGCACCCGGGACTCGATCCCTCGTTCCTGCTGCTCGCCGCCTGCGTCTTCATCGCCTACACGGTGGAGGCGACCGCCGGCTTCGGCAGCATCCTGATCGCGCTGACCCTCGGCGCGCAGCTGCTGCCCGTCGACGAACTCGTGCCCGTGCTGGTTCCGCTCAGCGCCGGACTCGCCGGCTTCATCGCCGTGCGCCATCGAGCGCACGTCGACCTTCCGCTGTTGCTCCGCGGAATCCTGCCCTTCATGGTGCCGGGCGTCGTGCTCGGCTTCTGCGTGTTCGTATCCGTCCCGTCCGAGTGGCTGAGGCGACTGCTCGGCGTGTTCGTCGTCGGTGTCGCCGCCGTCGAACTCTGGCGCGCGGTGCGCAAGCGCGAAGAGAACGCCCGCCCGCTGGGCCGCGTGCCGTTCGCGGCCGCGATGTTCGGAGCCGGCGTCTCGCAGGGCGTGCTGGCGACGGGCGGGCCGGTGCTCGTCTACGCACTCGGTCGGCTCGAGCTCCCCAAAGCACGCTTCCGGGTGACGCTCGCCCTGGTCTGGATCTGCCTGGATACCGGACTCGTGGCGAGCTACCTGGCGACCCGGCGACTCGGTGGCCAGAACCTGCTCTCCGTCGCATTCCTCGTCCCGGTCGTGGTGTGTGCGCTGGTGTTCGGCGAGTGGCTCCACCACCGACTCGACGAGCGCGAGTTCAGGAACATCGTGCTGGTGCTGCTCGTGGGTGCGGGCGTCGCCCTCCTGGTGTGATCCGGGCGCGCGGCCCCTTTGTTACTCTGGCGCGATGACCGAGACGGCTGCCCCCGACCCCACTTTGCTTCGCAAGCAGGTCCGCCAGTGGATCGCGGAGAACCGGCCTGCGAAGCCCGACTTCCTCGAACCCGAGAACTTCATGTTCGTCGAGACCGACGAACAGTTCGAGTACTTGAAAAGCTGGCAGCAGAAGCTGTACGAAGCCGGCTATCTCGGGATGGACTGGCCGACCGAGTACGGCGGTGGCGGCTATCCGCCGGGCACCCAGAACGTGGTCGCCCACGAGCTGTCGCGCGCGGGCACTCCCGCGCTGCTGAACATCATCGGTTTGCAGTGGGCCGGCCCCGTGATCCTGCAGTTCGGCACCGACGCCCAGAAGCGGCGCATGCTGCGCCCGATCCTCAGCGCCGAGGAGATCTGGTGCCAGGGATTCTCGGAGCCGGGGGCGGGATCGGATCTCGCGAGTGCCAGCACGCGAGCCGACGACAACGGCAATGGCTGGAGGGTCAACGGCCACAAAGTCTGGACCACGCTCGGCCGCTTCTCGCGCTGGATGATCCTGCTGGCAAGGTCCGAGCCGGCTGCGGCGAAGTACGACGGACTGTCGTTCTTCCTCTTCCCGATGGACGTGCCGGGCGTCGACGTGCAGCCGCTGATCAAGATCACGGGAGAAGGCGGATTCAACCAGGTGATCTTCAGCGACGCACAGATGCCGCGGGATGCGCTGCTCGGCCAGGTCGGCCAGGGTTGGCCGATCGCGATGGCGACGCTCACCTTCGAGCGCGGCGCCGCGGAGGGAACCGGGGCGGGATCCGGCGGCACCACGCCGGGAATCGGCGTCGCGCAGGTGGTCGAGCTGGCGAAGCGCGCCTCACGCAACGGCTCGCCCGCCGTGCGGGATCCGATCCTGCGCGACCGCCTCGCCGACATGTGGATCCGCGAGACGGCCAGCGGCTTCGCGCGGCGACGCACCGCGGTGCCCGCGCTGGTGAGCGATCGGCCCTTTGCGATCCCGTTGATGTCGAAGGCGGTCGGCAGCGAGTACGTCCAGCAGCTGGCCGATCTCGCCTGCCGGATCCTCGGTCCCGACGCGGCACTCTGGCTCGGTGATCCCGACGCGCCCGACGGCGCCGGCTGGCCCCACGCCTACATGAACTCGTTCGCCTCCACGATCGGCGGCGGCACCAGCCAGATCCAACGCAACATCCTGGGCGAGCGCGTGCTCGGCCTGCCCAAGAGCAAGTGATCGCGAGCGCCGATCCAGCGAACGAGAGAGGGTGAGCTGCAGCATGAAACGACCGGCCGACATGAACGTCCCCGCGGATTTCGGATTCACCGAAGAGCACGAAGTGCTGCGCGATTCGGCGCGGCGCTTCCTCGCCGAGCGCTGCCCGATCGAGGCCGTTCGCCGGCTCTCGAAGGATCCGATCGGCCACGACCCGGCCCTGTGGAAGGACATCGCGAATCTCGGCTGGGCCGGCTTGATGGTGCCCGAGCAGTACGGCGGCGCGGGGCTCGGCATGCTCCACGAGGCGCTGCTCCTCGAGGAGACCGGACGCTGCGCCCTGCCCTCCCCGCTGCTCGCCACCACGTTCGCGGCGATTGCGGTGATGCATGCGGGCAGCGCCGAACAATGCGAGCGGCTGCTGCCCGCGCTCGCCTCGGGCGACGCGATCGGCAGCCTCGCGCTCACCGAACCGCGCGCGTCCTGGGAACCCTCCGACATCGACGCGACCGCCACACGAGAGGGCAGCCGCTTCGTGCTCCACGGCGAGAAGACCCACGTGCTCTCGGCCGCCACTGCGGACTGGATCGTCGCTCCGTTCCTCGTCGATGGCAGCGTGGCGCTGTTCGTCGTCGACACCGGCGTTTCGGGATTGTCGGTCCGCCCTGAGGTGGGCATCGATCCCACGCGCAGGACCGGACGCGTGCGCTTCGACGGCGTCCGCGTCGATGCTTCGGCGCGTCTCGCGGCGGGCAACGCCGCGGTGCTCGCCGAGATCCATCACCGGGCAACCTGCCTGCTCGCCGCCGAGATGGTCGGTGGCGCGGAGAGCGCACTCGCGATGACGCGCCAGTACGCGATCGACCGCAAGCAGTTCGGCCGGCAGATCGGTTCGTTCCAGGCCATCAAGCACCCGCTGGTCGAGATCATGATCGGCGTCGAGCAGGCCCGCTCGCTCGTGTACGCGGCCGCGGCAGAGTTCGACCAGACGGGCTCCGGAGAAGTCGGCGACGACGTCCTCGTCCGCATGGCCAAGGCCGCGATCAGCGACACGTTCTGGTACGCGACCGATCGCGGCATCCAGTTCCATGGCGGCTTCGGCTTCACGATCGACTGCGACATGCACTTCTATTTCAAGCGGGCCCTCTGGAGCCGCGCGATGCTCGGCGACGCGCCCCACCACCGCACGCATCTCGCCAAGAGCCTGCTCGACGACTGAGACCCTGCCGGCGCGGGTCGCGATCATTCGCCCGTGAAGACGGGCCGCCTCTTCTCGCGAAACGCGCGCATTCCCTCGGCCTGGTCCCGCGTGCCCGCGCAGCGCATCACCGCGTCCCTCTCGACGGCGAGCGCCTCGGCGAGGGGCGCATCGCCGGCACCGACCACGCAGCGCAGCACGCCGGCCACCGACGCCGGCGGCATCGCGGCGAGCTCGCGCGCCAGGGCGTGCGCGGCGGCCTTCAGCTCGTCGAGCGGATGGACCTCGTGGACCAGCCCGATCCGCAGTGCTTCCGGTCCGCTGATCTTCTTCGCACGCAGGATCAGATCGAGGGCGTGAGCGCGCCCGACCGCGCGCGTGAGCCGCGCGGTCCCGCCCCAGGCCGGGACGCTTCCGAGTTCGAGTTCGGGCAGACCGATCTGCGCGCCCTCGGCGGCGGCCAGCCGGAAGTGGCACGCGAGCGGCAACTCGAGCCCGCCGCCGAGGCAGTAGCCGAACAGCGTCGCGATCGACGGCTTCTCCATGTTCTCGATCGCAGCGAGCACGCGCAGCCGCTGATCGAAGACCGCCTCGGAGCCGCCGCGAGCGGCTGCGCCCTGCATCAGCTGTTTGAGATCCATGCCGACCGAGAAGTCCTTGTTGCCCGCCGCCGTGAAGACCAGCACGCGAACACCCGGATCCGAGGCCGCATCGTCGACCGCACGCTCGAGCGCATCCATGTACTCGAACGTCATGCGGTTGATTGGCGGATCGTTGTTGATCAGGGTGAGGATGCCGTGGTCGCGCTCGATCAGGAGCGGTGCAGGGTCAGTCATCAGTGATCCTCCTGTGCGGCCGGGCCGATGCTCTCACCGGGCGGCGGCCGTCCGGTGAGAAAGGTGACCGACGCGGGCTGCCGGCCCATCCGGATGCGTCCGATCTGCCATTCCCAACCGGGTGCACGTAGAGACGCCGTGATGCCCCGCAGTTCGTCCACGCTGTAGACGCGCAGTCCGGAAACGAATCCGTCCCACAGAACGAACAACGGGATCAGCGGAATCAGATAGGTGAAGACGATCCAGCGCCAGTCGAATGGACGCAGGAAGGGCACGAGCAGCAGCACCGGGATCGGCGAGAACAGGATGCCGATCAGGAACTGCGGGCTCCGCTCGACGGCCTCGAAGATCGCGATCGGCTGTCCGGCATCGACGGCGTCCTGCAGGATCTTGCGGGCACTCGCGGGACGGAAGTGATGGAAGCCGTTGAACAGCGTGCGGACGCCGCGCAGTTCTGCCGGCACGCGGGTCGCGTCGGTCGACTCGAGGCGGAACTCGGCGCGCCCGCCGCTATCCTCCACCACACGCTGAAGTGTCTCGCGGTTCGGGTGCAGATCCGTGAGCAGCGCCGTCGCCTCGATGCCCTCGGCGCGCAGACCTTCGAGGATCTGCGGGATCGGGCCCGCCCCTCCCGAACACAGATCGACGATTCGATCGACCCCGGTCTGCCGCAGCAGCGCAGCCAAGGTCGGTGTCATCCAGACGGACTGCCCGGCCAGTTCCGAGACTTTCCTCAGATAGGCGGTGCCGGCATTCCGGAGCACCGCGGGGAACCAGGCCTGGTCCTCGAGTTCGAACAGATGCAGACGCGCCATGCGAGACCTCGTGCGGATGGATCAGGAACCGATCGCCTTCGCATTGCTGTACGCACCTCGCAGCGGCGAGTGGCCGCCCATCGCCAGCGCGGTCAGTGTCGAGATCGCGCACAGCACGACCGCCAGCTCGAACGCATGGGCGAACACCGCGGGCTCGGCCACGCCTGCGTACACGATCGTCAGAGCCGCGATCCCGAAGGAGGCACCGCCCTGCCCCGCCAGACGGTTGGCCGCCGTGGCGACCCCGAGATCCGATTCGTCCACCGAGCGGGCGATCGCCGAGGCCACCGACGGCTGACTGAGTCCATGCCCGGCCCCCTGGCCGACCAGCCCGATCCCGAATGCGAGCAGATGCGACTCGGCGGCCCCCCACGCGATCAGTCCGAGGGCCACGGTCATCAGCCCACAGCCGAACGCCGCACCGCCGCGCTCGCCGTATCGCTCGCCGAGGTATCCGCCGATCGGCGAAGCGAGCGTGAGCGACGCGGTCCGCAGCAGCATCAGGAGAGAGGTCTCGGTGATCGAGAATTCGAACGAGCGGTACAGCACCAGCGGCGCCATCACGAAGGCGCCCATGTAGGCCGCCGAGTTGAACGCGTTGGTGGCCAGCGTCGCCGAGAAGCTGCGCATCCGGAACAGCTCGAGGGGCAGCAGCGGATCGACGGTCCGTCCCTCGACGCGGATGAAGGCCGCGATGCCGACCACGCCGAGCACCGCGAAGAACACGATCCACGGCGAATCCGCGCCGAGCTTCGGAATCAGGCCCAGCGCCGCCATGAATCCACCGACCCCGACCGCCAGCGTGACGGCACCCGGTACATCGAAGCGGACCCGCTTGCGCGTCGTTTCGCGCAGCACCAGGTAGGCGAGGGCCAGCGCCAGCGCGCTGAACGAGGCCTGCACGACGAAGACGGTCCGCCAACCGAGCCAGTCGACCAGCGGCCCGCCGACCACCAGACCGAGGGCCGGCGCGCCGGCCGTCGTCATCGACCACCAGCCCATGGCACGCACCCGCCGGCTGGCTGGATACACGGTGAAGATCAGCGCCATCGCGGTCGGCTGCGTGGCGCTGCCGAGCACCGCCGACACCGTGCGCAGACCGATCAGGGTCGCGGCGTCCCAGGCCAGCGCGGTGAGAGCCGCCACGAGGCTCGCGCCCGCGAACCCGATCAGGAACACGCGCCGGTGGCCGTGCAGGTCGCCGAGCTTTCCGACCAGAGGGAACGCCACCGCCGAGACCAGCATCGGCAGCGTGACCACCCACGCGAGCGTCGTCTCGCTGCTGCCGAACTCCTGCGCGATCGGCGCCAGCGAGACCGCCAGGATCGTGAAGGGGAACGACGTGGCGAACATGCCCGCCAGCACGGCGAACAGTACCCAGGTCGGATAGCGACCCGACTGGTCGAGCCGTGCGAGCAGTGCGGTTCGCGAGGTGGACATCGTGCCCGTCTAGCGGAGATCGGGGTGGTATTGGGTCTCGAGCATTTCGCGTACGCGAGTCGGGATCTCGATCGAGCGGCGCGCCGTGATGTCGAATGCGAGGTTGACGATCGAACTCGTGCAGAGCAGGCGCCCGCTGTCGAGATCGAACACCCATTGATGGCGACAGGAGGTCTTGCGCGCGAGCTCGACCTCGGCGCCGAAGCACTGCACCCGCGTGCCGACCCGTGGCAGATCGAGCAGAAGCCCGCGGCTCTCGAGAGTCGCCCAGCCGAACTGTCCGCCGTCCGGCAGATCGAAGAGCGGCATCCACGAGTTGCGACCCGTGATGGGCTCGCCGCCCCAGACGAGATCCTGATAGCGGGAGGCCACAAAGTATCCGTCGGCGTCGCACTCGTCGGCGACGACGACGCGTTCACGCCGCATCGCGAGGTCGCGCTGTCGCGCCATCTCGAGGGTCAGCCTCGTGGGCGCGTGCTCGAGATCGAGACTGCGCGGCCGGCCGTGGTCGGGCCACTCGACCCGCGCATCGCTGGCACTCTTCGCCACCCGCTCGGGCAGCGGCAGCGGCTCGCGGGTGTCGCGCCGACGCAGCTGCAGATCGTGGACGAAAGTTGCGGCCAGTTCGGCGCGTTCGGGATTGCGCAGCTCGTGATAGATCCGCAGCCCGTCGCCGCGCACCGCCAGGACACCGCCCCATACCTCCAGCGGCGCTCCGACCAGCTGCTCGCGGTAGTGGCGCGTGAAGACGTCGCGCAACTCGAACACGGCCCCCATCGCGCGAACGGCTTCCCACCCGACACCATGCTCGTCCGACAGGACGCCCGTCGCCCGGAGTGCCTTCTCGAGGTAGTACCGGACGTTCATGTGGCCGAGGTGGTCGATCTCCTCGGGCAGGACCCTGGCCTCCACGAGACAGCGCAGTTCGGTGGTCGGTCGGTCGTCGTCGCGTCCTTGCACGGTTTCTCGGCTCTCGTGTGGTCCCGGCTTCCGGGACGGAGGTGGCAGGCACTTGATGAAGGATCGCTCGAACGGGCTCCGGCAGCGGCGGGCCGCGCTCAAAACGTCCGCATGGGTCGGAGGATGTTCGAAGCGGCTTCGAGCGGCGTTCCGACCGGAAGGGCGAGCCGGAATGTAGGGCCTGTGCGGTTCGTTGGCGCCTCGACCGAACCGGGAAACTTCCGGCGCGTGGTAAGCTGCGCGCGTGTCCAAGCTCTCACAGCTGCTCGAAGCCCAGGAGCTAGACCTGGCCGGTGACCGGCTCGCCGAACGCCGCCGCAGTCTTTCCGAGCTCGAGTCCCTGCGCCTGTCGCTTGCCCGTGCAGGCGAACTCGATGAAGCGCACCGGCAGCTCGGTGTCCGGCGCGAGGAACTCGGACGCGCCGAACACAGCCTCGACGAAGAGGTCGCGACGATCGCCCGCAAGGCCAAGGAGGTCGAGGACACGCTGTACGGGGGCACGGTCCGCTCCAGCAAGGAGTTGACCGGTCTTCAGACAGAGCTCCGGCAGTTGCGCGAGAAGCAGTCCGGTCTCGAGGAACGCGAGATGGCGCTGCTCGAGCAGATCGAGCAGGTCGGCCGCGACACCGAAGCGAATCGTCTGGCGCGCACGCAGTGCGATCGCGACACGCGGGACATCTCGAACGCGCTGCGCACAGTCGAGTCCGAGATCGATGGCGAACTCGAGCAGCTCGCCGCGCAACGACGCGAGAAGGTCGGGGATCTGCCTGAGGCGATCGTGGCCGAGTACGAGCGCCTGCGCGGCAAGGAGAAGATGACGGGCCGCGCGGCAGCGCTGCTCGTCGACGGCGGCTGCGGGGGCTGCCGGGTCAAGCTGCCGGTGCTCGAATACAACCGCATGAAGGCCAAGCCCGAGGACACGCTGCTCACCTGCCCTCGCTGCGCGCGCGTGCTCGTCCGCTGAGCGCGGAACAGGGGCCCGCGTCACGCCGCACCGTCCGAGGGGCCGCTTCTCGCGCTAATGCAGCGCCCTCGCCCGCCAGACGGGTCCATCCGGGAAGGCGAACTCGGCGAGGCTCTCGCGCTTGAATTCGACGCCGAGCCCCGGTGCGGCGGGCAGTCGGTAGCGCCCGCCCTGCATCACCACCGGATGCACGAAGTGCTCGTGGAGATGGTCCGCGTACTCGGTGATGCGATTCTCGAGGCTGCCGCTGACGGCGATGTAGTCGAAGCTCGAGAAGTGCTGGACGTGCTCGCACAGCCCGACACCGCCGGCGTGCGGGCAGACGGGGACATCGAAGTGCGCGGCGAGCAGGATGGCGGCGATCACTTCGTTGATCCCGCCGAGCCGGCAGCCGTCGATCTGCAGCACGTCGACGGCCTGCGCCTGCAGGAGCTGCTTGATCATCACGCGATTCTGGCAGTGCTCGCCGGTCGCCACGCGGATCGGATGCACGGCCCGGGCGATCCGCGCATGCCCGAGGATGACGTCGGGGCTGGTCGGTTCTTCGACCCACCAGAGATCGAACTCGGCCAGTCGTTCGATGTGGCGGATCGCCTGGTCGACGTCCCAGACTTGATTGGCATCGACCATCAACTTGCGCTCGGGGCCGATCTCCTCGCGCACCACGCGACAGCGGTGGATGTCGTCCTCGACATCGGCCCCCACCTTGATCTTGAAGTGCGTCCAGCCCTCGGCGACCGCCGCGCGACAGCGGCGCCGGATCGTCGCTTCGTCGTAGCCGAGCCAACCGGCGGACGTCACATACGCGGGATAGCCGACGCGCAGCAGCTCGGCCTCGCGGTCGGCGCGGCCCGCGCGCTTCGACTCGAGCAGCTCGATGGCCGCGGCCGGCGTGAGCGCATCGGAGATGTGTCGGAAGTCGACCGAGCGCACGAGCTGCTCGGGCGTCAGCTCCGACAGGTACTTCCAGAGCGGCTTGCCGGCCCGCCGTGAAAGGAGATCCCACACGGCGTTGACGACGGCCGCCAGCGCCAGATGGATCACGCCCTTCTCGGGACCGAGCCAGCGCAGCTGGCTGTCTCCTGCGAGCGAGCGCCAGAAGCGGCCGGGATCCGCCTCGATCTCGTCGAGATCCCGACCCACCACGTGGCGCTCGAAGGCGCGTATCGCAGCGACGCAGACTTCGGTCCCGCGGCCGATCGTGAATGTGAGCCCGTGACCGCTCGACACACCGTCATCGCACTCGACGATCGCGACCGCGGCCGAATAGTCGGGATCCGGGTTCATGGCGTCCGAGCCATGGCGTGCATCCGAAGTGGGAAATCTCACGTCGTGGGCACGCAGGGACGCGATTCGCGTGGTCATCGGAGCACTCTCGCCGAGCCCGGCGCGTTCGTCAACGAAGGAAGCGATCCGATACGCTCGCGTCCCCGATGATCGATGCCCATCAACACTTCTGGACTCTCGCGCGCGGCGACTATGGATGGTTGACCCCGGACCTGTCGGTGCTGTACCGCGACTTCGGACCGCAGGATCTGGCGCCGTTCCTCGAGGCATCGCGCATCACGCACAGCGTCGTCGTGCAGGCCGCACCGACCGTCGCCGAAACCCGGCATCTGATCGAGCTGGCCGAACAGAACGACCGGATCGTCGGCGTGGTGGGCTGGGTCGATCTCGCCGACGCGGACGTCGAGGCGACACTCGACGAACTCGCCTCGCACCCGCGACTGCGCGGGGTCCGCCCGATGCTCCAGGACATCGCCGACGACGACTGGATGCTCGGCCCCGAGGTGCACCACGGACTGCGCGCGCTCGCGGATCGCGGGCTCTGCTTCGACGCCCTCGTGAAGCCGCGCCATCTCCCGCAGCTGCTCGTGCTGATCGAACGCCATCCCGATCTGCGCGTCGTGATCGACCACGCCGCCAAGCCGGACATCGCGGGGGGTCGGCTCGGCGAGTGGGCGCGGGATCTTGCGCGGATCGCGTGCGAGACGGCTGCCTGCTGCAAGCTGTCGGGGCTCGTCACCGAAGCGCGCGCCGACTGGCAACTCGACGACCTGCGGCCGGTCGTCGAGCGGCTGTTCGACGGCTTCGGGGCGAGCCGCGTGATGTGGGGAAGCGATTGGCCCGTGGTGGATCTCGCCGGCGGATTCACGCGCTGGCGCGAGACCTCGCTCGCGCTGCTCGAAGGACTCGACGCCGACGCGCAGAGCGAGATCCTCGGCGGCACCGCAGAGCGCTTCTACGGTCTCACACTCGATCGATCGACCGCGCAGGCTGCCAGCCTGGATCCCGAAAGGAAATGCTGACGATGACCCCTTCCGCTATTTCCACTGCCCCCGCTGCTTCCGCTGCGCCCCGCTTCTCGGGCATCTACTGCCCGAACGTGGTCCCCCTCGGCCCCGACGGCGAGATCGACGAGCGCGAACTGCGGCGCTACGTCGACTGGTTGATCGCACGCGGCGTCCACGGCCTCTACCCGAACGGCTCGACGGGCGAGTTCACGCGCTTCACCGCGGAAGAGCGGCGGCGCATCATCACCATCGTGGTCGAGCAGGCAGCCGGGCGCGTTCCCGTTCTGGCGGGCGCCGCCGAGGCGAACACACGCGAGACGCTGAGAGCCTGCGACGCCTATGCGAAGCTCGGTGCCGACGCGGTCGCGATCGTGTCGCCCTTCTACTATCGGCTCTCGCCCGGTGGGGTGTTCGCGTACTTCGACGAGATCGGTCGCCACACGTCGATCGATGTCACGCTCTACAACATCCCGATGTTCGCGTCGCCGATCGATCTCGACACGGTGCGTCGACTGGCCGACTCACACCCGCGCATCAAGGCCATCAAGGATTCCTCGGGCGACGTGCCCTTCATGCTGGCCATGATCGACGCGATCCGGCCCGCGCGCCCCGACTTCGCGTTCATGACGGGCTGGGATTCGTGCCTGCTGCCGATGCTGCAACTCGGCTGTGACGGCGGCACCAACGCGACGAGCGGAGTCGCCCCCGAGCTGACGCGTCGGCTGTTCGATCTCGTGCGCGCGGGACGCATCGACGAGGCGCGCCCGCTTCAGTCCACGATCAGCCGGCTGTTCGATGCGCTGTTTGCGGCGGCGGATTTTCCGGAGGGCTTCCGCATGGGGGTCGGGCTCCGCGGGATCACAGCGGGACCCGGACGGACGCCGCGATCCGCGGAGGCACGCGCCGGCGATGCGTCGCGGCTCGACTCGCTGCGCGCGCTGCTCGCGGCGGCCGGTCTCGAATAGAAGTCGTGCAGCTCCGCTGGTCCGCGCGCCCTGGCGCCGCCGCAGGAACGCGCCCGAATCCTCAATCGACGGCCGGCAAGCCGGGATCCACGCCGGTCAGCTCGATCGAGAGATCCCAGAGGCGCCGCGCGACCTTCTGGTTGCGACTCGCCGCGTTCGCCTGCACGAGGATCGGCGGCCCCACAGTCTCGAATCGCCGCGACGGCCCGTAGTAGTCGCCGCCTGCGACACGCGGATCGGTCGCGGCGCGCAGTGTCGGCAGCGCGCCCTGCGGCGGAGGCTGACTCATCGCACGCAGGAGCGGGGCGAACCACGTCACCCAGCTCGGGAAGTATCGCGACAACTCGGTGTCCGACACACCCGGGTGGCAGGCGACGGCGATCGTCTCGGCCCGGCTCGCCGCCAGTCGACGCTGCAGCTCGTGGGTGAAGAGCAGGTTGGCGAGCTTGCTCATCCCGTAGCGACCCTGGCGGCTGTAGCTCTTCGTCGCATGGATGTCGTCGAAGTCGATGCGACCGACCTTGTGGGCGCCGCTGCTCACGGTCACGATCCGCGAGGCCGGCGTAGCGCAGAGCTTCGGCAGCAGCAGACCCGTGAGCGCGAAGTGGCCGAGATGATTGACGCCGAACTGCGACTCGAAGCCGTCGGCGGTCTCTTCGCGCGGCGGGATCATGATGCCGGCGTTGTTGATCAGGCAGTCCAGTCGCGACTCGGAGAGGATCCCGGCAGCCGCCTTCCGGATCGACTCGAGGCTCCCGAGATCGAGCGAGACGGTCTCGATGTCGGCCTTCGGATGCAGGGCGAGGATCCGGGCGCGGGCATCGCGAGCGCGCTGATCAGAACGACAACCGAGCAGGATTCGTGCACCGCGTCCCGCGAGCACGCGGGCGGCCTCGTAGCCGATCCCCGTGTTGGCTCGGCCAGGGCGGCTGCAGGGGCGCGCGCGAACAGGGCAGCAAGTTGCGGCCGGAACATGTTTTCCAGCGCACCGGCGAACAGGATGACGAGGCCCTGGATCACAACGATCATGTCACGGTTGATCTTCGGCATCTCGAACGCGAGTTCAGCACCGCCCTGGTAAAGTGCGCCAAACAGGATAGCGGCGAGCACAATGCCGAACGGATGCGAGCGCCCCATCAGCGCCACGGCGATGCCAACGAAGCCGGCGCCAGCGGTGAACTCCAGCACCAGCCGGTGCTGATCACCCATCAGCACGGTGATCGCCATCAGGCCTGACAGCGCACCGGAGATCAGCATGGCGACTATCGTGATGCGCGCCGGCGAGATGCCCGCGTAGACGGCGGCAGTCGGGTTGTGCCCGACCGTGCGCATGGCGTAGCCGAGCCGCGTATGCCAGATCAGGATAGTGACCGCATAGGCGGCGGCCAGCGCGATCAGGAACGAAATGTCGAGCCGCGGCAGCCTGAGCGGCAGGCCCGTCCACGCCCACAGCTCATGCACCAGTGGCAGCGACGTGCCCGCCGGGAACTTGGCCGACGACGGGTCCATAG
>JANOFF010000150.1:0-14908 GCA_031413515.1 bacterium
GGTGCTTCGGTGTTGATCTGGACCTGAACGTTCGTGATGTCGGGTACGGCATCGATCGGAAGCCGTGTGAAGCTCCAGGCACCGAGCCCTGCGGCGGTGAGCGTCGCGGCGAGCACGAACCAACGACGTGCGAGCGAAGTCCGGACGATGGCGTCGAGCATGATGGCTCCTAGTGGTCGTGCGATGCGCCGGACTTTCCGGCCTCGGCCTTCAGGATGAAACTGCCCGCAGCGACGTACGACTGACCGACCGCAATCCCCGAAGTGATCTCGACGTGGCTCGCATCGCGACGACCGATCGCGACCGGCTGGGCTTCGAACGTCCTGCCCACGGCGAGAAACACGACGTCCCAGTCGCCGATGCGCTGAAGTGCCTCCGGAACCACGGCGACCTCGACCTGGCTCCGTTCGACTTCGACGCTGGCCGTGACGAAGAAGCCGGGGCGCAGCGTCCGGTCGGGATTGGGCAATACGACGCGTGCCAGCAGTGTCTGGGAGTCCATCGCACCGATCGCCGAGAGGTATGCGAGCGAGCTCACCGCGAGCGGTGAACCATCGATCGCATCGATCTCGACCGGCTGGCCGACTCGCAGGCGCCCGACGTCGCGCCGATAGGCGTCCAGATCCACCCAAACGTTCCGCAGGTCTGCGATTTCGAAGAGTTCGCGGTCGACCGACACGAAATCACCCGACGCGATTTCCCGCGCGATCACGGTTCCCGCCATCTGGGCGCGCAGTTCGTACGGCTGAAGGCTCTCGTTGCTCTCGATCACGGCCAGCACGTCGCCGGGCGCGACCGTGTCACCGAGTCGCTTCCGGACGGACCGCACGACTCCCGGATAGCGCGCCCTCACGTGAGCGAGCGAATCTTCGTCGGGAACGATCCGACCGTTGAGATGGACGCGCTCCGAGATCGTTGCGGGCCCGGCCACCACCACATCGATGCCCACGGACTGGATCTGCTCGGGCGTGAGCGTGACGCGATTCTCGTAGGACGAGAAGCGGAACCGGTGCTCCCGTCCACCTTCCCGGGCGACGATTTCGGCGTCGAAGGAGTGGGGCTCACGAACAGTCATGTCGCCGAGCAGGTAGGCACCGCGTGCCGCGAATGCGATCCGATCGACTCGCTCGCCGAGGCGGCGGAGCGTCACTTCGAGCTCCACTCCTGCCGGTTCGACCGGTTCCCGATCCCGGAACACGAATGCCCGGAACTCCGGCGGAACTCCGTCCTCGAAGATCGTCAGTTCGACCGCGAAGTCGCCATCCGCGAGCCAGCGACCTCGGTGCGGACCGCGCTCGAAGTCGGCGACTGCCTCGTGCGCTCGGCCCCCGGCCGGCTCGTCGTCGGGTACGCAGCCGGGCGAAGCGAACAGGAGTGAAGCGAGTGCGAGGAGTCTCCAGAAATCTCTGGCCATTACGGTCGGACCTCCAGCGGGACGCCGGTCAGGCGTTCGATCTGCTGTGCGTTGTGATGCGCTTCGGTGAGCGCGCTCAGGTACTGCTCACGGGCGGCAAGGCGCGCTCGCTCCGCGGCAATGACCTCGACCTGGGCGAAGCGACCGGTCTCGTATCCGCGTCTCAGGATGTCGACGGCGCGGTCGGAGCCGGGCAGGACGCGCGTCCGCAGCAGGATTGCCTCCTCGGTGGATGCCGCGAGACCGATCCGGGCCGTGGCCAATTGACCGAGCGCCCGCACGCGCGATGCTCGTGCTTCGGCTGCGACCTTCGCGACTCGATGGTCGCTCTCGGTGACGGCGGCGCGGTTTCGGTTCCAGAGCGGCAACGGGAGCGAGACACCGGCGACGACTGTGACGTCGTCGGGGCCCGAGAAGTACCGTGGGCCCGCAAAGAGTGTCACGTCGGGAACCCTGTCTCCTCTGGCCAGGGCCCGCGCCGCATCGCGCTGCGCGAGTTCCGTCCTCCAACGCAACAAAGTCGGGCTGTCTTCCAGACGCTGCGTCAATTCGGCAAGCGAAGGCACGACGGGCAGCTGTTCGAGATCGCCGAGAACCGAATCGAATCGCGCCTCCTCGCCGGACCAGGCGGCTGCCAGCGCCTGGCGCGCCGTCGCGAGTTCGTGCTCGGAATGCTCGCGCTCGACCTCCGCGACATCGACCTCGAGATCCGCGCGAATCCCTTCTGCGGGCGAAGCAATGCCCGCCGCCAGCCGCTTCGCCGCCACGCTCTGCAGACTGCGTGCGAGCTCGAGCGTCTCGCCCGCGAGTTGATTCCGCTCCTGCGCGGCAAGGACGTCGACGAAAGCGGCCGCGGTGTAGACCAGGACGTCGATGCGTCTCATCTCGTACTCCCAGCCGGCGAGATCGAGAGACGTCGATGCGAACTCGATGCGCGCGGAGCGCTTGCCTCCCAGCTCGATCAACTGACCGATGAGCAGAGTGGTCTGGGCGTTGTCGAACCCCCTGAAGTCGCCCGAACCGGCGAAGTCCTGGACGTCGAGAGCGATCGATGGATTCGGGTAGCTACGGGCCTGCAGCAGCGCCGCCTCACGCGCACGGATCTCGAACGCGTCGGTTGCGAATTCGGCGTTGTGCAGCAGCGATGCGGCCAACGCATCGCCGAGCCGAAGCACTCCCGTCGGCTCGACGGGTGGGGCGGGTGACGCTTCCGTCACGTCGCTCGGTGCCTCGAATACGGTCAGTTCTCGACCCAACGGATATGGGGCGGGCACCTGGGCGCGACCGGTGAGCGGGATGCTCAGTCCGGCGGTCAACAGGAGCACGCACCGCATGACTGCGATGCTGCGCATGGAAGATTCGTCCTCTGTCGGGGAGCCACGATCGGACTCGCCGCGAGAGTCGCGGCAAGTGGCCTTGATCGGTGCGGACGAGGACTTCTAGACGCGCAGAACGATGGTCTTCGATGTTTCGAAAGGGCGTACGCGCCGCTGCGGAAACGGAATCGAACGCGTTGCCGACTCCAGCCGCGGCAGATACAAGGCCCGCGGACTCACCACGTGGCCTATGGAGACACCGTCACGTCGCGGACCCGTGAGGGCCGCATCGTCTTCGCTCAGGTGCAGTACGTGCGCGTCATCGGACCCCGACGCTTCGGGGTCGCCGTGCGGATGGGCTGCGTCGTCCACTGGTTCGACGTGCGAGACGACGACATCCACGTGGTTCTCGTCCACGACGAGCGTCACTGTATGTGCGTGATCGTCGGCGTGGAGGCCGAGGGTCAGTGCACCTGCCACGAGTGCTGATGCCGGAGCAACCCGTGCGCCCATGCACGCGAGTGCGCAGACGATCATGGCCGCTCGCATCGACGTGCGCTTCATGCTCGGAAAGTCTCCGTGGAGCTCGCTTGCATTCGGAGTACGTGTCGTGAAACCAGATCGGGCTGGTCACGAATCCACTCTAGCGGAAGGCCTTCGAAGATCCATCGGATCCAACGACCTGGCGCCGACACCTACTCGCCCGGCGTTCCCCACCGCCCGTGCTGCTGGATCAGATCCAGCAGCCGGTCCGTCGCGTCGGCTTCGGGCACGTTTCGCGCGACGATCGTCTTGCCGGCGTAAAGGGTGATCTTGCCCTGTCCCGATCCGACATAGCCGAAGTCCGCATCCGCCATCTCGCCCGGACCGTTCACGATACAGCCCATGACGGCGATCTTCACTCCGGTGAGATGCTCCGTCGCAGCCTTGATGCGCGCGGTCGTCTCTTCGAGATCGAAGAGCGTCCGCCCGCACGACGGGCACGAGATGTATTCCGTGCGGGTGGTGCGCAGCCGGGCACCCTGCAGGATCCGATACGCGAGATCGAGCGCTGCACCTGGATCGGCCGCACCCACACCGAGCGACACGAGATCGCCGATCCCGTCGCACAGGGGTGCTCCGAGATCGATCGATGCCGCGATCAGCGCCGCTTCCGGATCTCTGGACACCGCGTGTCTGTCCGGCAGCGAATGGCGCAGGATGATCGGCGCTTCGTCGCCACCGCGATCCGCCAGCCATGCAGCGAGCAGACGCGCCGCGTGCGGAGCGCGCCTCGATTCGACCGAATATCCGAAGGACACCCGCGCGCTCGCCGACTCGCGCTCGGCCTCGGAGACGCGTTCGAGCAGCTGCGCAAGCCCGGCGGGTTCGGAGCGCAGACACCATTCGAGCGGCGTCCCCCCGAGCCCGGCCACGTGGATCGCGTTCAGCAGCGTGGAGAAGCCAGTTCGTGCATCCACCGACACGATCAAGCGCGCGCTGCCTTCGGGCACGAAGACGCTCGCGTCGAGCAGACCTGCACCGATCCGCACCGCGAGCGGCTGGGCGAGCCCGACCGCATCGAGGGCCTCGCGCAGATCGGCAATCGCATTGATCGAGTCTTCGTCCGAAGCATCGACCGCGAGCGATTCGCACTGCACGCCGCGCACGGCAGCGAGCGAACTCGCCAGCGCCTGTACCGCGTCGCCGGTCGAGGCATCGGCGAATCGTGTGCCGAGATCGAGTTCGACCCGGATCGGCTCCTGTGCCCCGAACGCGAGAGCTCCAAGCGGGATTGCCTGCGCGCGCCGACGGACATGCTGAAACGGCGAACCGACCGGCCCATACCCGACACGAATCGGTGCCGTCCCCTCGTCCTCGCGCCAGTGCGCCTCCGCCCTTTCGGCGATGCGTCTCGCGACGGGAACCTCCCGCACCGGGTCCTCGGTCAGTGAGACGCGGATCGTGTCACCGATCCCGTCCTCGAGCAGCGCGCCGATCCCGATCGCGCTCTTGATGCGACCATCCTCCGAATCACCCGCCTCGGTCACACCGAGATGGAAGGGATAGCTCGGGACTCCGGGCGCGCGTTCGTCGAGTCGTGCGGCGAGCAGACGGTAGGCCTGGATGGCTACGTGGGTATTGGACGCCTTCATGCTGAAGACGATCTCGTGATAGCCCTCCGCCTCGCATACGTCGAGGAACTCGAGCGCGCTCTCCACCATGCCAAGCGGTGAATCGCCGTAGCGATTCATGATGCGGTCCGACAGCGAGCCGTGGTTCGTCCCGATCCGCATCGCTACGCCATTCGCCTTGCAGCGTCTGACCAGCGGGCGGAAGCGCGCTGCGACGCGCTCGAGTTCGGCTGCGTAGTCGGCGTCGGCGTACTCCCGCACCTCGAATTTCTTCTTGTCCGCGTAGTTGCCCGGGTTGATCCGGACCTTCTCCACGCACTCGGACGCGATCATTGCAGCGTTCGGCGTGAAGTGGATGTCGGCGACGAGCGGGATGCGAATGCCTCGGCGCTCGAGCTCTACCCGGATCTCGCGGAGATGTTCCGCCTCGCGAATCGACGGCGCGGTCACTCTCGCGATCTCGCAGCCCGCCGCCGCCAGCCGCTCGATCTGATCGACGGTCGCGCGGGTATTCATCGTGTCGGTGTTGGTCATCGACTGGATGCGGATCGCGTTCGCACCGCCGATGCCGATGTCGCCCACCATCACGACGCGCGTTGCACGTCTTCGGCCGACCCAGGGGTCGAGGGTGTACTGCGGAATGTCCTGGATCGTCATGGCCCGTCCCGCTCCGCGGTCAGGCGACGCCGCACAGCTCGCGGAAGCGTTGCAGCGCAGCATCGATCTGCGACGGATCGCGCCCGCCCGCCTGAGCGAAGTCCGGTCGCCCTCCCCCGCCCCCGCCCACGATCCCGGCGATTTCGCGGACGATGTCACCGGCCTTGAAGCGACCCGTCAGATCCGGTGTGACCCCGACCGCGACCAGCACCTTTCCGGCGCTCTCCGAGACCAGCAGAACGACGCTGGCCCCGAGTCGATTGCGGAGGTCGTCGACCATCTGCCGCATGTCCTTCGCGTCGACGTCTGAAACCCGTACACCGAGAATCCTGGCCCCTTCGATCTCGACCGCGTCCGCCAGGAGATCGCCGGCCGCCGAACCGCGCTTAGCACTGCGCAGCAGCTCGAGCTCACGTTCCAGATCACGCCGCTCGGCGAGCAGCTTCTCGACCCGCGAGGGCAGATCGCCGAGCGGAACCTTGAGCAGGTCGGCCGCGGCGCGGGCGATCGACTCCTGCTCGCGGATCAGCGCCAGCGCGCCCAGTCCCGTCTGCGCTTCGATGCGGCGCACACCGGCCGCGACTCCGCTCTCGGAGACGATCTTCAGCAGACCGATGTCACCCGCCGCGTTCGCATGGGTGCCACCACAGAGCTCCGTGCTCCGATCGCCGAATGCCACGACGCGCACTTCGTCTCCGTACTTCTCGTCGAAGATCGCGATGGCGCCCGCCTTGACCGCCGCGTCGTACGCCATCAGCCGGGTCGTGCGCGGTGCGTTCTCTTCGATCCAGCCGTTGGCGAGATCCTCGATCCTTTCGATCTCGTCGCGAGACAACGGCGAATCGTGGGTGAAATCGAAGCGCAGCCGATCCGGGGCTACGAGCGAGCCCTTCTGCATGGCCTGCGGGCCGAGCACTTCGCGCAGGGCCGCGTGCAACAGATGCGTGCCACTGTGGTTTCGGACGGTGGCGGCGCGCGCCTCGGGATCGACGCGGAGCTCGGCCTCGGTGTCGACGGCGACCTCACCCGCACAGACCACGCCGCGATGCACGAAGAGCCCGTCGACCGGCTTCTGTGTGTCGTCCACGTCGATCCGGCCGGTCGGCGTCGTGATCGTTCCCCGGTCACCGACCTGTCCGCCGCTCTCCGCATAGAAAGGCGTCTCCTCGACGACGAGTTCGACTCGCTGTCCCGCTCGCGCCGTCAGCGTCAGGCGTCCATCGACGAGCAGGGCCGCGATCCGCGATGCGCCACGGTCGGTCTCGTAGCCGCGGAACTGCGTGGTGAGGTCCGCCGCGATGCGTCCGTAGACCTCTGCGATGCCCAGGTCGCCGCTGCCCACCCAGGCGGCGCGGGCCCGCTCGCGCTGGACCTGCATCGCCCCGTCGAATCCAGCCTGATCGACTGTCATCCGATGACCGCGCAGGATGTCGTCCGTCAGATCGAGGGGAAATCCGAAGGTGTCGTAGAGCTTGAAGGCCGTGTCGCCGGGCAGGATCTCGATGCCTCGCACTTTGGCGTTGCGGATCTCCTCCTCGAGCAGTTGCAATCCCTTCGACAACGTCGTGAGGAACCGCTCCTCGTCACGCCGGATGCGATCGGTGATGTACGCACGGCGTTCGACGAGTTCGGTGTAGACCTCGCCGAGTTCGTCGATGGCCGCATCGGCGACCTGGAACAGGAACGGTTCTTCCATTCCGAGCAGGACACCGTGGCGAGCACCCCGGCGCAGGATGCGCCTCAGCACGTAGCCGCGCCCCGCGTTCGAAGGCAGCACGCCGTCGCCGATCATGATCGCGAGAGTGCGGGCGTGATCGGCCACGACGCGCAGCGAAACGTCCTTCTCGGGATCCTCGCCGAGTGTGACGCCTGAAATGTCCTGCGCGCGCGCGAGCAGCGGCGTGAACACATCGCTGTCGTAGTTGCTGTGCACTCCCTGCAGAACCGCCGCCCAGCGCTCGAGACCGCCCCCTGTGTCGATCGACGGCTTCGGGAGCGGCGTCAGTGTGCCCGATGCGTCGCGATTGTATTGCATGAAGACGAGGTTCCAGATCTCGAGCCAGCGTCCGCAATCGCACGAGGGATTGCACTGCGCGTTCCGGCAGTCGGTTTTGACTCCGAAGTCGAAGTGGATCTCGGAACACGGCCCGCACGGGCCCGTGTCACCCATCGCCCAGAAGTTCTCCTTCTCGTCGAGGCGGAAGATCTTCTTCTCGGGCAGACCGACTCGGTCGCGCCACAGGCCGAAGGCCTCGTCGTCCTCCTCGAAGACCGAGACGGCCAGCTGGTCTTCGCGAAGCCCCATCTTCTCGGTCAGCAATTCCCACGCGAAGTCGATCGCCTCGGCCTTGAAGTAGTCGCCGAAGGAGAAGTTTCCGAGCATCTCGAAGAAGGTGTGATGGCGCGGAGTGCGGCCGACGTTCTCGAGATCGTTGTGTTTGCCGGACACGCGGATGCACTTCTGTGCAGTCGTCGCGCGGTTGTAGTCGCGCACTTCCTCGCCGAGGAACGTGCGCTTGAACGGCACCATGCCCGCGTTGACGAACATCAGTGTCGGATCGGAATCCGGTACGACGGGCGCACTCTTGACGCGACGATGGCCACGCTGCTCGAAGAACTCGAGAAACTCGCTGCGGATCTGGCGGGAGGGGCGAAACATGGGGCGGGAATATACAGGAGACGTCCGCGGTCGCGCGGAATCATCGATCCATCATCCAACTTCGCGCACGACAACGGTCGCGATGGATGGCCCTGGGCACGTCGGGCGCTCGGCGAGGGGCCAGGTCCTGGGCCGCGATCTCGAGTCCGACGCTAGAAGCGGTCGATATTGAACTCGTCACCGCCTCCGGCGCCACCGGAGCCGGATCCGCCCTCATCATCATCGTCCGGCTTGCCATCCGCATCGTTGCCCGCGAACTCGCTCCAACTCGAGTCCGACGTCGACGCAATGCCACGGAAGCGGAGTGCGAAGTCATCCGGATTGGAGACGTTCTTCAGCGCCTCGTCATACGTCACGAGACCCTCTTTCACGAGCGACATGAGGCCCTGATCGAAGGTCTGCATCCCGTAGGTGGTGTAGCCCTTCGAGATCGCATCGGGCAGCTCCTTGGTGCGGTCCTTGTCGGCGATCAGCTCTCGTGTGAGGGCCGTCGACACCAGGACTTCGAGTGCCGGTACGCGCCCCTTGCCGTCGGCGCGCGGGACCAGTCGCTGTGAAATGACCGCCTTCAGGATCGTCGAAAGCTGCAGTCGGACCTGCTTCTGCTGGTAGGGCGGGAAGACCGAGATGATGCGGTTGATGGTCTCCGTGGCGTCGAGGGTGTGAAGCGTGCTCATCACCAGGTGGCCGGTTTCGGCTGCCGTCAGCGCCGTCTCGATCGTCTCGAAATCGCGCATTTCGCCGACCAGGATCACGTCGGGATCCTGACGCAGTGCAGCGCGCAGGGCGTTCGAAAAGCTGTGGGTGTCGACACCGATCTCGCGCTGATTCACGATCGAGCGGCGATCCCGGATCAGGAACTCGATCGGGTCCTCGATCGTCATGATGTGCGCGGTCCGCTCGGTGTTGATCTGCTCGATCATCGCCGCCAGGGTCGTCGACTTGCCCGATCCGGTGGTGCCGGTCACAAGGATGAGCCCGCGGTGATCCTGGGCGATTCGCTCGACCACCTTGGGCAGGTGGAGCTGCTGCACGGTCTTGACGCCAAAGGGAATCACGCGGAACACGATGCCGATCGTGCCCCGCTGCTGGAAGACGTTGACCCGGAATCGACCGAGCCCGGGTATCCCGTATGCGAGATCGGCCTCGCGATTCTCCTCGAACCGGGACTTCTGCACCGGATTCATGATGGAGAAAGCCATCTGCTGGATTTCGTCCGGCATGATCCGGTCGCCGTTTCGCAGAGGCACGAGTGCGCCATCTACCCGGAACATCGGCGGCAGACCCGACTTCAGGTGGATGTCGGATGCGCCGCCCTTGATGGCGACCTTCAAGATCTCGTTGAGCTCCATCCCCATGGCGGGTCCGATCCTCTGCCTGATCGGTGCACGTCGATGCGCACGCAGACTCAGGGCACGAGGGCTGTTTCGACACACGGGCGCCGCGTCTTGAGGAACGCGGCAGCAAAGGGGCGATCCCCGAAGCTGCAATGGGAGCGCAATTCTCTGCCCATGCGCCTCGCATGGGACCGGCAGCCTCGATGGAGCCCTGGTTGATCGAGCGCTCTCAGGGGATCGATTTTCTGCGATACGCCACCCGAGCCCGACGGGTGGTCCGCGCTCTCCGCACCCAGCCAACCGCTCAAGGCGGGGCTTCAGAGGTGCGGAGAGCACGGTGGTGGGTTCAGGCGAGTCGCCTGTCGAGCGAGATGAACGCCCGCGTAACGCGCGTCGCGACTACTCTTCGACCGCCACGGCCTCTACGAGCGGTGCGAGCGGGCTCGCGGGTACGGGCTGCTTGAGGCCCCGGGCCGCATAGACCTGCTCCTGGAGTCGAGACGCCACGTCCGGATTGTCCTTCAGGAACCGCCGCGCATTCTCACGCCCCTGTCCGATACGCTCGTTTCCGTACGTGTACCAGGAGCCGCTCTTCTCCACGACGCCGTCCTCGACGCCGAGATCGAGCAGATCGCCCTCCCTCGAGATGCCCTCGTTGTAGATGATGTCGAACTCGGCCTGCCGGAACGGCGGTGCGACCTTGTTCTTCACGACCTTCACCCGGGTCCGGTTGCCGACCACGGTTTCGCCCTCCTTGATGGCGGCGATGCGACGCACGTCCAGGCGGATCGATGCATAGAACTTGAGCGCATTGCCGCCGGTCGTGGTCTCCGGGCTCCCGAACATGACGCCGATCTTCATGCGGATCTGATTGATGAAGATCACCGAGGCTCCGGACTTGGAGACCGTGCCCGTGAGCTTGCGCAGCGCCTGGCTCATCAAGCGTGCCTGCAGCCCGACGTGGGTGTCACCCATGTCGCCCTCGAGTTCGGCGCGCGGAACGAGAGCCGCCACCGAGTCGATCACGACGAGATCGATCGCTCCGGAGCGGAGCAGTACGTCTGCGATCTCGAGCGCCTGTTCGCCCGTATCGGGCTGCGAGACCAGCAGATCCTCCACGTTGACGCCGAGTCGCCGTGCATAGCTCACGTCGAGCGCATGCTCGGCATCGACGAAGGCCGCCACACCGCCACTCTTCTGCACCTCGGCGATTGCGTGCAAGCTGAGCGTCGTCTTGCCGCTCGACTCGGGCCCATAGATCTCGATCACCCGACCGCGCGGATAGCCACCGATCCCGAGCGCGATGTCGAGACTCGGTCCTCCACTGGAAAAGCAGGGAATCTGCTCGTTCGCGGAGTCGTTGCTCAGCGTATGGATCGCGCCCTTGCCGAATTGCTTCTCGATGCTCGAGATCGCGAGTTCGATCGCCTTGCGGCGCGCTTCGACTCCCTGCACGGTGCCGTCGTTCTTGCCCTTCGTCATCGGTTACTCCTCCAGAGGATCGTGTCGTGTGGCCGCAGTCGGCCAACCAGCATGGGGGTGATGGGATCACGAGTGGTGCGCAGCGATTGCGATCCAACCCGAGAAATCTGTGAAGCGACTCATCGCGTCGCCCCAGGCGTCGAGCCGCCTCCTTGGCGGCGCAGCAGCGTGGGTCCGACGAGTTCCCGTCCGAGCAACAGACGTCGCACCCAATCGAGTCCGACCTGCGCTGTGAGAATCCGGTGACGAGCGCGGTCGAGCGGGAACACGAAGTGATCCGTGTGGCAGCCTCCGTCGGGCCCGCTCGTCGCACTCTGGATCGCATCCGACCAGGCGATGCCGACGTGGACGAGACCGACCGGCTTCTCGTCCGTCCCGCCATCGGGGCCGGAAATGCCGGTGGTCGAGACCCCGATGTCCGCACCGAATCGTTCGCGCACACCCTCGGCCATCGCACGGGCGACCGGCTCGGAGACGGCACCGTGCTCGATCAACATCGCCTCGGGGACTCCGAGCAGGGATTGCTTGGCGCTGTTCGCATAGGCGACCACCCCGCCCAGGAACCATGCCGAACAACCTGCTACCGCCGTGATCTGCTCGGCGATCAATCCGCCGGTACACGACTCGGCGACGGCCACCGTACGGCGACGTTCGCCCAGCAGGCGCCCGACGACCGATGCCATGGACTCGTCGTCGACGCCATAGATCAGATCGCCGAGACGTTCGTGGATCGCCTTGGCGACATGCGCAATCCGCGCGTCGGCCTCGGCGATCGATCCAGCGCGCGCGAACACGCGCAGAAAGTTGTCGGGGAACGACGTCCGGAAGGCAATCTCGGCACCATCGATCTCGGTGCTTCCTTCCATTTTCTTGTGGATGTTCTTGTGGATGTCCTTATGGATGTCGTTATGGACGTCCTTATGGATGTCCTTATGGACGTCCTTTCGAGCGATGCCGAGCAACTCGGCTTCGAGGCTCGACTCGCCGATCCCGAAGGTGCGCAGGAGACGTGCCCGCACTCTCGTCACCGCGCCGGTTGCTTCCTGCCTCGCCCCGATGCGGGGTAGCACCTGCGCGTCCATCATGAGTGCGAGCTCACGCGGCACACCGGGCATGCAGAAGATCAGACAGCCCGATTCCTCGATCATGAAACCCGGAGCGGTGCCGACCGGATTCTCGAGCACCTCGGCGCCGTCCGGGAAGTACGCCTGCTTGCGATTCGTGTCGTTCATCTCGCGCCCGACCCGAATGAAAAACGCGCGGATCGCCTCGAGGGAAGGTTCGTCGAGGCGCAGTGCGCGCCCGAAGGTTTCGGCGATCACCTCGGACGTGATGTCGTCGCGCGTCGGTCCGAGCCCGCCGGAAACGAGCATGATGTCACTGCGGGCGACACCGCGCAGAAACGCATCGCGCATGTCGTCGCGGTCGTCACGCACCGAGACCTGATGGTGGCATTCGATGTCGAGACCCAGCAGCCGCTGGGCGATCAGCGCCTTGTTGGAGTCGACGATCTCTCCGCGCATGACCTCGTCTCCGATGGTCAGGATCTCTGCCTTCATCCCGCGGATACTCCGTCCAGGGCCAGCGCTTGCAGCCGGGCGACCACGACCACGTAGGCGGGTACGGTCACCACCACCGCAGCGAGCACTCCTGCCACCAGATCGTCCGCCATCACACCGACCCCGCCCTCGAATCGCTCTTCCGCCCACTTCACCATTCCCGGCTTGCGGATATCGAACCACCTGAATGCGACGAATGCGGTCACGACCAGCGCCCACCAGATGTCGATTCCTCCACTGGACAGCGAATCGACGCCGGGCAGTCGGATGCTCCCGAGCGGAAGGCCGTGCAGCGCCACGATGGGCGTCAGGGCGATCAGTTGACCGGCCACCTCGTCGATCACGATGCGACCGTCGTCCTGCCGGCCGAAATACGACTCCACGGTGTTCGAAGCCCAGATCCCGAGGCCGGACACGGCGATCACTGTGAGCAGATACAGGGGCAGGCTGAATCGGTGGAAGACGATCACGAACGCAAGAACGGCTACTAGCGCGCCCCAGGTGCCGGGCGCCCAGGGTCCGAAACCCACACCACCCGCAGTCGCCACCCAGAGCGCAGGCCCGGGGTGGGGCACCTCGATGGTCGGACCTCCCATCGCCTGGGGGCCCGAGCCGGAGTCGCGTTTCGACCGACCGACCGGAGGGGTCGTCTCCTTCACTTCGGAATTCTCCGAAGTGACCGGTCCTACGCCGATTTTCGAGCGATCAGACGATTCCAGAGGGTCGATCCGAGACTCGGGACCGCGTGGGGAAATCACGGTTCGGGTGAGCGGTGTTCGGGGGGCGACAGTTCGCAGGTTAGCCGTCGCCCAGTCGGCCAGTCAACGAGCCAAGGCGAAATAAAGGAGAAAGTTCGATCGTGAAGAGCCTTTCAAGCCCACCGTCGCCCCCGTCGATGTAAGGACGGAGGGGACGACGCGCGGACTGCCCGCAATGCCGGTCGTCCGGGCGGCGCATGGTCGACACCGAACAGCCCCGTAAGCCGTGGGGCGAGAGAACATCTGCAGATCTGGCGAGCCTGCTCGTGGAGCTGGCGTGCGCGGTACGCGGGCTGGCGTTCTATGGCGCGGACAACCCGGCCTGTGGGCAACTCCTCGACCGCACATGGTTGGCCCTGCGCGGCGAACTCGATCGGGCCGGGCCGCTCGAAGTGTGGATCGGCAAGTCCGGTTTCCGGGCGACGGGCATCCACGATGAAGTCCCCCTCAAACATCTGCACGAACTGGCCGACGCCCTCGATCGCCAGGGGATCCACCGCATCCGCTTCGCCCATGCGTTGACGCGGGATGCCCTGCGTGCCTGCCTCGATCTGCTGAATCGCAGTGCGGCTTCGATCCGGCAAGAGGGCGGGATGAGCCGCGCGCTGTCCCATCGGTCGAGTACGGGCATCCTGCTGAACGGCGGCGAAGACGCTGCTGTCGCGCCCCACACACCGCTCAGCGCGACACCGGCCGTGACCACGTCGTCCCTCGGTTCGGCCCTGCTGGCACGCAGTCATCAGTTGATCGTGGAACACCGGGACAAGGTCGAAAAACCCGCGCTCGACGAACGCCCTCTCGAAGCAGCCACCTTCGACGATCGCGGCGAGCGATTGTTGTTCCGTTTGATCGAACTGGATCGGTGCAGCGACGATGCGGCCTACGAGTTCCTCGGTCGGCGCATCGTCGAGTGGGCCTGCGAGATGTTCGAGGCCGGATTGTCGGACGAATGCCATCGTGCGGTCCTGGTGCTCGCCGATCATGCGGTCGGTGATGGGGGGCGCTCCGGACTACAGGCCCGGATCGCCCAGCGCTTGTTCGTCGAACTCGCTTCGGGATCACGTCTCGAAAGCCTGATCGAGCGCGCCCATTCGAGCCATTCCGGCGTCAGCGTCCGCGCGACCCAGGTCCTTCTGCAGCTCGGCGAGCATGCGATTCCCGCCCTCTTCGAGCGGATCGTCGCTGACCCCGATTCGGTCGCCTCGGCGCAGCTCTGTGCGGTGATGATCACTCTGGGAGAAGCCGGCGTCGCGCACCTGGGAACGGTGATCCAGCAGCCGGACGATGTGCGGGCGTTGCTCGCCCTCCGACTCGCCGGCGAGCTGCAGCATCCGGCACTCGTCGAACCGGTGCTCGCGGTGCTCGAGAGAGATCGTCCGACTCTGCGGCGCGAAGCCGCCCGTGCGTTGGCCCAGATCGGTGGAGACGCCGCGGTCCACGGCCTCGTGAACGCGCTCTCGAGCGAACGTCCCGAACTCCCCGAACTGGCCGCCCACTGCCTCGGTGTTCTGGCCGATCCACGCGCCGTCCAACCGCTGCTGGCCGCCCTCGAACGCGCACGGCGCAATGGCAATCCACGCCGTGCCCGGGAGATGATCCGGGCACTGGGCGC
>JANOFF010000151.1:0-7742 GCA_031413515.1 bacterium
ACTGCCGACGAACGCCTCGGGCAAGGTGACGAAGTTCGCGCTGCGTGAGCGGGCCGGCTGATCGATTCGACTTCCGCCGGCTCAGCGCGCTCAGCGTTCGGCGGGGGCGACCGGTGGCCGCGCGAGTCCGGCAAGCGCGAGGTCGACCATCGGCCCGACCATCTTCGGATTCAGACGGCCGCCTTTGAAGAAGAGACACACCGCAATCGGGCCGACGACCAGATCGGCGGCGAGTTCGAGATCCACGTCGGCCGCGATCTCGCCCCGCGCCACCGCCCTCTCGAGCGCGCGCATCAACGGGACGCGGCGTTCCTTGCTGACGGGATCGAACACCTTCGAGAGTTCGGTGTTGTGGGCTCGTTCGCCCGCCAGACTCGGCAGCACGGCGGAGAGCGCCGTCGTGTTGAAGGCCTGCAGATATCCGCGGAGCATGCGCTTCAAATCCTCGGCGAGGCTGCCGGTGTCGGCGTCTTCCATGCCGGGAAGCTGTCCGAACGCCTCGACGACCAACGGCAGCTTCGAAGGCCAGCGCCGATAGATGGTCGCCTTGCCGACCCCGGCCCGACTGGCGACGCCCTCGACGGTGAGCGCCGAGAATCCCACCTCGGCGAGCAGTTCGAGGGTCGCGTCGAGGATTGCCTTGTGGGCCTCTTCGCTGCGCGGTCGACCGGTGGGGGTCTGGATGTCGGGGCTGGACACGGGGATCTGTCTCCGGGCTCGGGCGGACTCGGGGTCGCGCTCGACGCCCTCCCCGTTGCTTCGGGGCAGGTTTGCTGCACGATTACGATACTAAACGTATCGTAATCTGGAAATGCGGAAGCCCGCCCCGCCGCGGGCTGCGCCGGAGATCCGATCCAGTAAGCTCCGACCGGCCTCGATCGGTTCGGAACGTCTCCGTCCGGCTCGCGGCAGCGAACGAAACAGCGAGATCAACGAGCAGCAAAGCAGCAAGAGTAGTCGGGTCGTAGGGCGATCAGTTCTGATCGCAGTGCTGTACTCCGACGATTCGTGCGACTGGACAGGAGAGCAGCAATGCGAGTTTCCGGCACCGTGAAGTGGTTCAACGACGAGAAGGGCTTCGGCTTCCTCACCCGCGACGATGGCGAGAAGGATGTGTTCTGCCATCACACCGCCATCAAGGCCGATGGCTTCCGCTCCTTGACCGAAGGCCAGAAGGTCGAGTTCGACGTGGTCCCGGGCAAGAAGGGCCCGGCGGCGGAGAACGTCGAGGCGGTCTGAACCACGCGGTAGTACACGACCCCGGATGAGTCTGGAACAGACCCCGTCGGCGCGAGCCGGCGGGGTCTCGTGTTTCGGGACGCCCAGTCCGCTCGCGGCCGCTAGCTTTGTCGACCTTCATGGAATCGCTCGGTCGACGCATCGCGATACTCGCCCACCAGAGACCCGACGCGATCGCCTATCACGGCGGCGAATCGCCCCTCGACTGGTCGGGCTACGACGCGGCCGCGACCGCCTTCGGCGCGTTGCTCCTCGCGCAGCTCGAGCCCGTGCGTGGCGATCGCGTCGCGATCCTGCTGCCCGACGGGCCGGGCGTGCATGTCGCGCTGCTCGGTTGTGAGCGCGCCGGAGTCGTGGCCGTCGGGATCGGGCCTCGCGCCGGACTTCGCGAGATCGAACACCTGATCCGGCTGAGTGGAGCACGCTGCCTGGTGGGTCGCGAGGAACACCAGGAACGCCGCATGAGCGAGGTCGTCGCGGGCTGGCGTGCTGCCGGCCTCGCACTCACCGACCACATCGAGGTCGATGGTGAACTGCGCCTGGGTGCGCGACTGCGCGTCGCTGGCTCGAACGTCGTTCTCGGCGCGAGTGCGTCGCCCTTGCCGCCCGATCGCGCGCTGCGTCCCGATGAGATCTTCCTGATCAATTCGACCTCCGGCACCACCGGCATGCCGAAGTGCGTGATCCACGATCAGGCTCGCTGGCACGCCTTCCATCGGTTCGCCGTGCGAAACGGTCGGCTTTCCGCAGACGACGTGTTCATGAGCCTCGTGCCGGCGCCCTTCGGGTTCGGGATCTGGACGAGCCACGTGACGCCGAGCCTGCTCGGCGTACCGACCGTCGTGATGCCGCGCTTCGATGCGCGCGAAGCACTCGACCTGATCGAACGCCACCGGGTCAGCGTGCTGGCGGCGGTCTCGACGCAATTCATCCTGATGCTCGAAGCCGCCGACACGCGCCGGCGCGATCTCTCGTCGCTGCGGATCCTGTTCACCGGCGGCGAGGCCGTCCCGTATGCGCGCGCCGCAGCGTTCGAAGAGGCGACCGGCGCCTCGGTGCTGCAGTTCTACGGCTCGAATGAAACCGGGGCGGTGAGTGGCACGTCGGTGGACGACTCCCGCGACAAGAGACTGCGGACCGCGGGCCGGCCGATTCCGGAGATGCACGTGCGACTCTTCGACGAGAGCGGCAGGGATGTCACGCACACGGGCGCGGGTCAGCCCGGTTGCAAGGGGCCGACTCTGTCGCGCGGCTACTACGGCAGTTCCGGAGAAGTGGCCCGCGCGAACGCCGCCCTGCTGCGTCCCGACGGCTGGATGCTGCTCGGGGATCGCGTCGAGATCGATGCCGATGGCTACCTCAGCGTGGTCGGGCGGATCGACGACTTCATCATCCGGGGCGGCAAGAACATCAGCGGCCCGGGCGTCGAAGAGCAGGTCGCCACGCACCCGGCGGTGGCACTCGTCGCCGCCGTCGCCATGCCCGATCCGATCTTCGGTGAGCGCGTGTGCGTCTACGTCGAACTCCGTCCCGGATTCGAAGGCCTCGAGCTCGCGGACCTGACCCGACATCTGGCCGAGCGCGAGGTCAGCAAGGAGAGCTGGCCCGAACGAATCATCGTGGTCGACGAACTGCCGCGAGGATCCGGCGGTAAGATCGCCAAGCAGAGCCTGCGCGACGACATCCGACGCCGCCTCGAAATCGAGACCGGGGGCAACGCCCCGAAGCGCTGACGTCTCGCGATCCGGCCGCAGATCGGCCTGTGCGCAGACTCGCGACGCTATGCTCGGCGCCCATCCGATCCACCGCGGAGCGCAGGCATGACGACCCGAAGCGCCCTGGACGGATTCCGCGGAGATCTTCGTGGCCGTGCGTTCGTCGTCGTGCTCGGATGTTTGATCTGTCAGATGGGACTCGGCTTCGGGTACGTGTTCGGTCCCCTCACCAAGGACATCATCGACGAGCTCGGTTGGACGCGTGCGGACTTCTCGCTGACGCGGACACTGCAACTCGCCGCCATGGCGATCGCGAGTCCACTGATCGGTCTGCTGACCGTCCGACACGGTGCCCGGCTCGTGCTGACCCTCGGCACCCTGGCCCTGTCCCTCATCTTCTTGCTGCTGTCGCGCATGCACAGTCTCTACGAGTACTGGGCGCTGATGGTGGCGTTCGGCGTCGCCCTCACCGCACTCGGCGACGTGACAGTCGGACAGACTGTCTCGCACTGGATCACACGGGGCCGCGGCTTCGCGCTCGGGCTGGTGCTCGTGGGCTCGAATGTCGGCGGCGTGTTGATGGTGCCCGTGGTGTCGGCAATCGCAGAAGGAGCCGGCTGGCGCACCGCGATGCTGAGGCTCTCGCTCCTCACGGCGATCCTGCTGCTGCCCGCGGCGCTGTTCCTCGTGCGCGACCGCAGCGAGAACTTCGCTGAAACCGTCGTGCCTGCGGAACCGACCGGCGCGGCACCTGGACACGCCGACCTGGGCCTCGCCGAGGCGGCGCGCACGCGCAGCTTCTGGATCCTGCTGTTCAGCCTGTTCACCTTCTTCTTCTACTTCCTGGCTCTGCTCGAACACCTCGTCCCCCATCTGACGGACGAAGGCATGGGACAGTCAGAGGCCGTCGCCCTGTACACGACGGCGATCGGTCTCGGGATCGCCAGCAAGCTGCTGCTCGGGGCGATCGCCGATCGCATCCCGGAACGCGCCTCGGCGCTGATCGTCTACGTCGGTCTGACGATCAGCTCGCTGCTTTTGCTCGTGAGTCCGCGACCCGCGCTGATGTGGATCTTCGCCGTCAGCTTCGGCTTCTCGTATGCGGCTCGCGACGTCGTCCACCCGTTGATCGTGACCTGGTGCTTCGGCCTCCGGAACATGGCGTCGATCTACGGCATGCTGATGGCCACGCTGGTGGTCGGCGGCACGGGTCCCTTCTTCGCGGCCGCCATCCATGACAGGACCGGCAACTACCGGGTTGCGTTCCTGGTGTTCGCGGTCCTGAACGCGCTGAGCGTGCTGAGCCTGCTGTTCCTGCGCGTCGAGCGGAGCGAGCCGGGTGAACAGCAGGGCGAGCGCGGCGAAGAGCCCGCGATCATCCGACGAGCCTGATTGCCTCTTCGAAAGTGGCGCCGCGCTCGAGCAGCTCGCGACAAAGACTCAGCAGTCTCGGCCGCCCGAGCGAAACGGCTCCGACAAAGCGTTCGCTGCGTCCCATCAGGGCGAGGAACCGTTCCTCGTCGAGGCGACCGTGCGTGACGTGCAGCGTGTCGCCCGACGCGGGTTCGCCCGCGATCGCGATTCGCATGTCGAACTGATCGCTCCACACGTACGAGACCTGTGCGAGAGGCTCGACGCTGCCCGGCCCCCCGAGCAGTCGCGCCGCCGCCACTCCTGCCTGCTCGACGGCACTGGTCCAGTGTTCGTGGCGGACAGCCGCTCCCGATCGGGGATCGAGCCAGCGCGCCACGTCGCCGGCCGCGACGACGTGTTCGAGCGTCGTCGCGCCCGTGGCATCGCAGAGCACGCCGTTCGCGACATCGAGACCGCTGCCCGCGAGCCAGCCCACCTGGGGCAAGACGCCGATTCCGACCAGGACATCTGCCGCCTCGATGCTCGATCCATCCGTGAGCTCCACCGCCTCCACACGCTGCCGGCCGACGAATCCCGCCACGCCGACCCCGCAGCGGATGTCGACCCCGCGCTCACGGTGGCGTGCCGCCACGAGTTCGCCGAGCGTGCGACCGAGTCCCCGCACGAGTGGCGCCTCGAGCGCTTCGACCACGACGACCTCGACGCCCCGCATACGGGCACTCGCCGCGACCTCCATGCCGATGAATCCCGCGCCGACCACCACCAGCCGACCGCCGGACGCGAGAGCCGTACGCAACGTCCGCGCATCGTCGAGACTGCGGAGCCGATGCGTGCCGGCGAGTCCTTCGGCAGCGGGCAGCGCGCGCGAGGCGGCGCCGGTCGCGATGACCAATCCGCCGTACTCGACACGACTTCCATCGTCGAGTTCGACGCAGCGGCTCCCGGGATCGAGCGACCTCGCGGCGACACCGAGCCTCCAGTCGACGGCGAGATCGTCGTAGCCCTGCCGTCGCAGCGACAGGCGGTCGTCGTTCCACTCGCCCGTCAGGAATTGCTTGGAGAGGGGAGGCCGGTCATACGGGAGATTGGGTTCGGCACTGATCGCGATGATCTCGCCGTCGTGTCCGAGTCGTCGCAGTGCTTCGATGGCGCGGAGCCCGGCGAGCGAAGCCCCGACGACGACAATCCTCTGCGACACCTCGAAGGACAAGATCCCGACTCCCGGAGCGGTCCGGACGAAGCGCCGACCGACCGACGAGCGTACCGTCCCGAAGCGTCGCGTGTCTCGCCCATTGCGCGGCTCGGTTCGCGGTGGCAGCCGTCGCTGGATTTACATAGCGTCTGAAATGTTTGTCGCGGCGACTGTGGATCCGGTTTCGGGACGGTCGCCGCCGTCGGTGCGAGGTGGACGCCGACGGCTGGACTTGTCTTGACATCGCGAACCCTCCGACCGACGTCGGGCCGGGGGAACGCGGCGAGGAGTTGTTCATGGCCGATCTGCGCGGTGAAGTGCGGAATCTGATCGACGGGCGCCTGGTCGGTGCCAGCAACGGTTCGACTTTCCAGAACATCAACCCGGCCACCGAGGAGGTGATCGGCGTCTGCGCAGACGGCACCCAGGACGACATGGACCGCGCGATCGGCGCGGCTCGACGTGCGTTCGACGAGACGTCCTGGTCGACGGACGCGGCGTTTCGCAAGCGCTGTCTCGAGCAGTTCTCGGCTGCCCTCGCCGAAGCGCGTGAAGAACTCCGCCAGATCGTGATCGCCGAGGCGGGCTCGCCGATCCTGATCACCCGCCAGGTCCAGGTCGACAACTACATCGACGCCATGCCGTATTGGTCGGAGCTGGCCGGCTCCTACGCGTACGAGACGTCGATGGCCGACATCACCTTCATGGGACAGAAGCAGGGCCGCATCCTGCGCCGAGAGGCGTTCGGCGTGGTCGGTGCGATCACGCCCTGGAACTTCCCCCTCTATCTGAATCTTGCCAAGCTGGGGCCCGCCCTAGCAGCGGGTTGCACGGTCGTGCTGAAGCCGGCACCGGACACTCCGTGGAGCGCGACCAACCTCGGCCGCCTGATCGCCGAGAAGACCGACATCCCGCCCGGCGTCGTGAACATCGTCGCCTCCGCCGATCACTCGGTCGGCGCAATGCTGTCGTCGGATCCGCGCGTCGACCTCGTGACCTTCACCGGTTCGACGGCGACCGGCCGCAAGGTGATGGAAGCGGCTTCGGCCACGATCAAGAAGGTCTTCCTCGAACTCGGCGGCAAGTCGGCCACGGTGGTGCTCGACGACATCGCGCTCGATTCCGTGGTGCCGATGATCGCCGCCGCGATCTGCACCCACGCGGGTCAGGGCTGCGCGCTGCAGACCCGGACCCTGTTGCCGCGCAGCCGCTACGAAGAAGGCGTCGAGAAGATCGCCGCGATGATGTCCAAGATGCCGTACGGCGATCCGCTCTCTCCCGGCAACCTGATGGGGCCGCAGGTGAGCCGGCGTCAGCAGCAGCGTGTGCTCTCGTACATCGAGACCGCTCGCAAGGAAGGCGCGCGCGTCGTCATCGGTGGCGGCGTTCCTGCGCATCTTCCGAAGGGCTACTTCGTCGAGCCGACGCTGCTCGCCGATGTCGATCCGGATTCGACGGTCGCCCAGGAGGAGATCTTCGGCCCCGTCCTGTGCGTCATCCCGTACGAGGACGAAGAGGATGCCGTGCGGATCGCGAACCACTCGATCTTCGGGCTCTCGGGCGGCGTCTGGTCCGGTGACGACGAACGCGCGTTGCGCGTCGCCCGCCGGATCCGTGCCGGCACGATGTCGGTCAACGGCGCGCAATGGTTCGACATCGACACCCCGTTCGGTGGTTATCGACAGAGCGGCGTCGGACGTGAGAACGGCGTGGCCGGCTTCGAGGAGGAGTATCTCGAGACCAAGGTGATCGGCGTCCCGAAGCGCTGATCTGCCGTGCCGATCCACAAGGAACGCGACAACCTCGACACTCCAGGAGACATCGATGAAGTTCGACACGCTGCTGTACGAGGTGCGGGATGGAGTGGCCCGCATCACGCTGAACCGTCCGAACGCGGCGAACGCGCTCGACCTGCAGATGTCGAAGGATCTGATGTACGCCGCACTCGAGGCCGACGAGGATGCGTCGGTGCGCGCAGTCGTGATCGGCGCGACGGGCAAGATGTTCTGCGCCGGAGGAGACCTCGGCGCATTCAAGGAGGTCGGTGACCGGAAGCCCGCTCTCCTCAAGGAGATGACCACCTACCTGCACGCGGGGCTCTCGCGCTTCGCCCGCATGCGCGCACCCGTGATCGCTTCGGTGGGCGGCTCCGCGGCCGGCGCAGGCTTCAGCCTCGTGTGCGCGGCGGATCTGGCGATCTGTGCCGAGTCCGCGAAGTTCAC
>JANOFF010000152.1:0-4175 GCA_031413515.1 bacterium
ATCCGATGGACCGACATACGGCGGAGACGGCGGAGGAAAGTGCTGCACGGTGAAGGTCCAGAGCGTGCCGCGCGTCGACAGCAGCTGCTCTTCGACCTGTCGGCTCGTGCAGGCCGGGCAGCTGTCCTGGCGCGGGAACGAGAGCTCACCACACGCCGTGCAACGGCTGGCGATCAGCTGGGGGTTTTCGCTCGGCCAGGTGAAGAGCCCGTCCTGGATCGGGCGCCGAGCGCCGGCGGCCGCACTTTCTTCCTTCATCTTCTACTTCCCTCTCTACAGCCCTTTCTACATCCCTTCGTCGCCCAGGCCGCACTCGTCACGATCTCATCTCCGCGCTGCGGCGGGCGCGGGCGTGATGCCGAGCAGATCGCGGATCCAGGGCGCCCATTCCGTCGCTCCAGGGGTTGCACCGTCGAGCCAGCGGGCCACGCGCGAGGCCTCCGGATGTCCGCCGCCGACGATCGCGAGCTGGGTCAGTGTGCGCGGACTGCCGTGCTGTCCGCGCAACCCGAAGTCGATGCCGTACTGCTGCCCGGGCGGGCCCCACACGACGAAGCGATCGGCGGCCAGCGGCACGGCCCCGATCACGGTCGGCAGCGCGAGCAGCGCTTCGCGGGTCACGCGGCCGAACACGAGGCACGCCGTGCCGTCGTGTTCGATGTGGACGTCGAGTCCGCGCGCGCGGGCTTCGGCGTGCAGGTCGAGCGCACCGGGATCCACCGCCTCGTTGTCGTGGTCGCTCACCGCGATCACGATCGTGTCGTGCCAGCCGGGACGAAGCCGCTCGAGAATCTCGCCGAACGCCGCGTCGGTGGCGCGGCACTGCTCGAGCGCATCGGGGGCATCCGGTCCGTACAGATGCCGGGCCGTGTCGGTCTCGTCGAGCTGCAGCACCACGAGGTCCGCCGTGTCGAGGGCGAGACCATCGACCGCCGCGACGACCGCGCGATCGGCCCCGTAGCCGAGCCGGCCGCGAGGCGCGGCGTCGGGCAGCACGCCGCGCGGGGGCCAGTGCGCATCCGCCGCGAGGGCGCCGCACACCGGCACCAGGTTCTGGTCGCCGAACACACCGACGCTGCGAAGCCCGGCGTGTCGGCAGTCGTCGAACAGCGTCGCGCCGACCGGCCCCACCTCCTGCGCGGGGCGCAGTCCGCCATCCACCCAGGCGCGGCTCGTCACGATGCCATGCTGCTCGGGCTCGAGGCCGGTCACGAAGCTCGCGTGATTCGGATAGGTGGAGGCCGTCAGCACTGCGCGTCCGCCATTCTTCGCGCGGCCGCCCTCTTCCGCGAGGCGCCACAACACCGGCGTCCCCTCGCGCGACACGTGGCGATGGGGAAACGCGTCGAGGATGGCGAGCACGACTCGCGGGCGGGACATCGGGGCTCCGAAGCACGGAGGAGGATCGCAGCCAGAGAGTCGCTGAGCCGGAGGGAGTTGGCACCCGCGCCTGCACCGTTACCCTCTCGCGTCCTCGCCGGCCGGAACACCCCGCCCGCTCGAGCCGCTCGCCGGAGTTCCCGATGCCCCGAAGCGCCCGCCATGCCGGATCGCGGCCCGGCCCGCTATGCGCCCGCCATCGCGCCCGCCATCGCGCGCGTTTCGCGGCCGGCTCGCTCGGGGCGATCGCCTTCCTGATGGGAGGGTTGCTGGCTTGCGGGCCCGAGCGCGAGATCGATCCGCGGCCGCTGGTCGCGGTGTCGGTCGCCCCGCAGGCCTTCGTGGTCGAGCGGCTCGCGGGCGAGCGCGTGCGCATCGAGATCATCGTGCCCGCCGGCGCCAACCCCTCCACCTACGAGCCGAGCATCCGGCAGCTTCGCGCGCTCACGGAGGCGCGGCTCTATGTGGCGGTCGGACATCCCGCCTTCCTGTTCGAGACGACCTGGCTGGCCCCGATGCTCGCCGAGTCGAAGAACGTGCGCGTCGTGAAGGCGGCGTCCCCGGAAGCGCTGGCCAGTGGGGATCCGCATGTCTGGGTCGCACCGAGTCAGGTCGACGCGCTGGCCGTCAACGTCGCGGAGGAACTCGCGCTGCTCCTGCCCGATGCGAAGGATGAGGTCGCCGCGAACCTCGTGGCGCTCCGTGCCGAGATCGCCGGGGTCGACGCGCTGTTTCGCGAACGCATCGCCGCATCAGGGGGCCGCCGCTTCGTGGTCCTGCATCCGGCGTGGGGACACCTGGCCGCCGACTACGGGCTCGAACAGCTGGCGATCGAGGACGAGCACAAGTCGCCGGATGCGCACGAGCTCGGCGAGTTGATCGAGACGATCCGTGCAGCCGGCACGAAGGTCGTATTCGTCCAGCCACAGTTCGATCCGACGGCTGCCGAACTCGTCGCGGCGGAGATCGGCGCCGAGGTCGTCGTGCTCGACTCGACCGCGCGCGAGTGGGACGTCAACATGCGAAACGTCGCCGTCGCGCTCGCCGGGGGGCTGGTTCCGTGAACCCCGTGGCCGAACTGCGCGACGTGACGGTGACGCTCGGCGGGGCCGCGGTACTCGATCACGTGAGCCTCGCCATCGAGCCGCGCGACTACCTCGCGATCCTCGGCCCGAACGGCGGCGGCAAGACGACGCTCCTCAAGGTGCTGCTCGGCCTGCTGACGCCCGATTCCGGCGAGGTGCGTGTGTTCGGCGGGCCGCCGCGGAAGGCGCGCGGCCGCATCGGCTACGTGCCGCAGTTCTCGCGCTTCGATCCGTCGTTCCCGATCCGCGTGCGCGACGTCGTGATGATGGGTCGGCTCGGTGCGCACCGGCTCGGACCGCCGACCGCCGCGGATCGCGAGGACGCCGACCGGGCCCACGCGCGGGTCACGATGGAGCACGCCGCGATGCGGCCGATCGGCACTCTCTCCGGCGGCCAGGCGCAGCGCGTGCTGATCGCGCGGGCGCTGGTGCAGCGACCGGAGCTCTTGCTGCTCGACGAACCGACGGCCAGCCTCGACGAGCGCGTGGGCCTCAGCGTGTGGGAGTTGTTCGAAGAGCTGTCCCAGGAGATGGCGGTCGTGGTGGTCACCCACGACATCGGCGCGATCTCGCGCTTCGTGCGCGGCGTGGCGTGCTTGAACCGCCAGCTCCACCACCATCCCACGCGCGAACTGACGTCGGAGATCCTCGAAGCCACGTACGGCTGCCCGGTCGATCTGCTCGCCCACGGCCACCCGCACCGCGTGCTCGACGATCACGGACACGGGCGATGATCGAAGCGCTCGCGCTGCCGTTCTTCCAACGCGTGCTGGTCGCCGGCCTGCTGGCCAGCGTGGCCTGCGGGGTGATCGGTACCTACGTGGTCGCGCGGCGCATCACCTCGATCTCGGGCGGTCTTTCGCACGCGGCATTCGGCGGCGTCGGCCTCGGCTACTGGCTGGGCTTTCCGCCGATGCTCGGTGCGGCGGGCTTCGGACTCGTAGCCGGCATCCTCGTCGGTCTCGCACAGCGACGGCTCAAGACCGGGCTCGACACGTTCATCTCGATGCTCTGGTCGATCGGCATGGCGCTCGGCATCGTGTTCGTCGCCCTGTCACCCGGCTATGCGCCGGATCTCACCACGTACCTGTTCGGCAGCCTGCTCTTCGTGCCCTGGAACTACGTGGCGCTGATCGCCGTGCTCGACGTCGTGATCCTGATCGTCGTCTATCTCTATCACGGCTACATCCAGGCCGTCTGCTTCGACGAAGAGTTCGCCGAGGCGAGCGGCGTGCCCGTCGAGCCCGTGTTCCTCGGTCTGCTCGCACTGACCGCGCTGTCGGTCGTCACACTGATCCGCGTTGTCGGCGTGATCCTCGCGATCGCACTGCTCACGATTCCCGCCGCCACCGCGCGCCAATGGGTCGACGGCATGGGGGCAATGATGATCGGCGCCGTCGCCGTCTGCGCGACGAGCACGCTGGCTGGCCTGATGCTCTCCTACACGCTCTCCGAGAACGCCGGCCTCTCGATCCCCCCCGGCCCGCTGGTGATCCTCGTCGTCACCGCCATCTTCGCCATGTCGTCATTGCTATCCCGCACAAGGCGCCGCGGCTGACGCGCCCACCGAAAAAGACCGCCGCACCACAGCGCTCCCCGCCCCCAAGCCGGCCCGACTCCACCCGAAACTTCCTCGGCCAGCGCGTACCTGCATCGCGAACCCAAGCACCCCCGTCGGTCGCTGGGGGATGGGTCGGTGAAGGAGTGGGC
>JANOFF010000153.1:0-8904 GCA_031413515.1 bacterium
CCACTCGCTCGATGCGTCACCTGGCCAATGCTGGCCAATTCGGCTCTCGGTTCAGCCAAGCCGGGTCAATTTTCGGGCGCGCGATCCGCGCCAGTGCGTCGTGTGTTAGTTCAAGAGGAACGGAGGGAGTCCCGCATCCAATCACCCCATTCGCATCGCAGAGGAAGAGCGCCCATGGAGATTCATGTGGAGACCGACAAGCATGCCGAGCTCGATACACTGGCCGTGCTCGGGATGATCCACGACACGGTCAAGCAGGTCGATTGCATCGGTTACCTGGCGAAGAGGCTCGGGGAGCGTGTCGAATCTGGAGGTTCGTCGTCAAATTCCGACGCAAATGCGATCCGCCACCTGAGCCAGGAGATCACCTCCCGCCTGCGCCGTTTCCTCGACACGAACGTCGCCGCGATCGACAGCACCGACCCCTACGCACCCGTTCGTGAACTCCTCGACCACGCACGCCATCTGATCGCGATCGCCCACCCCACTGCGGTCATCGAGTCCACCACATCCGCCTCCGCCGCCTCGACCCCCCTCCCCCGCGCCACCGCCGACCTCCTCGTCCCCCTCCTCGACAACGCGATCACCCACGGCGCGAGCCCTCATCCCACGCGCCTCGTCACCGCCCTCGCCCGCGACCGCCTCACGATCACCGTCGCCGACTCGGGCCCCGGCATGCCGCCCGAAACCCTCGCCGCGTGCCAGCAGCTCGGCTTCACCACAGGCCCGCGCGGCCACCACCACGGCATCGGGCTCGCCGCCGTCGCGTCGCTCACGCGCCACATGGGCGGCACGCTGCGCATCGAGTCCGAAGCCGGCCGCGGCACGGCGGTTACGCTCGAGCTGCCGATTGGGCCACGCACGTGATCGGGGTGTTCGGGGAGTGACGCCGCGGCGGTGCCTGCAAGCACGGCCAGCCAGAGCGGCGAACCTCGACTGCACGAGTGGCGTGCCCTGACGGCTCCGGGGGCACGACTCGATTCAAGCCGGGGTCAGCGCCGAGTCCTGCACTTCATGCCCGCCAGGTGAGATGGATCATGCCCTGCGCCGGGTCACGCCGACGAACGTCAGCCCCATTCAGAAAAGAAGCGCGGTGCCGGGTTCGGGCGCGGGCCCATGGGTGAAAGTCACGCCCCCGTAGCAGGCGACGGTGGGCGCACTGTTCGACAACGAGGCGGGAGCGGGTTGGATGCTTCCATCGCGAAGGCAGATGTCGAACATCTGATGGCGGGTCTGGAGTACGGACGAGAGCGGTCTGCAGCTTGGCCCCGTTTTTCCCTTGACTGAGGCAAGAACATCCGTCTGCAGCATGCCGTCATGCGGTGACGCGAATCATCTCGCCCGCCCTCGCAGTCGACAGCGCAATCAAGAGTTTCGGAACGAGAGGCTCGAGGTCACGAATGTCATTGCTTCGTGCTACGAGCGCGACAACGCAGATTCGGAGCCCTGCGAGATTCTGCTGGTACCGAATGCCTTGGTCTACCGTCACGAAGGCGTCAAAGGATGCGGCGGCACGGGCCAGGAGCGCGCCGTTCTCGAGACCGCCCCAGCCGACTTGCTGCACAGTCTGGACATCGTGAGGAGCCAAATGGTGTCCCAGGCGTCGAGGGACGCACTCATCCAGCAGCAGACGCATCGGCGTCCAACAGAGCTCTGGCGTGCTCTAGAACCGAGAGAGCCTGGGCTTCCGTGACTGTCGGGAAATCCTCGAGAAACTCAGCGAGCGGATGCCCGCCCTCGAGGTAGTCGAGTAGCGCCTTCACGGGAACGCGAGTCCCTCGGAAGACGGGAGTCCCGCCGAGAATTTGGGGATCGGAGACGATCGTCGAGCAGCGATTCGCCATCGCTCGGCAGCGTAGCGAATCATCGGCCAACGCGATTTTCCAGCTGCTAGAGGCCAGTCGCTGCATCACGGATCGGCGTTCAGCGGCTTGCGGCGATCTGGCACAGCGGATGGCGTGGCGCTCGTCGTCGAGTCCCAACTCGGCGGCCACCTTGCGAAAGATCTCGATACCGTCATCGGCGATCATCATCGAGACGTGGATCGCCGTTCTCTTGAATGACAGCGCGGCGATGGGTGAAGCAGAGTGGTCGATCACGTTGTTGAGCATCTCTGTGAAGCCGAACTGGCAGACCTGGATGACGTTGTCTGGCACCCCGCCGAGGTGTGGCCGTATATCGTCCAGCCACACCTCGCTTTCGCTCAGCCGAGAAGTGACATCTTTGCGCCACGTGTGCGCGACGATCGGGATAAGTCGATAGCGCCGCGCACGTGTCGCGCCTGTCGGTTCGACGAGGCCCTCCGAGGCAAGCTCGACGAGGTTCTGATTGATGGCACGTCGCGAGGTCTGGAAATGCGCGGCCGCGATCGACGCAACATCTCCGGGGTGGTCGGGAATCGTCCGAAGAATGAAGTCGCGGATCTCTACCGATCTGCCACGACGACGTCGACCGAGACGCCCAGACGGATTCATCTCTTGCTTGCCATCCATCCGGGGTGCTCCCTGCGAGCGGCCGACGACCTCGGCCAGCCCGGGTGAGCGATTGCGGCGATGGGGAACTCGAGAGTCGGCGATTGGGAAGCGAAAGTCCCGCCCTGAGGGGAAATTGAGAACTTAAGCCCCTTCGATTGGGAAGTTAACCGTGTCAACCGGGCTGCGGCTCGCCGTCGAGGACCGCCCGGATGGGCGAAGCGAGAAGGCGTTTCGAGCCGAAGCCGTGGCGGGCATGATCGCCCGATTCGAGGCAGACGCGCAGGTGCGAGCGCACCCAGCAGCGCCTCTTCGAGTGTCTGGTCGGCGCGTGCAGCGCGACAATCAACCTGCGATTCGCGCGAAAATCAGGCTGAGGAGAATGAGTCGCGGTCCGCGCGAGGCAGGGAGGCAGGGAGGCAGGACGCCGCGAGTTCACCCTCAGTTCACCTCCATTCTTTTGCAGCGTGGATAGGATCGACACCACTCCATCGGGAAGGGGAGGGCCCGCACTGTGCGTGTCGCTCCCTTCGTGCCCTGGAGCCCTGGGAAGGGATCGAAAATGCGAGTACGTCTCTGCACGATCGTTTGGCTCCTGTTCTTCGCCGGTCCGGCCTCGGCCGTCAGCATCGACTGGGTTCCCGTCGCGAACCCAACCAACGCACCGGACACGCTCACGAACTGCCTGGGGCCGAGCTGCGGTTCGGTTTCGTACAGCTACTACATCGACAAGTACGAGGTGACGAACGCGCAGTACGTCGAGTTCCTGACCGCGAAGGCAGTTTCAGACCCGCTCGGGCTGTACAACCCGAACATGAACACCCACTACGCGGGCGGCATCACGCAGAGTGGATCATCGGGTAGCTACACGTATGCGCTGAAGCCGGGTATGAACGACCGTCCGGTGACCTTCGTATCGTTCTGGGATGCAGCTCGCTTCACGAACTGGCTCAATAACGGGCAGGGCAGTGGAGACACCGAGACCGGCGCCTACACGCTCAGCGGTGGGACCCCGACGCCGAGCAATCTGCTTGTCGCGCGCAACTCAGGGGCGATCACGTTCCTGCCGAGCGAGAACGAGTGGTACAAGGCCGCATACTACGACGCCGTTTCGAGTTCGTATTTTGATTTTCCGACGGGAACGAACACGCCGACCCCTTGCGCGAGCCCGAGCGCAACCCCCAACCAGGCAAACTGCCAGAGCGGCTATGTCTCGGATGTCGGGTCCTACACCGGATCGGCAAGTCCCTATGGGACGTTCGATCAGGGGGGGAACGTGTGGGAATGGAACGAGCAACTCTTCAATGGCAACAATCGGGGGAGAAGGGGCGGAGGATGGCCCGCTGGCAGTGGAAATCTGGCCGCCACCGCCGCTGGCTACGAGGTCTCGAACTGGGAGTACGACATCGGCTTTCGCGTCGCATCTGTCGTGCCCGAGCCGGGCAGCTTTCTGCTGGTCTGCACCGGACTTCTGGGGCTCGGCATACATGAGCGAAGACTGAGACGCTGAGCGAGGCGCCGCAGTCCGTGGCGGGCGGGTTTCGGACGCCGTCACGGGCTCGGCGCGGCCTCGCTGATCAACGACAACCAGGCGAAGTCCGGGACGCATATCCAGCTACGCGAACTCTTCCGCACGGCGAACCCAGCCCGGCATCCCGATCGATTCGAACTGGGCCACGGCAGCGTCGAGCAACGGGCGAGCCCGCTCACGGTCGCCGGACGCGCCGCGGCGCAGAACCATCCACGCTTCGTCGAAGTCGGTGATCGCGCGCAGCGGGCGCGCGCCCTGCTCGTCGAGCACGACGCGGGCCTTGGCGAACCACGCACTCGCCTCATCGCAGCGGCCGGAAAGCGCGCACAGGCGCGCCATCGAGAGGCGCGCGTCGGTGTCGGGAAAGCGGAAGTCCGGCTTCAGGGTCTTCTCCAGCAGACAATTCTCGATGGTCTCCGCATGACGGCGCGTCTCCACTCTCCACAGGATCTCGACCCCGTTCGCGATCGCCAGTGTCTGGTGCAGCCACCAGCCTGGCCCCTGCTCGAGCGCTGGCAAAGCGAAGTCGAGCAAACGCAAGGCCTCTTCGCTGTTTCCTCGCAGCGCTTCGTACGCGCCGAACATCGCGCTCGTGTTCCGCGCGCGAAATGAGCGAGACGGATTGGGGTGATCGCTCCTCCTCTGTGTCCCGAGCACTTCCGAGACTCCCTCTCCGCGCATCTTCGCCCGCATGAGTTTCGTCACTCGCAGGACGCCGGTCAGAAACGAAACGGGCTCCGATCGCTGGAACAACTCTTCAGCGTGTGCGACGGCCGCGTCGGCCGCGTCGAGGTTTCCGAGCGCGACCTCTGTCAGGCAGATCCCCGACAGCAGGCGGTCCGTCGCCACGGTGAGCCGCCCGCGTTCGAGCGCCGCGTGCAGCTCCTGGCGGTAGAGTGACAGCGCACCGCGGTAGTCACCGATCCAGCACAGACGAACGCCGGGCATGTGCCCACCGAGCTCGATCGCTTCTGCGCGCGAGTCGAAGACGAACAGATCCCCCTCGATCCGCGGCGGAATGTCGGCGCTGAGCGCGAGGAATCCTCGGGATACCTCGCGACGCATCGGTGTGTCCGTCGGCAGCTTCGGCAGGTCTGGATTCATCGCTTCGAGCTGAAGCACCCGGTGCGCGGCCAGACGCATCCAGGTGAGGTCGTGCTGATCCCCGGCATGCTGCAGCCCTGTTTCGGCCAACGTTCCCGCCGCTGGGTCATAGGATCGAAGCCAGATGACGTCGGCTGCGTCGGCCAGCGCAACCGCCGCGGCTCGGGGGCCTTCATCGGCCGCGATCGCAGCACCTGCCTGGCTCGCGATATGGGCCGCCTCGGCCGCACCTCCACTCCAAGCGAGAGCAAGAGCCAGACGATGCAGCGTTCGAGCGCGCCGCGGGTCGTTCTTCGGGAGCAGGTCGAGCGCGATCCGCAGAAGCCGCGCCGCCGCTTCGAAGTCGACCGATGTCTCGGCGAGTGACGCGGCTTCGAGGGCGAAGCCAGCTCCTGTCTCAGCGCCAGGCAGCTGGCGGCTCGAGTGGTAGTGCTCGGCAACCTCAGCAGCGCGCGCGCCGCCCACGCGTGACAACTCCTGACCGAGGCGCCGGTGCAACCGCATACACCTCGCGGGCGTGATGGACTCGTAGAGCGCCTGACGAGTGAGGGCATGAAAGAACTCGGAGTCTTCGATACCGCCCGTGGAGCGCACGAGGCGGGCGTCGTAGCTCTCGTCGAGCGCGTCGAGCGCTGCATCTTCCTCGAGTCCGGCGGCCCGCGCCACGACGTCGAAGCGGAAGACTTGCCCAGCCACCGAGGCCGCGATCAGCAGGCGTTTGGCGGGTTCGCTGAGCGTCGCGATCCGCTGGACGATCAGCTCGAGAACGCCACGCGGCAGCGCACTTGCGTCGAAGTGGAGGCTCGGTTCGTGACCCGCCGGAGCGCTGCGCAGCTGGCCCGCCCAGCCGAGCAGAAGCTCGCGTACGAAGAATGGGTTGCCCCCGGATGCGCGGTGCACGCTGGCCGCGGTCATTCCGCTGCTCCGCCCGGGTGCGACCGACTCGAGCCAGCTGTGCACCTGGCCCGGGTCGAGACCCGTGAGCGCGATCGACTCGCGGCTCTCCAACTCACCGCGCTCGAGCATTCGCGCCAGCGGATGGTTCGCACCGACCGGCGACGTGTCGCGATAGCTGCCGAGGATGAGAAGCGGAGAGTGTGCCGCGCCACGACCGAGGTGCGCGATGAGACCTGCGGTGAAGGAGTCCGCCCAATGCAGATCGTCGAAAGCCAGCAGCACGGGTGCGCGCCTCGCGATCGCGGCGAACGTCTGGGCAATCGCGTCGAGCAGCCGGAGCAGATCCTCGTCCGGGCGCAGGGCCGGGGGCTCGGTCAAGTCGCTGAAGTGCTCACGCAGGGCGGGCACGATCCTCGCGACGACCGACGCCGCCTCGATCGGGATAGTTGCGCGAAGCTCCTCGCCGCCCATCTCACACAGGTAGTTGTCGAGCGCGTCGGCAAGGGGTTGATGGGAGGATGCGCCGCTCTCCATGCAGCGACCCAGGAGGACAACGGTCCCGGTACGACGAGCATGGGCTGAGAATTCCTCGATCAGGCGAGTCTTTCCGATACCCGGCTCACCGCGGAGCAACACGAGTCCACCGCGACCGGTGCCGGATTCCTGCAGACGCGCCATCAGCCGATCGAGCTCAGCGCTGCGCCCGACGAACGGGGGACGCCCGAGCAGCTCTGGAGATGGGTTCGTGCTCGCCTCGAGGGCGACGACCATTACTGACGTGGCGCCGGGCGCGGTGACTGGCGGATGATCGCGGATCCGGAGACCGTCGTGACCTTCAAGCGCTGCGATGAGCGAAGCAGCTGCCAGTGTCTGCCCCGGGCCCGCTGCGGCGCACAGTCGGAGAGCTTCGAGGCGACCTGCCTGACCTTCGCCCAGACCGAGGCGAAGCCGTCCAGCCGCGGCGCGTGCACGCGCACGCTGCACCAGTGCTGAAGCGCAACGCACGGCGTCATCCCCGCTCGAAAAACCGGCCACCAGCGTGGGAGGTGCAGGCTCGAGCAGTTCCCCGCGCCAGAGCGCGACAGAGGTGGCGAACTCCGCGAAAGGAGCTTCGCCCGATTCTTCGGCCCGCATCGCGAGAGCGAAACCCTGCGAATCCTTCGGCGGCTCGGGGCCGGCGTGGAAGCAGTAACCCCGACCGGCCATGGTCTCGAGGAAGCGCGGTGTCTCAGGGCTTTCCCCGAGTGCCCGCCGAAGCTTTCGCACAGCCGTGTTCAGGCCGTGCTCGAAATCCACGTGAGTCCCGTCGGGCCACAGGCGCTCGTAGAGCTGCTCGCGAGTCACGAGCTCGCCCGCCCGCTCGATCAGGAAGGTCAGCACCTCGAGAGGCTTGCGCTGGATCTCGAGCGAGCGGCCGTGATGCAACAGTTCGCCGCTGACAAGATCGAACGAGAAGGGACCGAAGCGAATGGCCGTCACACCGGCGCCTCCGCTTCAGTCTTCGCGCCCGATGGGTACCCGGCGCGAGAGACGTACCACACGCCGACGACGGTGATCGCCACCAGGATCAACGAAGTGCGGATCGTCCCGAACCCGAGGCCACCTTGCTCGGTCGACTTGGTGAACGTATCCCCGAGCGTGGCTCCGAACGGGCGCGTCTGGATGAAGGCGATCCAGAACAAGAACACCCGGGAAATACTTGTGAAGTAATAGGCAACCAGGATCAGCCCCAACGACACCGCCAGGATCGACGCGACGCCCGCAAATCCGAGACCCGATTCATCCGCCAGATAGTCGCCGAGCGCCGTGCCCAGGGTGTTCGAGAACAGGATCGCGATCCAGTAGAGCAGCTCGATCTTGAAATCGCGAACATGCGTGACCGACATCGAGTGCGGCGTGAGGAAGCGCCAATACACAAGGACGGCGATCAAGAGACTCGCCAGGATGAGACTGCCTGTCAGGTAGCCGAGGCCCAGTGTGCGATCCATCCAGTCCGACATGGTGGTGCCGGCGGTGCTGCTGGTGAGGATCACCGTCCAGTAGAGCCACGGACGATGCTTCGACGACTTCAGCTGAGCGCCCGCGCTCACGAAGAACAGCGACATCAGGATGAAGGTGCTGAGCCCGTAGCCGACCTCCAGCGTCATGGACATGAGATCGCCGGCGGTCTCGCCCAGGGTGGTCGCGGCCATCTTGATGATCCAGTAGGCCGCGGTCAGGGCGGGAAGCTTGCTACGCGAGTCGCTCGGCTGCGGGTCGTTCATGTTCGCGAGTCCCTTCCGAAGACACCGAAGCGTGGCCGCGCTTCCCGCCCGGCCGTCACCAGGACGCCATCGCTGCGCGTCTCTCGCCAGCCCGAGCGGTCTGCGTGCCGCATATGCGCTCGCTCAGCTCCGCGCGAGGATGCGATACACGACTGTCCCGGCCTCGGGTTTGCCCGGGTCCTCACACGACGCCGTGCCGCCTCCGCCCGGATTCTCCTGCACCTGGCAGGGGCAGACCTCTGCGTGGCACGGGGCGACGCGCCATTGCCCCGACACCTGCGTGATCTGGAATTGTGTGTTCGTGTCGTTCGGGTCGCTGGACTGGACGTTCACGCTGATCATTTCGGTCTGCCCGGCAGCGTCCTTGTACACGGTGTACTGAGCCGGGTAGGTACTCCCCGAGGCCTCGGCTTGCCCCGTCCAGTTCTCCGATGCTTGCTGCGCGCGGAGCGGCGTGGCGTTGCCGAACAGGACGAGCATGGCCAGCGTGGCGAAGAAGAATGCAGATCTGCGCATGAAAAAGACTCCTCTCGAGGGTGGAGCTGGATGGTCGACCGGCATGCTCGACCGGCTCGGCGTCCTGGCAGCGAGTCGAAGCAAGAGACGCGGGCTGACGCGATCGTAGGGCGAAGCCGCG
>JANOFF010000154.1:0-9811 GCA_031413515.1 bacterium
CTGCGCGACGCCGATCGCGATACGGCGCCCGGCGCGGTCGGCCGTGTTGCCGCGGCGGTCGGCCTCTCCGAAGCGCGCCTGCGCGCGCTGGCCCGCCGGCAGCTGCACGCGCCGCTGTCGCAGTGGCTGCTGTGGCGCAAACTCGAGCGCGCCGCGCGGGCGCTGGCGGCGGGCGCCAGTCTCGCCGCGGCGGCGGCCGACGGCGGCTTCGCCGACCAGGCCCACTTCAGCCGCACCATGCGGCGCATGTTCGGCCTGACGCCGACGGCGGCCGCCGCGGCGCTGCGCTGAGGCGGCGTAAGCGATCCGTTCAAGACCGCGCCGGCGGCGCCGGCTACGCAGGCGCATGACCATTCTGCGCGCGGCCTATGCGCCGCTGTTCTTCGTCGCCTTCCTTGCCGCCGGGCTGGCGGTCGACGCGCCGGGGCTGCTCGCGCCCCTGCTCGGCGCCGCCATCGCCGTGTCCTTCGCGGCGGAGCGCCTGGCGCCGTAAGAGCCGGCGTGGAATCGCGCCGACGGCGATGCCGGCCGCGATCTCGCGCACGCGCTGGTAAACGAGCTGTCGAACACCGCCGCGGTGCTGTTGCTGCCGCTGCTCGCCGCCTGGGTGCCGCAGGTGGGCCCGTGGCCCGACGCCTGGCCGCGGTGGTTGCAACTCGGGCTGGCGCTGCTGGTCGCCGACTGCGGCATCACGATCGCCCACTACGCCAGCCACCGCGTCGAGGCGCTGTGGCGGCTGCACGCCGTGCACCACTCGGTGCGCCGGCTGTACGGCTTCAACGGGCTGATGAAACATCCGCTGCACCAGGCGATCGAGCTGACGGCCGGGACGGCGCCACTGCTGCTGCTCGGCCTGCCGCAGGAGATCGCCTGGCTGCTCGCCTACGCCGTCGCCATTCAACTGCTGCTGCAGCACTCGAACGTCGACATGCGCCTCGGCCCGCTGCTGTACCTGTGGGCGGTGGCGCCGGCACACCGCTTCCACCACGCCGCCGTCGCCGGCGAGGGCGACGTGAACTTCGGCCTCTTCACGACGCTGTGGGATCACCTGCTCGGCACCTTCGCGGTACACGCCGCGCCGCCGCGCGCCGGCGCGCTCGGCGTCGCCGGGCGGCCGCACTACCCGCAGGCGTACCTGGCGCAGTTGCGCGCCCCGTTCGCGGCGTGCACGTGAGGGGGGCGCGGCCTGGTCGCCATCATCCAGTCGTCGCGGCATCCTTCGAGGCAGTGATTCGGGAGCGCGGGCGCACGACGAACCGGGGCGCGACCGATGCGCAGCCGCGGTTCACTCCCACACCACCAGATGTTCCAGCTGCAGGCGGCGGCGCCGACCCGCCGGCGGCTGCGCCGCGCGGTAGCTCACCAGCCAGCGGCCGCTGGCGCCACGCGTGCAGGTTCCCTCGCCAGCGTCGTGCAGTCCGTGTCGGCGCAGGAACAGCCAGTCGAACGGCCGGCTGAAAGTGTACCACGGCGCTATCGTCGGGTGGCAGGCGACGCGGATGAGCCATTCGTAGCCCTCGCCGAGGTCGTACCCGACGTCGAGTCGTCCGTCCGCACCGACGGCATCGGGCTGGGCGGCGATCCAGTCGACCAGCGCGCGCATCTCGCTGGCGGGCACGAACCGGGGGGAGTGCGCCTCGACGCGCCCGGTCACGCCGAACGCGGCGAAGGCGACGACCACGGCCGCGAGCGCGCCGCAGATCCCCATCGCCCAGGCCCGCAGCGGCGCGCGCGGCGTCGCGACGACCAGCAACAGCGCCGGCGCCTGCAGGGCCGGCAGCAACGGCAGCAGCAGGTCCGGGCGGCCGTCGGGCAGCACGGCCGAGGGCACCAACGCCGCGCGCGCCGCCAACAGCAGCGCCGCGTTGGCGAGCAGCAGCGCCGCGCCGCGCTCGCGGCCGGGGAACCACGCGCGCAGCAGGGCGCGCGGCGTGGCGCCGGCCCGGCAGTCGGCGATCATGCCGGGCAGCGCCGGCAGCGCCAGGGCGGCGACGGCGCACTGGGCCGCGAGCAGCGCCACGCCCCAGCCGCCGGCCTGGAGTTCGCGCGCTCCGGCCTCGGCTCCCCAGAACGCGATCACGGTGCTGCCGGCACAGAGGGCCAGTACGGCCGGCGCGCTCCAGGCCAGCGCGCGCGCCTCGGCGCCGCGGCGCGCCAACGGCGCCGCGACCCCCGCGACGAGGCCGACGCCCCACGCCGTCGCCAGCGCCCCCGTGCCGTATGCCAGCAGCGCCGCGCGCGGCGTGAACGCGAAGGTCCGCTGCAGCCACGGGTGGTAAAGGACGAACAGCCCGCAGAAGGCGATCGTCACGGCCAACTCGAGCGCCGCCAGTCGCGCGCGCGGAGCGGCCAGCGCGAGGAGCGCGACAGCGAGGCCGCCCTGCGCGATGAGATCGGCGAAGCCGGCGAGGTGCACCGCGGGTTGCAGGAGCAACAGCGCCACCAGCAGGGTCGCCGCCGCGGACCCGCCGCCGCGTCCGCTCCGTTCGGCGACCGCCAGCAGCAGCGCGCTGAGGCCGGCTGTGATCGGCAGCGCCAGGTACTGGTTCCACAGCGACGAGGCCGCCAGCAGCGAGGCCGGGCAGAGTGCCAGCGCCTTCACCGCGAGCACGCGTCCGCGGCACCGGCGAGCGACCGTCAGGGCCAGCGCCGCCAGCGCGACCAACTGCAGCAACCCCAGCACCCGCGACACCGCCAGCAGATCGGGCAGCAGGGAGAGCGGCGCGGTGACGAGCGGCGCGCCGGCGAGATTCTTGGTGCCGACGCTGCTCGCCAACCCGACGCCCGGCGCCTGGCCGTCGCGGATCAGCGTGCCCAGCCAGAGGTTCGCCGACTCGTCGATGGACCAGGTGGCGAGATCCGCGAGGCGCCAGCGCACCAGTGCCGCCGCGCCCGGGCACAGCGCCAGCCGCACGGTCGCGCGCGTTGCGTCCGTGGCCCGCATGCGGTCGGCTTGACGCCCATCTGGGATCGCCGGGCAACCACGCTGCAGGCGCCGCCGCCACGCCGGCTCCCAGCGCCACCGATGCGATCACCGCCGCCAGCAGCCAACGTCGCGGACCTCCTACCGCTGCCACGAAGGCGACGATGGCAGCAGCGGCGCCCACGATCGCAGGCCGGGTGCCGATGGAAACACCGACGCCATCAGCATCGCGCTCCAACCGCAACGGGCAGTCGGCCACGGACGAACGGGCTCGGGAAACGCGAGCGGCAATAGTCGAGCGGCGACGGCGCCGAATTCCAGGGGCCCTTTCAGGACCCCCCCGCGCGTCCGTATGGCTCGCCGCCGAGCCGCAGTACTCCGTGCTGGTCGATGGTCGCCTCCCTGGCGGCGTTCGTACTGAGCCTGATCCGGGTCGTCGTCGGACAGGACACCCGCCAGAGTCCGCCAAGGGGCGGCAGTCGAGGGCGAGCGAGAAGAGAGCCAGCTGCACCAATGGCCAGACAAACATTGGCCGGCGCCAAACCGATCACCGTACAGACCAGCGCACCTGTGGCACCGGCGCAGGCTACCCAGCGGCAGGCTGACGGAGAGCCTCCCGGATCATGCGCCCAAGCGATCGTGCGCACGTCTCAGCGAGCGTGGCTCTCGTTCGTCGTCATGCGGCGCCCCCAGACCTGGCGTGGACCCCTCGGTTCCCTGCCCAGTGACGGCTTTCGCGGTCGGCAGGCGCCTCTCGTCGTCGACGGACGGCGGGGCGTCGAGGGCCGAGCGTCGACGGTGCGAGTCGTACCAGCCTTCGATGGGCTCGAGCCTGTGTACCGGGCGGCAGCAGCGTCGCCACTCGCCCGAGCGGCATGCCGCTCCCCCGTTCAATCGCCACCTCATCCGGACTCCCCGCTTCGCTGGCGCCGCCCCGCACCGTCGCCCGGTGCGCCGTCATCGGGCGCGACGTCCGGCGGGCTCCTCGTCACGCCATCCCTGCTTCGATGTCGCGCACGATGTTCGCGAAGTGCTCGACGGGTTCGAGTCGGTCGAGCGCGTCGATGACGCGCTCGAGGTCGAGGCCAACGTAGTCGTGGACGAGAACGTTGCGGAAGCCCGGCAGTCGCTCGAGCTCGCGGACGAGGTCCGCGGGGAAACGCGCGTCGCGAGCGAGATTGCGCACGGCTTGGGTATAGTCCTCGAACCGATCGCCGCGCCGCGCCGAGAGCTCTCCCGCGATGTCGATCACCAGCTGGCACACCGTCAGGAGCGAGAAGAGCACGTCGTTGTGCAGCGAGAGGTCGCCGTCGAGCGCGGCGGCGCCGGGGACGCGCGGCCGCAGCTGCCGCAGGTGATCGAGGTGGCGGCGCAGATCGGCGAGGCGCTCGACGAGATAGGTCATCGCTGCAGGGCGATGAGCTTGGTCCGGCGGGCGCGACGGATGAAGGGCTCGATGTCGGCGGCGCGCAGTTGGGCGTCGCGCACGAACGCGTGATCCGCCTCCCCGTCGGCACAGAACACGCGCCACCCGTGTACCACGATGCGCCGGGCAAGGAGCGGCGGCGCGTCGTTGAGGATGACCACGTCGACCTCGCGGCCGACTGCCGCACCGAGATCGGCGTGCAGACGCAGGCGCGCCTCGAATCGCGCCTGTGCCGTGGGGTGGCGCTCGAAGCACAAGAGCACGCCGACGTCGACGTCGCTCTCGCGATGCGCGCGGCCCTCCGCCTGGCTGCCGAACAGGTACGCCGAGGCGACGCCCGGGAGGCAACCCCCTGCCAGTACCGCGGCAATCACATCCGCCGGTCCGGTGCCGCCGCGCGGTGCCTCCGTTCCCATGTCTGCCCGCTTATCACGGCCACGCAGACGCTCGCCATGCTCGTCAACGCCTGCCCTCTTGCGGGCGCTCGGGATGACCGCCGCCGAAGCGCCGCCGGTCTGGTCACCCGTGCCCCCGCCTCGCGCCACGGGGGGCCGCCTCGGTGGTCCGGAGCCCATGCGGCGGCACGGCCGAGTCCGGGGGGTATGTGAAATCGCCACCTCGGCTGGACTCCCCGCCCACTGCCCTCGGTGGTGCGCCCGTCCGAGCCGGGTGCGCCGTGTGTCCGCAGGTCGGCGCGCACCTGCCAGGCGGTGCCTCTGTCGCGCTTCGCCTTCTCGAGGGGGCGGAGCCGCGAGCCCATTCCAGCTGCGGACTCGCCTGAATCGCGATGTGTCGGACGTGGCGGACCGGTGGGAAATGGGTCGCGGCGGGGGGCCGCACCGGTCGCGAGCCGAGCGGACCGGCAGGGATCGGTGTTGGAGGCGCATCGCGGGACCCGCCCGACGCGTGCCAGCGCCGTTCGCGCTGGCGCACGACGAACCGCTGCGCGACCGATGCGCAGCCGCGCTCCGCGGTCAGTCGACGGCGAGGCCGTCGCCGTCGTCGTGCGCGGCGGCGACGCTGCCGGTGTCGAGGCCCGGCAGCCAGTCCGGCGGGCGCGCCGGATCGACTGCGGCGATACGACCGGCAGGCCGGGGTGGGTGCAGATCGTGGCGATGAGCGCTGGGGCCGCGAGGGTGGCGAGCAGGCGCGAGCGCGCCGCCTTCGCCGCGCTGATCGGTACGCCGGAGCACCTCGCGGCGGTGACCGCGTTCTTCCAGAAGCGGTCGCCGGGTTCGTCCAACCCCGGCTGAGCGATCACCCGCCGAACCAGGCGGCGTGGTAGTAGCGCACCAAGGACGGTGAGCCCGATGCCCACCACCAGCGGCACCGGCCCCATCTCGCGCAAGCCCTGCAACCGGCCGGGGCGGCTGAAGGGCAGCAGCGGCGTCGCCTCGTAGAAGGCGCGATACCCCGGCGTGTCGAGCGCCAGCTTGCGCTGGTCTTGGTGCCAGGCGCCGGCCAGCGAATAGACGGCGAGTCCGCCGAAGAAGACGACGTCGGTGGCGCTGCCGTTGGCAATCAGGTGGACGAGGCCCATCAGGGCGAACGCCGTGAACAGCGGGTGGCGCGCCAGGCGAAACGCCCCGCGCGGCGCGGCGGCGCCGGGGATGACGCTGCCCGGACTGGGGCGCATGAAGGCGGCTGCCAGCAGGATGAACGCGACGGTCATGCCGAGGTAGATCAGCCACAGCACGGGCATCGTCAGCGGAATCTGCCAGAGCCATGGGCCACTGTGCTGGTGGGCGAAGTAGGCTGCCACCAGCGGGATGAAGGTCGCGAACGCGACGATCGAATAGAGACCCCGGAACGGCCAGTCGCCGAGCACCGCGATCAGCCGCTGCCGCACCGACACGCTGGACAGCAGCCAGTGCGACCCGGCGAACGCCAGCCACCAGAACAGCACGATCAGGGTCGGCGACACGGCGCCGACAGTGGCACCCCCCGGCGCTGCTGTCGCGCGCATCTCGGAGGGGGCTGCATGATGCCGGGCGGGCCGCCGCGCCCGTCGCGCGCGCGTCAGGGCGCCAGCCGCGTCGGCGTCAATCGCCGGACTCCTCGTCCGCGGCGTGCAAGCGGCGCAGGCGGTCAGGGATGCCCCATGCGGACGCCCAGCGTTCGACGTACGTCCAGTCGAGATCCGCAAGCGTGGTCAGGCCGTGCAGGTCGATCTGGTCTTTCGGTCGGTCGGCACGGCGGGCTGGGCGCGCTGCCAGGCGACCGCGTCGGCGCGGGCACGCTGGGCGTCGGCGCGGGCGCGGGTCAGGGCGATGGCGAGCGTCTGACGGATCTGGCCGACGTTGGCCTGGGCGCTGGGGTGGACGGCGCTGGCGGCGGCGGAGCGGGCGGCGACGGCGCCGCCGTCGAAGAGCGGCACGTTGAAGCCGAGGAGGAACTGACCGCCGCCGTCGTTGCGGAAGGTCGGACCGGGATCGACGCCCAGGAAGCCGCCATCGGCGTTGAGGGCGAGATGCGGCCACGTCTCGCTGCGCACCGCCTCGGCGTCCTGGCGCGCGGCCTCGGCCGCGGCGCGGGCGGCGCGCACGCGCGCCTGCGCCGCGTGCAGGTCGGCTTCGGCCGCCTGCGCGCTGGGCGCGCGCTGCAGCGCCAGGCGCACGCACTCCTCGACCGGCGGCAACGGCAGCGCCGCGGCGTGGCCAGTGATCAACATCGCGATGAGCGCGCAGACGGTCGATCGTCCCATGGCTGGCCGGCATCGTACGCTCAGGCGCCTGAACCGGCGGTGAACGCCACCTTGATTCCTGGTCATGTGCGCGGACCGCTCTGCCGCCGCCGCGCGGATGGGAGACTGGAGGCGCCGGCGCGCGGCAGGGGCCCGCGCGCCGGGTACGGCGGTCACGGCTGCTTGGCGATCGCCTTGGCCATCCCGTCCTGTTCGCTGGCCATGGTGCGGTAGTCCGCGGCGAGCTCATCGGAGCGCTTGATCAGCCGCCGGCAGTGGGCGTCCCACACCGAGCTGCCCTTGCCGGGCTGACTCAGCAGCATCGACTGATGCTTCTGGGCGAGCTTGTCGGCGTCCTTGGCGGCGGCCCGGAAATACTCAGCCAGCGCCTGGTGCTCGGCGGCCGTCGTCGCCGCGTTCACCATCGCCCCGACGTTGTCGTCGGTGATCGTCTTGGCGCGCGCCGCCGGCACGGCGAGTAAGAGCAGCGGCAGGAGGCGGCGCGGCACGCCGCGAGCATACCGGTCGCGACAGCCGGCGGCGATCCCGCCGAGGATCGGATTCCCCGGCCGGCGGATTCTACGCCTCGATCCGGATCGTCCCCGCCTCGCCCGCGACCAGTTCGCCGACGATCGCGTGCCCCGGGGTGGCGCGCGCGGCGAGGTCGCGCACCAGGGCGTCGGCGCGGTCGGCGGGGACGGCGATGAGCAGGCCGCCGGAGGTCTGCGCGTCGGCGAGGATGAGCCGGTCGGCCTCGCTCAGCCCGGCGGCCCAGGTGCAGACGCCGGCCACGGCGGTGAGGTTGTTCTTCGTGCCGCCCGGGACCAGGCCCTGGGCGACCAGCGCCGGGGCCCAGTCGAGCACCGGCATGGCCGCGCGCCGCAGGCGCGCCGCGACGCCGGAGGCGACCAGCAGGTTGCGCAGGTGACCGAGGAAGCCGAAGCCGGTGACGTCGGTGGCGGCGCGCGCGCCGGCGGCCAGGGCCGGCGTCCTTGGCGGCGCGGTTGAGCGTCGTCATCAGGCCGCACACCTCGGCGAGTTGCACGGCGCTCACGGCCTGCTTCTTGATCGCCTGCGAGGCGATGCCGAAGCCGAGCGGCTTGGTCAGCACCAACACGTCGCCGGCGCGCGCCTGGGTCTGCGCCAGCACGCGCGCCGGGTCGGCGGAGCCGATGACGCACAGGCCGTACTTCAGCTCGGCGTCCTTGACCGTGTGGCCGCCGACGATCGGGCACTGCGCCTCGGCCGCCTTGTCGCGGCCGCCGCGGAAGATGCGCTCGAGGATGTCGAGCGGCAGCCGGTCGTCCGGGAAGCCGCACACCGCCAGGGCGGCCTGCGGCTCGCCGCCCATCGCGTAGACGTCGCTGATGGCATTCGCGGCGGCGATGGCGCCGTAGGTCTCGGGGTCGTCGACGATGGGGGTGATGAAGTCGACGGTGAAAATGAGCGCACCCCCGCCGGGCGGCCGCAGCACCGCCGCGTCCTCCATCGACCCGACCGTGGTGTCGACGCACGGGTGCGGAAAGGAAGGGATCGTGCGCAGGACCTGAACCAGGTCCTCAGCTCCGAGCTTACGGGCTCAACCGCCCGCGGCGACCAGGCTGGTGAGTCGGATCTCGTCCGTCATGCCGCCGTGGTTGGCGCGTCGCCAGCGGCGGAACAACTGAGCGGGGAAACGTCCGAGCGGGGAAACGTCGCGACGAGTCGGCCGTCAATTCCGCCCGACGTCCCCGTGTGCCGCCAATCGTCACGCGCCTGTCGCCGGCGCGTCACATGCTGCGTCCTAGGACTTTGCGCACGCGAGCCACTCCGCCGGAACTCCCCTTTTGGAGTGCATGTCCGCGCTCCTCAGGCGGGGTGGCTCGCGGCGACGAGTGTGGAGGACGAGAACGATGATCGACAGCCTGATCGGAGGCGCTGCGGGTATGCTGCTCGGGGCGTTGCTCATCGGTGCACGGGACGACTGCGTGGACGCCCTACGCGCCCTGATGATCGTGCCGCCGGGGCTGCGGACGCCGCTCGCCGGCGTGGTGACTGGAACCGGGATCGCCCTGCTGGTCGCCGGCGCCTGGGTGCTGCACGGCGCGCCGGGCTGAGCGCGTCCGGCGCGCGCTCTCGGTCGCTGCGCCGAGGCCGCAAGGCCCGCTACAGCATCGCCTCGATGCGGCGCAGCTCCGCTTCCGAGCTCGCCTGCGGGCCGGTGAAGCGGTGGCGCGCGTCGAGCAACCAGTACAGGGCCATGAAGCCGCACAGGGCCAGCACCGACCAGCCGGCGAGTTCGTTGGGCGGGATCGAGAACAGCACGGTGATCAGCGCCACCCAGGCCAGGGCGATGGCGTTCAGCGGCACACCCCAGCGGCCGAGGCTCCACGGCGCCAGTGCCGCGGTCGTGTACTCGCCCTGCCGGCGCAGCTTGTTACGCAGGTTGAGCCCGATGGGGATGGCGTAGGCGAGGTAGAGGGCCGTGGTGCTGATCGCCACCACCACGGAGTACAGCGCCGCGTAGACGGTGAGCAGCACGGCGGCGAGGCAGGAGATGAGGATCGCCCACACCGGCGTGCGCCAGCGCGGGTGGATGCGGCGGATGAGCGTGTACAGCGGCATGCCGCCGTCGCGCGCGAAGGCGAACCACATGCGACTCATGCTGGTGATCGAGGACAGGCCGCACAGCCACATGGCGACGGCGATGACCACCGCCACCGCGTGTGCCGCCAGCGCCGGCAGGTTGGCGTAGACGACGTAGAGCACCGCCGGCGCGTTGGCCGGGTCGACGGTGGCG
>JANOFF010000155.1:0-64885 GCA_031413515.1 bacterium
GCGGCCGTGGTGCTGGGGTGGGTGGGGGTGGGGGCGGTTCAGTCCGACGCCCATTCCTTCACCGCCCCCTCCCCCACCGACCGAACGGGCGCGTCGCCTGGCTCGCTCGCGGACGCAGGCGAAGGGGCGAGTCGTCGGCGCGAATGGGTGCGGGGATCAGGGTGGCGCGGCGCGGCGTCGTTTGATGAATTGCCAGACGAGGATGCCGGCAATCAAGGTGAGGGTGCCGGGGGCACGGTATTCCTCGATCAGGTCGAGGAACTGTGCGATCGGATCGCGGAAGGCGTCTGCGAACTCGTAGTAGAAGACGAGACGGAAGAACAACGAGATCGTCGCCAGCGTGAGGTACGAGACGATCGGCATGCGCGAGATGCCCGCCAGCGTGCTGATCGTCGGGCCCGCCATCAGCAGCATGACGACCATCCCGCCGCGCTGGAACAGACGTTCGAGCCAGCGAAACCACGGCGCGAACCAGCCCGCGCGCGTCTCGATCCAGATCAGCGCGATCGGGCCGAGGGCGCGTCCGAGGAAGTAGCAGGGCAGGTAGAAGGCGAGCCGTCGCAAGACGCCGATCAGCACGAAGGCGACAGGATCGACGCTCGGTGCGGTGAGCACGAAGTGGCGTCCGAGCGGACTGAGCGCGATCAACAGCAGGGGCGCGCGCTCGACGAGATAGAGCGAGGACGCGACACCGATCAGCGAACCGGTGCTAAGCAGCGCCAGCACCGCGAGACAGATCCGCACGATGCGGCGATTCTCGGCGCTGAGCGTCGCGGCCCGCTCGGGCGCATGTGCGCGGCCGTCGGGGTCATTCGCGTCGTTGGATGCGATGGGCGTGAGCGGATGCATGGGTGGCCGGCGCCTACCCGCGCAGTTCCTCGTCGAAGAGGGCAACGGTTCGCTTCCACGCGTCCGCGGCAGACGCTGCGTGCCAGGTCGCGCGCTGGTCGCAATTGAAGCCGTGATCGGCGTCTTCGTAGACGATCACCTCGTTGCGGACTCCTGCAGCGGCGAGCGCCTTGCGGACCGCGGCCACCTGATCCTGCGGAATCATCGCGTCCCGGCCACCGAAGTAGCAGTGGATGCGACCCTTGATTCCGGCGGTGCGAGACAGCGTCGAAGCCGCACCGCCCGGACCGACGGGAGCGGCGATGCCACCGCCATAGTACGAAGCGGTGGCCTTCACGTCGGTCGTGCAGGCAGTGAGGTACGTCATGTGGCCGCCGATGCAGAATCCCATCGCGCCGATCCCCCGGCCGCCGACGTCATTGCGCGCCTTCAGGAAGGCGATCGCCGCCTTCGCGTCGCCGGTCATCTGATCCGCCTTCAGCTTGCCGAGGTGCTTCATGCCCTCCGCCATGCCGGACTGGTCGTAGCCGAGTTCGATGCCCGCGCCCGTGCGGTGGAAGTAGTCGGGAGCGAGGGCGACGAATCCTTCGGCCGCGATCTTCTCGGTGACGTCGCGGATATGGCTGTTGATCCCGAAGATCTCCATGTAGACGATCACCCCGGGAAGCACAGCCTTTCCGGTCGGACGCGCGAGATAGCCGGGCATGGTGGTTCCGTCTTCGAGGGGGATCTGCACTTTCTGTTTGTCGAGCGACATCGGCTTGGCTCCGTTCCGGTTCAGGTGGGGGGACAGAAGGGTTCTCGTGTTCGGTCGTCGGACCGATCTCCCGGTGGCCTGCTCGACGTCTCACCGATCGCCAGACATGATGAACTGCCGGCTCGTGACGACGGCCTTGCCGATCGCATCGAGTTCCGCGGCGGAGAGCTTCTGCTTCGCGGCCAGGATCAGCGCTCGCGTACAGATCGTGTCGACGCTGACTTGTTTGTCCCGGCCGAAGCCGATGATCGTCTTCTCGAATGTGTATACCGGCGAGCCGGTGCCGCGGACCGACATCGGAAGGTCGGCTCTCACGACCGGAATCAGAGCAAAGTCTTCACCGTTCTGCAGCACGATCTCGAGAGGAGTCGCGACTGCCATCGGTCGCTGCACCATCATGGCCGCGGTGGGTCCACTGGCGGCCTGGCCCGACTGAATCGCAAGCAATGCCTCGATGGTGCCCTGGTCGACGGCCTTCACTTTGGCGAGCCGGGTTTGCAGGCGAGTCATGTTCGCCCATGTGATCGCAGCGCCGCTGCCCGTATCGCCGATCGAGATCGTCTGTCCGTCTCTGGCCGTCAGGTCCTCGAGGCTGTCGATCCCGCTGCTGCGGGGGACGACGATGAACGCGCACTCCTTGCCGGCATCGCCGATCTGAACGTAATTCTCCGCGAAATCCGGATGCGCGGCCAGATGGCTCTCCAGCGCGTCCGCCTGGGCGAGAGCGACATTGACCAGGCTGTCTGGATCGCCGAGTTCAGCGAGATTCGACATCGACCCGCTGCTCGCCACCACGTCGGTCGGAATGCCGTACTCGTTGTAAAGCACGACCCGGAGGCCGCGCGCAACTGCGTGGTAGTACCCGCCCTTCGTCCCCGACGCGATGACGACGCCGTCGGCATGTGCGCTCGTCGCGCCGACGCAGAGGATCGTGCAGGCGCTCGCGAACAGCCCAACCAAGCTCAGCCGAACTCGCAATCTGGCTCCCTTGCTGCTTTCTCGAAGTCTGCTCCCGGATCTGCACGACGACTCGCGCGTCCGCCTCCGCTCGAGCCGATTCCATCGAGAGTTCGCCATGATATCGTGTCGAATGCGGCTGGCCGGTTGATCGCGTCGCACGATCGAATCCAGCGCGGTCAGGATCACGAGGCGCCGAGATCCGGAGGAGCGGGATGATCACGAAGGGTGCGCACCACGTCTCGCTCGACGTCCATGATGTCGAAGTCTCGAGGCTCTTCTATGGGGGCCTGCTCGGACTGCCCGAGATCGCCCGGCCGGACATCGGGCTGCCCGGTGCCTGGTATCAGGCGGGAGCGGTCCAGCTGCACCTGATCGAAGTACCCGCCGGTGTCGATGTCGGTCAGCCGGCGAAGACCCCGACGCCACTGGCCAACCATCTGGCCTTCGAGATCGAAGACTGCGCGGCAGTCCAGGCCGAACTCGAGGCCGCTGGACATCGCGTGATCGCGCTCGGTCGTCGGACCGGTCAGCTCTTCGTCGCCGATCCGGATGGCAACATGATCGAGTTCATCCAACCGCCCAGCTGACGCCTCGCCCCGGCCGCGGTCCCGATCGGTTGCGCCAAGAACCGCGCAGGTTCGGTCTACCCCGCCGCACCCCGGCGCGACCCCGACCCGGGCGAGTCGACCCCGAACTGGTTCACCCGTCCTCGATCCAGCCAGCCCGGCCGTGGGCCGAGTCTGTTTCAGGCGACTGTAATCTTGCACAGGACTGTAGATTCGGGTAGAAGTCCCGGCGATGACGCACCCCCTGATTCCCGATCCGACCGACCTCGGCCGCCGAGAGCGCCGCAAGCTCGAGTTGCGCAAGCGGATCCTCGAGGTCTCGAGTTCGCTGTTCGCCGAGCAGGGTGTCGAAGCCACCAAGGTCCACGACATCTGCGGCCGGGCGGACATCGCGGAGAAGACCTTCTTCAACCACTTCCCGTCGAAGCGGCACCTGATGCGCGAGATCGCGCAGGAAGGGGTCGGCCAGCTGTTGATCGACATCGAGGCCATCCGCAAGCGCCCGATCTCGAGTGCCGAGCGCATCCGACTCTTCTTCGAACACGTGGCCGACAATGCTCTGATGGCCGGCCCGATGCAGCGTGAGCTGCTGACCGAGATGATCCACGTCGCGCACGAGACGGGCACCGGGCACGAGCAGGCCCAACTGCTGCACGCGGCCTTCGGAGCGCTGATCGCCGAGGGGGTCGCGGCCGGTGATCTGACCGCACGCCACCTCCCCGGAACCCTGACCGAGATGCTGATGGGGGCGTTCTACGTCCTGATGTTCAATTGGGCGAATCTCGACGCCTACCCGATTCGGGAGCGCGCCCGGGCCACCGCGAAGTTCGTCGCCGAGTCGATGGCGGAACCAGGCGATGCGCCGAACCGACCCCGGACCGGCTGAGTATGGGGCGACCGAAGTGGGCATGGAGGCAAGACGCATGATCGACGAAAACGTTCCCGGCATTCCCAATGGCTGGTACGCGGTGGCATGGAGCACGGACGTGAGCCCCGGCGAGGTGAAGCGCATCCGCTACTTCGGCGAGGAACTCGCGCTGTTCCGCACACGCACCGGGGCCGCACGCGTGGTCTCGGCCTACTGCGCCCACCTCGGTGCGCATCTCGCCGAGGGCGGACGCGTCGCTGGCGAGACGATCCGCTGTCCGTTCCACGCATGGATGTACGACGGGCAATCGGGCAAGTGCGTGAAGATCCCGTACTGCGATCGCATCCCCGCCAAGGCGAAGGTGCGGGCCTGGGACGTCGTCGACCGCAACGGAATGATCTTCGTATGGCACCACGGCGACCAGGCCGCTCCCGACTGGGAGGTCCCCGAGATCCCGCAGCTCTCCGATCCGGATTGGTGCGAACCGCGCACTTTCGAGATCGAGGTGCCCGTCCACTTGCAGGACATGGCGGAGAACAACCTCGACCCGGTCCACTTCCACGTGGTGCACTCGGCGTTGAACGTTCCCGACACGGAGCTGAGTTTCGGCGACGAAGGTCGGTTCATGCGCGCGGTCAGCTACAGCGATCAAGAGACCCCGTTCGGCACCTTCAAGATGGAACTGCTGCGGGATACCTGGTGCATCGGCATGTCGAGTGTCGAGAGCAAAGGCATCCCGGGTGTCGGCCTCTACATGTTCTCGTCGACTTCACCGATCGATCGGCACCACACGATCTCGCGCTGGGCGCTGACGGCGACCAAGAACACGGTCGACTCGGCGGGCGAGGATTGGTTCGACGGCGTGACCAAGGGCGTGTCCGACGACATCCGGATCTGGACCAACAAGATCCACCGCGCCGAGCCGGTCCTGTGCGATGCGGACAAGCTGCTCGGCGAGTTCAGGCGCTGGACGAAGCAGTTCTACTCGAATCCCCCGCGCAGCTGAGCCGGACGGAGTCATTGCATGGATCGCTATGTCGTCATCTCGTCGGATTGTCACGCGGGACTGCCACCCGAGAAGTACCGCGACTATGTCGACCCCAGGTATCGTGACGCATTCGATATCGCGCTCCCGATCCAGATCGACGCCACTCTGGCCGCGGCCAAGAAGTTCCTCGTCGCGGATATCAACACGGAGTGGCGGAAGGGTCAGGACGTGGGGCTGAGCGGCGCCTGGGACCACGATCAGCGCATCAAGGTGCTCGACGGCGACGGCATCGCGGGCGAGATCATCTATCCCGACGGCATCACCGAGATGAACATGCCGCCGTTCGGTGCCGGCATCTCACTGCCGACCGACGGCGTCGTGCCGGAACTCCAGTGGGCTGGCGCGCGAGCGCACAATCGCTGGCTGGCCGAGCTGTGTCAGATGGCACCGGAGCGACGCGCCGGCATCGCGATCGTGCCGCTGCTGTGGGACGTCGCGGAGGGCATCAAGGAGCTTCGCTGGGCGAAGCAGAACGGACTGCGCGGCGTGATGCTGCCCCCGATGTGGGGCAAGCTCGACGCCTACCACCATCCCAAGTACGACGCCTTCTGGGCCGAGTGCCAGGAACTCGGCATGGTGATCAGCTTCCACTCCGGGCCCGCGCCGATGAACGACTACGGCGACCACACCGGCATGATGGGCATCTACATCAGCGAAGTGGCGTGGTGGAACGCACGGCCGCTGACGTTCCTGATCTGGGGAGGTGTGTTCGAGCGCTTCCCGAAGTTGCGCGTGACCATCACCGAGGGCACGGCGGTGTGGGTGCCCGAGTATCTGCGCCTGCTCGATTTCCGCTATGCGGACACGCCCTACAGCGCGAAGCTCGGCGACTACACGAGCCACATGTCGATGAAACCCTCCGAGTACTTCGCCCGCAACGTGCTGATCGGAGCCTCGTGCATGCCGCGCCGCGAGGCCGAGATGCGCCACGAGATCGGTGTCGGCTGCATCGCGTGGGGAAGCGACTATCCGCATCCGGAGGGCAGCTGGCCGCATACGCGCGAGCAGATGACCGAGACATTCATGGACATCCCCGAGCATGAGCTCGCCGCGATGCTCGGTGGCAATGCGGCCGAGTGCTTCGGATTCGACATCGGGAAGCTCGCTCCCCTGGCGGCACGGATCGGCCCGGAGAAGAGCCGCTTCCGTTCCGGGGGTGTGTGACGACTCGCTAGTCGACCCCGCGCGGGCTCGGCGGCAGGAGTCCGGCCAGGACGGACGTGTCGAGGTTTCCCCCGGTCAGCATCAATCCGACTCGCTTGCCCCGCATTGCGTCGCGCTCGGCGAGCAGCGCGGCCAGGGGCGCTGCACCGGCGCCCTCGGCGAGCTGGTGGATGTCGCGCAGGATGTGGCGGATGGCGTCCCGGATGGCGTCGTCGTCGACGCGCACGATGCGGGCGACGTGGCGCTGCAGCGTGTCGAGCGCGTCGGGATGGGGAACGCGCACCGCGAGGCCATCGGCCATCGTGTCTGCCGACGCGGTCTCCGTCGGCGCACCGCGCTCGAGCGAGCGCGCGTAGGCGTCCGCCCGGGCCGCGACGACGCCGATGATCTCGGTGCGCAGGCCGAGCGCTTCGCGGGCCGAGATCGCAGCGAGGATTCCCGAGCCGAGCCCGATCGGGACGTACAGCGCGTCGAGCCGGTCCACCGCCCGGAAGAGCTCCCGGGCCGCAGTCGCGACGCCCCGGACCAGCAGCGGATCGAGTGAGGGCACGAACACGCTGCCCGGACGGGCGGCCAGGCTTCGGGCGTGCACGAGGGCCTCGTCGAAATCCCGACCGTGCTCGATCAGGCGGGCCCCGTAGCTGCGCATCGCGTCATTCTTCTCCGGGCTGTTGCCGCGGGGCACCACGATCGTGGCGGTGGCACCGAGGCGGCGCGCCGCATATGCGACGCTCTGGCCATGATTGCCCCGGGTCGCGGCGATCAACGCCCCGGCATCCGGGTGCGCGGCCGCGAAGCTGAGTCCGCCTCGGACCTTGAAGGACCCGGTCGGGAGGTGGTTCTCGTGCTTGATCCAGACTTCGCAACCGGCGCGCCGATTGATGAGAGGCCACGAGATCTGCGGAGTGGGGTCCAGCGCGGCATAGACGTGGGCCTCGGCCCACGTGATCTCGCTCGCCGTCACCAGCATCTCTCTCCTCGACAGAGCCGCCATTTGCCGCGCTTCGCGAGCTGCTCTCGCCCACGAGTCGTTTTCGATAACGATCGCTCGGCCGATCAGCGACCCGGTTCGAAGCGCGAACCTATCACGGGAGAGGGCTGCGGCGAGGCCGGTGCTCGGGCCTTCCAACCCGGCCGTCGGCGGCTCGAATGCGCTCTGCCGCGCAGGCCTCGAGACGCCCTCATCGCACGCATGGAGCGAGTCTTCGTCCGGTCGCGATTGATGCTCTCGATGTCTTGACGCCCGCGCTTCGCGTAGGCTATCCCCCGAGCCGGGGGAAATGGCGCCGGGACGGTGGTATTCGGCTCTGATGGTGGCCCCGCGAGTCCGCCCGCCCGCCCGATCGCCGCAGCGATCGGTTGCAGTATCCCCGTCCTTCATGGCGCAAGCCAGCATGTAATCTCCGGCCGCAGCTCCAACCCCCGGATCGCACTTGGCGATTCGGGAATGCAGCGAGAATCGAGAATACTCTTGACCAGGAATTTCGTCGCTCTGGCAGCCGCTCTCGTCGCGGGCTCGATCGTCCTTCCGGGCGTGACGCTCGCCGATGATGCCGCGCGGGGTCAGGCCCTGTACGAACTGTGCTCCCAATGTCACGGGGCCAATGCCGGTGGGATGGAGATGTCGCTGGCGCCCGCCATCGCGGGCCTCGACGCGTGGTATATCGAGTCGCAGCTCAAGATGTTCAAGAGTGGGGCTCGGGGTCTGCATCCCGATGACGTCGGCGGCATGCGGATGCATCCGATGTCTCGCTGGCTGCGAGACGAAGCCGACATGGCCGCCGTCGCAGCGTTCGTCGCGAGCCTGCCGTCTGTCGCGCCGATCCCCGTGGTGCAGGGGGGCAACGCAGAAACCGGGAAGTCCTTCTATCAGACCTGCCTTGCGTGCCACGGTCCGGAGGGCCAGGGCAACCAGGCGATGAACGCACCGCCGCTTCGGAACATGAGCGACTGGTACCTGGTTGGAGCACTCGAGAAGTACAAGGCGGGAATCCGCGGCAGTGATCCGGCGAACACGAACGCGGTCCTGATGCGCGGCATGTCCAACATCCTGCCGAACGAGCAGGCGATCAAGGACGTCGTGGCGTACATCGACACGCTCGCGACAGCCGAGCGCTGATCCCTACCGCCGCTCGCGGCCCGGCGCTTTCGACCCGATCTCTGCGCAAAGACAGCCGAAAGAGAGAACGAAAATGGCCAAAGCCTACCAGCCCGAAGACCTCGCGAAGAGGATCTTCTACATCAGCATGACCGGCGTCGGTGCCTTCATTGCCACCGTCTTCCTCTTCATCCTCTGAAACGAAGGGGAGCGAACGCTCTCCCCACCAGCATCCCACAGGCCCTCCACCCATCGGGCGCTCCGTCACCTCCTGGACGAGTAGACGAGCAGGCGAACGATGCCGATCGACCGGGACACAGACGAATGATCGAGTACTTCCTGCCACAGGGCTCCAGCTACGCGGCCCACGTCGATGATCTGATCAACCTGATCGCCGTCCTCGTGGGATTCTGGTTCTTCCTCAGCTTGGGGACCTTCTTCTGGCTGATCTTCCGCTACCGGGCGAAGGATGGTCAGAAGGCCGAGTACATCACCGGTGAAGAGAAGACCCAGAAGCGCTGGATCACGATCCCGCATCTGCTGGTGCTGGTCTGCGATGTATTCATCATCGTCGGCGCGGTGAACGTGTGGTTCGAGATCAAGCAGTACCTCCCGCCCTCGGAGCAGACGATCCGGGTGATCGGTCAGCAGTGGGCCTGGACCTTCGTGCATCCCGGTCCCGACGGGAAACTCGACACCGCCGATGACATCGCGAAGGCAAGCGAACTGCACGTCCAGAAGGACGTGAACTACCACTTCAAGCTCGAGAGCATGGACGTCCTGCACGATTTCTCGGTGCCGGTCTGGCGGCTCAAGCAGGACGCGATCCCGGGTCGCGTGATCACCGGCTGGTTCCAGCCGACGCTCGAGGGCGACTTCGACATCCAGTGCGCCGAGATCTGCGGCATCGGACATGGTCTGATGGCAGCCCGGGTGTACGTCGAGAGCGAGTCGAATCACGCCGCCTGGATGGCCAGTGAGTCACCCGTGGCGCTGGCTTCCGCCGGCGTGCCGCCGATCGCGGTGGAGGAATAGATATGGCCGAGTCGATCCACCATCACGCGGCCGCCGATCACGGCGACCACCATCATCATGCAGAGCAGAGCTTCGTCAGCAAGTATCTGCTTTCGACCGACCACAAGATCATCGCCATGCAGTACATGTTCACCGGCATGCTGATGGCCATGATCGGTGGTTTCATGTCCTACGCGTTCCGCATGCAGATCGCGTTTCCGGGCGAGAGCGTGCCGCTCTGGGGACTCGTCACTCCGGCGAACTACAACGCACTCGTCACCAATCACGGCACGATCATGATCTTCTGGGTTGCGATGCCAGTGCTCATCGCGGCCTTCGGCAACTATCTGATCCCGCTGATGATCGGCGCCGATGACATGGTTTTCCCGAAGATCAACCGACTCAGCTACCAGATCTTCCTGATCAGCGCGCTCGTGCTGCTCACCTCCTTCGCCGTCGAGGGAGGTGGTTTCGGCGGTGCCTGGACCGCGTATCCCCCGCTCTCCGCGAAGGCCGAGTACAACCTCACACCTCTCGGCGCGACATTGTGGGTGGTCGCCGTCGGTCTCGAGTTCGTGGCCTTCCTGCTCGGCGGCATCAACTTCGTCACCACTGCGATGAACAGCCGGGCCCCCGGGATGAAGCTCTACGACATCCCGATGGTGATCTGGATGATCGTGATCGCGAGCATTCTCTTCATGGTCTCGGTCGGTCCGCTGCTGGCCGGAGCCATCATGCTGATCTTCGACCAGACGCTCAATACCGCCTTCTTCGACCCGAATCGCGGCGGCGATCCCGTCCTCTGGCAGCACCTTTTCTGGTTCTTCGGACACCCCGAGGTCTACGTGGTGCTCCTGCCCGCGCTGGGGATCACGGCGGAGATCATCACAGTCTTCTCGCGGAAGAAGCTCTTCGCGTACAAGACCGTCCTCCACACGGCGATCGGCACGGGCGTCCTGAGCTTCACGGTCTGGGCCCACCATCAGTTCATCGCCGGCATCGACCCGCGGATGGCCCACATCTTCACGCTGACGACGTTGCTCATCTCGATCCCGATCGCGGAGATGATGTTCGTCTACATCGCGACGCTCTATGGCGGAGCGATCCGCCTGACGACCCCGATGCTCTGGGCGCTGTCCTTCATCGGCGAGTTCCTGATCGGCGGCGTGACGGGCATCTTCCTCGGGGCCAGCGGTGCCGACATCTACTTCCACGACACCTACTTCGTGCTGGCCCACTTCCACTACACCTTCTATCCGATCGCCATCATCGGCACCTTCGCGGGTATCACATTCTGGTTCCCGAAGATGTTCGGGCGCATGATGAACGAGACCCTGGGCAAGATCCATTTCTGGGGTTCGATCATCTCGTTCAACTTCATCTTCATCCCGCTGTTCGTACTCGGTGCGGCCGGCGATCATCGGCGGATCTTCGACTACCGGAACTTCCCGGATCGGAGCCTTCCGGAGTATCAGCAGCTGCGTGTCCTGGCGACCGTCTCGTTGCTCGTGATGCTCGCCTTCCAGTTCGTGTTCCTCTACAACTTCATCAAGAGCATGTTCACGGGACCGAAGGCCGAGAAGAATCCCTGGAAGTCCAACACGCTCGAGTGGAGCGCGGACTCGCCGCCGCCCCACGGCAACTGGCCCGAGCTGCCGACCGTCTATCGCGGCCCGTACGAATACAGCCATCCAGATCGCAAAGAGGACTACTGGCCGCAGAATCAACCGAACTGATCGCAGCCGTGATCGGACTGGCGCCGTCGGGCGCCATTCCGGATGTGGAAGAACTCCGATCAACAGGACATCGGAAATCGAATGAGACCGATCGCAACGACACGCAGCACCGCAGGAATGCCGACCGGGCTTCTGGCCGTCTGGTGGGTGGTGGCCTCCGAAATCGTGATCTTCGGCGGACTGCTGGCCTCCTACCTCATGTACCGGCTCTCGCATGCAGCTTGGAGCGAGCAGGCCGCCAACACCAATACGTGGATCGGCGCCTTCAACACCTTCGTGCTGCTCACCTCGAGTTTCTTCGCGGTGCTCGGCCATCAGGCAGCCGAGAAGGGAGACGGCAAGAAGGCCGCCCGTTTCCTCGTCTACACGATCGGTGGCGCGGTGACTTTCATCGCGGTCAAGAGCTTCGAGTGGTACACGGAGATCAGCCACGGCTACACGATCACTTCGAACACCTTCTGGTCGTTCTACTACACGGCGGCCGGCATCCACGCGCTGCACGTCATCGCCGGTGCCATCATCATGGGGATCGTCGCCAGGAGCGCAGCCAAGGGTCTCGAACTGCATCGGGTCGAGTTGATCGGGATCTACTGGCACTTCGTCGACATCGTCTGGATCTTCCTCTTCCCGCTCCTCTACATCGCCAAGTGATTGCGCGAGCCAGGTGAACGAATCGATGTCCGAAGAATCCCACGGCCACGCCCACATCAACTACCCGAAGATCTACGTCATTCTTCTGGTCCTGCTGGTCATCAGCGTACTTGGACCGTTCCTCGAGATCCAGGCCGTCACTCTGATCACGGCCTTCGGAATCGCCGCCGTCAAGGCGTATCTCGTGGCCAAGAACTTCATGCATATCAATCAGGCACCGAAGTTCATCACCTACATCATGACCACCTGCCTCGTCTTCATGCTGCTGTTCTTCGCCGCTGTCGCCCCCGACGTGATGAACGATTCGGGTGACAACTGGCGGAAGAATCTCAGTACGTGGCACTACAGCGCCCCTGCAGGTCACCACGAAGGGGCACCCCACGCTTCGAGCGGGCACTGACCGATGAGCGCTCCGATAGTGATGCGACGAGGCGAAATACTCGGCCCGGGTCGGAAGGGAGACCGAGCCATCATCCCGAACGGGTTGTTCGGCATGCTGGTCTTCATCCTCACCGAGGCGATGTTCTTCGCGGGTTTCATCAGCGCGTTCACGATCGCCAAGGCGACGGCCCCGGTCTGGCCACCGGCCGACCAGCCGCGACTTCCCATCGAGGCGACGGCGTTCAACACCGTGATGCTGCTGCTGAGCGGTGTGCTGCTGATCGTCGCCCACCGGGCTTTCCATCGCGGAGATCGCGCGGCGATGCGTCGGCCGATGTTCGCGGCGCTCGGGTTCGGCACGTTCTTCGTCGCCTTCCAGGGCGTCGAGTGGATCCGCTTGATCGCGCAGGGGCTGACGCTGACGTCGAGCATCCTCGGCTCGTTCTTCTTCGTGATCGTCGGCCTCCATGCCCTTCACGCCATCGGAGCGATCTGGCTGCTCGGGTACGCGTGCCTGCGACTGCACCGAGGATTCCTGACACCGAGTCTGTTCGGCGCCACCGAGGCGTTCTGGCTGTTCGTCGTCGGGGTCTGGCCGATCATCTACGGGGTCGTCTACCTGTGAGCGGTTTCTCGCCCAGAATGCGCCGCGCCGCAGCGATCGGTTCGCTGACCGTCGCCGCCACCAGGCTGCTGCCGGCTCTCGCTGCGGCCTGTTCGACGTGCGTCGGGGGCGACACGGAAGCCAGTCGAAAGGCCTTCATCGGCACGACCGCCTTCATGACCTTCTTCCCTCTCCTGATGCTGGGAGGGGTGATCGGATGGTTCATCCGCCGCGCGCTCGCCCATGAGCGCCAGGAAGAGGCACGAATGCAGGCGGAAGCGCTCGACCGGTCGTCCATGCGATCGGATCCGAACCCGCGCGGAGTGGTCCGGCCACTGTTCTGAGTCGGGCTCGTCGGGCTGCACTTCGCCGGGCTTGCCTGCAGGCGCCGCCGATCATCAGCCTCCGATGATCCGGCCCATCATCACGAGCAGCCACGACACGCCTCCCAACAGCGCGCCTCCGAGCACGCGCCTTGGCAGCCCGATGCTCTCCGGCACATAGAGGCCGCCGATCGCGGCACCGGCCACGATGCAGAGCAGCAGAGCCGCGGTCGCGAGTCGGTGCCGCATCGCCTCGGCGAAGAGAGACTCCCCGCCCCGCTCGTCCGCTTCCGGATCGTCTCGAGCGTCGAAGTCGTTGCTCATCGCTCCACATTACCCGACCCGTGTGCCACTCGTCTCGACCGCATCGACTCGCTGCGTGCCGTGCCGAGAAAGGCCGCGCGCCACCACGCCACCTCAGAGCAGGCCGGAGCGTGCACCGAACCAGGCTGCTGCCGACGCGAGGAACCAGACGAGCCCGAGCGCGACGCTGATCGGCCCCGCTCGTCCGTGCAGCCTCCACTCCCATCGGATCGCACGCAGACTGGCGATGATCAGCAATCCGGTGGACACGATTCCCAGCGGCTTGTGGTCCCGCACGGCGAAGAGCACTGCGATCCCCACGAAGCCGATCAGCGCGCCGAGGACCACGAGCAGCACGGGCCAGAGCGACGAGTCCCGGAAGTACGGCAGCACCCATCTCTCGATGGCATCGGGTTCGTCATCTAGTGAAGACTCTCCGCTCACGCGCCCTCCATGGGATCTGCGTCGGGCCGCGTATACCACCAGGCCCAGACGATGAACACCGCCTGAAAGGGCAGGCGCAGCCAGTTCACGAGTGCGTTGCCCGTTCCCGGTTCACCGCTCGGCAGACCGATGTTCGCCGTGGCGACGTGGATGTTGGCCGGAAAGACCGCGATCAGCAGCGCGATGATCCCCCAGGCCGCGTAGACCCGGGTCTTCGGTTCGAGCAGGAACACGCCGAGCACGATCTCGGCGAGCCCACTGACCACGTTCAACACTTCGGGCATCGGAAGCCCCGGCGGCATGATGGCGACGAACTGACCGGGATTCATGAGATGGTTGAAGCCGATGAATGCATAGAGGGACGCCATCACCCACATCGAGATTCGTTTCGTACGGCTCATCGGGGCTCCGATTCCTGGACCTTCGTGGATGAAACGGGACGTCGCTCGCGTCCTCCAGCTACGCGGCGATGGGCTCGAACACGCTCGGCTGCCGGATGTAGGTGGCAGCGAGCACATCCATCAAGGCTGCATCTTCGACGGGATCGGCAGGCCGCAGGAAAGCCACTCCGCGTCGATCGAGGTCTGCGAAGAACCGCTCGAATACCCGATCGATCGTCAGATCGGCGTCGTGCTCCCGGAAGAGCCGCAACGCCGCTTCGTCCGCGAAGACCCGCGCCTTCCACGACACGCTGACGCGAAGCCCCGACCAGGTCGTCGCCGCAAGATCCCTGTTCCCGTCGGCGATCGCCCAGCGATCGTCGCCCCGGTGCTCGAGCCGGGTCTCGAGCGTCATGCCCGTCTGCATGCCGGCGCGGCGAGCACCCACCGGGCGCACGCGGTGATACATGCGCTCGTTGTCGGCTGCGAGAGCGGTGTTGTAGATGCGGCCTTCGTGGATGCGGGGAGGTGAATCCGGACCGTCGGGCCAGTACATGAATCCGCCGTCATTGCCCTCGTAGAACCAGGCGACCGCGGTCGCGATCGAGATCCGCTCGGCTTCGAAGAGTCGCGAGTGTCCCATCACCGTGAGGAGCGGGGTCGGGTAGCGGGTGCGATCGATGCCGCGGAACTCCGGCACATCGGTGTGACCGCCGCCCTGATCGAATGGCAACTGCCAGGTGATGTTGGCGTACAGCGAGAAGGGTTCGACGATCTGGGCGTCGAAGAGCGTTGCGGCCGCCTCGCGAAAACCTGCGTGATCGAAGAGCGGTTCGATGCCCTCGATCAGCGGTCGGTCATACGCCCAGTCGCCCCGGAAGTTCGGCGCGATGAGCATCTCTCTCGCGCCGCTGCCGGAGAGCGCGCGGAATTGTGCAGTGTTGGTGAAGTAGCGCTGGACCGGGTAGTAGGGACCGTTTCGTTCGATCAGCCGCCGGACGAGGCCGGGATCGTCGAGGACCTGATCGAACGCGACGGGCGGGTAAAAGTCTTCGCTCATGGGGGCTCCGGTTCGGGATCGGTTCGCTGGCGTCGATCGGGGATGCCGGGTCGGCGAGACGCATCGACAGAGTAACGACTGAGACGATCCCCGTCTTCCAGCCCGTTGATCGTCGTGCCAGCGGTTGCTCCGCGAAGCGGCGCGTGTCCGAATTCGCGGGTTCCGTGAGCCGCCATGCGTCGATAGAATCGGGCTCCGGGGCGCCGTCCCGCGCGCACTTCACCAGATCGGGGAGCCCAGATGTCGTCCGGCCGAGCCAGCCCGAAGCTGTCCCCGACCCCGATCGAACGCGCGCCCGTGCCGGATCTCGGACACGCCCCGATTCCGAAGCAGCGATATATCTCGCTCGAGTGGGCCGGACTCGAGCGGATCCATCTCTGGCCGAAAGTCTGGCTGCTCGCCGGACTCGTCTCCGACGTCGGACGAGCCGGTGACTACTTCACATGCGAGATCGGACGTGAATCGGTGCTGGTGGTCCGACAGTCGAACGGAGGCTTCGGAGCCTTCCACAACGTCTGCCTGCATCGAGGCAACCGCCTCGTCGAGCCGGGTCGCGGCCATGCCCGTCGCTTCAGCTGTCTCTTCCATGCCTGGCGGTACGGGATCGACGGTCGACTCGAAGCGGCACTCGATGCCGAGACGTTTCCGCAGGGCTGTCCCGTCGACGCGCTGAGTCTGCGTCCGGTTCGCTGCGAAGTCTGGGGCGGATTCGTCTGGGTGAACCTCGATCCCGATGCCGAACCGCTCGTCGACCATCTCGGCATCCTGCCCGCGCATCTCGACCCGTACCACTTCGAGCAGATGAAGCTGATGGGCGACTACACGATCGAGATCGAGTGCAATTGGAAGACATCCATGGACGCATTCCACGAGGCGTACCACATCTACGGCACCCATCCCGACACCCTGGATGTCAACGACGACGTGGATGTCCAGCTCGACTGCTACGAACGCCATTCGCGCATGCTGCTCAAGCTCGGCGTCGCCAGCCCGCGTCACGCCGAGCATGGAAAGATCACCGCGAAGATCCGCAACCACTTCCTCGCGACTGCCGGAATCGACGGCGAAAAGTTCGCAGGCAGAGCGGAGGATGTTCGGCCCGCGATCGCGCGAGCGGTGCGCGAGATCCAGGGGCCCGCGATGGGAGTCGATTTCTCGGAACTCCGCGACGAACAACTCGTCGACGACTTCCACTACAGCGCATTCCCGAACGTCACGTTCAACATCTTCGGCCGCAGTGCGTGGGTGTTTCGGCATCGTCCCCACCCGACGGATCCGGATCGCATGTACTTCGATTTCTGGAATCTCGTGCGGATCCCGAACGCCGACGTACCGCGCCCCGAGCATCAGCACCACGTGAATCGCGACGACCTGGTGCTCGACGTTCTCGGAGGCGGCGGATCACTGCTCGCACAGGACACCTTCAACCTGCCGCGCATCCAGCGTGGAATGCACTCGGCGGGATTTCGCGGTCTGCATCTCGGCGACCAGGAAGTCCGCATCCGCCACTTCCATTCGGTGCTCGATCGCTACATCCCGTCTTCCGAGCGAACCGCCGTGGAACGCGCGTGAGCGGCGCGATCCCGCTCGAAGTCGATGTCTCGGATCTCGCGCCCGGCCAGATGCGGGTCGTCGAGCACGCCGGCGTCAGCGTGCTGCTCTGCAACGTCGACGGCGCCATCTACGCGGTGGAGAACCTCTGCAGCCATGCCTCGGTCCCGCTGTCCGAGGGCAAGCTGCGAGGCTGCGAACTCGAGTGCGACTTGCACGGCGCCGTATTCGACGTGCGCTCCGGTGCCGCGTTGGCGCTGCCTGCGAAGCTCCCGATCCGGACGTTCCGCGTCGAGTGCGCGCGGGAACGCGTCCGGGTCACGCTATAGCGGCAGAACGCCATCGCGCCGCGGGTTCCCGCTCGCCTCGCCTACCGCCTGCTGAGGATCCGCGCCCGCAGTCCTGGATGCGCGAGGGGCAAGAGCGAAGCGACCGTCAGGACCGTGGTCGCGATCCAGAACCGCGGCGAGCCGGGCTCGAGCAGGTTTGCGCCGAGAAACGAATAACAAGCCGCGCGGAAGATCGCTGCGGGACCGACCGCGAGAACGAAGACGGGGACCGACATGCGGGTGACTCCCGCAGCGAAGTGGAATGGCGTCAGGATCCCCATCGGGTGCGCGGTCATCATCGCGATGAGCATCGGTCCTGCGCTGCGTGCGCGCTGCTCGAAGTCGGGATAGCGCGCCTCGAGCCGCGGCAGCACCCAGTCGCGACCCATGAAACGCGCGGCGCCGAACAAGACGAGCGCATTGAGCGTGATGCCGAGTCCGCCGAGCACGGACCCGAGCGGCGCGCCGAAGAGCAGCCCCGCCGAGGTCAGCACCACGACCGACGGCAGTGCGAGCAACTGCCGCCCCATCACGAGCACCACGTATCCGATCGGAGCCAGCATGCCGAGCCTGTGTACGGCCGCCTGGATCGACTCGGTCGACCACTCGATCCCGAGACTGCGTCGCGCCATCTGCGCTGCGACGAACAACCCGATGATCACGAGGACTCCGATCGCGTGGCGGATGAAGCGTCGTGACGGGCTCGGTGTGGTGGTCTCGGACAACGATCGGCCTCCGGCGTGGGTCGCCCAGTCTACCGCGGTCGAGACTGCGAGACTGCCGCGGGTGCTCTCGTTCCGGCTCGAGCAAACCCTCAGTGGTGCTTTGTGTGCCGGCTCGAAGTCTTCGAATGCGAGTGCCCGCCGGGCTGCACGATGGGCGGAGGCGGCGACAGTCGCAGCGCGGCCGTGTGGAGATTCCGGATCCGATGCTTGCCCGCGGCCAACTTCACCTGCGAGTTCGCGGTGCGGAAGCCCTCGGGCACCTCGGCCTCGATGCGATATCGCCCGATCGGCAGATTCTCGGCGAGGTAGCGGCCGGTCGAATCGGTGGGCACGATGACCTCGATGCCGGCCGAGGATCGCTTGCCGATGCTCTTCACGAACACCCGCGCATCGGCCAATGGAACACGACCCCGTGTCATCAGCCGACCCGAAAGCATCGAACTCCCCGCTCGCCTGGCTCGCGGATCTGGCTCGGGGCGGCCGATCAGCGCCGGCAGGTGGGAGCCGGTCGGGCCGACCGGCAGCGAGACGCTGGCGGTCGAGATCAGCGACGAAAGCCCCGCGTCCGCCACGATCTGATATTCGCCGTGCGGCAGATTCTGGAACCTGAACTCGCCGTTCGCGCCGGTCCGGACCGAGAGTCCGCCCGCCGGCCCGTCCAGGCTCAGCGAAGATCCGACGATCGGATCTCCCTGCTCGTCGATCAGTCGTCCGCTGATCTCGAGTCGCGGCGGCGGCGTGACGATGGCGATTTGCCACGCGGCGACATCCGCACGAAAGCCCGGCAGCAGATCGGATCGAACGCTTGCCAGATCGTGCTCTTCGAACGGATCCACGGCGATCTCGTAGAGTTCTTCGTGTCCGTCTTCGAATGCCATGTAGCGCCAGCGCGGAGTGCGAACCCAGTAGCCGCGGTACTCGCTGGAGACTCCTCGAAAATAGCTCACATAGCGAGCGCGATCGGCCGGTACGCCGTGCTCGATCGCGGCGCGCAAGCTCGAACCCGGGCGATCCGGCAGTGGCTCGGCACCCGCATAGTCGAGGATCGTCGAGAACAGATCCTCGGCCGAGACGAGATCCCCGCGCACGGCGCCTTCTGGAACGTGCCCCGGCCAGTGGAAGACGATCGGCGTGCGGGTCCCGAGTTCGTGCAGGCTTCCCTTGCCATGGCCGAAGTCGCCGAAGAAACCCTGACCGAGCTCCCATCCATTGTCCGACAGATAGATGATGAGCGTGTCTTCCCGCAGCCCGCGCTCGTCGAGCTCGCGCAGCAGCTCGCCGATCACCGCATCGAGGCGAGTGAGCTGCGCGTAGTAGACGATCTCCGGGAGAGTGAGCCCGCGATCCAGATAGCGAGCGATGAACTCGGGCGGCGGATCGAACGGGACGTGGGGCAGCATCGGCGCGAACCAGAGAAAGAACGGTTCGCCATCGACTTCATCGAGGAACTCGCGCATCGGGTCCAGGGCCGGGCAGGGAGCGTCGGAGAGCCGCGTCTCGCCGCAGCGGGCGGCATCCCAGCCGTCGCGGCCGAAATAGTCGCCTTCCACAGCGAACGGGCCGAGAGGGCGCGTATTCGCCATGCCGTGGGTGAAGCCGGCTTGCGCGAACGTGCCCTCCCACATCTTGCCGCCCTCCCATGAGCGGTAGCCGCGTCGTTCGAGTTCGCCTGGCAGGGTGCGGAAGTGGACGACCTCTTCACGGAACGGAATCGGACCGGAGCGCGCCACCACCGCCGCTTGCGTGGCGAGCCATTGGCTCGGATGCAGACCGGTGAGCAGCGTCTGCAACGTGGGCCGACAGATGGGCGCCGGAAGCTGCGCGTTCGTGAACACGGTGCCGGCTTCGGCGAGCCGATCGAGGGTCGGCGTCTCGATCGCGTCGTGGCCCATGAAGCCCGAGTCGGGCCAGCCGTGATCGTCGCCGATCACGAGCACGATGTTCTTCGGCCGCTCCGACCAGGCGGGTCCGGCCAGCGCGCAGAACGAGAGCAGGACGAACCAGCAGGACGCGAGCCGCAAGAACATCGACGAGGATCCTCGAGCCGGGGCGAGCGTTCGACGCCACCGGAGCCGAGCGATCCTATCACGGCGCGAATGGCGGGAGCGAGCGAAGACAGCCCCGGGGATCGCCTGCTCGATCGGACTGGCCGTTCCGCCAGCCGGCGAGTCCACTAGGACGGAGCAACCGCCAATGCCTGCAACCCCGCCGCGATGGTCACGACCGGCGCATAGCCGAGTTCGCGGCGCGCTTTCTCGTCGCGCAGAATGCAATCACAGCAGAGCAGATCGACGGCATGTCGCGTGAGGGGAGGGCGGCCCTTCAGATGCAGAGCGCGCCAGGTGTTCTCGATCAGCGCAGCAACCGGTCGGACCAGCCAGCTCGGCACGGAACGATCGGGCAGCGCGACTCCGTACGCGGCCATCAACGGAACGAGGAAGCTCTTGAAGTCGGTCGTCGGGCCATCGGTCACGAAGTAGATCTCGCCCCCGCGCCCCCTCTCGAGGGCCAGCACGACGCCGTGCACGAGATTGTCGATGTGGGTCGTGGATGTGACGGCGCGGCCGCCGTCGAGCCACACGAATGCACCTTTCTCGACCATCGCGCGAGCTTCGGGAACGATCGTCTGATCCCCCGGTCCCCACACGAAGCGCGGTCGCACGACGATGGTTTCGAACTCGGTCATGCAGTTCGCGGCGATCACGCGCCGCTCGGCCTCTGCCTTTGTCTCGGCATACAGGTACGGGGTCGAGTCCGGATAGGGGTGCGTCTCGTCGATGTTGCGCAGGTGCTGTCCGCGCCAGAGCACCGCCTCGGTGCTGATGTGGACGAAGCGTCGCGCGCCGGCTGCCCGCGCCGCGCCGAGCACGCGATCGGTTCCGTCGACGTTTGCCTGCCAGTAGTCGTCGCGCGTCCCCCAGGCCTCGACGTACGCCGCACAGTGGATCACGGCATCGCAGCCGGGAAGATCGCCCGGCGCGAGGCTCAGCAGATCTCCTCGCACGGGAGTTCCGCCGCGACGGCGGATCGCCTCATCGCTCCTGCTCGAGCGCGACAGGCCGAGAACGGCATGCTGGCCGGCCAGTCGGCCCATGATGGCGCCGCCGACGAACCCCGACGCTCCAGTGACGAGTATGCGCATCGATCGATCTTCTCTCTGCCCTCTGCTCACCGCTTGCCGCGATCTCAGAAGTCGAGCTGCTTCGGCGGCCGGATCACGATGTCGGCGATGTTGACGTTCGTCGGTTGCGTGACCGCGTACAGGATCGCGTTCGCGACATCTGCCGGGTCGCCGAGCAGATTACCGAGGTCACCCGACAACTTCTCGAACACCTCGTCGGGCAGCCGCTCCCCGGGCTTCACCTGCACGTCGAGCCCCGCCATCTTGACGAAGCCCTGCACAAAGGCCGGATCGAAGTTGCGTGCGAAGTTCGTTGCGATCGCGCCCGGCATCACGTTGATCACGCCGATCGTGTCGTCTTCGAGTTCCTTGCGGAGCGTGCCCGAGATCGAGTTGACGGCATGCTTGGTGGCGCCATACACGCCCGAGTCACGACGTTGTGCGGCGATCGATGAGATGTTGACGATGTGCCCCTCGGCCTTGCACGCTCGCATCGCCCGCACGGCGGCCTGACATCCCACCAGCAGGGCGAGCACGTTGGTCTCGAGCATGGTGCGCCACTCTTCGGGATCACCCGCGAGGATCGCCGCGGGATACGACACACCGGCGTTGTTGACCATGATGTCGAGGCGTCCAGTCGCGGCGACTGCGGCGTCGACCAATGCATGCACCTCGGCGGGATCGCGCACGTCGGCGGTCAGACTCTCTGCCTTGCCCCCGCCCTCTCGGATCTTCTTGACGCTGTCCTGCATGGCCGCTGCGGTGCGTCCGCATAGAAACACATGGGCGCCGGCTGCGCCCAGGGTTTCGGCGATCGCGCGGCCGATGCCGCTGGATGCACCGGTGACGATCGCGGTGCGACCGGAGAGCGGAGTGCGACCGGAGAGCGGAGTGCGACCGGAAAGCGTATCGGACTTCGTCATGACTGATCTCCTTGTCGGATCTCACGAATCCGACCGAGTTCGGGATGAGCAATCTGAGTATGGATCGACGGATCTGTCAAGCTTCGACCCCGACCTCAGCGAAGAGCCCGACTCCGGATTTCATGGTGATCCGTCCGCCCCTCTGCCCCATCTGGTGGTACGATCCGCCTGCGCGCGGTCCCGATCCGACGCACTCGAATGTATGGACCGACGGATTTCCAGCCCAGCAGGATCCCCATCCATTAATCCGCATCGAAGGGAGACACCCGATGACTCGCCCGTCGCGATCGCTTGCTCTGCTCGTCCCGATGGTTCTCGCTCTGTTCCTGTTCGCGGGCTGCGCGTCCAAGGACGCTGCTCCGGCCGGCTCGCCGGCGAAGGCCAGTGAAGAGGCCTACCCGGCCGGCTATTCGGCGCCGCCGCCGAGTGCCCGGATCGCCGGCGTCAAGCTCGACATGAACGACATCGATGTGCGCAAGATCATGGGCGAGCCCGACAATGCGAACGCCTACATGACCGGCAAGGCCTGGATCCCGTTCTACTACGGACCCGACACCGCCCGAACCGACTGGATGTACAAGGGACAGGGCCGCGTGGTTTTCTCGCGCAACCGCTACTCGGGCGGACTCAAGGTGATCCGCGTCCTGTACAACCCGAACGAGCAGTAGTCGCGCCGCATCGGTTCCGCTGCTTCGCGCTAGCCGACCACCCGTTTGCGGATCGCTTCGGGTGTGCGGATCAGCAGTCGCCCCTCCGCGTCGGTCGAGACCAGCACCGTGTGTCCGCGCGCGCTGCGCCGGTCGTGGTCGATGCTCGTGATCTCGTAGTCGAGGCACAGGCGGTTCTCGAAATCGCGGAGCCAGGCAGATACCTCGAACCGCTCGCCGTACGCGAGAGGGTGGATGTGTCGGCAGCTGGTCTCCGTGATCAGGAACCTGTAGCGGGTCCCGATCAGTTCGCCGGCGTCGAGCCCGATGGCTCGCAGAAGACGCGTGCGCGCGATCTCGAAGTACTTGAAGTAGTGCCCGTGCCACACGACTCCGAGCTGATCGACGTCGTGGAACGGCACTTCGAGCGCGACGCGCACTTCGTGCAGTCGGAGGGTCTCGCTCATGCGCGCCGTGGCTCCGAGGCGAGCGAGCTGAACAGGGCGTCACCCCTTCCTGTCCCCGGCAGCCGACCCTGTCGATGCAGCGACACTGCGGTCCGGATGTCGAGATCCTGCCGACGATCGACGTCGACCATCGGGATCTCGGCCCGTACCCGAGCGTGCACGGCCTGCGTGGACGCGCTGAAATCGGCCAGATCGCGGAGATCGACGGCCTGACAGACCGCGAGCAGCAGGATCGCGGCGACGCTCTCGCTCAGTTCGAGGATCCGCAGGCAGTCGCGGGCCGCGATCGTCCCCATGCTGACCTTGTCCTGATTGTGGGATTCGGTGCTGCGGCTGAACGCGCTCGCGGGCATGGTCAGCTTCAGGGCCTCCGCGGTCAGCGCCGAAGCGCTGATCTGCATCGCTTTGAAGCCGTGGTGGATCAGTCCCTCCACACCCTTGGCCGCGACGAGGTTCTCGGGCAATCCGTCACTGGTTTCGCCACTGCAGAGCAACACGAGCTGTCGGTCGAGCAGATCGGCGACGTTGGCGACGGCGGTCTTGAGCCCGTCCATCACGAAGCAGACGTGTCCGCCATAGAAGTTCCCGCCGTGCAGCACACGACCCGACTCGGGGTCGATCAACGGATTGTCGTTGACGCCGTTCAGCTCGGTGGTGAGGATGACGCGGGAGAATTCGAGCGCGTCGACGAGGACGCCGATCACATGCGGCGCGCAGCGGATCGAATAGCGGTCCTGGATCCGCGCGCTCTTCTGCGATCGATCGTGGCCGAGGTGTTCGCGGATCCAGGTCGCGCAGGCGCGGGATCCCGGATGCGGTTTCAGGGCGAAGATCCGATCGTCGAAGTGCTCGGGATTGCCATGGATGGCTTCGCTCGTCATGGCGGTCAGCGTCGAGGCGAGCGCCGCCAGGGCGCGGGCCCGCGCGAACGCGAGGCAGGCCAGGCCCGTCATCATGCTGGTGCCGTTCATGATGGCGAGACTCTCTTTCGGCTCGAGGATGAGTGGTCGAAGGCCGACCTTGGCGTGAGCGGCGGCCGCGCTCATCTCGTCTCCGCGCAAGGACACCTCGCGTTCGCCGACCAGAGTTGCGGCCAGATACGAGAGCGGGGTCAGGTCGCCGCTGGCACCGACCGATCCCTCGGCGGGGATGCGCGGCAGCAGTCGCAGATTGATCAATTCGCAGAGTCGTTCGAGCACGCACTCGCGTACGCCCGAATAGCCACGGGCCAGGGAAGCGAGGCGCGAAGCCACAACGGACACCGACTCCTCTTCGTCGAGGATCCGGCCGGTCCCGACACCGTGGAAACGGAGCAGATTCAGGGGCATGTCGGCGCGCAGGGCAGCGGGAATCTGGTTGCCCACCGAGGCACCGACGCCGGTCGTGACCCCGTAGATCTCGCGGCCCGACCGCTGAAACTCGGCGACCAGTCGGAGTGATTCGGCGATCCGGCGACGGTACTGCGCGTCATCGGACAGCGAGGCCCGCCGCTCCTCCCGCGCCAATCCGACGACGTCCTCGATGGCGAGGTCGCCGTCCCCGAAGCGAACCTTCTCCACTTCTGCCATCCCGAGGCGGGACGAAGAACGTCCGCGCTGTTTCGCGCGCCAGCCATCGCACGCGGTGATTGATGCCAACGATTCGGTCGGTCCCAGGACACGACCCGACGGGGCGAAGCACTTCGCCCAGCAGAGTGCCGATCGTGCGGTCCCGATCGTCTGGACCGGCCGGCGAGTATAAGAGGCACACGGGTCGCAGGCATCCGAGCGAGTGGACGTGTCCCGCACGAGCGGATCCATGCGTGGGCGAAGGTGCCATATCCGTTCGATGCGGCTTCGACGCTGGCAGAGGGAGGCTCGTCGAGGCATGCTGGGCAGTGATCCGTCGCTCCTGGCGCTTTGGGGCTGGCGACCGGCCGGTTCCCACCGGTGACGAGCGGACGAAGGGCTGCAGGATCCTCGGTCGCGTGATCGGCAGAGGATCGAGCCTGTCGGCGGACGGGACCCTCCATCGAAACGCAACGAAGCTACGCAGTCTTCACGATGCCGGAGTCGCTCTTTCAGATGCCTGGATTTTCCCGTCGATCCCGTTTTCCCGTGTCCGTGCGGTCCCGACAGAGACTTTCGTGGCTGGCCTCGATTTCGGCCGCCGTGATGCTCTGCGGAGTGGTCCCGTTCCAGGCCGCTCGGGCGGGTGAGTCCGAGGCCGTCTGCACCGCCAAACCATTCGTCGTGAAGATCCATGCCGACTGGTGTGCGACCTGCCGCAAGGTCGATGCAGTCTGGACCCGCCTGGGAACCGAGATGGCCGAACAGGTGAACATCGTCGAGCTGGACGTGTCGGATCGCGTGGCCTTCGAGGAGTCGAAAGCCACGGCGGATCGGCTCGGGCTCGGCAGCTTCTTCAGCGAATACCGCAGTCGGACGGGCACGATCGCTGTTCTCGACTGCAAGTCGCGCGAACCGGTGGCGATCATGAGCGGTGAGGTGGATCTCTCGAAATATCTCGATGCCATCTCGAAAGCGAGTCGCCCGTCTTGAACGCCTGCGCGTCCGGCCCTGCGGATCCGGGCGAGGTCGATGCTCGCCTGTGGGCTCATCCCGCCTTCCTGGCGACGCTGGTCGTCTCCTCGATCGTGGTCGTCTCGATGGCGTACTGGCAGGACACGATCGAATCCGCGCTGTTCGACTTCGAATGGTCGCTCAGCAGCCTGCTTCCACCGGAGCGATTCGAGCGCGTGGGACTGCTGCTGCTCCCGGCGCTGGGCTTCGGATCCGGTCTGCTCGCCAGCGTCTCTCCCTGCATCCTGCCGCTGGTCCCGCTGAACGTCGCGTACATCGGGGCATCGGGGAGCAGTGGTCTCCGGTCGATCGGGCTTTCGATCCGTTTCGTGCTCGGTTCGGCGTTGGCGCTCTCGGTGCTCGGTCTGTTCGGTGATCTGGCCGGTTTCCTGATGATCGACCATCGCGGCCCGATGCTGTTGATCGCCGGCGTCGCGATGTTGTACTTCGGTCTGGCGATCCTCGAAGTCGTTCCCGCGCCGACGCGGCACCTGCTCGGCTCGAGCCGTCGTGCACTCGGGCCGATCGGTGCCGGCGCGGCGTTCTCGCTGATCACGACGCCGTGCTCGAGCCCGCTGCTCGCCGCCCTGCTCACGATCTCCGCCGCGCAGGCGGTTGCCGGTTCGGGCGTCGTCGCCATGCTCTCGTTCTCGCTGGGCTACACGATGCTGGTGTTTCTCGGCGGTGTCTTCGGCGGCGGCCTGTTCGCGTGGGTCCGGCGCTTCGACCTGCAGGCACCGCGGGCGGCGGCGGCGGCATTGATGATCGCCTGCGGGCTCACGATCGGGTACTCGGGCGCCGGCTGGTTCTAGCTCCGGGTGCGGCGCGGTGGACCGCAGCAGTTCAGACCGCCGGTCGCATCGCCCCGAACACCGCGCTGAGGTGTTCGCTTCGCGCCGGATCGGCGCAGACGCCCGGCCGGTCGGGCATCCAGAGCGCGGCTTCGGCTCGGATCTCCAGTTGAAGCGCCTCGGCGAGAGCCAGGTTGGATTCGAGCTTCGCGAGCAACTCGTCTTCGCCGTACGCGTACTTCAGTTCGGCGTTCATCCGGGCCAGGAACTCGATCTCCGCATAGTCGACGAAGGCGCCGTGACGCGGCTCGCCGTCTCGCGAGTTGGCCGCCCAATCCCTGAAGAGAGCCTGCATGCGGATGTTCAGCGCGGCGAACCGCTGCATGATCGGGTGTGTCCGCTCGACGAAGCGCTCGTCGCATAGCCGATCGCTGAAGAAGAGAAGAGCGACGCCCCCCCAGTACATCGCGAAATCCCAGATCACCTTGGTGGTCATCACGCGGGGGCTGCCCATGATCGGGTACTGGCGGTGGTAGTTGACGAGATAGGTGCGACCGAGGGATCGATACGCGCGGTCGTATCGCACGGCGACTTCGGAGATGTCTTCGCGGCGGAGATCCCGTGCGATCAGATCGCCCAGATAGCCGTTGCCGACGCCGATGAAATCGCTTCCGGGCGAGTAGAGGGGATCCAGGAAGAGACCGGCGTCGCCGACGAGCCCCCAGCGCTCGGCGCTGAATACCTGCTTGGCATCGTGCGAATAGTGGCGCAGCGCCTTGAAGTCGAGCCTCGCGTGTTCGAGGTTTCGTACGACATCGGCACATTGGGGTTCGTGGCGCTCGAGCCAGTCGAGCGCTCGATCGAAGGACGAGATCTCGGCGAACGAGTGCAGCACTGCATCCGTCACGATGCCGACGCTCGTCCGGTCACCGGCGAGCGGGATCAGCCATACCCAGTAGCCCTCGCCCATCAGATGGTTGGTCGAGAGTCGTCGTGAGTGTTTGAGGCGGGAACTCCATTGCAGATCATCTGACCAATCGTCGAGGTCGATCGGGTGATCGATACGGAACCACGCCGCGTTCGCTGCGTGCCGGCTGGGCTTGGTGCCGCCGAGTTGTCGCTTCAGCAGCGACGCCCTGCCGCTGGCATCGATCAGCCAGCGACACTGCACCTGCTCGCTTCGTCCGCTTCGTTCGAGCTCGATCCGGTGATCGCGACCTTCTGCGCCGAGGTGCATCCCGCGCACCGCACAACCACGCTCGAAGTGGACTCCGAGCTCGAGTGCGCGGAAGGCGAGCGCATTCTCGAACTGACCGCGATCGATCTGGAAGCTCGGCACCGTCAGGAAATGGCTCGGGCCACATTCGAGCCGGCTGGCCACGTCCGTGTTGTCGTCACTGGAGAAGAGGAAGCGCAGTCCGAACTTCGGGAGTTCGTTCGAAAGCAGGTCGCCGAGACCGAGGACATCCACGAAATAGTGGCTGGCCATCTCGACCGAAGACTCGCCGACCTTGTGGGCGGCGAAAGGGGCAGGGGATTCGTTCCTCTCGGCCACCAGCACCTGGATCTGCGGGAGGTTCTGTCGCAGCTGGATGGCGAGGCACAGCCCCGCCAGGCCTCCGCCGACGATCACGGCGTCATAGCGGTCCTGCAGCGCGGAGGGGATCGTCATCCTGCGAGACCGCCGTTCACCGAGATCACTTGACCCGTGATGTATGACGCGTCGCGCGAAAAGAGGAAGGCAACGGTCCCAGCCACTTCGTCGGCGCGTCCGAATCGCTTCATCGGAATGAGCCGGGAGAGCTCTTCTCGGGGAAGCCCGGCCACCATCTCGGTGTCGATCAGCCCCGGGGCGACGCTGTTGACGGTGATGCTCCGGCTCGCGAGCTCGAGCGACAGGGACTTCGTCGCGCCGATCAATCCCGCCTTGGAGGCGCTGTAGTTGACCTGCCCGCGGTTTCCGAGAACACCGGCCGCCGAGGCGATCGTCACGATCCGACCTCCCCGGCGCGCGCGGACCATGGCCATCAGGAGTGGCCGCAGTACGTTGAAGAAGCCGCCGAGGTTCGTGTCCAGGACGCGATCCCATGCGTCTTCGCTCATGCCCGGAAACGCGGCATCGGCATGCACGCCCGCATTGCAGACCACGCCGTAGTATGCGCCGCTCTTTGCGATGTCCTCTTCGATCGCCGCCCGGCAGGCGGTGCGATCCGAAACATCGAAGGCGAGCAGTTCCGCTTCGCCGCCGGCCTTCCGGATCGACTCGGCGGTCTCCTCGGCGTCGTCCTGGCGCGATCGATAGTTGATGACGACCGGGTGGCCGGCAGCCGCAAGCCTCTGGGCGATCGCGCGACCGATTCCACGACTGGCACCAGTGACCAAGGCTCGTCCGCTCAAACCAGGCTCCGACCAGGACACATCGACGGGACGCGGCCCGTACTGTGCCCCACCGAGATCGACGGCCGAAGGGAGGGCTTCGTGTTTCCTGCGGCTCGAACCGATCGGGCAAGCATACTCGCGTGTATCCGGCCTCACCACTCGTCGGAGCGCTACGCAGCGGTGATCGCCGACGGGAAGGCCGCACGCGTGACCGATCAAGGATGGATCCGGTACTGTACTCGCGCGACGGATATCGCCCGCTGGTCGTCGGTTCGGGTGCTGCGAACGGACGCAGGAATCCGGAACCCGACCTGGAAATATCTCGATGGATCTGTGGTTCGAGCAGAAAAGCGCCGCCCGCCCCGGACGCGAGGCAGGTCGAGAGTCCTCACGGTGAGAGTCGCCTTCATCTCGGGCAATCGCGAGAAACTTCCGGACGCGGTGATCCCGCTCGGGATCCTCTGGGTGGCGGCGAGCCTCCCGGATCGCCACGCGAAGATCATGCTGGATCTGTGCTTCGAAGATTCGCCGCTCGAGTTCGTGCGCGATCGGTTGGTGGCCTTCGCGCCGGAAGTCGTGGCGGTCGGCATGCGCAACATCCAATCCGCCGACTACAGCGGGACCGCCGACACCATCGCCTACTACGAACAGCTCCTCGCGGCCATCCGCGCGTGTACGGCCGCCCCCATCGTGATGGGCGGGAGCGGGTTCTCCGTGATGCCGGGCGATCTGATGCGAAGACTGCGGCCCGACTATGGGATCGCGGGCGAGGCCGAGAAGTCGTTCCCGGCGCTCATCGAAGCACTCGAGTCGGGAGTCGGATTCTCCGCGATCGGCAACCTCCATCGCTTCGTGGACGGAGAACTGGTCTCGAATCCCCCGGCCAGGGGCTTCCTCGACATGGACACGTTGCCCTTTCCCGATCGATCGCTCGTGGACCCGCGCCACTACGCGGAATACGGCATCGAGGGAGTGCAGACCAAGCGCGGCTGTCCGCTGCGATGCGAGTACTGCACCTATCCGATCATCGAAGGACGCGTCGGCCGGACTCGCGCACCGTCGGTCGTGGTCGATGAACTCGAGTCGATCCTCCGGGACCAGCCCGCTCTCAAGCACGTCTTCTTCGTCGACTCGGTCTTCAACCTGCCGCGTGCGCATGCCAAATCGGTGTGCCGCGAGATGATCGAGCGCGACGTGAAGATCCCGTGGACCTGCTACGCGAATCCACTGGGGTTCGACGCCGAACTCGCGAAGCTGATGAAGGCCGCCGGCTGCGCTGGCATGGAGGTGGGCGCCGATTCGGGCTCGGATCGTCTGCTCGATGCTCTCGGCAAGGGATTCACGACCGAGCAGATCCGGTCGCTGAGTCGCCTCGCCAAAGAAGAGGGAATCCCCGACTGCCACACCTTCCTGCTCGGAACGCCGGGCGAAGACTTCGACGACGTCCAGCGTACGCTCGAGTTCATTCTCGACCTCGATCCGTTCAGCGCCATCCTGATGGCCTGGGTGGACGACTACGAGGCGCTCGATCCGGAACTGGCGCGCGAGCGCAGGAAGCTGCGCGAGTCCGTTCTCGAACTGCTCGATGCGCGCAAGAGCGAGTTTCCCTGGTGGAGCATTCCTTCGCTCGGTGTCAACTACGACCCGGCGCTGTTCTCGATCCTGCGCAAGCGGGGATTCCACGGACCGCTCTGGCAGCACATCCGCGGGATGGTCGCTCCGCGCAGGCGCCGTGCCCGGCGGATCGGTGATCGCGGAAGACAGGTGTCCACCGGAACGTCGAGCACTTGATGCAGAGCAACGAGGTTGGACGGACCCGGTACCGGGCGCAGGAGCGACCGTCACCACTCGAGGAGGATGAAATGCGGGCAGCCAGGAAGGGCCAGGTTTCCGGAAATCGCGCGATGCTGTTGATCGTCGTCGCGGTGCTGGTCGGATCGGTGGGATCCGTGATTTCGTGTGCGTCCGACGTTCCGCCCACGGTGACGAGGAACTACGGATTCCCGATCGAGAAGAAGATGGACATCTTCGTGATGACGCCCGACGAGAGGCCCCGGATCACGGAGTCGCTGACGAAAGTCGGTCTCAAACCGGTCGAAGCGCGAACTACGGTCGGCTACACGCTCGATATCCGGCTGGGCGGCAATCGACGCACACAGGCCTGCGGAAGCGTCCGCAACGTCACGTACATCCTGAGCGGACCGACTGGACGAATGCTCGTCATCAAGGGACGCGGCCCGACGGGCACCTGTCAGCCGAACATCCTCGACCAGATGAGCGCGAAACTCGCCTCGCTGGCCACGTCCTGACTCGAGGTCGACTCCGAGCGGCGATGTCCGAAAGCGATGCCGGCTATGAGGGCGGGTCGTGTCTGACCGATGTGAGCACGGATCGCCCGATCAGGAAGACGACGCCGGGCAGCATCCAGAGGATCTCGCGAAGTCGGACCGCGAGTCCCACCGCCAGGCCGACATCCGCGGGATAGCCGAGCATCTCGAACATCCACATCTGTGAGCCCTCGAGCACGCCGACCCCGGCCGGTATCGGGAACATGTGCGCGGCGCCGGTGGCGAACATCGCGGCCACCACCGTGATGGGGGTCGTGGGGAGATCGAACGCCTCGAGGAGGCACACGAACTCCACGACCACCAGCAGATTCGCGAAGAGCCCGGCCGCGAAGGCCACGCCCATCCTGCGGTGCTGTCTCGACAACACCGCCGTCGATGATTCGGCGTGCTCGATGTGGTCGCGTTGCGCATCGACGATCGGCCAGCGAGAAGCGCCCGTGCTCCGCATCAAGGCGCTGACGAGCCCGGCTCCACTGCGGAGGCGTCGCACCGCGATGACGACGCCGAGTGTGAGGGCGATCGTCCCGACCGCAATGCTCACGAGCACGTTCTCCAGCCGGGGCACACCGTACTGCAACAGCATCACGGCGAACATGATGCTGAATGGCGTCGCCGCACCGATCTCGAGCGTCCGATCGACCACCGTACTCGCGATCGAATGGCCGGCCGAGAGTCCAGAGCGACTGCTGAGCCACGCTCGCAGCGGATCGCCACCGAGCTTCGCGCTCGGGATCAGCACGGCCAGGGTGTGTGCGGCGCTTCGATACAGGGTCAGGATCGGCAGGCTGGGCGGTGTCGAGAGCCCGCCGATGATGTACCGCCAGCGCCATGACAGACAGACGATCGTCGCGGTCGTCGCGATCGCGAAGCTCGCGAACCAGCCCGGCGAGAAGTCGAGCCGCAGGATTGCCACGGCCTGCGAACCATACGCCCGCATCACGTATGCGAGCACCCCGACGCCCAACGCCAGGTTGCCCCAGATGAACAGCCGCGAGCGGGTGAGCAGCCGTGAGCCGGTGAACAGCCGTGAGCGAATGGACAGCCGTGAGCGGGATCCAGGAGAACCCGAGCCGTTCGCTTGCCTGGACGTCACGCCGGCACGGTCCGCCCCCTCAGAACGCGGGGGTGGGACTCGTCGCCTGGACCGGTGCGTATCCGTCGATCGTCGCCCCGATGGCGAGGCACTCGCCGAGAATCACCTCGAAGGGTCGCTGATCCACGACCTCGAACTGGCTGGCCTCGATTTCGAATCGCGCGCCGGCTTCGTCGTACGGCGCGACACCGGGCGAACCCGCCGTGAGCACGCCGATGATCGGCAGCAGGCGCTGCTGGATCTCGCGCGCCTCACGGGTCGAGATCACGACCTTCGCATCGGGGAAGCGCGCGGAGAGCAGGGCGACCACGCGTGCGAGATCGTCGTCGCTGACGCCGCGACGATGCTCGGCCCCGCTCGCCTTCCGGAGGCGCGGCAAGCTGATGTAGACCTGCAGGCCGAGCGCGGTGAGGTGTCGGACGTGCGCGCAGAGAGTGATCAGCTCGTAGGCGAGGTCGTGGTTGAGCCCGAGCAGGACACCAGGATTGACGGACCGCATGCCCGCTTCGGCAGCGCGATCGAAGTTCTGCAGCCTGCGCTCGAATCCGCAACGCGGATTGTCCGGCGTCGACCCCATGAACTTGGCGTAGACGGTCGGGTCGTAGGTCTCCTGGAACGTGCACATCGTGACGTGCGGCGCGAGGGCGTCATCTCCGTCGCGGGCGATCCCGGTCAGCAGTCCCGCGTACTCGTCGGCATCGATCGATCCGACGTTGATCAGGACGTGCGAGAAGCCTCGATCGAGTGCAGCGCGCGTCGCCGCTGCGGCGCGCTTCAGCATGGTCTGGCGTCGTGCTCCGTGGCGATACTCGCCGGAGAGCACGGCCACTGCACGGATGCCGCGGCGATGCAGGATGTCGAGTTGCTCGTCGACCGTGGCCTGATCGGCGGTCTCGCGCTTCAGCGCGCGATTGTTCGACCGCATGCCGCACATCAGACACTCGCCGTCGCATTCGTTGGTGATGTAGAGCGGCGAGAAGGTCTCGATCTGCGGTGGTCCGACGGGACGCCGGGCTCGCGCGATCCCGATCAACTCATCCGTCGGCAGATCCTTCGAGAGGAGGAGAGTCGCCACCGAGACGTCATCCAGCGCCTCACCCGAGCGAAGTCGCGCGGCCAGTGCCGGTGCTGCGCCGTCCCGGGCGCGTGCGGCAGCCAGTGCGCTGTCTTTCGCGATCGCGTCGGAATCAATCGAGAAGTGGGGCATTCGGGCTAGATATCACCGAGTGGGACGCTTGGCCACTCGCAGGTCACGTCGCAGTCTGCGTTTGCGCAGTGCGCCGCGCACCCCACGGGACAGCATCTCGAGCAGTTCGCGCAGGCCGATGCTCGGCCACTCGATCAGGCCCTGGCTGATCGAGATCAGCTGACGTCCCGGACGCGTCCAGTTGCTCACGAGCACCGGCTTGTAGACGCTCGGGCTCCGCCCGATCTGACCGACGTCCAACACCGAATTCGGAAGTGTGCACTCCACCTCGACCGGGATCTCTCCGAGATGCGAGCGCAGTGCGTCCAGGGCCACAGCGGTGCGCGTCGAGCGGGGATCAGGCACCTCGATGCGGAAAACCAGCCGATCCGGCATCGCGATCGCGAAGAATATCGAGCTGTCGAGGGCATCGGCGGCGGCCGCACCGGCCTCGATGATCTCGTAGGGGTAGAGGCCTCGTCCGGCCAGCTCGACGATCTCGCTTTCGCGGCCGAGCACGATGATGCCGGGACGCGGATCGCCACACGCGCAGGGCGCGAGCCGCCGGACGATGTCGCCGGTCTCGAAGCGCACGAGAGGGCTGCCCTCGATGCCGAGCGTCGTGACGATCAGCCGGGCCTCCTCGCCGATCGCGGCCTGCTCGTCGCGGTCGAGCCTCTGAAACTCGCAGTGCGACAGTTCGGTCTCGAGATGCAGCGTCCGCTCGCGACACCCCGTGCCGAGCAGCATCGTCTCGGTCGATCCGTAGAGTTCGATCACCCGGGCGCCACCGTAGATCCGTTCGATGCGCTTCTGCAGAACCGGCGGCAGGGGCGAGCCGCCGAGGAAGAACGTCTCGAACGCCGTCGCTCTGGCGGGATCGAGTCCGCGCGCCCTGGCGATCTGCGCCAGGATGATCGGCTCGATCGGAAAGCCCGCGAGCACGTGCGCGCCGGTGCGCTGCGCCAGTTCGAGTGCGCGCGGGAACGGCACGTCCCAGTTGATGTTGCCCGCGGGTATCGAGACCCCGCCGCCCTGCTGCGCGACCAGTTGGATGAGATGCGCGGGTGCGGCCATGAAGGGAAAGCGGTTCAACACGATCTTGCCCGCTGCGAACACGTCGGGATGTCGCTCCGCGATCCGCCGGGCATTGCGCGTCAAGTCATCACTCGTGAGCCAGGTCGAGTTGGCTCCGCCCGCACCGCCCGAACTGGTGCCCGAAGTCTCGCCGTAGTGGCAGATCCGTTCGATCGGCACCGCGCGCGTGCCGGTCAGCCCGGCTCGCTGGAGATCGGCCCGCGTCGTCAGGGCGATCCGTCCGAATGCTTCGAGATCGGTCAGCTGGACGTCGCGCAACCGGTCGGCATACAGCGCGCTGTGTCGCGCGCGGGCGACTGTCTGGCGGAGAGCGTCGAGCACTTCCATGCCCGGACCCGAAATGCTAACAGTCCGCTCGATCGCGCTGATCATCAAACGGAATCCTGCACCATATGCGTCGAGCTGGTCAAGTACGCCGCACCCGTCGGGCGGACGCCGTGCGGCTGATCGGCATGCTGCTCGCGCTGCTCGCGCCGTATGCCGCACACTCGGATGCCTGGGATGAGTCGCGAGCGCGTCTGATCGATCCGCTCAACGCGGCGCTGCATCGCCATTGGCCCGCGGAACTGAAGAACCGGAACATCGACGCGCTGCTCCGCCTCTACTCGACCGAGACGGGGACGGGGATCACGTGGCAGGATCCGGAGCGGGTCGAGAGCCCGGGCACCGAGCCGACGCTGCGCTGGTCGACTGCGCCGGGTGAACGGGGCGAGCGGAGCGACGAGTCGATCCGCGACCGATACACGAAGTTGCTCGAATACTTCGAATCGATCGACAAAGCCGAACTGCGCATCGAGCGGGTCGATTGGCGCCACCCCGGGCCTCTCGGCCACCGGGCGACCGTGCACGCGGTCATCAAGGGCACGAGTCCCGAGGGCGAACTCCGGCAGATGGAGCAGTGGGCCACGCTGTACGTCCGCTTCTTCGATCCCTTCTGGGAGATCACCTCTGAAGAAGTCACCGGTCGTACGATGGTGACGCGCGCGACTCCGCGGTTCACGTACCGGACCGACGCTGCCGGGATCGAGAACGTGCACGCGAACGTCGCGTCCCCGCCGTTCCGGTTGTTCGGCAAGAACGACGACAATCCCGTCCGTCAGGCGTCGGGTGTGGCGGTGGGTGACGCCGACGGTGATGGCTGTGAGGATCTCGTTCTCGCGGGCAGCCCATTGCTTTCCTTCCATCGCAGCCGCTGCGATGGCACCTATGAAGACGCCACCGCCTCCTCAGGGCTCCCCTTCCCCTATCCCGCAGCGGCTTCCGGCGTGGTCTTCTTCGACTACGACAACGATGGAAGGCAGGATCTTTTCGTCACCGCGGTCAAGGGCGGCGATCGTCTGTTCCGCAATGTGTCGGAGGTGGACTCTCGCGATGGGACGCGCCGCGCCTGGCAGTTCGTCGACGTGACCGGGCAAGCGGGTCTCGAGCCCGGTCGATGGGGCAGCATGCCCGTCATCGCGGACTACGATCGCGACGGATATCTCGATGTGTACGTCTCGCGCATGGGCGACCACGAGCACACCGCGCCGCGCCCGCCCTATGACGCGCGTAACGGCGTGCGCGGAACGCTGTTGCGCAATCGCGGAGACGGCACGTTCGAAGACGTTTCCCGTGCGGCCGGTGTCGACAGTCCGGGTTGGGACATGGCCGCTGCGTGGGGGGACTACACGGGAGATGGCTGGCCCGACCTCTACGTCGCCAACGAGTTCGGCAACAACCGCCTGTTTCGCAACGAGCAAGACGGGACGTTCACGGATCAGACCGCCGTCGCGGGAGTCGAGGATGGCGGCTCGGCGATGGGGACGTCATGGGGAGACGTCGATGGCGATGGTGATCTCGACCTCTTCGTCTCCGGGATGCACGCCAACTCGGGGTGGACGCTCTTCCATCCCGATTTTCCGATGCCGATCCCTTGGTACTACCGGTTCCTCGGTCGCTTCACCGACGCCGTGCAGATCCAGTCCGACATCCTCACCGACCGGCTTTCCCGGGGCAGCGCGCTGTTCATGAATGCTGGCGACGGGACATTCGCCGACATCAGCGACAGCGCGGGTATCCGCGATGGTCAGTGGGGCTGGGGAAGTGCGTTCCTCGACTACGACAACGACGGCGATCTCGATCTCTATGCGGTGAACGGGTTCGTGACCGGACCCATAGAAGACGACGTTTGACTCGAGATGATGGAAGGCGTCGGTCGACGCCTCGGATCGCGAACCGGATTCCTGCTCGACATTGGCACCCACAGCCTGAATGGCCGTGAGCGCAACGTCCTGTTCCGCAACGACTCCGGTACAGCGAGCGAAGGCATCACATTCACCGAGGTCGCCTGGGTGAACGGAGCCGATCGGATCGAGGACGGGCGTGGGCTCGCTGTCCTCGATGCCGATCAGGACGGGCATCTCGACCTCGCACTCCGCAATTATCGGATGCCGGCCGGTCTGCTGATCAACGGCTCGGACGGCGGGCACTGGATCGGCTTCGAACTCGAGGGTTCGAGCTCGAACCGCGATGCGATCGGCGCGCGCATCCGGGTGCGGACGTCCGAGCATTGGCAGTCGAGGGAAGTGGCCGCGGGTGGTGGATACCTGTCGGGAAGCAGCTTGCGACAACACTTCGGCCTCGGAGCCCGATCCCGGGTCGACGAGGTGTTGATCGATTGGCCGTCGGGTGAGCAGACTCGGCTGCTCGATCTCGACCTCGATCGGATCCATGCGATCAAGGAAGCCGGCGGCCACGCGAAGGCCTCTGACCAGCAGCCCTGACGCCCCGGAACTTCCGGGATTCAGCCGACGATGTCGTGGTCGAGACACCAGACCGGTTCGCGTGGGTCGCCCGCGAACTCGAGTGCGACGGTACCCGTTCGTTGCTCGACGATGTGTTCGATCAGGGGCACCGCGGCCGCCACGTGAAGGGATCCGAACGGCGCCCGCAGCGCCACCGGATCCACGTTCGCACGCCGGATCCGGCTCAGCACGGAGGTCGCTCCTTCGGGTCTCGGCGAGAGCAGCAGCGACAGTGCGAGTGGGACGCTCGAATCCGGCAGCTCGAATGGCGGTAGCAGCGGCTCGTCGGCGATCACGAGGATCACGTCGCGATCCCAAGCTTCGAGCATGCACGCCGCCTCGATGATCGCTGAGGCAACGAGTTCGGCACCGCCGGTGAGGGTCGTGGACGGCGAGCGGTTGCCCGTCGCGATCGACGCGTAACCGCTCGCGGTGTTGTGCACCGAGTTGTGGAACTTGGTCGGAGACAGCTTGCCTTCACCGTGCTGCATCATCTCGAGCAGTCCGATCGCCATCGAATGCTCGCCGTGCGCAGTCGCCCAGACACTCGCCAGCTCGGTCGGATCGGCGTCGCCCATGCGCGCCGCCTGTTGCAGGACTTCGATTCCCATCCGCGTGAGCGGAGTCGCGCGTCGACGAAGCGCCCCGGCCAGGAGCGGCGCCTCCGGTGTGCTCGCGGTGGCATCGAGGTCCCGTGCGCACCACGCCTTGGGGTTCGCGTAGCCGGTCGTCCAGAAGCCGACCCCGCGCACGTACACGGGCTTCATCGGTCGGCTCCGAAGACGAGGCTCACGTTGCTGCCGCCAAATGCGAACGAGTTGCTGAGACCGACGTGAAGGTTCCGCTCGCACACACTCGTCGGCACGTTGAGTCCGAGGCCCGGCTCGAGCGGATCGGCACCGACGCTCGCGGGCGTCCAGCCACCGCGCAGGGCTTCGAGGACGAATATCGCTTCCATCGATCCGGCCGCTCCGAGCGTATGACCGACGTAGCCCTTGGTCGAGACCACGATCGGGTCCGCGTCCGGTCCGAGTGCCGTGCGGATCGCCCGGGCCTCCATCGCATCATTGAACTGGGTTCCAGTGCCGTGGGCATTCAGATAATCGACGGATCCGGGTGCGACTCCGGCATCGGCCAGCGCAGCCCGCATGGCCGCCGCCGCGCCATGGCCCTCGGGATCCGGTGTGGTCATGTGGTGCGCGTCCGAACTCTCTCCGACACCGAGCAGTCTCGGCCCGTCGCCCCTGCGTTCGAGCAGCGCGAACGCAGATCCTTCACCGATGTTGATGCCGCAGCGTTCGCTGCTGAACGGGCGCGACGGTCCCTCGGACAGGAGACCCAGTGAACGGAATCCTCGCAGGGTGAGCTGACAAAGACTGTCGGCACCACCGACCAGGACCGCATCCACCAGATCGGCGTCGAGCCAGCGCTTCGCACTCGCGAACACTTTGCCGCTGGACGCACAGGCATTCGACACGACAGCCGCAGGACCAGTCGCACCCGTCAATGCGCGCAGCGCGCGAATCAGTCCGTCCGCTGAGCCACGGGACAGCACGTCGAAGCCGGCGGGAATCGAGCCGGTCCGTGCGTGAGCGGTGAAGGCCGCCTCGATCTCGTCCATGGCCGCGGTACTCGATCCCACGCAGATCCCCACGCGCTGCGCGCCCCAGCGTGCGAGTGCGCCGACCAGGTGATCGGACATCTCGCCGAGTGCGCGTTGCACGAAGCGGTTGTTGCGCGAGTCGAAGGCGGCGAGTCGGCCTTCGAGCGGCGGAAGGTCCGCGGTGACCACTCCGCACGCTGTCACGAAGCCGGTGCCTTCGGGCGGCGCGGAGAGCGCCGGTCGGCCGCGGCGAAGGCCGGCCATCACCTCTGCCGTGGTGGTTCCGAGCGAGTTGACGATCGACCAGCTCGTGACCGGATAGCCGATTGTTCCGCGATCACCCACGCAACCCGATCCCTTCGTTGGCCGCCAAGGCTCGCGTGCAGGTCCTGCACCGATCGACGAAGCCAGCCCGCAACCCGAGAAGGGCCGTCAACGCGATCCTCCCTCCGGTTTCGTGTCGTGCTTCGCGGGCCCCTCTTCGTCGAGGATCACGATGGAAGCGTCGTACCCGCACCATTCGTTCTGGATCTCGATGCGCCCGCTGCGGTCGGTCGCCGGCGGCGGAGAGTAGTTGATCGTGACACCCACGACAGCCGGGGCGGGATCGGTCCGGATGAACTCGCGCCTCCGTCGATCGCCGCTGCGTGATTCACGCAGCGTCTCGCCGGCCCATTCCGTATCCCGCACCGTGTCGGCCTGGACGGCGCTCGCGGGCTCGATCCAATGGCTCCGATACAGCGCGTCCACCACCCAGAGGGCGACGTGTCGAAGCATTGGCGAAGGCGTCGGCTCGACCTGGAAGTCCCGATCGATCTGGCGCACTGCGAAGAGCCGCGCTCCGGTCGGTGAGAGCCCGACGACGATCAACTGATCCTGATGCGCGCGGGCGACGATGTCGAAGCCGACGCGCTTCCCGTGACTCCGGATCTCGATCTGCGCGCGCAGGTTGGCCTCGTCGCCGAGCAACTGACTGGCGACAGGCACCACCGGGCATCCCGGCTCGCCAGTCGGCGGGATCCCGGTCGCGCACCCGGAAAGGCACGAGAACAAGAGCACTCCGACCCACAGGAGGCCATGCGGCCGCGATCCGACGACACTCATGCGCGTCTCGCCAGACCGAGGACCGGAATCGCGATCACGAGCGCGAGCAGCACACCGAGACCCGTCGTCAGACCTATGGACCTGAGGATCGGCTGCGACGACAGCGCGAGCACACCGAACACTGCCACCGAAGTGAGACACGAGAGCAGCAGGCTGGAGAGCATCGCGCCCAGTCTTTCGTCATCGTGTGCGGTATCCACGGCGAAGACCCCGTAGTCCACACCCATTCCCAGGACGACCAGCAGGCTGATGCTCGACACCACGTTCACCGGGGTGCCCAGCAAACCGAAGAGTCCGAGTGTCGTTGCGGCACCGAGCATCGCGGGTGTGAACGCAAGCAGTCCACGCGTCGTGCTCCTGTACCGGACCAGAAGCAAGGCCAAGATCACGACGGCGCCGATGAGAAGGGTCCGCACGGTCGAACGGCGGATCCCCTCGTAGATGCCCGTCATGATCTCCTGCTGATCCACGTAGTACGCGCCCTCCAGTCCGGCCAGCGCAGACTCGATCGCGGTTCCGGAGCGGACGCCCCGCAGCAGGGTGACCACACCGACGTCGCCGTCGAGTTCGACGAGCGAGGCGAGCACTCGCCGAAGCGGGGAATCCTCGAGATCCTCGGGCAGCAAGGGGCCGACGTCCGGTGAACGGACGGCGTCGGTGAACGGGACGAAAGCCTCGGGCCTGAACCCGGCGGTCGAGTAGGCGACGTCGATCCGTGCCGCGAGATCCGGTTCGGCCTGGAGCGCGGCGAGATTGCGTTGCTGCAGCGCATTCGAGAACAAGAATGTCCGCAACGACCCGATGCCCTCGAGAGCCCCTGTGCCGACGATCGGATCGAGTCGGTCGGCGATCTGCTCGTTCAGGACCAATGCCGCTTCGCGATCCGCTGCGACTCCGACGACGAAGCGCCCGCCGTCGAACTCCCCGATCCGTTTCTGTACGCGGCTGGCCTCCGCGAGAACCGCCGCATCCATCTCCATGAACCTGGACGGATCATCCACCCAGTGCAGCCGCGGGATTCCCACGGCTGCGATCGCCAGAAACAGGATCAATGATGCGTAGAGGGGACCCTGCCGCTGCCCGGTCCAAGTCGTCAGACGGACCAGTGACGACGAGAGGGCGAGCTGGATCGCGGTCGGAGACACGGGATTGCGAAGGAAGGCCGGCAGGCCCAGAAAGGTGAGGACGAGCGTGACGGCCACGCCGATCGCCGTGAAGGTCCCCATCTCACCGAGCCCCGGAAACGAGCTCATGGACAGCGACAAGAAGGCGAGCGAGGTCGTCACGCCGGACACGATCAGCGACTTCCGGATCGTGGCAAGAGTCTCGCGAGGCGATCTTCCCCCGGTCGACAGCGCGTGATGGTTCATGAGATGGATCGGGTAGTCGATCGCCACGCCGATCAGCACGAAGCCGAACGCCAGCGTGATGCCGTGGACCTCGTCCGATCGCGTGATGTCGACGGTGAGTGCGGCCAGGAACCCGATCAGCGGCGTGACGATCGCGATCAGCAAGTGGCGGAGCGAGCGGAACACGATGAGGAACAGAGCGCAGACGACGGTGGTCGAGAGGGTCGACATCGAGTTGACGTCGGTCCGCACGCTCTTCTCGGCGGCGACCGAGAACAGATTGATGCCGCTCCGCTCGAGGACGACTCCACCGCCATGCTGCGTGCTGAGACTGGCGAACTCCGAATCGACGAGCTCGATCAGCCCGACCTGTCGGGCTGAATCGAACGGTGAGGATCGCAACCCGATCTGGAGAATCGTCCAGCCCCGACCATCCGACTCGACGATCTGCCCGGACGATCGAAACGCTCGCGCGCGATCGATGATCCGGCCGAAGAGATCGAGCGGGTCGCGCGAGGCGAGTCGTGAAACCAGCATCGCGTCCGGGCCGGTGAGGCGCTCACGCAGACGCGCGGCATTCGCGTCGAGAGCGCTCGGGGCGAACAGCAGCGGAACCTCGACTTCCGGATGCTCCGAAGCAAAGTAGACGAGTCGATCGAAGTACAGATCGTGGATCGCGACGAGGTCGTCTGCGTCGAGTTCTTCTTCGACCCACGCCACCTCGGGATGGGCGCGCACCCGTGAGGCGAGTTCGCGCGAGACGAGCTCGCGTTCCGGACCGCCTTCGATCGCAAGGACCATCCGACGGGTCAGGGGCGAATCGACCAGGTCGAGCGAGAGCTGGACCAGCCGGGCGTCCACGTGGGCGGGAATGAAATGCGTGATCGAACCGGTCAGCTCGAGGTTCCGCGCGCAGTAGAGGCCGAGCGCGGCGAGCAACGCCAATGTCAGGATCCGGATGCTTCGATCACTCATTCGGTTTCTGGGGCGGATCGATCGAGAACACTCCACTGCTCCCATCCGCGTCGAAGTCCAATCCCGTCTCGACGTTCGAGAACTTCGAGTGTGTGGCATCGCCGTTGGTCTCGAGAGTGTCCATCTCGGTCACCGTCGCCCCGACACCCTTCACGCGGATTCGCACGATGATCGCCCGCAGATCGGCGGCGCGCGGGTCGAGGTCCAGTTCCCAGGCCTGCCCGTCGGCGTCGAAGCTCAGTTCGTATCGCTCGCGAAGGCCCGGCAGGTCGCCGCGGAGCAGCACCATGATGTTGCTGATCAGCGTGTAGGCGATGTCGCTCGAACGCAGGTCGACCGAGCGTCGCCCCGTCTCGTCGATCACATCGGCTCGCATCCCGCGAACCACGGCCGTCGAGTGGCCCGGTTGTGTGGTCACCCGCGCGATCCGATCCGGAGGCGCGAAGTACAGGGTTCCGCGGGATTCGATCGGAGCCGCGAGGATCGAGATCATCCGCGTCTCGACGAAGTCGGCTCGCACCCCCCCGCTCTGCTGCAGCAGGAGCATCAATGCATCGAGCGACATCGATGTCTGCGGGGTCTCGTTCGACCCTGCGGACGACGAGATCAGCAGACTCCACATCAAGACGGCGAGTCCGAGGCGTCGCTTCAAGTGATCCGACTCCTCCGGCTCATGGACCGAACCAGCCCCCGAGCTGCTGCCCCCCCTGGGGTCGATGAGCAGAACCGGTTCGGCGGCGCACCGATCCACACCTGGACTCACGGCGAATCGATCGTTGGAACGCCGACCCGACGAGTGCGAGATGGATCGACGAGATTCGTTGCGGTCGGGGTGTCGAGAGAACGAGCGAGCGAACCGACGGCCGATCGATGTTCGAAGCCAAGGGACAATCCGCAACCGGGATCGACCAACTACGGAACTCGCTGCAGCAGGTCCGTGAAGCGATCCGCGGGCAGACTAGCGGTATAGTGAATCGGTGGAAAGGAGCGTGACATCCGGCCAGGCACACGGTGCCGGGCCCTTCTCGCGTCGCGTCGGCGAAGTCATCCGAAGGGCCGACCGGGCGTGGCGCATCCTGGCTACGGGTTCTGGATTCGCGATGGCCGGCATCCTCTGCCTCGCACTTGCGGTCGTCGTGATTCCGCTGCTTCGCCTCGGTGCCGGTACCGGTGATCGCAGTGACGCGCGCGCCCAGTACGCGATGCATCTCACGTTTCGTTTTTTGATCGGGATGCTCGTCTTCACCCGCGTCATGCGACTGCAGACCCACGGTGCCGAAAGGCTGCGCGAACCGGGTCTTCTCGTGGTCGCCAATCACCCGACCCTGATCGATGCGCTGGTCCTGATGTCCTTCATGCCACAGGCGGACTGTGTGGTGAAGGCGGGCCACAGCGACAACTTCTGGCTGCGAGGAGTGGTCGAGCGTGCCGGCTACATCCCGAACCTCGACGGGCCGGCACTGGTCGAGGAATGCGCACAGCGACTGAGCCGGGGACGCTCGGTGCTGATCTTTCCAGAGGGAACCCGGTCGCCCAGAGATGGCCTCGGACACTTTGCCCGCGGCGCCGCCCATATCGCTCTGCGCTCAGGTCAGAGCCTTCTTCCTGTGACGCTCCGGTGCGATCCGGCTACGCTCCACCATGGTTTGTCGTGGTGGGAAGTGCCCGAGCGTCGGTTCGTGGTGACCCTCACCGTGGATGCGCCGATCCCGGTCGAGGGTGTCTCGGAGCGGTCGAGAAACCAGGGTCGCGCGGCACGAGAAGTCACAGCACTTCTTCGCGAGCATTTCGAGAGGCGATTGGAAATTGTCCGAGCTTGAAGTCCTGCACGAAGATCTCAAGTCCCTGATCGTCGAAACGCTGATGCTCGAAGATGTCGCGCCGGCGGACATCGAGACAGAGGCACCGCTTTTCGGTGAGGGCCTCGGACTCGATTCGATCGATTCCCTCGAGATCGCGATGGTGCTCGAGGAGCGGTACGGCGTGACGCTCGAAGACGATCCCGAGACGAACGTCCAGATCTTCCGATCCGTGGCGAGCCTGGCCAAGTTCGTGGCGGAAAACCGGATCAGATGATGGATCTCTGTCGTCTGCTCGCAGAGGACAGGCCAGCGGATTCGATCGTCGCGCGACGCTGGGACGCAGAGTTCGGGGTCAGCCAGACCATCGACTGGGCGCGGTTCGTCGCCGATGTGCGACGACTCCAGGGTCGCCTCGCGGGTCAGCGGCGCGGTGCCTGGGTGCTGCTGACCGAAGACGCGTATGCGTTCGTGGTCGGGCTCTTCGCGCTGTGGCACTCGGACTCGTACGCGGTCCTGCCGCCGAATCGTCAACCCGAGGTGCTCGCCCAGCTGCAGACGCGCGTGGCGGGGGTGATCACGGACCGGCCGGGTTGGTTCGAGAGTGGCTCCTCGATCCATCCCCTCGATTGCGAAGATGGATCGGCGGATCCCAAGTCCGATCCGCGGACCGGACTGTGTCGAGATGCCTTCGCGGTCGAGCTCTTCACTTCCGGGACGACCGGGGACGAGAAGTCGAACACGAAGCGGATCGCGCACCTCGAGGACGAAGTCATCCAGCTCGAAGCCTGGCGCGGAGCGCAGCTCGACGGGGCATGGTTCTTCTCGACCGCATCCCATCAGCACCTCTATGGCCTGCTTTTCGGTGTGCTGTGGCCGCTCTGCAGCGGGCGCCCGTTCGACACCCACCACTACCTGCATGCCGACGAACTGCTGCCCAAGATGTTGGAGGCTCCGGCGAGCGTACTGGCGAGCGTCCCGACCTCGATCAAGCACATCGCGCGGCACGCGTCGTTCCCGTTGCTGCGAGATCGCTGTCGCGCCGTGTTCTCCTCCGGTGGTCCGCTGGCAACCGCCACCGCGCACGCCGTCGCCGAGGAGCTGGGACGCGCGCCCGTCGAAGTCCTCGGCTCGACCGAAACCGGCGGAATCGGATGGCGCGAGCAGACGCCTGGACTCGACGACGTCCCGTGGACGCCGTTCGGCTGCGTGCGGATCGCGCGAGACGACGACACCGGCAGCCTGCGTGTGGATTCGCCACTGGTGAGCGTCGCCACCGGGGATGCGGGATTCGCGACGGGCGATCTGATCGAGATGATTCCGGATGGCCGATTCCGACTCGGCGGGCGATCCAATCAGGTTGCCAAAGTCGGCGAGAAGCGGGTCGATCTGGCGTACATGGGCTCGCAGCTCCGCTCGCACGAGTGGATCGACGACGCCGTTCTCACCACGATCGAGCGCGACACCGAACAGCGGGTTGCTGCGCTGCTCGTGGCGTCGCCACGTGGGCTGGACGTCCTCCGTGTCCGCGGTCGGAGAGCGTTCATCCGAGATCTCCGTGCGTCGCTTTCGGATCGCTGGGATCCCGTCGTCCACCCCCGCCACTGGCGGTTCGTGGATCGCCTGCCCCACAACGAGCAAGGAAAGGTCACCCGCGAAGCGCTGGCGGCGCTGTTTCGCGACGCCGCCGAGCCGACGCGCACGACCGATCGTCCGCGTGTGCTGCAGGAAGCGCGTGGCAATGGATCGATCGAACGCACCTGCGAGGTCCCGGAAGATCTCCAGTGCTTCCGCGGACACTTTCCCGGATTCCCGGTAGTACCGGGCGTCCTGCAGCTGGATTGGGCGATGGACCTCGCCGCAGTGGTGCTGGGGACGACGCCGACCATCCAGGAGATCGAAACCTTCAAGTTGATCAGGCCGCTCGGACCCGGAGCGCGGTTTCGGCTGCACGTCGTGATCGATGACTCGGCCGCCATGGAAGTAGTGGAGCCCGAAGGTCTGGCAATGAAGTTCTCGTTGTCGTCCACCACGGAGACGTTTTCGGTCGGACGCATCACGTTGGCGTTGCCCGGATCGTCATCCGGATAAAGGGGCATGCCGGTGAAACCCTGCCTCGCCATTCCGATCTACGATCATGCCGACACGATCTCGACGGTGGTCGGATCGCTCGCCTATCTCGGTCTGCCCTGCATCATCATCGACGATGGCAGCCACGACACGACTCGTCGCGTGTTGGACGATCTCGAAGACCGATTCGAGTGGGTGACGGTCGTGCATCACGATCGGAACCGGGGCCGCGGCGCAGCGCTTCGCACCGCGTACCGGACGGCAGCCCGACAGGGCTTCACACACGTCGTGCAACTCGACGCGGATGGTCAACACGACGCGCGGGACGTCCCGCGCTTCCTGGAAGCCGCGACGAGCGCACCGGACGCACTGGTGCTCGGCCAACCGATCTTCGACGAATCGGCCCCGTTCCATCGGCTGCACGGGCGGAAGCTCTCGCAGGGAATCGTCTGGCTCGAGACATGGTCGATGTCGGCCCGGGATCCGCTGTGCGGCTTCCGCTGCATTCCGCTTGCCTCGACGCTGCCGGTGCTGGATCGCGCGAACACGGGCGATCGGATGGAGTTCGACCCGGAACTCATCATCCGGCTGATGCGTGCCGGTACGCCGGTGGTCAACGTACCGACGCGAGTCCAGTACAACGAAGGCGGGATCTCGCACTTCCGGATGGGCGAGGACAATCTGCGGATCGCGTGGGTGTACGTGCGTCTGGCGGTCGAGTCGCTCTGGAACCGGACCCGCGTCGTCGATGCAAGCGCGCCCCCGCGCAGATGATGAAGCCCGGATCAGAAGATCCGCCGAGCGCGCAATGGGCATCGGCGAGCGAACGCGGATCGAACTTCGCGCTGCGCTTCCTGCTGACCTGCGTGCGCACGATCGGACACGCACCGCTCGTCGTCGTGCTTGCTCCCATCGCCGCCTATTTTCTGCTCTTCTCGCGAGCGGCCCGACTGTCTTCGAAGGACTACCAGCGCCGGATCCGACGGATGCACGGGCAGAGCGGAGAGCCCGGTCTTCGCGACGTCTATCGACACATCTACAGCTTCGCGGCTGTGATCCTCGACCGCTTCGCACTCTGGGGTGGCGCGATCGACAAGTTCGACATCACGCTGCACGGCCGCGAAGCGATGGAGCCGCTCGTCGAGAAGCGGACGGGCGCCATGCTGGTCGGGGCCCACGTCGGCAGTTTCGATGTGCTTCGCGTGATCGCACGCGAGGCCGACATCCCGGTCAACGTCATCATGTACTCGGTCCATGCCGAAAGGATCAACGCCGCCTTCAGGGAACTCGATCCCGAGTCACGAGTACGGATCATCGATCTCGATCCGAATTCCACGAAGGCCGCCTTCCAGGTGCGACAGTGCATCGAACGCGGCGAGTTCGTCGCCGTGCTCGCAGATCGGGTGTTGCCGGGCGCGCGCAGTCGCGTCGCCTACGCGAAGTTCCTCGGCCAGCTCGCGGCGTTTTCGCAGGGCCCGTTCATGCTTGCAGGCGTGCTCCGGGTGCCGGTGATCCTGACGATCGCGCTGCGCAGGGGCCCGTGGGCCTACGATGTGTACCTCGAGTCGATCAGCGCCGGCGGTGCGATCGGACGACGGAATCGCTCGGCCCGGATCCAGGACCAGGTCGAGCGCTATGCGGCGAGACTCGAGCACTATTGTCTGAAGGCACCGAATCAATGGTTCAACTTCTACGACTTCTGGGCCGAAGCCGATCACGCTCGACAGGGGGACGACGATGACCCTTCGTCCTGAGGATCGCATCGATCTCTCCACGTTGATTCCCCATCGTGGCGAGAGCCTGCTGCTCGATCGGATCATCGACCACGACGACGAGTGCACGATCGCCGGAGTCGTCGTCGGCAGCCGATCCTCGCTGCTGCGCGAAGACGGCACGGTGCCCACGTGGCTCGCGGTCGAGTACATGGCGCAGACCATCGCGGTCCACGAGGGCTTCATCGCCCGAAGCGAGGGCCGAACCCTCGAGATCGGATTCCTCGTGACGGTGGTGGGCCTCGAGATCCAGCCCGTGACGTTGCAATCGGGGCAGGTGCTGCGCGTGCACGCAAGGCGAGCGCGTGGACGGCCCGGGCTGGGTGTCGTTTCGCACCATTGCACCCTGCATCGCTGCGGGGAGGGCGATCGCCTGGAGATCATCGCCAAAGGTCGGCTCTCGATCGCGATCCGGGGGCTCCGGATCGGCGAGTTCGCAGGACGAGACAGCACACCCGCTGCGACCGGAAGCGACGTAGACCGCTGAGTCCCGGCGTGTCTTTCGCGGGTCCACGCCAGCCGTCCGTTGTGCTCCCGCACTAGACTGGTCGGTGGGAGCGACAGTGCCGGCCGACGAAGCGACGGACATTCGGGCACGCGATCCGCTTTTCTGGTGCGCGGCCGGATGCTCGGTCGCGTTGCTGCTGGCGCTGGCCTGGCCGCTGTTGAATGGACAGCTCTACGTCCTCTCGGACCTCGGCCGTTTCCACGTGCCCGTCCGGTACTTCTACTCGCAGGCGCTCGCGGCCGGTGACTCGTTCCTCTGGTTCCCCTACGAGTTCACCGGCTTCTACCTGCACGGCGAGGGACAGGGTGCATTCGCCCATCCGCTGAACTGGCTCCAGTACAGGCTGCTGCCGTTCCATGTCGCCTTCTCGCTCGAACTCATGCGGACGTATCTGATGCTGGTCGCGGGCACGTTCGCGCTGCTCGTGCGCTGGCGCGTGTCGTTCGCAGCGGCGGCGTTCGGCTCGCTGGTCTTCAGCTTCGGTTCATTCAACTTCCTCCACTTCGACCACATGAACTTCACCGCCATCGTCGCCCACCTCCCGTGGATGCTTCTTGCCGCGGACGTGGCGCTCGAGAGTTCGAATCCACGCTCGGCGTCGCTGGCCCGTTTCGCGCTGATCCTGCTGGTCGCGTCGGTCGGGTTGCACGGCCATCCCCAGGTGATGTGGATGGCGCTCGTGGCTTTCGGTGGCTGGGCGCTGACGTGGCTCCTCGGAGGATTCCCCGGGCGTCGCGTGTGGGTTCCGCGCGAGCGACTCGTCGCCCTCGGGCCGCTCGCACTGGCGCTGGTGCTGGGGGTCTCGCTGGCTGCGATCCAGCTGCTGCCGCAGTGGGATGCTCTCGGCACTTCGCTGCGTGCCGATCCCGGAAGCGGCCACGCCAACAGCTACGCGCTCGCGCCGATCAACATCGTGCAACTCGTCGCGCCGTATCTGTTCGTGGACCGCACCGTCGGCAGCAACACCGCCGGCTTTGCGTTCTACTGCGGCGCCGCCGTGCTGCCGCTGGCCGTGTGGTCGTGTTTGCGGGGCAGGCGACTCCGCGCGCTCTGGCCGATGCTGCGCTTCGGCGCACTGCTGGCGGTCTTCGGTTCTGTGCTCGCGCTGGGCGAGCAGGGCGGGCTCTACCGCCTGCAGGAGTTGCTTCCGGTGGTCGGGCTGTTCCGCGCGCCGGGCCGCTACGTGATGCTGAGTGAACTCGGTCTGGCCCTGATGGCGACGGCTGCCTTCGCCGATCTCGCGAGCAGACGGGACGGTGCATCGACTCCCGCGTGGCGGACCCTCTGGCCGCTGGCGATGCCGCTCGGGGTCGCCGCTCTCGTCGCCCTCGTGATCGGGTTGCCGAGTGTGCAGGCCGCGCATCCCGGATGGGAGATCGCCGGAACTGGCCAGACGGCGACAGGAGTGGCCCTGATCGCGATCGCGACGGCGCTGGTGATCGCCTCGGCGCGAGGTCATCGGCTCGCCCTCTACGCACTCGTGGTCGTGACCGCGGTCGATCTCGGCGTCTATGGCCTCAGCTATGTGCGCTCGCTTCCGACGGTCCGGCTCGCCGAGTGGGCGGGCATCGGAGATCCGCCGCCGGTCGCACCGGATCAGCGCATCGAGCGCGGTCCGACCGTGCTCACGTTGCGCGGCGTGCGGCTCGCGAGTGGCTACGCGGCGATGACACCGGATCGCGTGCTGCCGATCGGGCTAGATCGGAATCCGATTCCCGCGCCCGATCCCACGCTGCTGCGTCACGCGCGCCTCGTGGCGGGGATCCCGGTTGCATCGTCGCGCGCCGGCCGGGCGATCGAACCGCTGCCGCGTGTACGACTGGTGGTCGCCGCCGAAGCAACCGATGCCGTGCTCGATCGGATCGGTCGGATCGACGTGGCCTCGACGGCGCTCGTCGCCCGGCCGCTCGAGATCGGCCCCGGTCCGATCGGCGCTGTCCGCGTGCTCGAAGACCGCCCGGGCCTGCTTCGCGTGCAGACGGACACCCTCACCCCGCAATTGCTCGTCTTCTCGGAGCGCCATCATCCGGGCTGGCACGGCGATCGCGGAGGGACGGTATGCGATGTCGTGCCCGTCTACGCCGACTTCATGGGCTGCGTGGTGCCGCCAGGCCGCCACTTCATCGAGCTGCGCTTCGAGCCGCGGAGCTTCACCGCTGGCATGCGTGTGTCGCTGGTCGCTGCGCTGCTCACGGTGCTGTGGTGTGCCCGGCCGATCATCCGGACGAGCCGAGCTGGAAGCTGAACAAAAGCGGCTCGTTCAGGTTCGCGCGGGCAGAGGCAGGATCTCCCGGCCATCGAGATAGCCCAGTTCGAGCAATTCGCTGCGCGGGACGACGCGCGCGAGTTCTTCGCGAATCGGCTTCAGGTCGGTCGGGATCGAGAACCCGGGCAGCCAGTCGTCGTGATGTCCGAGCACGATGCGGCGGGGGCGGAGCAGATCGGCCTGCCGACCGACGAAGCGGGCCAGCGATCCCTGGATCGGCTCCCCGTCGATGTTGCCGCGTCCCGCTGCCGCGAGGATCGCGACGTCGGGCCGCAGGCCGTGCAGGATCCCCGTCCAGTGTCCCGAGGTGTCCTGATACAGCAACGTTCCGTCGGGCATCTCGAAGAAATAGATCAGCGCGCCGCCGTCCCCCCGATCACCCTGCTGGGCGCCGACCACGTGACGGATCGCCACCGGATCGAGCCCCGTCGCGAGATGCTTCGCCAGTTCGGCGAAGCGAGCGCGCTGCTCCTGCCAGGTGACCCCGAGATCGCCGAGACAGACTTCGCCTGCGTCGGCCATCTGCCCGTGCGACCACACGCAGGAGTGCTGACTCGGATAGACGGAGACCCGGACGCCCGGCCCGAGTTCGATCGTCTCGCCACCCGCCACGCAGATCATGCGATCGAGGGGCACGCCCGCCTGTGCCATCACGCGCACGGTCTCGTAGCTGCCGATCAGGCGGGCACGGGTGTTGGCGGCGATCCGCTCGGCCCCGTAGAGATGGTCGAAATGCGAGTGTCCGATCACGATCCAGTCGCACGCATCGATGTCGTCGGCGCGCAGCCCCGTCCCCGCCGCGTTCTCGGCTCGATCGATGTAGGCGTCGAGAAAGATCGTGAGGCCCGCCGTCTTCAGGCGGAACGTCGCGCAGCCGTACCAGTCGAGGGTGGTCGTCATGTCGTCTCCTGTCGCGCGGCGCCGGGTGCTCTCGGATCGATCAGGTCGAGGACGGCGAGGCGCTGAACACCGAATGCCCGCCGATCCACGTTTCGACGAGTCGGCCCGTCGGATCGAGCAGCGCGAGATCCGCGCGCGCCCCCGGCCAGAGAGTTCCGCGATCGCGTTCGATGCCGAGCAGTCGCGCGGGTCGGATCGTCGCAGCCGCCACCGCTTCGGCCAGCGGCATGCCCGAGAACTGCACGGCGTTTCGCACCGCCTCGTCGAGTCCGAGCTGACTGCCCGCGAGCGTGCCGTCGCGCAGCCGAAGCGGCGCGCCGGGCGGGTGCGCGGTCTCGACAGAGCTGTCGGCGCCGGTGAAATCGACGCGATCGCTGATCAGCAGCAGGCGATCGCCGAGTGCTCTTGCCGCGATGCGGAACACGTCGGGATGGACGTGGAAGCCGTCGCCGATCATGTCGCAGCTGAGGCGGTCCAGCGCGAGCACGCTGCCGGCGACGCCGGGCTCGCGGTGATGGAACGGTCCCATCGCATTGAAGAGGTGCGTGACGTGGACCAGGCCGCGATCGATGCCCGCGCGGATCTGCGCCGCGGTCGCATTCGAGTGGCCGAGAGAGGCGACCACGCCACGGCGCGCGAGCGAATCGAGCAGCACGTCCGATCCCGCGATCTCGGGTGCCAGGGTCACCATCCGGAGCAGCTCCCCGGCGCGCTCGAGCACCGCCTCGTCGCGATCGGCACGGAACGGCCGGATCGCGTCGCGCGCCATCGCGCCGGGTCGGACTTCGCTGAGCCACGGCCCCTCGAGATGCAGGCCGAGGCAGTGGGCGCCGGCCCTGCGGTCGGTCGAAATCGAGTCGGCGAGTTTCGACACGCGCGCACCGAGCTCGGCGTCGGACCAGCTCATCGTCGTCGCGAGGTAGGCGGTCGTACCACTCGACGGCATGCTGTCGGACGCGCGGGCGAGCGCCGCGCCGAATCGCCCGGGAGGCGCGTCGAAGAGTTCACCGTGGAAGTGGATGTCGATGAGTCCGGGCGCCACGAGCAGGCCGGGGCGTTCGACACGTCGCCAATCCGGGCCGAGCGATCCACGCGGCGGGACTCGATCGACGATCCGCCCGTCCTCGATCAGCAGCGTCTCGTCGTACAGACCACACCGGTCGGGATCGATCAGACGCGCACCGGTCAGCGCACAGCGATCCATTCACGCCCCGTTTTGCGTCGCGGGCCGAGCGCCCCGACAGATGAAGCAACGGCAGAGTAGCGGCCCGCCGAGCGTGTCGACCGGGGCGTCGACCGATGAATCGCGAAGCGAAGCAGGGCTCCCGCGAAGCGAAGCAGGGTTGGCGCGAGCGCATGGCGCCCGCGCCGACCCTTCGATCAGTTGAGCTTGCCGCGCTCGGCTTCGAGCGTGCCCGTCACACCACCCGATTCGCGCAGCCGGTCGGTCAGCAGCGCGGCGCGCGCGCGTCGTCGCTCGCGCAGGGCATCGGTGTCGCACAGGCGATCGAGCACCTCCTGTCCCCAGGCGATATGGCGCCGGGTCTTGCGGAGGATCGTCTCGAGGATCTCGATCGTGGGGGCGTCGCAGATCTGGTCGGTCTCGCGACTGGTCGTCTCGTAGACCTCGACCAGGTGCGGTTTCAGCACGTCGAAGATCCCGACGAGTTTCTCGATCGTCAGATCGGGCCGCTCGGGCTCGGCGACTGCCTGCATGAACTCGGCGAAGCCGGTGTTGGCGGCCTCCGACGCTTCGAGCGCCTTGCGGCCGCAACGCAGCTCGGGCAATCGCTTGCCGAGTTCATCCGCCGCCTGAGCGCATTCCCAGATGATCTTGCCGAGCCCGGTCTTCACCGGCACTTCCGGGATGGTGGCCACCCAGCCGCCCATGATCATCATCATCCACTCCTCCGCGTAGCGGAAGTTGCGGACGCGCCGCGCCGTCGACTCGACGTCGTAGCGGCCATGCAGCTCTCGCAGATCCGCCGGGATGTCGAAGGCCGAGTACGGTGCAAAGGTCGTGCGCTCGTCGGGGCTCATGCCCGGGTACATGCGCTCGCTCATCGTGCCACCTCCTTCTTGGCATCCCGCTTCGCGAGATGGCGCTCGCGCAGGATGCGAGCCGCCTGCTTGAGAGTCTGCTTCGACGGACCATCGCCCGACATCTCGGCGAGCTCCTGAAGCTCCTCGTCGGTGAAGCCCGCCTCCTTGCGGTCCTCCCAGGCGATCGGGATCGCGGCGTCCTCGCGGTCCGAGCGTGCACCCCCGAAGCTGAACTGCTTGTCGACGGCGCGGCGGAAGTCCTGGGTCCGCTTCAGATGTTCGGGGTCGCCCTTGGTGAACTCCTTCACCCAGTCGCTGCCGAAGCGCACGTGGGTGAGTTCGTCGGCGAGCACATAGTCGACCGCCTGCCGCATGACTTCATCGCCGGTCTTCTCCGCATAGCGGATCATGTCGCGGAACACGTCGCACGCAAGCCCTTCGAGGCCGCGGTTCACGCCGGCGACACGCATCGCCGGGTCGTCGCTGCATGCCGCCTCGAAGAGGAACGTGCTCTCCGGGAACATCCCGACATGACCACCGAGGTGGACGAGCAGCTTCTCGAAGATCTGTACGTGACGCGCCTCGTCCCAGCACTGGCGCGCCATGTTCATCTTGAACTCCCACGGCGCTTCGGGGAAGTCCCAGATCGAGCGGGCCGCACCCTCGAGCGCCTGCAGTTCGCCGACGAAGATTCCGTGCATGCGCAGCAGCAGCCGCATCGTGGGCGCACCGGCCGTCGGATCGAGGGGCTCGTTGAGGATCGTCAGCGCGAAGCCCGGGCCGTATGTGTCGAAGAGCGGCTCGGCGGAAGTGCCGCGCACCGATTCTTCGATCATCGGCGAGAACTGCTCGAAGGCGTTGACGAGGACATCGACATCGTCGGGCATCGAGGCGAGCACCGTCGACATCCGGTTATCCTGCCGTACGAAACGGCTGTCGCGCGCCAGTTCTTCGTGTTGGATGAATCGCTTCATGGGTTCTCCTCGTTCGGACCAGGGGTTGAGTAGGATCGGATCATCGTGAGATCGGGTCGCGTATCCCGAGATACGCGAGACAGCTTCGGGTCAACTCGTGGGCGATCGCCTCATCGCTCATGCGGACCAGCGCCACGTCCCGCCGGCCCGCCGTGTAGATCTGCACCAGCACCGCGAACATCTGCACGAGCGCGAACGACACGCCGCGTTCGGGGTCGGCGTGGCCGATCTCGTCGCGGCGTTCGAGTAGCAGGCGCGACAGGCCCTCCATCACGTAGCGGGTCAACCGGTCCGAGCGCTCGCGCATCGCGGCGTCGGTGAGTCCGCGTTGGTAGACCGCGAGGTCGAGGGCCTCGCGCCCTTCGAGGACGTCGATCAGGAAGGGCACGACCGTGTCGAGGATCTCGCGGATTCCCGCCCCCACCCAGCGTTCGGAGACCAGTGCGTTGTCGGCGGTCGCGAAGGCCTCTTCGCACAGCCGCTCGTGCAACGCATGCAGGAGCGCTTCCTTGTCGTTGAAGCGGCGGTAGAACGCGGCCACCGAGGTCTCGGCGCGGTTCACGATCTCCGCGACATGGATGTCCTCGAAGCGCTTGTCGGCGAGCAGCGCCTCGGCAGCGTCGAGCAATCGCTCGAGGCTCTCCTGTGTGCGCACCTGACGGGGCGGTTTGATCCAGTGCAGGGGAGACGCGGTTCGGGGCAAGGCAACACCGGTCGTGGCCGTGGTGGAATGGGAGTTCGAGGAACGCAAGCCGGATCGAAAGCGGAATTCGGTTCCGATTCTGATCGGAATGGGGCAATCTGTCAACGTGGTGGATCGCTCGCCGCGGCCCCGTCGCATTCTCGTGGGCTAAGGTCGCTTCGCAGCTCTGGGGCCCGCGCGAGCATCGACCCACAGTCCGGGTAGCGGTGATGATTTTTCGACCCTCCCCCCCCGCTTCCGAAAGGAGCCCCGCATGAACCCGCCGAATCCGACCGGCCAGCGCGTCGACTTCAGCTTCCAGGACCTGCTCGAGGACGGCGCCTACACGGAGCCCCTGGTCGCCAACGGCGTTCGCTGCCACGGTGGATTCAGCGAGGCGGGCCAGTACCGCTCGCCGCGCACCATCCATCGGCTTCCGGCCATCCAGGCCTGGCAGGCCGGGGTGGGGGCGAGCGGCGGCTCGCTGATCGAGATCTCGAAAGACCTGATGCCGCCCCAGTATCCGAGCGTCGATCAGGCGGTGCTGCTCTGCCGCCACGGCGTTCGCGAACCGATCGTCCGCGCGCTGACGATCATCTCGGTGGTCGAGGGCTTCGGCGCGATCATCCGCGACGTGAAGATCCCGAAGCTCGCTGATCTGATCGTCGAGCCGATCGCCGGCACCGCACTCGCGCATCTCGGCTCGGGGCTCTTCGAGGCGCACGCGCGAGACGAAGCGGGCTGGGGCGATCAGGGTGGCCACAAGCAGATGTGGGAAGCCGCGCGCGACCTCGCCTTCGAGAATCCGAAGATCCCCGCCGATGTGTTGATGCGCATCATGGGCGGCGGAGGACGACGCGCGCGCAAGCGCGAGCGGCTCTTCCCTCGAATCGACGAGACCCTCGAGTCGATGATCACCATGATGTCGAACGTGCTGATCGTCGAAATCTTCGCCGAGGAAGTCTTCGCCTGGGGGAAGGCGGTGCTCGCCGATCCCGAGATCTCGGCCGAACCCGAACGCGCCTCGGCGATGGTCGGCTACATCCAGAGTGACGAGAACCCGCACGTCGAGTACCTGCGCGTCGCACTCTCCGAGATCGCGAACCAGACGGTGCGGACCGTCGACGGCAAGACGCTGCCCGGGCGGGAGCTGATCCACTGTGCGCTGCACACGATGCTTTCGCAGATGATCCGGCAGCGGCCCGCCGACCAGCGCGAACAGGCGCGCGAGAGCATGGCCGAGTCGCTCCAGCACGCCGTGAATCCGACGGCGCTGCAGGAAGAGTTCGAATCACTCGAAGTGGAGTGGACACCGCCGAAACAGACGGGCTTCGAGCCGGTGGCGGCGGGCGAGGCCCGGTGAATCCCACCGCGCGCGTCTGGCGGACCTGGCGCGTGGCGCGCACCGGCGTCTACATCTGGGCGATCTACAAGATCCCGGCCTGGACGCGGCGGCTGCTCGGCCGCCCGACCCCGGATCTCGATCCCACCCACGAGCGGGCCGCCCGTGCGGTGCTCGCCTGCGCGCTCGACATGCGCGGCGTGATCATCAAGGTCTGTCAGGCGGTGGCGACGCGAGCGGACGTCTTCCCGAAACCCTTCGTCGATATCTTGAAGCAGTGTCACGATGCGGTGCCGCCGCGCGAATTCCCGGTGGTGAGGGCCGTGATCGAGGAACAGCTCGGCAAGCCGCTCGACGCAGTATTCAGCGAATTCGACGAGCGTGCCCTGGCGTCGGCGTCACTCGCGCAGGTTCATCGGGCGCGGCTGCACGACGGCCGCGAGGTGGCGGTGAAGGTCCAGTACCCGGGCCTCGACGATCTGGTCGACTCGGATCTTGCGAACGTGCGCCGCGCCTGCCGGGTCTATGAATACTTCGACCCGCAGCCGATCGAGATGCTGCCGCTGCTGACCGAGATCACCACCCATCTCGCGATGGAACTCGACTTCTGCCGCGAGGCCGACAACGCGGACCGTGTGCGCGCCATCTTCCCGCCTGGTCATGGTGTCGTCGTGCCCGAGGTCTACCGCGACTGGTCGAGCAAGAAGGTGCTGACCATGCAGTTGGTGAGCGGCATGAAGATCACCGACAAGGACGCGCTCGAAGCCGCGGGCCTCGACCTCGAACTCGTCGTGCAGGACCTGATGCAGATCTTCGTGCGCATGATCTTCGCCGCCGGGTTCTTCCAGGCCGACCCGCATCCCGGAAACCTGATGGTCCAGGCGAATCGCGACATCGTGGTGCTCGACTACGGACTCTCGAAGGAACTGCCCGAGGGCTTCGGGATGGGGCTCTTCGAACTGCTGTTCTCGATGATGACCGTCAACGAGTCCGCGATGGTGCGCGCATTCACGGAACTCGGTTTCCGCACCGCTGATGGCGATACCAGCGTGTTGCTGAAGATCGCGCGCCGCATGATCGGCCGCAGCGACACGGGCAAGTTCGAGGGCGAGTTCACCGAGGAGATGACCGACGAACTCTTCGAGGCGATCCGCGAAACCCCGTTGGTCGACGTGCCGACCGACTTCGTGCTGGTGGGGCGCGTGTTCTCGTTCCTCTCGGGCATCGCACACACCCTCGGCCACCGCGCGAACGTGCTGGCCGCGATGGGGGCGAGCTCCTAGGAGCGGCGTCGCAGTCGCCGCCTCCGGACCCCGATCACACCCCGTTGCACGACGAACGAAAGCACCGCCGCGCCTGCGCCGGTCGCGATCGCCTCGAGGAAGAACGGCCCGAATCCTCCAGGGTGCACGAGATAGTCGACGCCGGTCGTCACGAGACCGAGCAGCGTCGAGATCACCCACGGCCGTTCGACCCGCGCGACCAGGATCGCGACGGACGTGGTGGCTCCCGCCGCGAACCCCGTCTGCGATGCGATGACCCAATGAGCGAGCGTCAGCGCGAGCAGATTGCCCTGCAGCATCGTGATCAGGCAAGCGGTCGTCGCTTCGGCGATGTTCTCGACGAAGGGCTGGACGCGCTCGCTCAATCCCTCGGCGGGTCCGTCTCGCATGGCCCCGGCCCTCCCTCCAGATCGAGCAGTGTCGCTGCAGGTCGTCTCCATGGTCCGACCGGCGATACGGCGGTCGCAGGGCGCGGGTTACTGCTTCTCACGCCCGGCATCGAACAGCCGGGTATGCTCCCGACTTTCGCGCCCAGAACCCCTCAGGAGGAACGACCAATGCTCGCCTACGCGACGATCGGCACGAACGACATGGACCGCGCGACCGCCTTCTACGACACGCTGCTCGCCGAGATCGGCGCCAAGCGGCTCTTCGGTATGGACCGCATCAAGTTCTATGGCACGTCCACGAGCGAAGCGATGTTCGCGCTCTGCATTCCCTATGACGAAGAGACGCATGTGGCCGGGAATGGACAGATGCTCGCGATCTCCGGCGGCTCGAAGGAGGGTGTGCAGAAGCTCTACAAGAAGGCGCTCGAACTCGGCGCCAGCGACGAAGGTGCACCGGGCGACCGCATCCCGAACGTCTTCTATGGCGCGTACGTACGCGACCTCGACGGCAACAAGCTCTGCTTCATGGAGATGAAGATGGGGTGAGTGGGGCGGGAATCTGAGCGGGTGCGCCCGCTCAGGCCCCCCACCTTCTCCGTCCCCGTGCGGCACCGAAGACTCGTGCATGACGCCGAACCGCGTCGGGCTCTCGCCGCGACGAGACGCGCGATGTCAGCATCGCACGACGAGCGGATTTCGTGCCGCGTAAGGAGGAAGCGAAGCGGACGTGACCAGCGCGAAGCGCAGGAAGCCGAGCCAGAGCGGTCGTGTCGGCAAGTCGATGCGATCCCACGCGGAGAAGGTCGCCGACGGCGTCGCGCGATGTGGCTGGCCCGGTCATCAGGTCGACTACTGCGCGTATCACGATCACGAATGGGGACGACCCGTCGCCGACGATCACCGCTTGTTCGAGAAGATCTGTCTCGAGGGGTTCCAGTCGGGTCTCAGCTGGCTGACGATCCTGCGCAAGCGCGAGAATTTCCGCCGGGCGTTCAGCGATTTCGACTACGAGCGGGTCGCGCGCTTCAACGAGAGGAGCGTTGCGCGGCTCCTTGGCGATGCCGGGATCGTGCGTCACCGCGGCAAGATCGAATCGGCGATCGGCAATGCGAAGCGCGCCTGCGCGCTGGTCGACGAGTTCGGTTCGCTCGGGGCGTATTTCTGGCGCTTCGAACCGGATCCGGCGTCACGCCCGCAGCAGATCACGCCGGCCGCGTTGCGGGAGCTCACCGAATCTCCCGAGTCGCTCGCCCTCAGCCGGGATCTGCGCAAGCGCGGCTGGTCGTTCGTCGGCCCGACGACCCTCTATGCCTTCATGCAGGCGATGGGAATGGTGAACGATCACGTCGAGGGCTGTGCGTTCCGGACACCCGTCGAGGTGGAGCGACGCCGATTCCGGCGTCCCGCCTAGGCCCGCCCGCCGCGCAGCAGTCGACCGGGCAACGGCGCGTCGGAATCGAATCGATCGCGTCCGTCTTCACGCAACACTTCGCCATTGACGATCACGGCCCGGATCCCCAACGCGTCGGCGATCAGCCGATCGGCGCCTGCGGGCAGATCGCGCACGCGCTTCAGCGGTCCGCAGGTGACGGTGTCCGGATCGAAGATCGCCACGTCGGCGGCCAGTCCGACTTCGAGTCGACCGCGATCCGTGATGCCGAAGATGTCTGCCGAGCGTGACGTCAGCAGCCGCACGGCCTGCTCGATGGACAGCGCCTGCTTGTCGCGCACCCAGTGCCCGAGCAGATGGGTGGCGAAGCCGGCGTCGCAGAGCTGCGATGCATGCGCGCCCGCGTCCGACAGCCCGAGCATGACGGCCGGATGCTGGAGCAGCTCGGCGACGGTGCTCTCGGTCGTGTTCATGATCGCGACCCGGAAACGGGTACGGAGACCAGAAGCCAGCGCGAGATCGAGGGCGAGATCCACCGGATGCACGCCGCGCTCGTCCGCGACGCTGCGAACCGACCGCTCTTCGAGGCTCGGATCGGGCGCGTGCTCGGAGATCACCGTGCGTTCCCAGTTGCCGGACAGCAGGGTCCTCTGTCCGGGCTCGCGGAGCTTCTCGCGAAACGCGGGGTCGGCGTAGATCCGCTGCTTGGCCGCGTGATCTGCGCGCAGCACCGACTCGAAGAGCGGGAGGCTGTCCCACGGAAACGGTGCCGAGAACTGATACTCCATCTGCAGGGCGCGGCACGACACTTGCGGCACGACCAGGCGTCCCTCGGCCTGGAACCGGGTGTGGGTCTCGAGCACACCGCGGTGACCGTCCGGGCCGAACGCGTCGGCGAGCAGTGCGGTCCAGGTGATCGGACGACCGATCTCGCCCTGGATCGCCGCGAGTTCGTTGAAGAAGAGTCCCGGCCCGATCGCCGACTGCAGCGTGCCACGTCCACGCTCGCCGAGCGCAGCACACAGGGCCCGCGTCTCGTCGAGCGCCGCGAGCCGGCTCGGAACCGGCCGCCCCCCGTATCCCATGTGGGTCGGCGCCATCGAGGTCGCGAACCCGACCGCCCCGGCATCGATCGCGGCGCCGACGATCGCCTTCATGCGGGCGATCTCGTCGCTGCTCGCCGCGCGCTCGGTCGACTCCTCGCCCATCACGTACATCCGCACCGGCGTGTGACCCACCATGGCGGCCACGTTGATCGCGCTGCCGCGGGCCTCGATCGCGTCGAGGTACTCGGGAAAGGATTCGAACGGCCAGTCACCGTCGCCGAGGCCGGTCCGGAGGGCCTCGAGCGACATGCCCTCGACGTTCTCGAGGGTCCGCATGATCAGCTCTCGGTGTTCGGCACGGGTCGGAGCGACACCGAACCCGCAGTTTCCCATCACGACCGACGTGACGCCGTGCCAAGGCGAGACAGTGAGATTCCGGTCCCACAGGATCTGCGCGTCGTAGTGGGTGTGGACGTCGACGAAGCCGGGTGCGACGACATGTCCGTCGGCCTCGAGCACGCGCCGGGCGCTTCCGCCGACGTCGCCCATCGCCACGATGCGGCCATCGCGGATCGCGAGATCTCCGTACTCGGCCGGTGCGCCGGTTCCGTCGACGAGCAGGCCGCCGCGGATCAACAGGTCGAAGGCATCGGGCATGGTCTCATCCTCCTGGTTTCATGCGGTGATCTGCGCTGGGCTGATCCCGACCTTCGGCGAGCGATCGGTTGCCCGAGCGGCCGAGGTCGCCCCTCAGTCGCCTGCAAGATTCCGGTAGTCGACCGTACGCCAGCGCTCGGGTCGCATCGTGAACACCACGCTCGCGTCGCCGCCGCTCTGCGAGTCGGTGTACTCGTCGCCGAGTTCCCGGCCGAAGTAGCGGTGGGCCATCCTGCGGCTGTCCTTCTCTTTGTCGGCCGGCCGCATCGCGATGATCGGGCCCTCGACGCTCACATAGCGGTACAAGGGGGGCTCCTCACTCTGCGCGCAGAGAGTGAAGCGACCGGCGGCGCGCAGCGCGCGTCCCTTCTCTGAGTTCTCGCCGGTGATCACCCAGACGCCGATGGCCGGGTCGTAGTCGTACCAGATCGGGACGGCGAGCGGCGCCCCACCGGCGCGCTCGATCCCGATCACGCCGACGTGCAGATCGGCGAGGAATGCTTCTCGTGCGGCGTCGTCCATCTTGAGGGCCATGCAGACTCCTTGCTCTTCAGTGGTTGGCGAAAGTCGACTCAGCGCGCGGGCGCCGTTCCATCGAGTCGGTAGATGATCCGACTCGGGTCCATGCCCGTGGTCTCAGCGGGATCTTCGACCCGCACCGCCGTCGCCGCGTAGATTTTGCCGTCGAAGCGCACGCGCACATGCGGATCCTCACGGATGAAGGCGAGCCAGCGACGTCCTTCCGCGGGATCGATGTAGAGCCTGCCGTCCCGAACCGTGTAGTTGAGCTCGACCGAGTACGGATCGCTCGGCCGGACCTCGAGGTCGACGAATCGATCCTGCGCGAACGACCAGTCGGTGACGGGCGTCTCCACGACATCTCCGCGCAGCGCGCCGCCCGGAATCATCGCGAGCGGGCCGCCGCAGGCGAGCAAGGCGGACGCAAGGGCGAACAGGGCGGGCATGGGATGGGGGCGCATCGGGTCTCCTCATCGCTCCGGCACCGGCCGCGATCGATCAGGGTAGACGAAGCGCCGCCCGATCTGCGACGATGCGCGAGCCGGCTCCCGGCCGAGGAGGTGACCGATGGCCGCCGCAGCGAGCACCGACTACCAGACGATCACCCTCGCCCCGCTGACACCGACGATCGGTGCCGAGATCGCAGGCGTGCGGATGAGCGGCGACGTCTCTCCGCAGCAGGTCGCCGAGATCCGCCGCGCGCTGGTCGACTGGAAGGTGGTCTTCTTCCGCGATCAGGACGTGACCCTCGCGGAGCACGTCGCGTTCGGTCGACTGCTCGGCGAACTCGAGATCCATCCCTTCACGCCGAACCATCCGGATCATCCCGAGATCGTGGTGATCCACAACGACGAGCGGACCAGGAAGGGGCAGAACGACTGGCACAGCGATGTGACTTGGCGCCAGGAACCATCCCTCGGTTCGATCCTGCGGGCGCGGATCCTCCCGCCCCTCGGTGGCGACACGCTGTTCGCCGACATGAATGCCGCCTACGAAGGTCTGACCGACGAGGTGAAGAAGCAGATCGATGGACTGCGCGCCGTCCACTCCTTCACGCATTCATTCGGCAGGCGAATGTCGCCCGAACAGCTCGAGAAGATGAAGGAGCAGTATCCCGATGCCGTCCACCCGGTGGTGCGAACGCATCCCGAATCGGGCCTGAAGTCGATCTACGTCAACGCCGCGTTCGTCTCGCACATCGAGGGCATGGACGACGCCGAGGGTGCGCGACTGCTGCGTCACCTGTACCGCCAGGCGGCGGTTCCCGAGTATCAGTGCCGCTTCCGCTGGCGGCTCGAGTCGGTGGCGTTCTGGGACAATCGCGGCGCCCAGCACTATGCGGCCTTCGACTACTGGCCCCACACACGGCGGGTCGAGCGGGTGACGATCGCGGGCGACCGGCCACGCTGACCGCCGTCCGGCCGGGCGACGACTTTGCAGCTATTGCCGGGTGGACGTCATCTGGATGTACAGGCGAAGGACGTCTTCGGAAACACCCGCGCGTCGCGCCTCTTCCACCAGCACCGGGATGCGCTGGCTCGCGGCGGCAATCCGATCCTCGGCCGCGTCATTGCGCGCCACGATGGCGGGATCGACGGTGCCACTGTCACCCGCTGCGTACAGGGCTCGCGCATACTCGGTGCTTGCGGTTTCGAGCTCGGCGATCGATTCGAGCCACTCACGCCTTGCCCGCGCGAGTTTGTCGACCATCTCCGCATCTGCGGTGGGGCGATAGACGCTCGGGTCCGTACCCGCGCTTCGGCCCGTCTTCGCCGCTGCAGCGGGAGCGCTCGGCTGCGCAACAGCGGCTCCGGTCGGTGCGGAGCCGCGTGCACCGAGCCCCGTGTCACCGCGCCAGAGATTCATGACACGCACTCCCTCGACGCTCTTGTCGAGCTTCTTGTGGTCGAACTTGCCTCCGACCCGCACGGTTTCGCTGTCCTCCGGTGCTCCCTCGCTGCGGATCAGGTGCTCGGGGATCACGATGATCATGCGACCGGTCGCATCCTCGATCTCGTAGTACGTGTCGCTCTTCTTCTCGACCACGACCCCCTCGATCACGATGTAGTCGCCGGTCTCGGCACGCTCACGCGCCTCGGCGATCGAGATCGCACCGGCGGGCGGCGCATCCCATGCCGTCGCGCCGAGCGGCGATACGGAGAGCAGGAAGACTGAGGTGGCCAGGCATCGGGTCACGGTTCGCATCGATTCTCCTCGTCGCGATGCCCCATGGAATCGAGATCGCGGGGTCCGTATCGACGCGACTGTTGCGCAGCTTGAGGGCGGAATCGGGCGGTCCGGCACGTGGATTCAGCCGGCCACCTCGTCGATCACCCGCGCGAGTCGTCCGAGCCCCTCGACGATTCCGTTCTCGTCGACCTGCGTGAAACCCATGATGAGTTCCGCGTGCGCGGGCGGATCCAGGTAGTGGCTGGCGGAGGGATAGATCCCCACGCGTTGCTCCAAGGCACGACCGACCAGCGCTCGGGTGTGTTCGGCCGCCACAGCTGGCACGGCCACGAGGACGTGCAGCCCGGCGAGCGTGTCGCGGAATCGGACGCGCCGTCCGAGGATCGACGTCAGTCCGTCGATGAAGGCAGCACGCCGTCCTCCGTAGAGGGTGCGCGCGCGCCGCAGGTGGCGCTCGTATTCTCCGCCGACCACGAAATCGCCGAGAGCCTCCTGGACGAGGAATGGGCTCGACCAGTCGGCGAGCCACTTCGCGTCGAGAAAGCGCTCGACCAGCACGTCGGGCAGGACCGCGTAGCCGCTGCGCAGCGCCGGGAAGAGCGTCTTGGAGAACGTTCCGAGATAGATGACGCGATTTTGCGTATCCAGGCTCTTGAGTGATTCGATCGAACGCCCCGAGTAGCGGAACTCGCTGTCGTAGTCGTCCTCGATCAAGTAGGCGTCCGCGCGCTGTGCCCAATCGAGCAGCGCCAGCCGCCGACGCAGCGAGAGGACCGAGCCCGTCGGGAATTGATGCGAGGGCGTCACGTACGCGAG
>JANOFF010000156.1:0-56606 GCA_031413515.1 bacterium
GAGTGCGAGTCGGACCACGCCCCTGACTTGTCCTGATCCGTCGTGCGCCACCGGCGCGGCGACATAGATGAGCGAGCGGCCCGCAGACCGGCTGGTGCGGATGGTGCGACCGATCTTTCCGTCGAGTGCAGCGGCGACCTCCTCCAGGGAGCCGTGATTCTCGAGCGTCGGGATCTCGCTTTCGGACAGCTCGGAATCCGCGAGCACCCGACCTCTTGCATCGATCAGCGTCACGCGAGCGAGGGTCGCGGCCGCTGCCGCGGCTGCGATTCGATTCAACTGCGGGATCTGACTCGTGTCGAAAGGAACTTCCGCGACATCGAGGCCCACGAGCCGCGCGTTTTCTCCGAGGGCGCGCTCTATGTCGGCGATCACCTGGGCGCGCAGTCCTCGTTCGGCGAGCAAGCCGGTGGTGACGGCGACCATCATGACCAGCGCGGACAGAGCTGCGAGGATCTTGATCTGGATGCGCGGCAAGGCTCGAGGTCGTCCTGATCGACTCACATCGGCGTCGCCTGGATGCCGGGCGCTGCATGGTGAGATCGGAAAAGATCAGTATACGGACTCGTCCCGGATGACCGCGGCGTGAAGCTGGTCGGCCCGGTCCCGAGCCTTCGACGAGCTCGCAGCTCGAGCGGAGTCACTCGGCGAATCGATAGCCGACGCCGCGCACCGTATGGATCAAGTCGCCCATCGGACCGAGTTTCTCCCGCAGCCGCTTGAGATGCGTGTCTACGGTGCGATTCGTGACCGACACGTCCGATCCCCAGACCTGGTCGAGCAACTGGTCGCGAGTCAGGACGCGGCCAGGCCGCTCCATCAGCGCCGCCAGCAGTCCGAATTCCTTCGCGGTCAGGGCCACGTCCTCGTCCGCGACACGGCAGCGATGTCGCTCGCGGTCGAGGCTGAGGTCGCCGTGCACGAATTGCTTCGCGTCGCCGTCCGAGGTCCGATCCCGCCTGAGGACCGCTTTGATGCGAAGGGCCAGTTCGCGTGGACTGAATGGCTTGGTCACGTAGTCGTCGGCGCCTAGTTCGAAGCCCACGACCCGGTCGACCTCCTCGGATCGTGCGGTCAGCATGATGACCGGAAGTCGCGCGGTCTCGGGCGCTCGGCGCAGCCGTCGACAGATCTCCGTCCCCGAGTGGTCGGGCAGCATCAGGTCGAGCACCACGAGGTCGGGACGGATCGCAGCGATGCGCGAAAGCGCCTCGACACCGGTCTTCGCGGTCTCGACCTGGTAGCCCTCCTGGACGAGGTTGAATCGGACGAGCTCGAGGATATCGGGCTCGTCGTCGACGACGAGGATGCGCTGGGTCGTAGGCTCTGTCATTTGGCTCCGTCTTTCGGCCGGAGAGATCGTCGCGATCACTCGAGCCTCGTCAGGGTCGGATCTTCTGGATGTGCTTCATGTTGATGGACTCGATCGCCATGATGATGTCCTCGGCGATGTTGGTCGCGTGGTCGCCGACACGCTCGAGACTTTTTGCGACTAGGATGAATTCGACCGCAGCCGCCGATCGCTCTCGATCCGATCGGATCGTCTCGATCGCGTTTCGGATCACAGTGGCCTCGTCGGCGTCGATCTGATCTTCGGCCGTCAGCACAGCCCGCGCGCGAATGGGATCGACGTCGGCGAAGGCGGTCAGGGCATTGGCGAGGATTCGTCGACTCGCGTCCGCCAGGCATTGGAGATCAGGCGGTGCCGGGACTGCAGGCCCCGCCGCCAGGCGGATCGCCGACTCTGCGATGTTCCGGGCGAGGTCACCGACCCGCTCGAGATCGAGCGCTGCGGTCTTGATCGCGATCGTGTGCCGGAGGTCATGCGCGACCGGTGCCTGCAGGGCCAGCAACTCGAGGACCGCGCGGTCGATTTCGATGTCCAGCCGGTCGATCTCGAGATCGTCGCCGGCCACCTGCCGAGCTAGCGCCACATCGCGCCGGATCAGGGCAGACACGGATTTTTCGAGGATCGCCTCGGCCAGACCTCCCATTCGCAGCAGTTGATCACGGAGTGCGGAAATCCTTTTTTCGACGAACGGATGCGGACGATCCACCTACGGTGCACCTCATGATGTGTGCGACGCGCTCTCGTGACACGTCTTCGTGGGAATCTGACTAGCGCCGGCTTGTGACGGTCCGGTGGCGGTTCGGTGGAGAGTGCTTCCGGCTACGGATCGCAACTGAACCAGTCCAACGTCACCCAAACGTAACATTCATGTGATGGGAATCGCACGTCGGCCCCGTACCGTCCGCGCCTGTCTGGACGTTCAGGCTCACATCGGAGGTTTGATGCACGCGAGAATCGCCGCGAAGAAGACCTTAGCCGCCATCGCGTTGATCGGAGTGCTGGGTTTCGTGGTGGCCTGTCCCGCTGGAGCCGACAGCCCGATCCGAGTCGTCGGGTCATCGACCGTCTATCCGTTCTCGACGGCGGTGGCCGAGCGATTCGGACGAATGACCGAGTTTCCCACTCCGATCATCGAGAGCACCGGATCCGGTGGTGGCTTGAAGCTCTTCTGCGGTGGTGTCGGCGGGACGACGCCGGATATCGCCAATTCCTCGCGCAGGATCAAGGAATCCGAGGTCGCGCTGTGCGCGGCCAACGGCGTTTCCGAGATCGTCGAGGTCAAGATCGGCTACGACGGAATCGTGCTGGCCAATTCGAAGACCGCCGGACGCTACGACCTCACGTCGCGGCAGATCTTTCTCGCGCTGGCGCGGGAGATACCCCGCGACGGAAAGCTCGTCGCGAATCCGAACGTTCGCTGGAAGGACGTCGACCCGAGCCTGCCCGACGTGAAGATCGAGGTGCTCGGTCCGCCGCCGACCTCCGGCACGCGAGACGCGTTCGTGGAACTCGCCATGAAGAAAGGTGCCTTGACGTTCGAGACGCTGGCGGCGCTCAAAGAGAAGGACGAGAAGGCCTTCGAGGCTGTCGCGTATGCGATCCGGGAGGATGGCGCGTATGTCGAGGCTGGCGAGAACGACAATCTGATCGTCCGCAAGCTCGAGGCCAATCCAGCGGCCCTCGGGATCTTCGGCTACTCCTACCTCGAGCAGAACGAAGACAGGATCCAGGGCAGCCCGATCGACGGCGCGGCTCCCGATTTCGATCAGATCGTCTCCGGCGAATACCCGATCTCGCGCCCCCTCTATTTCTACGTGAAAAAGGCGCACGTCGGACGGGTGTCCGGCCTCACCGACTACATCACGGAATTCACCAGCGAGCGCGCGATCGGCCAGGACGGGTATCTGGTCGAGAAGGGCCTGATCCCCATGCCCGAGGACGAACTCGTGCGGGTCAGAGAGGCCGCTGCCAAGCTGCAACTGTTGTCGATGTGATCCGGGGCCCGGTCGGCGACACGGCTCCCCGGTTGGCAGAAGTAGTTCGTGGATGGACGCACCGTGCATCCGAGTCTGCCGTGAACGACTGATCGACGTCGAGCCAGTCAACAGGAACTCGTCATGGAAGCCGCCCCCGTGCTGACCAAGCCGGCCGAGATCGATCGGTTCTCGCTCCACCGTTCGAGACGCGCGAGTGCCGCGTACGAGAGGTCGGTCCGTTCGGTGCTGTTCCTGTGTGCCGCGGTCGCGATCTTCACCACCGCGGGCATCGTGGCGTCGCTGCTGTTCGAGGCAACGCGATTCTTCGGGCTCGTGTCCCCCGGAGAGTTCTATTTCGGGCTGCAGTGGAGCCCACAGACGGCGCTCCGGGTCGATCAGATCGGGGCGAGCGGCGCATTCGGGGCGGTGCCCGTGTTCGCGGGCACGCTTCTCATCACGCTGATCGCGATGGGGGTGGCGACTCCGATCGGTCTGATGTCGGCGGTGTTCCTCAACGAGTATGCGAGCTTGCGCGTCCGAGCGGTCCTGAAGCCGGCACTCGAAGTGCTCGCCGGTGTCCCCACCGTGGTGTACGGATTCTTCGCGGCCATCTCGGTGGCGCCCTTCATCCGGAGTGCGGGCGGAATGCTCGGGCTGGATGTGGCCAGCGGAAGCGCCCTCGCGGCGGGTGCGACCATGGGGATCATGATCATCCCCTTCGTATCGTCCCTCTCGGACGACGCCATGGCGGCCGTCCCGGCCACGCTGCGTGCGGGCTCGCTGGCCCTCGGTGCCACGCGCTCCGAGACCATGCGAAAGGTCATCATGCCGGCCGCATTGCCCGGCATCGTCGGAGCCATCCTGCTCGCGATCTCGCGCGCGATCGGTGAGACGATGATCGTCGTCATGGCGGCAGGACTCGCAGCGAATCTCACCGCGAACCCGCTTTCGGCGGTCACCACGGTGACGGCCCAGATCGTGACGCTGCTCGTCGGGGATCAGGAGTTCGACAGCGCGAAGACCCTCGCGGCCTTCGCGCTCGGGCTGACGCTTTTCGGTCTGACACTGATCCTGAACCTGATTGCTCTCGCCACCGTTCGGAAGTTCCGGGAACAGTATGAGTGAACGACGCCGCGCGCCTGCGCCGGCGCGCCTGCTGGGTCGTCATCGAGCCGAGCGGCGATTCCGGCTGCTCGGAGCTGGTGCGATCGCGTTTGCGCTGCTTGCGCTGGTGGTTCTGCTCGCCAGCGTGGTCTGGCGCGGAGTCAGCGTATTCACACAGAATCGGATCCAGCTGACAGTCGATCTCGATGCTGAAGAGATCGATCCGCGAGGCAGCCGCTCACTCAAAGCCCTGGGCAACGCCGACTACACCGAGATCATCCGAGATGCGCTGCGGACCGCTGTCCCGGGCGTGACGAGCCGCCAGGAGAAGCGTGCCGTCGCCGCACTGATCAGCTCGGAAGCTGAGTACGACGTGAGAAGCGCCGTGCTGGCGAATCCGGAGATCGTCGGCACCCAGAAGTCGTTCTCGCTCGCGCTCTCGTCGGAGGCGGACCTGTACGCAAAGGGACGCATCGACCGATCGATTCCCGAAGGCGAACGCAAGTTGTCGAATCAGCAGATGGACTGGCTCGACGCGCTGCGCGAGCAGGGGATGATCGAGGGGTCGTTCCACTGGGGATTCCTGACGAACGGCGACAGTCGAGAGCCCCAGTCGGCCGGAGTGGGCGGCGCGGTCGTGGGCTCCCTGCTGACGCTGCTCGTGACCCTGCTCGTGTGCGTTCCGATCGGCGTTGCGGCTGCCGTGCACCTCGAGGAGTTCGCCCCGAAGAATCGGCTGACGGACCTGATCGAGGTGAACGTCAACAACCTCGCCGCCGTGCCGTCGATCGTGTTCGGCCTGCTCGGCCTGGCGTTGTTCCTGGGGTTCATGGGGATGCCCCGGTCGGCGCCGCTGGTCGGTGGCCTCGTGCTCGCATTGCGCACGCTGCCGATCGTGATCATCGTTTCGCGCGCATCTCTGGCCGCCGTGCCGCCTTCCATCCGCGAGGCCGCACTCGGACTCGGCGCTTCGCGGCTGCAACTGGTCGCCCACCACCTGATCCCGCTCGCACTGCCCGGCATCCTGACCGGAACGATCATCGGAACCGCGCAGGCGCTCGGCGAGACGGCGCCGCTGTTGATGATCGGGATGGTGGCTTTCGTGGCCGACGTTCCCGAGGGCCTGCTGTCTCCCGCGACCGTACTTCCGGTGCAGGTTTTCCTCTGGTCGGACACGCCGGAGCGTGGCTTCGAGGCCCTTACGGCCGGCGCAATCATCGTACTGCTCGTGCTCCTGCTGGCGCTGAACGCCGTCGCGGTGTATCTGCGCCAGCGATTCGAAACGAGGTTCTGAGTGACGTCCGACCGGACGAGCAAGCTCTCCGCCAGGAACCTGAGCGTCTTCTACGGAGACACGCAGGCGCTCCTCGGTGTCGACCTCGACATCGGCGCCAATCAGGTGACGGCTCTGATCGGCCCGTCGGGCTGCGGCAAGTCCACGTTCCTGCGCTGCTTGAATCGGATGAACGACATCATCGAGGGCTGTCGGGTCGAAGGAAGCGTGTTGCTCGATGGCGAGGACATCTACGATTCACGGGTGGACGTGGTCTCGCTTCGTGCGCGGATCGGCATGGTCTTTCAAAAGCCGAATCCGTTCCCGAAATCCATCTACGACAACGTCGCCTACGGGCCGCGCATCCACGGTGTGGCGGGCAGCCGGGCGGAACTCGACGAGATCGTCCACGACAGCTTGAAGCGCGCCGGGCTTCTCGAAGAGGTGAGGGACCGCATGTCCGAACCCGGGACGAGTCTTTCGGGTGGGCAACAGCAGAGGCTCTGCATCGCGCGGGCGATCGCCGTCGATCCCGAAGTGATCCTGATGGATGAGCCGTGCTCTGCCCTCGACCCGATCGCGACAGGCCGGGTCGAGGAATTGATCGATGAACTGCGCGAGCACTACACGATCATCATCGTGACGCACTCGATGCAGCAGGCGGCTCGCGTCTCACAGCGCACCGCGTTCTTCCATCTGGGGCGGATCGTCGAGGTCGGTGATACGGAGAAGGTCTTCACCGCGCCGACTGAAACCCGCACTCGCGACTACATCACCGGCCGTTTTGGCTGACATCGCGCGGCGCGCAGGCTCGTCCTCACAGCTCGAAGTCGAGAACTGCGGCGCCCTGCAACTCGCCCGACCGCAAGCGGCGAAGCGCTTCGGAGGCCCGTTCGAGAGGGAAGACTTCGACGGACGCCCGGATCGGGGTCGTCGACGTGAGGGCGAGGAACTCCTCGCCGTCGCGTCGAGTCAGGTTCGCGACCGATCGTATGGACCGTTCATGCCAGAGGATCTCGTAGGGGAAGGACGGGATCTCCGACATGTGGATGCCGGCGCAGATCACCTGGCCACCGCGGTCGAGAGTGCGAAGTGCGGCAGGGACCAGGTCGCCTACGGGAGCGAACACGATCGCGGCGTCGAGCGGCTCGGGCGGGAGTCGATCGGATCCGCCGGCCCAGACTGCGCCGAGGTCGCGGGCGAATCGTTGTGCGTCGATGTCGCCGGGCCGTGTGAAGGCATGGATCCTTCGACCCTCGAGGTGGGCCAGCTGGGCGATCAGGTGTGCGGCCGCTCCGAAGCCATAGAGACCGATTCGCGGTGCGTCCCCCGCCATCTTGTAGGCCCGATACCCGATCAAGCCGGCGCACAGGAGCGGCGCGGTTTCGACGTCGGACTTCGATCCCTCGATCGGCAGACAGAATCGCGCGTCCGCGACGGTGTACTCCGCATAGCCACCGTCGACGTGATAGCCGGTGAAGCGTGCCTGTTCGCACAGGTTCTCGCGGCCGTTCGCGCAGTGGCGACAGAGCCCGCACGTCGAGGCCAGCCACGGGATCCCGACGCGTTGTCCGAGTTCGAGGCCGCGGACGCCCGTGCCGAGCGAATCGACCCGACCGACGACTTCGTGACCCGGGACCAGCGGCAGCGACGGCTCGCGCAGATCGCCATCGATCACGTGCAGGTCGGTGCGGCAGACCCCGCAAGCACCCACCCGGACTCGGACCTGGCCGGCTCCCGGCTCCGGAATCGGGACTTGCTCGACGCGCAATTCGCCGCGGACACCGTGGAATCTCACTGCGCGCATCGTCGCCATCACGCCAAGGCTAGCGATCCACGCAGGGTTTGCCGTCAGGACCGACCGACCAGGCTGCGAGCACGCAGCGCGAGGCCGCTCACGACACTGATCAGTTCACCGCCGCCGGTGAGACGGTCGGCACCGAATCGATCCTCGAACAGGCGACGCACTGCGGGGACGAACGCCGAGCCGCCTGTCATGAACACGCGGTCGACCGCGCGGGGGTCCGTACCGGTGGAGGTGAGGAGATCGTCGACGCACCGGCCGATCTGTGCGAGATCTTTCTCGATCCAGGATTCGAAGTCGGCCCGCGTGACGCTCGCCTCGATCGAAACGGGCGCGTCGTGGAAGCGGAACACACTCTCACCTCGATGCGACAACTCGGTTTTCGTTCGCTGCACCGCCCGATACATCGCGTATCCGAGATCGTTCTCGATCAGATGGATCAGTGCGTGCAGTTTCCCGGGTTCGTGGGATCCCTCGAGCGCTTCGTGGAGGAAGCCCATGGTCTTTCGCGAGCGCAGGAAAGAGAGATGATGCCAACGCTCGAGTTCTCCATAGATCCAGTTGGGCATCGGCACGCTGCCGCCGAGAAAGACACTGCGCGTCGATCCCCGACCGAGCCGATCGGCGACCACATGACGCACGATCTGGGCGTCGAACGCGTCGCCTGCGATCGCCACACCCGCATTGCCGACGATGTCCTCGGCGCTTCGGGATCGATCACGTCTTCCGGGACCGACCGGCAGGATCGAGAAGTCGCTCGTTCCACCGCCGAAGTCGGCAATCAGGACGAGTTGATCGACTTCCAGCGACTGTTCGTAGTGGTGTGCGGCCGCGACCGGCTCGAATTCGAAGACGACGTCGGGGAATCCCGCCTGCCAGAGCGCCGCCTGGAGTCGAGTCAGCGCGCGCGTCTCGTCGACGTCGTCATCCTGGTTCGCGAATCGGACCGGGCGCCCCACCACGATCGGAGGCGCGACCGGGCCGAGCGCTCGTTCGGCCTCCTCGCGCAGGGGCGCGACGATGCCAGCGACGAGATCTTCGAGGCTGAAGCTGTGTCCGAAGACGTTCGTCGCACTGAACAGGTGACTGGCCAGAAACGACTTCAGCGACTGCATCAATCGGCGCTGCTCGTCGAACTCGCCATAACGCTCGATGGCGCGCGGGCCGGCCGCCTGCTCGATCGTGGCCCGGCCCTCCTCCTTTCCGAAGAACAGCACCGAGCGGAACGACGGTGTGGAACCGCTCGCCGTCGAGAACTCGGCCACCCGCACGCCGGTCGCGTGGTCCGCCACCGCAAGTGCGCTGTTGGTGGTCCCGAAGTCCAGTCCGACGCCGCGAGCCATCTGGATTCCTCCGAGATCGGATCGATCGAGTGGATCGCCGATCGTCGTGGCTCGTCGGCGGATGTGCAAGCGACTTGCGGATTCCGGTCCTCGCACCGCTCGATCGGGCCGATCGAGGCTCGCTGCGGGAATCGAAGCAAAGCTGCGTGGGTCACGCAGAAGCGGCATACTCGGCCCGAGGGGCTGGACGCAGTAGCGAGGCAACGGGAGCGAGAAACCGGACCGCCGTGATCGGGAGAATCTTCCGCCGGGGGTGATTCTGTGAAGGAACCGGTGACCCGCCTCGAAACTCCACTCTGTATCGGTCCCGATGTTCCGATGGTTCGATGACGCCGGCGCACTTCGATGCCGGATCAGAGGAGATGCCATGAGTCAGCAGTTCCAGGACGCGCGTATGTATGTGCCCGTCGGTCAGCGCACCAGCGATGTACGGGCCCAGTTCCTCACCCGGACCTACAACCATCTGATGGCGTCGATCGTGGGATTCACGCTGATCGAGTACTGGCTCTTTGCCAGCGGGCTCGCCGACCCGATCGCGGCCTTCATGATGCAGGGGTCGTGGCTCCTCGTGCTCGGCGGGTTCATGCTCGTGAGCTGGGGGGCGAGCCGCGTGGCGGCCACCTCCGAGTCGCTGGCGTCGCAATATCTCGCACTCGGCGGATTCGTCGTCGCGCAGGCGATCATCTTCGTGCCGTTGCTCGTGATCGCCAATCAGATGGCCCCCGGAGTGATCACCAGCGCGGCGCTCGTGACTCTTCTCGGTTTCGGTGGACTCACCGCCGTCGCCTTCACGACACGCAAGGACTTCTCCTTCCTCGGCGGCATGCTTCGCTGGGCCTTCGTCGTGGCCATCGTCGCCATCGTCGGCGCGGTCGTGTTCGGCTTCGAACTCGGCACCTGGTTCTCCGTGGCGATGGTCGGGTTCGCCGGCGCCGCGATCCTGTACGACACGTCGAACGTGCTCCACCACTATCCCGAGGACCGCTACGTAGCGGCGGCTCTTCAGCTGTTTGCCTCGGTGGCCATGATGTTCTGGTACGTGCTGCGGATCTTCATGAGCTCGCGCGACTGAGCGCCGGTCCCGGCAGCGAAAGCGAACCATCGAACCAGTGGCGATTCCGCCCGACAAGGACACCGATCCGATCGAAACGGGCGAGTGGCTGGATGCCCTCGACTCGGTGGTCGATCGCGTGGGCGTGGAGCGCGCCCACTACCTGGTGGGCCGACTGATCCGGCGTGCTCGGCGGCGCGGCGCCTATCTGCCCTATCACCCCAACACCGCCTACATCAATACGATCCACGAATCACGGCAGAGGTCTTTGCCGGGGGATACCGGTCTCGAGCGCCGGATCCGCTCGATCATCCGCTGGAATGCGATGGCGATGGTCGTGCAGGCCAATCGCAACGACCCTTCCCTGGGTGGACACATCTCGAGCTTCGCCTCCGCGGCGACGCTCTACGACGTGGGATTCAACCACTTCTTCCGCGCCCCGAGTGCCGACCAAGGCGGAGACCTCATCTACATCCAGGGGCATTCGGCACCGGGCATCTATGCCCGTGCGTTTCTCGAGGGCAGGCTGACCGAAGAGCAGTTGCACAACTTCCGGCGCGAGGTGGACGGGAACGGTCTGTCGTCGTATCCGCACCCGCGCCTGATGCCGGATTTCTGGCAGTTCCCGACCGTGTCGATGGGCCTCGGCCCACTGACGGCGATCTACCAGGCGCGCTTCATGAAGTACCTGGAGGATCGAGGGCTGCTGTCTCCGGGCAACCGCAAGGTGTGGGCCTTCCTCGGAGATGGTGAGACCGACGAACCCGAGTCGCTCGGCGCCATCTCGCTCGCGGGACGCGAACGCCTGGACAATCTGATCTTTGTGGTGAACTGCAATCTGCAGCGTCTCGATGGTCCGGTGCGCGGCAACGGCAAGATCATCCAGGAACTGGAAGCGAGCTTCCGCGGGGCCGGGTGGCGTGTCATCAAGGTGATCTGGGGGCGGTACTGGGATCCGCTGCTCGCGAAGGACAAGGACGGTCACCTGCGCACGCGTATGGAAGAAGTGCTCGACGGTGACTATCAGGCCTATCAGGTGCACGGCGGGGCCTATACGCGCGAGCATTTCTTCGGCGTATCGCCCGAACTGCGCGAAATGGTGGCCAACATGAGCGACGCCGATATCTGGCGTTTGAATCGAGGAGGTCACGACCCGGCGAAGGTCTATGCCGCCTACGCGGAGGCGATCCGATCGGATGGTCCGCCCACGGTGGTGTTGGCCAAGACGGTGAAGGGATACGGGACCGGCGAAGCGGGCGAGGGGCAGAACATCACGCACCAGATCCACGACATGCACGAGGCAGCGCTGAAGGCCTTCCGGGACCGCTTCAACATTCCGGTGTCCGATGAGGACATCGCCGAGGCACCCTTCTACATGCCTCCGCCGGACAGCCCCGAGATCCAGTACATGCGCGAGCGCCGCCAGGCACTTGGCGGCTACATGCCGGTCCGTCGCACCGATGCACCGCCCCTCGAAGTGCCGGGTCCCGAAGCGTTCGAGAGCCTGTACGAGGGCACCGGGGATCGAGAGGTCTCGACCACGATGGCGGTGGTTCGAGTCATGCAGCTGCTGACTCGCGACGAGCAGATCGGTGCGAACGTGGTCCCGATCGTCCCCGACGAGTCCCGCACCTTCGGGATGGACGGCATGTTCCGCAGGCTCGGCATCTACTCGTCGGTGGGCCAGCTCTATCAGCCCGTCGATCACGATCAGGTGTCGTACTACCGCGAAGAGAAGCACGGGCAGATCCTGCAGGAGGGGATCACGGAGGCGGGCGCCTTCTCGTCGTTCATCGCGGCGGGCACGTCATACAGCAATCACGGAATCAACATGATTCCGTTCTACATCTACTACTCGATGTTCGGCTTCCAGCGCATCGGGGATCTCGCCTGGCTGGCCGGAGACGCACAGGCGCGCGGCTTCCTGATCGGAGGGACTGCCGGTCGGACGACGCTGAACGGCGAAGGCCTGCAGCATCAGGACGGACACAGTCATGTGCAGGCGGCGCTGATTCCGAGCTGCGTCAGCTACGACCCCGCGTACTCGTATGAACTCGCTGTGATCATCCAGGACGGACTGCGCCGCATGTTCCGGGACCAGGAGAACATCTTCTACTACGTCACGGTGATGAACGAGAAGTACGTGCAGCCGGCCAAGCCCGAAGGCGTGGAGCAGGGAATCCTGCGCGGCATGTACCCGGTCCGCGAGGGCGGCGACGGGAGGCTCCGCGTGCAGCTCTTCGGCAGTGGCACGATCCTGCGTGAAGTGCTGGCCGCCGCCGACATGCTGGCGCAGGACTTCGAGGTGTCTGCCGACGTGTGGAGCGTGACGAGCTACAGCGAACTCGCGCGCGAAGCGGCTCTGGTCGAGCGTTGGAACCTGCTGCATCCCGGTCACGAACCCCGACGCAGTTTCGTGGAGCGCCAGCTGGCGAAGCGTCCGGGTCCGGCGATCGCGGCGAGTGACTATGTGCGCGCGCTGCCGGAGCTGATCCGCGCCCACGTGGGGCGCCGCTATCTGGTGCTCGGCACGGACGGCTGGGGACGCAGCGACACGCGTGCCAAGCTGCGCCACTTCTTCGAGGTCGATCGCAACTTCATCGCGGTCGCCGCGCTGCGCGCGCTTGCCGACGAAGGGGTATTCGACGTCGGACGGGTCGCCGAAGCGATTCGCAAGTATGGGATCGATCCGGAGCGGCCGTCACCGGTGGCGAGCTGAGGATGGGCGACGTCATCGAGGTGCGGGTTCCGGACATCGGCGACTTCGAGGGAGTCGAAGTCGTCGAGATCCTGGTCTCGCAGGGCGACCGCGTGCAGGCGGAGGACTCGCTCGTCAGTGTCGAGAGCGACAAGGCCACGATGGAGATCCCGTCGCCCTCCGCGGGCATCGTGCAGACCCTCCACGTGGCCCTCGGAGATCGGGTCTCCGAGGGGTCGTTGCTCGTCGAGCTTTCGGCGCTGGAAGGCGCGGGCGTCGATCCGAGCGCCCGGCCGTCGTCGCCGGCTCGACTCGACTCCACTGCTCGACCCGCCGTCGATCCCGCCGAGGTTGCGGTCAGTGAGACCGCGCCAGCGATTTCGCTCGCGGAGCCGCCCGTCCCGGTGATCGCCGATCGGCCGGACCCGCAGACCTCGTCCCGGAAACCAGGAGATGCGGAGGCACGCAGTGCACCGGTCCCCGCCGAGCCGATGCCTCGTCAGGATAATCCCCACGCCAGTCCGCTGGTACGCCGCCAGGCGCGCGAACTCGGTGTGGATCTCCGCAGCGCCGAGGGCAGCGGACCGCAGGGCCGGGTTCTCGTCGAGGACGTCAAGCGCTTCGTGCGCGGCGCGCTTGCCGCGCAGTCTGGCCCGGCTCCCGAGGACGCTGCGCCGAGCGTCGACGCGTCAAAGTTCGGACCGGTCCACGAGCAGCCGCTCGGCAAGATCCGACGCATGTCGGCTCGAAACCTGACGCGGAGCTGGCGCACCGCGCCGCATGTCACGCAGCACGATGAAGCCGACGTCACCGAGCTGGAGTCGTTCCGGAAGAGTCTCGCGCCGGAGTCCGCCGAGCGGGGGCTGAAACTCTCGCCGCTCCACTTCGTGATGAAGGCCGTGGCGATTGCGCTCAGCGAATTCCCGGATCTGCGTTCGTCACTCGGTCCGGACGGCGAGCACCTGGTCGTGAAGGACTACGTACACCTCGGCATCGCGGTCGACACGGAGCACGGCCTCGTCGTTCCGGTGGTCCGCGACGTGGACAGAAAGGGCCTCTACACCCTGGCCAGCGAGCTCGCGGAGCTCGCCGAACGGGCGCGGACCCGGAAACTCCGCCCCACGGACATGCAGGGCGCCTGCTTCACGATCTCGAGCCTGGGTGGCATCGGAGGCACCGCGTTCAGCCCGATCGTGAACACGCCCGAGGTGGCGATCCTCGGTCTCTCGAAGCTGTCGGTGAAGCCGGTCTGGAGCGCGGGTCTCGACGCCGGGAGCGCCGAGGGACGGTTCGAGCCCCGGGTCACGATGCCGATCTCGCTCTCGTACGACCATCGCGTGATCGACGGCGCGGTCGGGGTTCGCTTCACGACGCGTCTCGTCCGGCTGCTGTCCCATCCCGCGCACCTGCTGCTGTGAGCCGATGCCGGCGATGGCTCGCGACGCCGCGCGGCCCGGCTATCCGGGATCGCTGAATCGCGGAGCGCGCTTCTCCATGTTGGCGCGGACCGCTTCGATCTGGTTCTTCGAGCCGATCAGACGGGTCTGCAGCTGCGCCTCCAGCCGGAGCCCTTCTTCGAGACCGAGCAGTCGCGTCTCGTTCATCAGCCTCTTGCCGGCGCGGATCGCATCGGGGGAACGCTGGGCTATCTCACGCGCCATTTCGAGAGCGACGTTTCGCGGGTCGTCGTGGACCCGGGTGGCGAGTCCGATCTGCACGGCCTCCTCGCCAGAGACGATCCGGCCGGTGTAGGTGAGCTCGCGCGCGACGTCGTCGCGGACAAGGTGGCGAAGCGTCTGGGTGCCGCTCATGTCGGGGATCAATCCCCACTTGATCTCCATCACCGAGAAGCGCGCGTCGGGTGCGGTGATCCGGACGTCAGCGCCGAGTGCGACCTGGAGCCCGCCCCCGTACGCGACCCCATGGATCGCAGCGATCACCGGGACCGGGACTTCGCGCCAGACCCAGCCTGCTCGCTGGGCGAAATTGGCCGGGCTCTCGGAGTTCGTCTCGAGCAGGCCGCCGTCCCTGGACTTCGAGGTCGACTCGTCGCGCTGCCTGCTCCCGTCCGCCATGGCCGAGAAGCTGCCCATGTCGAGGCCGGCACAGAAGCCACGGCCTTCGCCCGACAGCACCACGGCGCGCACGCTCGGCTCGTTCGAGATCTGGATGCCGGCTTCGATCAGGGCGCTGAACATCGCCGGATCGAGGGCGTTCATCTTGTCCGGGCGATTCAGACGGACGTCGGCAACGCCGTCGCGAAGTTCCAGGGTGACTCGGTCAGACATCGAATCGGGCTCCGGGGCAGGGCGCGCTCGGCACGTTCCCACCATCGGGTCACGCGATCGGGCGTACGGGAGGAGCCAGCATACCCGAGAGCGATCGACGAGAGGACCCCGAACCCTCCGGGGGCTCTCAACGCCTGCGTCGGTCCGACCGATGGAGGGACATGGACGAGAAAGTCGAGGAACCCCTGCGAAATCCCCTTCCTGCAACGCCTCTCCACTCGCTGCCGCGGATCGGTGAGGTTGCGGACCTCGTCACGCGTCGCTTCGACCAGAACGGTGTGCTCGGAGTCCTGCTGCTGGATTCACCGCTGCTCCACGGAATCGAGCGCCGGCACGGCGACGGGGCGCGTCAGAAGGCGCTCGGTGCGCTCGCCGGGCTCGTGCGGGAGGTTGGCCAGGATCGCCTCGACGTCGAGGATCTCGTGGTGACTGGCGAGGTCGGACGCAGCGAAGTCATCGTGCTGTTCTTCCGACAACCCGGCACGGCAGCCTTCTATCGCACGGAAATTCCCAGCTTCGCCCAGAGCCTGCGGCGTGTCGTGCAGAGGCGCGGCGCGCGAGTCTTCTACCCGTACGTGCGTCAGGCACCGGAGATCTGGTCGGGAATCGCCGTCGCGATGCGCAACCCCAAGTATGCCGCCGAGACCCAGTTGCGAGATCTGATCGAGCGGGCCCGCGACGACGCGGAATGGGCGGCGCGTCACGAAGTCCGCGAACAGCGTCGGCAATTCACCGAGATGCTGCTCGACTGCCGCATCTCATCCGTCTACGAACCGATCGTGGACGTCGATACGCGCACCGTGTTCGGCTACGAAGCGCTTGCGCGGGGTCCCGAGGGCACGCCCTTGCACTCGCCCGCTGCGCTGTTCCGCTCCGCGAAGACCCACGATCTGACGTTCGAACTCGATTGTCTCTGCCGGGCCAGCGGACTGAAGGGCGCGATCGACTTCCCGCGCGAGTCGAAGCTGTTCCTGAACATCATGCCGACGAGCATCCACGATCCCAACTTCCAGCCGGATCGCTTGATCGAAACCCTCGAGGAATGTCAGCTCAGTCCGCGGGACGTGGTATTCGAGATCAACGAGCAGGAATCGATCGACGATCTCGTGGGCTTCCGCGAGCTGTCCGACCGATATCGATCGCTCGGTTTCGAATTCGCCCTCGACGACACGGGCTCTGGCTACGCGGGCTTCGAGGAGATGATCGGGTTGTCACCCGAGTACATCAAGATCGACCGCAGCATGGTGAGCGGTGTGGACGTCGACTCGGCCAAGCAGGATGTGCTCGCGGCTCTGCTCGGGATGGCGCAGAAGATGGGCGCGCGCGTGATCGGCGAGGGGCTCGACACGCTCGAAGAGCTCGAGATGCTGAGCAAGCTCGGGATCCACTTCGGGCAGGGCTGGTTGTTCGGTCATCCCACGCCGCTTCGGGCTCGCTGAGCCGGATCGCTCGACGCCCGGACGTCAGTCTCGACGCAGCACCAGACTCAGATTGTTGGCGGGCATCTGGATCACCTTGTCGGTCGAGAAGCCGCACCGTACCGCCTCTGCCTGGACGGCCTCGAGATCACGTACCCCCCATCGTGGATCCCGGGCGCGCAGGCTCTCGTCGAAGGCGGCATTCGAAGCGGCAGTGTGTCGACCGTCTCGCCGGTACGGGCCGTAGAGGTAGAGCGGAGCGCCCGCCGCGAGTCGCTGCGACGCGCCGGCGAGCAGCCCGAGTGTCGCCGGCCAGGGCGAGATGTGGACCATGTTGATGCAGATCACGGCATCCACATCGGGTACACACGCGCTCCAATCGGGGTCTCGAACGTCGAGATCGAGGGGAAAATCGAGATTCGGGAGAGCGAGATGGTCCCGCCACGCCTCGATGCTCGCCCGGGAATCGGGATCTGGATCACTCGGCTGGAACCGGAGAGTCGGGAAGCGCTGGGCGAAGTACCCGCAGTGCTCGCCCGTGCCGCTCGCGATCTCGAGCACGATGCCCTGCGCGGGCAGCACGTCGTCGAGCACGCCCGCGATCGGCTCGCGGTTGCGTGCGGCGGCCGCGGCGAACTGGCGGACCAGGCTCAACGAGCTGCGCCCGACCCGCTCGGAACGTGCGTGTCGAGAAAATCGATGACCGCCTGACTGAAGTGATCGTTGCGATCGCCGGCCACCATGTGTCCCGCACCCGACACGTCGACGAATTCCGCGTGGGGGACCTGCTCGAGAAAATGCTCGGCGTCCTGCTTGCTCAACAGGTCGCTCATGCGGCCTCGCACGAGCAGGGTCGGGATCGCGAGTCCACGTGCGGCGGCGTCGAGTCGGTCGAGCTCGTTCATCGCCGCCGGCGTGAGCCGACCCTCGACGAACGCGGGATCCCAGTGCCAGCGATATCGACCATCGTCCCGTTGTCGCAGATTCTTTCGGAGTCCACTCGGGTCCTTGGGGCGCGGACGGTGCGGGTTGTAGGAGGCGATCGCATCGGCGGCCTCCTCGAGATCGGCGAATCCATCGGGGTGCGCGCTCATGAAACCGAGGATCCTGCGAGCACCGTCCACCTGCATTCGCGTCGCGATGTCGACGAGGATCAGCGCGCTGGCGAGGGCAGGGTGACCGGCCTCTCGGGCCTGGCCCAGGGCGAACAGCGACGAGAGACCGCCGAGTGAGGCGCCGACCAGCACCGGCGGGAGCGAGAAGCTGCGCGCCACGGCCGCAGTGTCCGCGGCGAACGCGGTGTGGCGATAGTCGCCGCCCGGGCACCAGTCACTGTCCCCGTGACCGCGCAGGTCCAGGGTGACGGCGTAGTAGCCGCGCGCGGCGAGAAGCTCCGCGGTACCAGACCAGGCGTGGCGTGTCTGGCCTCCGCCGTGAAGCAGCAGGATCGGCTGATCCGCCGGATCGCCGTATCCGTCGGCGACGAGGGTCAGCCCGTCGACACTCCGGAATCTCAGTTCGCTTCGCTTGCCCTTCATGGATCCTCGCGCGGTCGCGGTTTCGTGAGCCGTCACAGTACGAACGAAACCACGCTGCAGTCCGAGAGGTCTCGATAGAGCCCGTCGAGTTGCTCGCGGCTGTCCGCCATGATTTCGAAGGTGAGGGACACGTAGCGACCGGTGCGACTCGGACGTCGCGCCACGTGGTCGGGATCGACCCGTCCCGCATGACGCTCCACGATCTCCGCCACGATCGACTCGAACGCGTCGCTCGCCGCGCCCATCACCTTGACGGGGAAGCGACAGGGAAAATGCAGCCCGAGCTGGCGTTCGTGCGCGGCCATCCGTCGTTCAGTTCACCCGGTAGCGGGTGCCCATCTTGACCCGTCCGGCGTTGATCTCCTGGAGCAGTGCGGTGGCCTCTGCGGCCACGTCCGAGCCGACCACTTCGTCGCCCTCGCCCGCGAGTTCTTCCATGTCGACCCACGCGGCATATACGGGGCGCGTGCGTTCGGTGATGATTCCCGCCTTGAGCAGGGTCTTGATCAGCACGCGGAAGATGTTGGTGCCCTTCGTCATGTCCTGACGTCGATCCTCGTCGCTGAACGCTTCGAGGACCGCGGCACGCACCCACTTCCAGTCGAGACCGAACTCGCTGTAGATCTCCTGCTTCTGCTCGGAGTTCACGAGATTGAAGAGCAGCACCTGGAAGCACTCCGCCGCCCACGTCTCGACCTGCTCGTGCTCCTCTTCGGAGAGCTTCGGAATCGTCCGATCCGCCCAGATTTTTCCGAACTTGTGATGCGCCGCCTCGTCGGTCATGACGAACTGGATCAGCCGGCGGAGAGTCGGATCCTGCGTATCGCGCTGCAGCGTCGCGAAGGCGCCCATCGCGAGCCCCTCGACCAGCATCTGCATGCCGACCAGTTTCTTGTAGACCGCACCGGAGCGGACGATCTCACCGAGCAGCGTCTTCAAGGTCTGCCCGGAGCGGAGAGGAGTCCCCCAGCGCGCACCGACGTAGTTCGAGAAGCCGGTGACGTGACGCGCCTCCTCGCGCGTCTGATTGGCCGCATACTCCTGGGCGCCGGGATCGCGCAGGATCGAAGTCAGGCTTGCGGACAGCGACAGCGCGCCCTGTTCACCGTGCAGGATGCTCGAGAGCACGAATCGCGTGTTCTGGTTGGCGAGCCGGATCTTCTGACCCTCGTCGAGCTTGTCCGCCACCGAAGTCTGCAGTTCGATGCAGAACTCGCGGGGCATGATGGTCTGCTCCCGGAGATCGAAGGGCTCCTTCTCGAAATCGATGTATCGGGGATCCGTCGGATCCCAGAAGTGCTCCTCGGTGGCCGAGATGATCTTGTCGAAGGCATCGGTCCGATCCGCGTAGCGATCCACCTCGATCAGCGATTCGAAGTCGTCGCGATCGACGATGTTGTAGATGGGGTCGTAGTTGATGGTCCGCTCGGCCATGTTCGTCTCCAGTTCAGCGTTCGGTGGATGGCTCGGGATCACGGCCGACAGAGGGATGTGTTCCCTCGAGCTGGATCCGGGTGAGTGTCTCGATCACGATCTCGCGCGGCGCGCGCTCCGGGTTCTCGGCCCACCAGGCCACCACCCGGGCCCACATCCCGACGACCGCCTGTGCGAGCACGTCGGGATCGATCCGGGTCGGCATCTCGCCACGCGTGATCGCCTGACGGCGCCCGTCGGCGATCCGTGCGGCGAGGTCGTCCAGCACACCGTGCTGCACCGCGCTGGCATCGGACTCGCGACTGAAGAGGATCCGGATCAGGTCGCGATGGTCCTCGGCGAACGAGACCAGCGCCTCGGCGTGGCTTCGAACGGCATCTCGCAGACGTCGAGCCGGGTGCGCGCCGATCTGGAGACGCGCGTCGAGTTCGCGGAGACCCTCTGCAGTGATCTCGTGGAACAGTGCGCCCTTGTCGGGGAAGTGGTTGTAGAACGTGCCTGCCGCGACTCCGGCGTGTGAGGCGATTTCATGGGTCGTGGTGCAGTGCAGACCGCGCTCGGCGAACAACACCGTGCCGCTGGTCAGCAGGCGGGACCGGGTCTGCGCACGCGCGCGATCCGCGGCGGTCTCGCGGCGTGTCGGCGCAGCGGTTTCGTCGATGCCGGCTGAAATCGGATCGAGCGGACGACTCGTCGGCAGGTGGGGGGTGACACTCATGTCAGCGGCTGACATTACCGTCAGTCGGGAGTCGGGGCAATCCAGACCCGGTCAGTCCCTTCTTGTTTATGCTCGGCTCCAAGGGGCCCGGCGGGGAGACCGCTGAACGAGGAGAAACGGGTGGGCAGGGTAAGGACGGCCGCGAAGGCTCTGATCTTCCGCGAAGGGAGACTCCTGCTGTTGCACTGTCGAGACGCCACGGGCGATTGGTACGCGCTGCCGGGCGGGGGGCAGGACGAAGGCGAGCCGCTGGACGAAACGCTCCGGCGCGAATGCCGTGAGGAGATCGGCGCCGAGATCGAGGTCCTGGGGCTGCGATTCGTACGCGACCACATCGCGGCCAACCACTCGTTCACGTATCTCCAGGAAGCCGCGCATCAGGTCGAGCACCTCTTCGAGTGTCGCGTGGCGGACAACTATCGCGCCGCCAACGGACCCGGGGCCGACACGACTCAGGTGGATGTGGTGTGGCTCGATTCCGCGGAGCTCGCCGGCGTCCGGGTGTATCCCGGGAAACTGCGCGAGCTGATCGATCCCCATCGCGCGGGATCGCTTCCGATGTACTGGGGTGACGTCGAGTGAGCGCTGGCTGAGCGGGCACGCGACGATCCGGGCGGCCGGTCATTGCCCGTTCCGCGATCCGCGTGTTCATTCCCGCATGCTCGACTTCGCGCGAATCCGTTCGGATGCGTTGCGATGGATGCTTCGAAAAACCCTGCACCCGGAGAGACCCGCATGAACGCGAACGCCCCGATCGAGGATTGTCGCCGTGTGCTGGGGGAGGAGTTTTTTCGCACGGCGGACGGGGAGGTAGTCGTCCGGCTCCGCGCGCAGCGGGTCCACGATCAGTCGGTCGCGCAGCTGCGCGCACTGTCCGGCATCCGCGACGGCGCGGTGATCGCGCACCTTGTCGAAGCCGGCGTGGATACCGAGACACTCGTGGCATTGGCTCTGGTCCCGCTGGTTGCGGTGGCCTGGTCGGATGGCAGCGTGAAGCCTGCCGAGCGGGATGCGGTGCTTAGAGCCGCGCGGGAACAGGGCATTCGCGAGGGCAGCGGTGCTTGCGATTGCCTGGAGCGCATGCTTCTCGAGCGTCCCTCGGCGGGGCTCCTGCCGGCGTGGATCGAGTACGTGGGCGCCCTCAGTGCGCGCCTCACGATCGCCGAGCGGGACGCCCTTGCAGCCGAGATCAACGGTCGCGCGCGCGAGATCGCCGAGGCGGCGGGGGGCTTCCTCGGGCTCGCCAGCATTTCGGCGAGAGAGGAGCGGGTGCTGATCGAGATCGAGGCCGCACTCGAGTAGATCGCTGGCGGCAGGGCCCCGGATCAGTCGGGACAGGCACCCTCGCAGTCGGGTCCGAGTGCCGTTACACCATCGCGCGCGCGCCCGGGGACCTCGATCTGGATCGTGGTGTGCGTGATCGCGAAGCGTTCGCGCAGCAGCTTGCGGATCTGATCGAGGATCCGGGGCTCCGAGCCCGGCGAGGGCACCACGACGTGACTCGACAGGCAGATCTCGCCGCTCCCCACCGTCCATACGTGCAGGTCGTGGACGCTCGAGACTTCTGGCACGGCATTCATCGTGTCGCGGATCTCGGCGACGTCGAGATGGCTCGGAGCGGTCTCCATCAGCACGTCGAGTGCGTCGCGCACGAGGCTCCATGCGGCATGCAGGACCAAAGCGCTGATCAGCAGCGACGCGACTGGATCGGCCCAGTTCCATCCGTACGCCCAGATCGCGAGGCCGGCGAGGATCGCGCCGACGCTGCCGAGCGCGTCGCTCAGCACGTGGAGGAATGCCCCGCGCACATTGAGATTGTCACCGGCCGCGCCGTGCAGGATCCACAGGCTGACACCCTCGTACAGCAGGGCCGCGGTGGCGAAGGCCACGACGCCCAGTCCGTCCACTTCGCGCGGAGTTCCGAATCGGCCGATCGCGTGGTAGCTGATGAGACACGCAACGACAGCGAGTCCGACGCCGTTCGCCAATGCGGCCAGGATCTCGGCCCGGCTGTGCCCGAAGGTGCGGCGTCCGCTAGAGGGTCGGACCGTCACCCAGGCGGCGAACAGGCTGATCGCCAGGGCGGCCACGTCGGAGACCAGGTGGAACGCATCGGCGAGCAGCGCGAGCGAGCCGGTCAGCCACCCCCCCGTCAACTCGGCTATCGAAAAGAACAGCGCGAGGACGAGCACCCACAAGAGTCGTCGTCGGTGGCTCTGGCGGGCCAAGTCGAGCCCGTGCCCGTGGCCACCGTGGGCGTGCGGGTGGCTTGCTTCGGCGGTCGGTGCGGTCATCGGAATCGACTACCTCTGCGCGCGACGATCCGTCAGAGCGCGGTGCCCATCCGATCGAGCACTTGATCGAGGATCTCACGCGAAGTTGCGAAGTTCAGACGCACGTACTGCTCGTAGCCGCGCCCGAACGAGCGTCCATCGCTCAGTGCGACGCGGCCCGCGGTGTAGAAGTGTTTCATCGGCGAGGGTCCGAGAGCCAGGGCACTGCAATCGAGAAGGGCCAGGTAGGTGCCCTCGACCCGATCGAAGCGGATCTTCGGAAAGCGCCGCGCGAGCGAGCGCGCGAGATGATCGCGATTGGATTCGAGATACGCGACGACTTCGTCGAGCCATGGTTGACCCTCGCGCCACGCGGCGATCGTCGCATACATCCCGAGGATCCCCATCCCACCGCGGACGTGGCGCGGGAACGCCCCGGTGAAGCGTTGCTGCAGTTCGGGCGAGCCGAAGTGGGCGATCGCGCAACGCAGGCCCGGCACGTTGAAGGACTTCGATGCCGAGGTCAGCGTGACCGTGTGGGCCGCGACTTCGGGAGCGAGCGTCGCAAACGGAATGTGGGTCCGTCCGTCGTAGACGAGATCCGAGTGGATCTCGTCCGTCACGACCACGAGGTCGTGACGGAGTACGACATCTGCGAGTCGCTCGAGTTCGCTCCGGGTGAACACGCGCCCGGTCGGATTGTGTGGATTGCAGAACAACAGGATCCGGGTCTCGCGATCGATGCCGGATTCGAGGGCGTCCCAATCGATCTCCCAGCGCTCGTCACCGGGGATCAGGCGATTCTCGATCAGTCGCCGGTCGGTTTCCTCGACCGCACTGAGAAACGGCGCGTAGATCGGAGTCTGGACGACGACACCCTGGCCCGGCCTCGCGTAGGCGTAGAGCGAGACGAACAGACCTTGCACGACCTCCGTGAGGATCTCGACTCGCGCCGGGTCGACGGTCCAACCGAAGCGGTCGTGCATGCGCTCCGCGAAGGCCTCGCGCAGACCCGTTGCGTTCGGGGCGATCGGATAGCCGATGTCCCAGCGGTCGATCGCATCACGCAGCACACGCTCGATCGGCGCGGCGAGCGGGTAGTCCATCTCGGCCACCCAGGCCGGTAGGATTTCCGGCGGGTAGGTGTGCCACTTCTCGCTCTTGCGCGAGCGCAGGACGTCGAGATCGAGTCCGTCGAGCTTCGCATGGGCCATGACGTGTTCTGCCGAGGGTGCTGGGGAAGCGTGGGTGTCCGCGGGGACGCGATGGTTCGATAGTTCGAACAGTCGGACATCGGCCCAGAGTCTTGAGATTAGCCGACGTCTCGGGGTGTGGCCCACGAAGGGCGACACCGACCGGCCAGTGCTACGAACTGCCGCAACCGATGGTTCGCCAGCGGCCCATGGCGAGCGAACGGGCGCGCGAAGACAGTCTCCGGACACGCGCAGCGACACGCGTGAAGAGCGGGATACGGGAGAAGTCAGCCGATGTCTGAGACGACCTTCGACATCGTGGTCATCGGTGGGGGACCCGGCGGATATCCAGCGGCGATCCGGGCGCGACAGCTCGGCCTCAGCGTGGCCTTGATCGAGCGCGAGCACCTCGGCGGCATCTGCCTCAACTGGGGATGCATCCCCACGAAAGCACTTCTTCGCTCGAGTGAGGTGGGGCACCTGCTCCACCGGCTGGACGATTTCGGATTCTCCGCCAAGGAGATCTCGTTCGACATCGGGGCCGTCGTCAAGCGTTCGCGCGGCATCGCCAAACGTCTGAGCACGGGCGTCAAGTCGCTGCTCAAGAAGAACGAAGTGACGGTGATCGACGGGACGGGTCGTCTGGCCGGGTCCGGTCGTGTCCTCGTCGAGAAGGACGGCGCACAGGTCGCCGACCTCATCGCGCGAAACATCGTGATCGCCACCGGTGCCCGTGCGCGACAGCTGCCGGGGCTCGAGCCCGACGGCGAGATCGTCTGGACCTACAAAGAAGCGATGATTCCGACCTCGATGCCGAGGTCGCTGCTGATCATCGGATCCGGCGCGATCGGGATGGAGTTCGCGAGCTTCTATCGCGATCTCGGCGCCGAGGTGACGGTGGTGGAGACACTGCCGCGGATCCTGCCTGTCGAGGACGAGGAGATCTCTGCGGCCGCGGCAAAGCAGTTCACGCGCCAGGGCATTCGCCTGATCCCGAGTGCCAGCGTGACCCGGATCGACCGCAGTGCGGAGAGCGCCACCGCCGAGGTCACTCTCGCGAGCGGTGGAACCGAAAGCCTGACGGTCGATCGCGTGATCCTCGCCGTCGGCATCATGGGAAACGTCGAAGGTCTCGGCCTCGAGGGAACCGGAGTGGTGGTCGACCGGACCCACATCGTCACCGACGCGTATGGTGAGACGGGCGAGCCAGGCATCTACGCGATCGGTGATGTGGCGGGGCCGCCGTGGCTCGCCCACAAGGCCATGCATGAGGGTGTGATCGTCGCCGAGCGGATCGCCGGGATTTCCGGCGTGCATCCACTGGACAAGAGCCGGATCCCGGGCTGCACATACTGTCGTCCGCAGATCGCGAGCGTCGGTCTCAGCGAGGCCGCGGCGCTGGCAGCCGGTCACGAGATCCGGGTCGGGCGCTTCCCGTTCGTCGGCAACGGCAAGGCGATCGCGCTCGGCGAATCCGACGGACTGGTGAAGACCATCTTCGATGCGTCGACGGGTGAGCTGCTCGGGGCCCACATGATCGGTGCCGAAGTGACCGAGCTGATCCAGGGTTTCGTGATCGCGATGAACCTCGAGACCACTGAAGCGGAGTTGATGCAGACGGTCTTCGCCCACCCGACGCTGTCCGAGATGATGGGCGAGTCGGTGCTCGCCGCCTATGGCCGCGCGCTTCACTTCTGATGGGTACCGGGCGGAGGCTCGACATCTCCCATGAGTGATTCGACTTCAGCGGACGTCCGACCGGCGACAGCACGCGCGCCGAAGCCACCGTGGCTGCGCATCCGACTTCGCAACGACCCCGGTGTCGAGGCGACGCGCAGGTTGGTCCGCGAGCTGTCGCTGAACACTGTGTGCGAGGAAGCGGCGTGTCCGAACCTCTCCGAGTGCTGGTCGAAGGGCCATGCGACGGTGATGATCCTGGGCAGCGTCTGCACGCGGGCATGCGCGTTCTGCAATGTCGCGACCGGGCGTCCGGAAGCCGTCGACCCGCTCGAACCCGAGCGACTCGCGAAGGCCGTCGCACGTTCGGGCCTGTCGCACGTGGTCGTGACCTCCGTCGACCGCGATGATCTCGAGGACGGCGGGGCGGGCCACTTCGTGGCCTGCATCGCTGCTCTCCGTGTGCACGCGCCCGCAACGACGGTCGAGGTCCTGACTCCGGATTTCCGTCGCAAGCCCGCATCGGCCCTCGAGGCGATCGTGGCCGCCGGGCCGGACGTGTTCAACCACAACCTCGAGACCGTGCCGAGCCTCTACCGGAGGATCCGCCCGGGCGCCGAGTATGCGAACTCCCTCGGTCTGCTCGCCCGCGCCAAGTCTCTCGACCCGGGTCTGTTCACGAAGTCCGGGATCATGGTCGGACTCGGTGAGACCCGTGCCGAGGTACTCGCGCTGATGCACGACCTGCGCGCCGCAGACGTCGACTTCCTCACGATCGGACAATACCTGCGACCGACGCCCCAGCATGCAGAAGTGCAGCGCTACGTCGAACCCGCCGAGTTCGCCGAACTCGCGACCGCAGCGATCGATCGGGGCTTCCTGCTGGTCTCGAGTTCACCGCTCACGCGATCCTCCTATCACGCCGCCGAGGATTTCGAGCGACTGAGGGCGGCGCGGACGCTTCGGCTCGGGTCCGGCGGCTGATCGCAGGCGCTGCGGCCGACCTGGATCAGAGGCGGATCGCGCGACTTTTCGAGTGGAGCCTTCAGGTCTCCGCGCGGGGCTTGAGGGCGCTGCGTTCGTCATACCACTCGAGCGCGTCGTCGACCTGTGCACGTTCGGCGTCGAGGAACCGCCCGATCGCGGCCGCGAGACGAGGATCGCGCACGAAGTGGGCGCTGCGTGTCGGCCGAGCGTCGAAGCCGCGCAGTTGCTTGTACTCGCCGCCGGCGCCGGGTTCGAAGCGCGCGAGTCCGTGATCGATGCAGTATTCGATCGCCGCGTAGTAGCAGACGTTGAAATGCAGGTGGCGCAGCGGCCGGGTCGCCCCCCAATAGCGCCCGTACAGAGCATCCCCCTTGCGCACGTTGAACGTGCCGGCGATCCATTCGTCGCCCTGCCGCGCGACGATGAAGACCAGGCGTGGACGGAATCGATCGGCGAGCTCGTCGAAGGCGGCGCGATTCAGGTACTGGCGTCCCCAATGGTGGCTCTGGACAGTCGACAGATAGAAGCGGTACATCGGTTCGATCAACTCGTCCGGGATCTCGTTGCCGGTAAAGGCCTCGATCACCACGCCCTGCATCGCCGGCTCGCGTCGCTCGCGGCGGATCTGGTTGCGGCGCTTGCTCCGGAAGCGCTCGAGATAGGCGTCGAAGTCCGCGAATCCTTCATTGGCCCAGTGGTACTGCACTCCACTGCGCAGCATGAACCCATGGGCCTCGAGGTCGCGCGCCTCTGCTTCGAGGCAGAAGTTCACATGGACGCTCGACAGGTCGTTGCCGATGCAGGTCGAGCGCAGGGCTTCGGCGAGCAACGCCATCCAGCGATCTCGATCCTCTCCCGGGGCGACGAGCAGTCTCGCGCCGGTGACCGGTGTGAAGGGAACTCCGACCAGCATCTTCGGGTAGTAGTCGATGCCGGCACGGGCCGCGGCGTCCGCCCAGCCCCAGTCGAAGACGAACTCGCCCTCGCTGTGCATCTTGATGTAGAGCGGACAGGCGGCCACCAGACGACCGTTTTCGCGAGCGACCAGGGGCATCGACTGCCAACCCGACCGTCGATCCAGCGTGCCCGCGCGTTCGAGAGAGGCGAGCCATTCCCATTCGAGGAACGGTGACGCATCTCCGACCAGGGCATTCCACTGATCCGCGTCCAGCGACGCGACCCCGTCTGCGAGCGTCAGATCCTCCATGACGGTCGAGTCTACCGACTCTCGCGGCGCCGTTGCGGATCCGGGGCATTCGCACGGGCCACCGGCTACACTGCCTTCTCGGTCGACCTGCAAACCATGTGGATGATGCGACGACGATCATTGCGGGCCAGCGCTTCCGGGGGGGAGGGCGGGCCGCCTCGTGGCCCAGGCCGCGAGCCGGGCGGGACCGAGGGTGGACTGGCGACAGAACTGCGCCGGAAGATCGCCCGGCCCGACAAGTACAAGGTCCTGCTGTACAACGATGACTTCACGCCCATGGAGTTCGTCGTGATGGTGCTGGAGCACATCTTCGGCAAGAGCCCGGCAGCGGCGACTCAGATCATGTTGCAGATCCACCGATCGGGCATGGGTGTGGCGGGTGTGTTCGTACTGGAAGTGGCTGAGACCAAGGTCGCCGCGGTCCACCAGGCTGCGGAGACGCGGGGATACCCCCTGCGCTCCGGATTGGAGAAGGAATGAGTCGCATCGGTCGTGAACTCCAGATGACCCTGCAGGCCGCCCACAAGGAGGCCGTCGTACGCCGGAACTCGTACTTCACGATCGAGCACCTTCTGTTCGCGCTGGCCCACACCGACCGGGGCGCCGAGATCCTCCAGCACTCCGGTGCCAATCTCAAGCTCCTCAAGCGGGAACTTGTCAGGTACTTCACCGACGACCTCGACCGGGTGCCCGGCGATGAACCGGTCGAGGCGATCCACACGCTGGCGATCCAACGCGTGATGCAACATGCCATCAATCACTGCGCCAGCGCCGAGAAAGACGAGGTCGAGATCTCCGATCTGCTGGTGGCGCTCTTCAACGAGACAGACTCGTTCTCGGTGAATCTGCTTCGCCAACTGGACGTCGGGCGAATCGACATGATGAGATACATCTCGCACGGCGAATCGAAGCTGACCGGTGGAAACGCCGACCCGGCCAGCACGCCGGGTGCGGGAGAAGCCCGCCCGGCAATCGAAGAGGGCGAGGAGGCGCCGACCGATCCGCTCCAGGCCTACACGACGAATCTGACCGAGCGGGCGGTGCGCGGTGAACTCGATCCGATGATCGGACGCGCGGCCGAACTCGAACGGGCGATCCACATCCTGGCGCGACGCCGAAAGAACAATCCACTTTTCGTAGGCGAGACCGGTGTCGGGAAGACTGCGCTCGCCGAGGGTCTTGCGCTGCGCATCCACGAAGGCCGGGTCCCCGCCGATCTCGAAGGAATGGAGATCTACTCGCTCGACATCGGTTCGCTGCTGGCCGGTACCCGCTATCGCGGCGATTTCGAGGCGCGTTTCAAGGCGCTGCTCGCAGCCCTGCAGGAGCGGCCCAAGGCCGTCCTGTTCATCGACGAGATCCACACGATTCTCGGCGCAGGCTCCGCGCAGGGGACGACCGTCGACGCCGCGAACATGCTGAAGCCCGGCCTCGCGGACGGATCGCTCCGGTGTCTGGGCTCGACCACGTATCAGGAATACCGGCATTTCGAACGGGATCGCGCGCTGTCGCGTCGCTTCCAGAAGATCGACGTGACCGAACCGAGCGAGGACGAGTGCTTCCGGATCCTGAAGGGGCTCGCGTCCCGCTACGAGGATCACCACGGCGTGCGCTACACGGCCGGTGCGCTGCGCGCGTGCGTGGATCTGTCGGTGCGACACATCAACGAGCGCTTCCTGCCGGACAAGGCCATCGACGTGATGGACGAAGCGGGTGCCGCCGTGCGGCTGCGCCCGACCTCGAAGCCGCGCAAGACCGTGGGGGTACGCGATGTCGAGATGGTCGTCGCACGCATCGCGCGGGTTCCGCTCGAGCGCACATCGAACAGCGAGAGCCGCCAGCTGGAGCACCTCGAGGACGACCTGAAGAAGGTGGTGTACGGCCAGGACGATGCGATTCGCGCCGTCGCGCGCGCGGTGAAGCGAGCCCGTGCCGGGCTCGGCGGCGCCGACCACCCGATCGGATCCTTCCTGTTCGTGGGGCCGACTGGAGTCGGCAAGACCGAGCTCAGCAAACAGCTTGCGGCTTCGCTCGGGGTGCCGTTCATCCGCTTCGACATGAGCGAGTACATGGAGAAGCACGCTGTTTCGCGCCTGATCGGCGCGCCGCCGGGCTACGTGGGCTACGACCAGGGGGGGATCCTGATCGAGCAGATCCGCAAGCAGCCCTATGCGGTGCTGTTGCTCGACGAGATCGAGAAGGCGCATCCGGACATCTTCGACGTGCTGCTGCAGGTGATGGATCACGCCACGCTGACCGACAATCAAGGACGGGCGGCAGACTTCCGGCACGTCACGTTGATCATGACCTCGAACGCCGGGGCCCGGGAGATGGCCAGTCAGGCGATCGGATTCAGCGGCGACCGTGCAGGCGACGGCGGCAAGGCGATCGAGAGGCTCTTCAGTCCGGAATTCCGGAATCGCCTCGATGAGATCGTGCGATTCGACAATCTGCATCCCGACGTGATGCTGCGCGTCGTCGAGAAGTTCGTCCTCGAGATGCAGGCGCAGCTTCGAGAGCGTCGCATCCAGATCGAACTGTCACCCGCCGCCCGACAGCGACTCGCCGAGAAGGGCTACGACCGTGATTTCGGTGCCCGCCCGCTGTCACGTCTGATCCAGAAGGAGATCCAGGATCCACTCGCGGACGAGATCCTGTTCGGGCGCCTCGTCAAGGGCGGACGCGTTCGCGTCGACGTGCTCGACGGCCGGTTCGAATTCGACTTCGTCGACAGCGAGGCGATACCCGTCTGATGAGTGGCTCGTGGGGGCGGGTCGCCTCCGCGTCGAATCCAACCGTCAGTCCAGGGTGGACATCCAGCTCTCGCGTCTGAAGCTCCAGTACATGAGCGCTGCGCGGGCTATGTGGTCGAGTACCAGCGTATTCCAGACCCAGACGACGTCTGCCTCGAATATGACCGCTGCAGCCCATGCAACCGGGACGCGAAACATCCAGTTGCCGAGAGTGGCGGCGATGAGCGGTGTCCAGGTATCGCCGGCGCCGCGGTGGGCACCGCCGAGTGTGAAGTGCAACTGCAGGAACGGCTGGCCGACGGCCAGCGCCAGCATGAAGGGGCCGAGTGCCGCCACCACGGCGGCGTCGTCTGTGAACAGCTCCGCGAGCGGTGTGCGAAACACGCCGAACAGGATGCCGAGGGGGACCGCCGTCACGAGTGCCAGCTGCGCCGCCTGGACGCCGGCCATGCGGGCGCCGGAGCGATTGCCGGCTCCGAGTCGCTGGCCCACGACCGTCGCGCATGACTGGGCGAAGCCGCTGCCGGGAATCCACGAGAACGACAGCAGCGGCACGCCCACCGTGTAGACCGCCACTGCGAGCGTCCCGTAGTAGCGGCTCAGGATCCAGAAATACGACAGCAGTCCGAGATTCAGGACCACGCGCTCGGCGATCCCCGGAGCAGCGACTCGGATGACCTGAGTCAGCATCTCGGAGCGGCGGGTGAGTGACCGCCAACCGAACCAGATCGGCGAGGTGCGGGGAATGGTCCGGAACAGCATCAGGTAGATGATCAGGCCGACGATCTGGGAGATCACCGTGGCGAGTCCGGCACCGACGAGGCCGAGGCGGGGTGCTCCGAGCAGGCCGAAGATCAGCACCGAATTGAGCGCCAGTTTGATCGCCGTGACGAGCAGCGCGATCACCATCGGGGTGCGTGTGTCCCGATTGGCGCGGAGAGCGCTGTCGAACGTCAGCGTCACCGCCAGCAGGACCGACGAGCCGACCACGAGTCGCAGGTAGGGAAGGCTCGCTTCCACGACATCGGGCCTTGCGCCGAGCAGGCTGAGCAATTGTCCGGGCGCGGCGAGTATGATCAGCGTGAATCCAAGGGTCGTGCCGAGCGATACCTGCATCGAGCCCGATAGCGCGTCCCGTGAACGCGCGGGATCGCCGGCTCCGATCGCCCGAGCCATCAGCGCCACGCAGGCGAGTCCGACTGCGAAGAGGGCGGACTGGATCAGGAAGAAGAACTGGGTTGCGTAGCCGACGGCGGCCAGTGGCACCGCCGAGCCCGCGTCGCCGCCGAGCCGTCCGATCATCGCTCGGTCGACCAGTCCGGCGATCGAAACCAGGACCTGGGAGGTCATCACCGGCCAGCCGAGGCGCAGGATCTCTTCGTACGCGGAGCCACTTGCCGACGTTGCGACACTCCGATGTGAGTGATCGGGCAACGTGCCCCGGGCGGCCAGGGTCGTGGACGGCAGAGTAGGTCCGCTCTCGGGATCGCCGAGGTCCTCGATGTCGGACTCGATCTCGTGCGCCACATCCCGATCGGATCTCGACGGGATTCCGGGACGGCGCGGCGGATCGTCGGAGTCGAGCATCGGGCGAGCAGCCTACCGGATCGGCGGCGGCCTCGTCGAGCGTGGCGCGCTCAGTCGCGAAGCCCGGGTGGGAGTTTGAAGTGCATGCCCTCATCGACCTCGGGCAGCGAGCTGAGGTCGGATCCGGGTGACAGCGAGGCCAGCCTGTCCACGACCGCACGGACGAGGAACTCTGGCGTCGATGCGCCCGCTGTGACGCCGACGCAGGAGATCCCGTCGAGCCAGCGCGGATCGATGTCATCCGCCGACGTGATGAGGTGGCTGTCGACGTGCATCCGCGCGGCCACTTCGACCAGTCGGTTGCTGTTGGATGAGGCTGGCGCGCCCACCACGAGCACGAGCTGCGCGATGCGAGCGAGCCGCTTGACCGCGTCCTGCCGATTCTGCGTCGCGTAACAGATGTCGTCCCGCCGCGGCAGCACGATCTGCGGAAAGCGCGCTCGCAATGCATCCATGATCTCGCGTGTGTCGTCGACCGAGAGGGTCGTCTGTGTCACGCAGCCGAGCCTCGATGGATCGCGCACCCCGAGCCGGGCGACATCTTCCAGGTTCTGGACGAGATGCATCGATCCCGGAGCCTGTCCCATGGTCCCCTCGACTTCCACGTGACCGGCGTGACCGATCATCACGATCTCGAGACCGTCGCTCTTCATCCGCTGGACTTCGTTGTGCACCTTCGTGACCAGCGGACAGGTGGCGTCGAGGGTGCGCAGCGACTGCCGGTCTGCACTCGCGCGAACCGCTGGCGACACACCATGCGCACTGAAGATCAACTCGGCTCCGCGCGGTGCCTGCTCGGGATCATCGATGAAGATGGCTCCCTTCTGCTTGAGGTCTTCCACCACATATCGGTTGTGGACGATTTCGTGCCGCACGTAGACCGGCTCCGTCGATCGTGCAAGCGCCCGCTCGACGATCTCGATCGCGCGATCGACTCCGGCGCAGAAGCCGCGGGGGCTGGCGAGCACGATCTTCATCGGAGTTCCCTGTTTCGGATGGCGCGGCAGCGATCCGGAGCCTGTCGGCGATCCATCCGACGACGTCTCGGGACCCGATACTAGCCCGCGCGGGAGGGTGGATCGCGCCGGGGGCGGAATCCGCCGACGTCGGTACACTCGGCCTTCTTTCGACCGCGTCACCGGATCGTCTGCGAGTTCGTCGCGCGGCATCCGACGCGACCCACGCGAGGCACACCGAATGGCCGATCTCGAGCGCTTCCGCAGTGAAACCCGGGCATGGCTCCAGGACCATGCTCCGAAGTCGTTGATCGATCAGAAGTTCAGTGACATCGAAGGGACCTGGGGAGGTCGCAAAGCCAGTTACACGAATCCCGACCTGAAGGTCTGGCTCGACGTCATGGGAGAAAAGGGCTGGACGGCGCCGACATGGCCCTCCGCGTACGGCGGCGGCGGTTTGTCGGATGACGAAGCGAAGGTCCTCGCCCAGGAACTGGCGGCGCTGCGTCTGCCCCCGCCATTGATCGGATTCGGACTCACCATGATCGGTCCGACTCTTCTGCGATTCGGCACGGAGGAACAGAAGAAGGAACATCTCCCGCGCATCTGTCGCGGCGAGATCCGCTGGTGCCAGGGCTATTCGGAACCTGGCGCGGGTTCGGATCTCGCGTCCCTGCAGACCCGTGCAGTCCGTGATGGCGACGACTTCATCGTCAATGGCACCAAGGTGTGGACCTCCTACGCCGACTATTGCGATTGGATCTTCTGCCTGGTCCGCACGGATCCCGCAGCCAAGAAGCAGGAGGGGATCACGTTCCTGCTGATCGACATGGAGACGAAGGGTGTAAGCGTGAGTCCGATTCTCCTGATCAGCGGGAAGTCGCCGTTCTGCGAGACCCACTTCAACGATGTGAGGGTTCCGGTCAGGAACGTCATCTCGAAGATCAACGGGGGATGGACGGTCGCCAAGGCACTGCTCGGCCATGAACGGACGATGATCGCCGACACCTTCGGCGCCGGCGCTCGCGGGGGTGCCAGGCGGCAGCGAAGCCTGCTGGCGGATCACGCTTCGCGATATCTCGGCGAGTCGGAGGGCCGCGTGGCCGACGCCGTCCTGCGCGACGCGGTCGCACAGAGCGAAATGGACACGCGCGCGTTCGGATTCACCGTCCAACGCAGCCGCGATGCCGGCAAGGCGGGACATCAACCCGGTGCCGAGAGCTCGATGTTCAAGATCTACGGAACCGAGATCAACATGCGGCGCAACGAATTGATGGTGCGTATCGCAGGACCTCAAGCCCTCGGCTGGGAGGGTCCCGGTTTCGATGAGCAGGAAATCGAGATCACGCGCGATTGGCTGCGATCGAGGGGTAACTCGATCGAGGGTGGGACCTCCGAGGTCCAGCTCAACATCATCGCCAAGCGGGTACTCGGCCTGCCCGATTGAACGGGCACGCCAGGAGAAAGACCATGCAGCTCGTACTCACCGAAGATCAGGAACTGATCTCGAAGACGGCCACAGACTTCGTGACCGGGCGATCGCCGGTGTCGCGCATGCGCGCACTGCGGGATTCGGCGGACCGCGTAGGCTTCTCGCGCGAACTCTGGAAGGAGATGGCCGAACTCGGCTGGGTCGGCATTCCGTTCCCGGAGTCCGTCGGGGGAGCCGGCATGGGACTCGCCGATCTGATCGTCGTCGTCGAGGCCCTCGGGCGCAATCTGGCCCCCGAACCGTTCCTCTCGTGTGTCGGTCTCGCCGGTTCGGCGATCAGCTTGGTCGGCAACGCCGCACAGCACGCGGAGTGGCTCACGCCGCTCGTCCAGGGCGAGCGTCTGATCGCCTTCGCGCATTCGGAGGCGGGCGGTCGCTACGACGTGCGTCGCGTGCAGACCCGCGCGGTCCCGGACGCGAAGGGATTCCGGCTGAGCGGCACGAAGGTGCAGGTCCTCGACGGCCACGTCGCCGATGCGTTCGTGGTGGTGGCGCGCACCTCCGGTGGCGAGGCGGATGAGGCGGGGATCGGATTGTTCATCGTGCCGGCCAGCGCGACCGGTGTCTCCGTGCAGCGCCAGACGCGTGTGGACTCGCGCAACGCCGCGATCGTGCAGTTGTCCGACGTCGCTGTTCCGCCGGAGCGTGTTCTCGGCCGTGCCGGCGGCGAGGCCGCCGCGCTCGATCGGATCATCGATCGCGCAACGATCGTGCTGTGCGCCGAGATGCTCGGCGGCATGTCACAGGCCTTCGATCTCACGCTCGCCTACCTGAAGGAGAGGGTCCAGTTCGAAACCGTGATCGGCAGCTTCCAGGGATTGAAGCATCGTGCCGCGCGGGTCTTCATGGAGATCGAGCTGTCGCGCTCGTGCGTGATGGCCGCGGCGCGCGCGCTGGATGAAGGCTCGGTCGAGGTCTCCAAGCTCGTGAGCCTCGCCAAGGCCCGCTGCTCGGATGCATATGTCCTCGCAGCCAACGAGGGCGTCCAGATGTTCGGCGGGGTCGGGATGACGGACGAATACGACATCGGCCTCTACATGAAGCGCGCGCGGGCAGCCGAGTTGTCGTTCGGCGATGCCGCCCATCATCGCGATCGATGGGCTGTCCTGTCGGGCTACTGAGGAATGAAGGACCGACCGGACGTCGAGACAGCCGACGGCGTCCGCCGTGACGTCCTCGGGCGGCGACCGCGCGGGACCAGGGGGACCCCGTGGAGCTGACGCCCGAGGAGCGGTTGCTGCGCAGCTGTCGTGGTGAGTCGGTGGATCGCCCGCCCGTCTGGTTGATGCGACAGGCGGGCCGATATCTGCCCGAGTACCGTCGCGTGCGCGAGGGCGTGAGCTTTCTCGAGATGTGTCGTGACGTCGAGCGTGCGGTCACGGTCTCGCTTCAGCCGATCGATCTGGTGGGAAGCGAGGCGGTAATCCTCTTCCAGGACATCTTCACGCCGATTCCCGGTCTCGGAGTTGAAGTCGAGTTCGCACCCGGTCCAGTGATCGCCGAGCCGATCCGGAGCGCGGCCCAGGTCCGCGCGCTGCGTGCGCCGGACCCGCGAGAATCGGTTCCGTTCGTGTTCGAGATCCTGCGTGAGTTGCGCAAGCGCACCGCGGACCGTCAGATCCCGGTGATCGGATTCGCGGGGGCCCCGTTCACGCTCGCCGCCTATCTGGTGCAGGGAAGCGGTTCACGGGATTTCGCGTGGCTCAAGAGGATGCTGTACCGCGAACCCGACGTGCTGAGAGAACTGCTCGCGTGTTTGACGGAGATGACAGTCGCCTATCTCGACGCGCAGATCGAAGCGGGTGCCCAGGTTGTGCAGCTCTTCGACACCTGGGCCGGGTTGTTGTCGGCGGCGGAGTATCGCGAGTGGGTACTCCCGACGCATCGCGAGATCATCGGCCGGATCGACCGTCGCCGTGCTCCATTCATCCTGTTCGTGGCGAATGGTGCGCACGTGGTCGACGAGATGGTCGAGGCCGGTCCGGACGTGATCTCGCTGGATTGGCGCGTCGACATCGCGGCAGCGGCTCGCCGCCATGGACAACGAGTGTCACTGCAGGGCAATCTCGATCCGTGTGAACTCGACGCGACGCCGGATCGCATAGCGCAGCGGGTGACGGAACTCGTGGCGGCAGCTGCACCTGCGCGCGGTCACATCGTGAATCTGGGTCACGGCTGCCTGCCGTCGACTCCCGTCGAGGGCGTGCGCGCCTTCACGGCCGCGGTGAAGGATCTGTAGGATCGCCTCATCGGACGCTTGCAGTCCCGAGATCGATCCGCTCAGCCTCGCGGACTGTCGGCGGCGCGCCGGATCAGGCCGGCAGCTGCATCTACCCAAGCCGGATCGGCGTTGACGCAAGGAGCGAGTGCGAACGCCCGGCCGCCCAGTGCGAGCCATTGTGCGCGCAGTCGGAGATCGATCTCTTCGAGTGTCTCGAGACAGTCGGCAACGAAGGCCGGGCACACGACGGCGAGGCGTTCGATTCCACGAGAGCGCAGCTCGGTGAGGACCTCGTCGGTGTACGGCCCGATCCACTTGTTCAATCCGACACGGGACTGGAAGGCGATCGTACATCGTTCGGGTCCGAGCCCGAGCTGCGCAAGCAGGGCGCGACTGGTCGCGAAGCACTGCGCGCGGTAGCAACGTGGGAAACTCGGACCCGGTGCGTCGCAGCAGTTCGCGGTCGAGAGGCAGCCGGGATTCTTCCGGACCTGTGAGTCGGGCAGTCCGTGGAAGCTCAGCAGGACGTGTTCGGCAGCGATCGCGTCGATCACCGGCCGCGCGGCAGCTGCCGCCGCTTCGATGAACCCTGGTTCGGAGTGGAACGAAGTGATCTCGACGAGCTCGACAGGTGTGTCGAGTTCGGCCGCGCAGCGACGGACGTGCGCGAGAGCCGAGCCGGTCGCGGCCTCGGAGTACTGCGGGAATAGGGGCAGGACGATGATCCTTCGCGCACCGGCATCGACCAGACGACGGAGGGCCGCAGGCACCGGTGGCCGGCCGTACCGCATGGCGAGTTCGACCGGAATCGCGTCGGCGCCGAGGGACTCGCCGACGGCGGCGCTCAGCGCACGACCGTGGATCAGCAGGGGAGAACCCTCGGGTTGCCATATCTGCGCGTAGGCGTGGGCCGACTTCTTCGGTCGGATCCGCAGGATGACGCCGTGGAGCAGCAGCCACCGAATGGGAGCGGGCATCGTGAGAACGAGCGGATCCGAGAGGAACGCTTCGAGATAGCGACGCACGGCTGCGGGTTCGGGCGAGTCCGGCGTGCCGAGATTCACGAGCAGAGCGCCCGTCATCGAAGAAGCGTTGTCCATGCGGCGGAGGGTGCCACACGCTTTCGCGTGCGCGAGGGTCAGCGAAAATCGAGTATCAGTCGCGCGCCCAGCGGCCGAGCCAGATGGAGAGGCCCACGTAGACCGCCGGGTAGGTGAGTGAGAGCGGGACGACGTGGAAACGCTCCGCGGACTCGGGAGCCAGGGCCGCGTATCCGATGGCGAACGCCCACAAGAGGCCGGAGTAGCTCACGCAATAGCGCAAGATGGGATTCGCGAGCTTGCTCGGATAGATGTACTTCCACGGGATGAAGACGGCGATCGCGAGGCCGATGACCCAGAGCGATCCCGTCAGAGGGGAGAGGTCGAGCAGCCACAGGTAGAACGCGAGGACGTTCCAGTAGGACGGCCAACCGAGAAAGAAATCGTCGTCCGTCTTGGCGTCGTGGCGCGAGAATCCGAAGGCGCTCGAGATGACCGGCAGCGCGACCAGCGCGGGCGACAGAAGGCTGCCCGCCTGGATCATGAAGACGACGGGAACGATCACGAAGTTGAGGTAGTCGACGATGTCGTCCATCCGACGGCCGTCGATGGTCGGTGCGTGGGAGGACACGTCGACGCGTCGGGCGATCGATCCGTCGACGGAATCGATCGCCAGTGCGATCAGCATGTATACGGTCGCGGTGGACAGGTCCCCGGCGACGACTGCGAGCAGGGCCAGCACGCCCAGCACCGCACCACTCGCCGTGAAGGCATGCACCGCGTAGGCGAGCAGGCGACGCAACGTGAAGGGCGCCTGATCGGTCGGTCCGACGTCGGTCTCAGTGGCGTCCATGGGTGCCGCTATCGGCGCACTCCTGTCTGGCATGGCCAGGCACGATCGCAATCACGATAACAGAGTCGTTGGCCTGCGACCGCGCGTACATGAAGTCGCACGAAAGGGTGGTCCCGATCTGGATATATTCATCGCCCGTTGCCCGCAGCGCGCCGAGGCGGTAATCGAAGGGACACCTCTGGTTTCGTCGATCCGCGCGAGGGGCGCTTCTCGCGAGCCAAGGCGGGCTCGGATGGTCGGCGGTGTCGCGTCGAGCATCCCGCGTGGATCAACCAGGACGAAGGGGAATCTGAATGGCGATCGCAGTGGAGTTGCCGGCGCTCGGAGAGAGCGTGGTGGAAGGGACTGTCTCGCGCTGGCTCGTCCAGGAGGGGGACTTCGTCGAACTCGATCAGGCCCTCGTCGAGGTGACGACCGACAAAGTCGACGCAGAGATTCCGTCACCTTGCGCCGGACGCGTTCAGCAGATCTTCGCAGCCGAGGGAGACGTGGTCGAAGTCGGGGGCAAGCTCGCCGAGATCGACGCCGAAGCGACGAGGGATGCCGCTTCAGCGCCCCGTTCGGCGAGCGCCACGCGCTCGGCTGTGCCGGAGCCGGCCCCACCTTCGCGCGCTGCGACCGCTGGGTCTGATCTCGAAGCGACGCCGCGGGTGACGCCCGTGGCGCGTCGACTCGCCGAGGAGTCGCAGGTCGCGTTGAGCAATGTGTCCGGCAGCGGCAGCGGGGGGCGGATCACCAAGGCGGATGTGATGCGGCACGCGGGCGAGCCCGAGAGCGCTGTCGCGGAGCGCGCACCCGTGGGCCGGGTGGCGCCGCCGGTCCAGCAGCCATCGCAATTGCCCGCTGCGCGCGACACCGAGCCTCGACGCCCGGCAGCACGTCCCGCCTACGCGTCCTACTCGCTCCAGGACGGCGACCGCGTGATTCCCATGTCGCCGATGAGGAGAATCATCGCCGAGCACATGGTCTACTCGAAGCGCACGTCGCCTCATGTCGGCACCGTGGCCGAGGTCGACATGGGGGCAGTGTCGAACTTCCGATCCGCACACAAGGATGCGTTCGAGGCGAATCAGGGAATCAAGCTGACTTTCTTGCCGTTCATCGTGCATGCGGTGGTGCGGGCACTGAGGGAATTCCCGGCGTTGAATGCCTCGGTGATCGAGGACGCGATCATCGAGAAGCGCGACATCAATGTGGGTCTCGCGGTCGAGACCGAGAAGGGGCTCGTGGTCCCGGTCGTGCGAACGGCCGACCGTCTTTCGCTCTCTGGACTCGCGGCAGCGATCGACGACGTCGCCGGTCGCGCCCGCAGCAAGCGTCTGTCCGCAGACGATCTGCAGGGCGGGACGTTCACCGTCTCGAATCCCGGACGACACGGCAATCTGTACGGCTTCGCGATCATCAACCAGCCACAGGTCGGAATCCTGCGAATGGGCGAGATGGTCAAACGCCCCGTGGTGCGCAGTCTCGACGGTCTCGACGCGATCGTGATTCGCCCGATGATGTATCTCGCCCTCTCCTATGACCACCGCGCTGTCGATGGTGCTCCCGCGAACGGGTTCCTCTACCGCATCCGGGAACTCCTCGAAGCTGCGGACTTCGATCTCTGACGGGGATCGACTTGTCGCCTGGTCCGCTCCGGGTCGAATGGCTCGGTCGAGTCGCGTACGGCGAGGCTCTCGAGCGCCAGATGGTCGCCGTCGAGCAACGCCTCGACGGGCGGGGTCGGGATGTGCTGCTCTTGCTCGAACATCCGACGGTGGTGACGTTGGGGCGTTCGTCCAACCACGAGAATCTGCTCGCGCATCCCGACGCGCTCGCGGCGCGCGGCGTGGAGGTCCACCGGATCGCCCGTGGCGGTGACGTGACTCTGCACGCGCCTGGTCAACTCGTCGGATACCTGGTCGTGGACCTGCGCGAACGCGGCACTCCGGATCTGCACGACTTCGTCCGCCGGATGGAGGGTGCGTTGATGGCGGCGCTCGACCGATTGGGACTGTCGACCCGTCGCGTGCACGGACGGACAGGTGTCTTCATGGCGCGACAGGATGGGCCGGGGCCCGATCGGAAGATTGCATCGATCGGTGTCGGCGTGCGGAGGTGGGTGACGTATCACGGCTTCGCGTTGAACGTGACTGTCGATCTGCGTGAGTTCGAGGCCATCGTACCGTGCGGGCTCGCTGACGTCGAGATGACATCGGTGGCAACCGAGCTGGCCGCGGGACCGCTGGGCCTCGACGCGCGCGTCCGTCGGATCGTCTCGGCCGAGTTCGAGCGGACATATGCGTAGCTTTGCCTGCGGCGACGATGCGTATGGTGCCGGGCAATATCTCACGACCGGGTGACGCGAGATCGGCATGTCACTCCGCGAGCTCTGGAGGGAACCGTGCGCCACGGACATCGACTTGCGTGTTCTGTCGCCTCGGACCCTGAGAATCTCGGCGGACAGCGGATGTACATCGATGAAGTCGCTCGCGAACTGGTGACGATCGAGGGCGGCGTGCAGGAAGGATCGAATGACTGATGTGGATCGCAGAGCGACTGGTGGTGCAGAGATGGCGGGCCCGGGCGGGGGGCCGCCTCGCCTCGAGCCTTTCGGACTCGTGCTCTGGCGCGACGGGAGCTGGACCCACGAAGGCCAGCCGATCCTCAATCAGCGCCTGCGCGAGAAGTTCGATCGATCGGTCGTCTATCTGGCGGACGAGAACGCATACGTGGTGCAGATCGGTCGCTTTCGAGGACTGATCGAAGTCGAGGAGACGGGCTTCTTCGTCCGAAGCGTCGACCTAGAAACCGGATCGATCGCTCTGTCCGACGGAAGCGTCGAGGCGCTGGACGTGATGTCGTTGGCCCCGTCGTCGCTGGACGGGGCGCTGCTTTGTCGGATCAAGTCCTCACTGGTTCCTGGCGGCCTGCCCGCGCGATTCGTGCATTCAGCGCAGGCGGACCTTCTGGCGGGCGTGGACGATTCGAACCGTCGACTCAGTCTGCGACTGGGCACTCGAACCACGGATTTGCCCGAAGCTCTGTCGGGACCGCGGCCCGATTGACGCCACGCCTGGCTCGCGGTAACTGATTGCTTCTGCAGGCCGGAATGCCTATCCGAATGCCGGCCTGCGACCTGGACCGGGTACCGGACGGCGGCGTAGCCAAGTGGTAAGGCATGGGCCTGCAAAGCCCTGATCACCGGTTCGAATCCGGTCGCCGCCTCCATAACCCGCTGTAATCGCTGATCATTTTCTGGTCACATCTGTGACGCGTAACGTCCGCGCAAGGTAGCGATTTCCACTCACCGGGGATTCGGCTCCTCGCGGACCATGTCGCGCAGGCTCTCGGCGGCCAGTTTCACGTAGCGATTGCTGGTCGTGACGGACGTGTGGCCCATCATCGCCATCAACTTTCTGCTCGCGTCGCCGGCAGTCGCCCCGTCCCGTAGAAGTTGATTCGCCACGCGTGTCCCGTAGCAATGGCGCAGCGCCTCGTTGGGGCGCGTCCTGACCTCGGCCGCTCGCATGGCCGCGAGCATCACGCGGCGGCGGCTGGAGGGCGTCCAGCGCTTGTCTGGGCCGGCCGCTCGAGGGTTCGGGAACAGCGGCAGATCTGCCATCGCCGGCCACGCCTCGAGCAGTCTCGGGTCGTGTGTCTCGCGCACCCAACGAGCGACCTCATGGTCAACCGGGACGACTCGTCGCCGGGCTCCCTTGGCTCGCACCGTGAGTTGATCGCGGTGCTGGCCGGCGGCGGTAGGATCGCCCCAGTGGTAGTCGCCGATGTTGGCTCGGGCAGCCTCCTCGTCGCGGATCCCCATGTAGCCACGCGCCAGGAAGAACCCGGCCACGGGCCACGGGATCGCGGCAAGTAGACGCTCCTGCTGGTCCGGCGTCGGGATCGTCGGGGAGTAGTCTGGAAGGTGCGTCGTCGGCAACTCGGGAACGGCCGACAGGTCTCCCCGGCGCAGCATCCATCGCAGGCTCGTCCCGACGTCGGCGACCAGGTGGTGGACGCTACGCGGCGACAGTGACCGGGCTTCGAAGAGCCACCCCTGATACTCCTCGAGTTCGCGGTATCCGATCGAGTGGATCGACACGCCGAGCAGCGGATCCAGGTGCCCGCGTGGCTCGTGGCGGCGGAGTTCGAAGATCCGTCCCGCTGAGAGCCGCCCCTGCGCGTGGAGTCTCTCCTTCGCCGCCACGAACTCGCGCCAGTGGCGGCGGAAACTCAGCTCTTCGGCGTCCGCGCCCAGGTACGGCGCGATCGCCTGCAGCATCGTCGCACCACGGCGGATGTCGGCGCGGATCTCGTCGAGAACATCGCGGGCGAGTTCGCGGTTCGTCCCGATGCGGATCCACGACCGGCCGACCGGGATGCGGCGGATCTTGTAGACCTGGCTGTCGAGATTGAAGCGCAGATAGAAGGTCGACTCGCGACCCGCTCGCCGGTCCTCCGCCAAGGTCCCGAAACGCTGCGCCATCTCCCGCAGATGACCATACCGGCGCGCGAGAAGCAAGGCGGGGTCGGCGACAGCGGCGGACATCAGGCGGCCGGCTCAGGAGGAGGCGACAGATCCCCCCACCGGATCAGCAGCCCCTCGAATGGCAGGCCGTGAGTGCGCGAGAACCAGTCGATCAGTTCGGCGGCGGAGGCGAATCCGTCCGCTCTTGCGAAAACATCTTCATCGGCCACGTCGATCCAGTCGCAGCCGATCTTGATCCCTGCGACGCCGACGTACACCGGATCGACGCTTGTGCAAGTCGCCCGCCCAAGTCGACGACACGCCTTCGTCCGCATGGCAGTGAAGAAGTGGAGTGTGTCGGACGGCTTCGGGTCGCGACCATCCTTGCGCCGCTTGCGAATCGTCTGGCGCTTGGCTCCGCTCTCGACGAGGCCCGCGAACCGCGCTTGGAAGTTGAGCGCGGGCATCAGGCGCTCTGCACCCTCGGCGTGTAGCCGAGTGATCGGGCATAGTCGGCGGCAGCTCGAGGCGTCGAAAACGGCCCGGCGTCGGCGACCAGTGCGACGGGTTCGATGACGACGTCCATCAACGAGCCCTCCGGCCGACCGCGCGCCGCCTGGCTGCGAACGCGAGCAGAATCAACCCCGGCACGAGCCCCGACGGCTCGGGCAACCATCGGACGTGCATCAGCGGCCCGTTCGCGTAGTCGCTCACCCACTGGACGCGATAGGCAACGCACCACGGCACGACGAAATCGAGGTCGGCGCAGTACCAGTCCGGGACGGGGATCCATGACACTGCATCGACGTGGCGAGGTTCGCGGCAGAGGTCGCCACCGTCGAAGTCCATCAGCAAGCTCCAGCCGGGATGCTCGGCGGGGTCCCATCGCGCAGCTTGCTCGTGTCGGTCGCGCCAGCAGGTGAGGGGCATCAGTCTTCGCGCCACGGCGTGCACTCGCGGACCCAGGTCGATCCGTCCACGCGATCGTCGATCTCGGTCACCGCGAGCCGCTTGCACGCAGTCTCTTCTCGATATTCCTTGCACTCGTCGAGCTGCATTGAAAACTCGGAACGCTCGGCAGTGCACTCTCGGAACAGGGTCAATCTGTGCTCGTCGCGCACCTTGATCGAGCGGTCGAACACTTCCTGAGACAGGAGCACAGATCCAGCAGACGCGAGTGCAACAACTGTCGTGTAAAAGCGATTGGTCATTCGGAGTCCTTCGCCGCGAGCATCTCGCCGATCAGCGTGATCCACCGCTCGAATGCCGCGAGCACCGACGGCTCCATTACGACCACGTTCGTTTCGTGGATGCCGTTCGACGTGTAGAGCACGACGTCGCGTGAGGGGCTCATGTAGACGTAGGCACCGTCGCCGAGGTAGTCCTCTTCGAAGCGGCCGGGGCGGGTTTCTCTCATCGGGTCGCTCCTTTCGCAGCGATCGCCGCGAGAAACGCATCGAGTCCGACGAGTGCATCCGGACAGTGCATCCGCATCGCCTCGCGGTAGATGTCCTCGAGCTGCTCGAGCTGTTCGACCCGGTCGAGTAGAGCAATCGCCCACCACCGCGGCAGACTGCCGCCGATCGCAGCGTGCCGACGCATCTGCTGGAGGCTCGCCGGCAGCGTGGACTTGATCGGGCTCGTCATTGGGTGCCTCTGATCGCCGCGAGCACGCGATCCCGCGCCCATGACGACGCCGACAGGCCGGCCGTGGTGGCCGCTGCGTAGACAGCCTGGAGTTCTCGCACCGTCACCGACACGTTGAGGATTCTGTTGCGCGGCTCGCCGGGGATCGCCGAGCGTCGACCACGACGACCAGGCGGGGCCTTGACCTTCGGTGCCTTTGCGACCTTCACCGCCGGTGCTTTGCGCGCCGCGAGTCGAGTCTTCTGCACCGTGCGCGAGACCGGAGTTGCCGAAGGCAAACCACGTAGCAACCGCTCGTCGACCTCGGGATTGCATCGCGGGCACAGATCCATCCGATCACCCGGCCGATGCAGCATGCCGTGATCGCCGGCGAGCGCGGTGGCCGCGACGCGGTCGATCCGCGATGACTGCTTCGCGACATGCTGACGATCGCGCGCCGTGCCCACGAATCTCGACGCCTTCGCCGGCATCAGGCCACGTCCTCGTCAACTCGCTCGTCTCGCCCCTGGCCGACGGCGCAGAACTGACCGAGCAGTAGCGACACGGGAATCGCGAGCAGGCACCAGCCGAGGATGAACTCGGGGAGGTTGCTCATATCGCTTCTCCGGCATCAGATGGGGCGAGCTGCAGAACGAAGTTCCCGTGCTCGTCGATCTCGAAACCGAGGTCCGGCGGATCGTTCCTGGCGTCAACCGGAAAGCACGTCCACGCGCCACCGTTGACGCTTTCGCACTGCTGCCACCCGTTCATGTCGAGAAACGGGTCCGCGGCAGCAGGCTCGCGGCGATTCCACCAATACGACCCCAGCCCGATCGCCACGAACACCGCGACGACCAGGAGCGAGGCGACGGCGCGACCCAGCTCGGTCAGGATCCGGCGCTTCATCACGCGGCCTCCTGCGGCGGAATCTCGCCGGCGACGAATCCGGGCGCCGTGTCGCTCTCCTCCCAGATCGAGATCGTCGAGCAGATCCAGCCGATCTCGCGGCGCGGGATGTCCGGCACCGTCTCCCACGTCCAACCGGTCCCGTTCAGCACGTCGGCCATGATCACGGGCGAGTAACTGTCGGGGTCGAGGTTGTCGCGGTCGCATCGCGTCTTGATCGCGTCCATGATCCGGTCGAGGTCGGCATCGGTCGCGGGCCCGCCCATCGGCGCATCGTCAACCGGCGACTCGACCTGGTCGTCGACGACCACCGCGCGCTCCGTCGGGCTGTCCGCCTCCGCGTCGTAGATCGCCTCGGTCGGGATCATCAGCCCCTGGCAGATCGCGGTCTTGAGCGCCGACGTGTGCGCCTTGTTGACGCTCTTGTCCCCGACGTCAGCCCCCTCGCCGTACGCGAACACGCTGAGCGAGCTGCCGTCCTCGGCCGCGATGAAGCGGAACTCGACGCGGACGACCGCGCGGTTCATCACCGTGCCGCCCTTCGTCGTGTATGCGTCGAGATCGCACGACCAGGTCGTCGGGATCACGAGCACGCCGTGCCTCACGAGCGCCGGGTGCAGAGCGTTCATCACGTCCTCGGCGCGGCGGAACTCGTACTTGTCGTGCTTGTTCTTGCCCCACTTCCCGACGACCCCGACGTCGGCCATCACGCTGAGGAGATTGGAGTGGATGGCAACGGCGTGGCCGATCGGACGCGTGGCAGGTGTCAGCGCGGCGCTCATCGTCCACCTCGCGCGGCCCACGGCTTCTTGGCGTCGGTCGCTGGCGGGGCTTGCCGCGTGGTCGATGTGCTCGCGCGGGTGCCTGCACGAGCTGTCTGCGCGGGCTGGCGGGCGGGCTGCTGCTGCTCGGTGCGAGCGGGAGCAGCAGGCTCCTCGCTTCGACCGCCACCCAGGAACTGGACCGATGTCGCCTTGACTTCGGTCGTGTACCGCTTGACGCCTTCCTTGTCTGTCCACTCGCGAGTCCGCAGGCTCCCCTCGACGTACACCTGACGGCCCTTCTCGAGGTACTGGCCGCAGGTGTCGGCGAGACCCCCCCACGTGACGACCGTCATCCATTCCGTGCGTTCTTGCTTCTCGCCGTTCTTGTCCTTCCACGCCTCCGACATCGCGATGCGGAAGTCGCAGACGGTGTCGCCGTTCTCGAGCGAGCGGAGGATCGGGTCCGCCCCAAGATTTCCGATCAGCGTGACGCGGTTCACTCCTGACATACGTATTCCCTCTCGTTGGCAACGCCTCCGTCATCGGTGGGCGCACACTGGGCCGCCGCAGCGATCGCCGCGCGGCAGGACTTGCAGGTCATCACGGTCTCGCGCGACGACTCGGGCGGGTTCGATCCGCACCATTCGCAGCGGTCGAACATCCGGCGCTTCCGGATCTCGATCATCGCGACACGCTCGGTGACTCCACGCGTCTGCATGACGTGGTCGAGGAGCGCGGTCGCTGCGGGTCTCTGCGGTGAGCCCTGGACGTCGGCGACGAAGCGCGCGAGCTCGTCACGCTGACCGATAATCCGACGCGCCAGGTCGTCCGGCAGGGCGGGGTTCCCGGCGAGCTCGCCGAGCAGCATCCGCGTGTGCGTCATGTGCGCGAGCGCTTGCAGCAGTTGGTGGCCGGCAGACATCAGCGGGGACCTCCGGCCGGGCGAAGGGCGGCGATCTGCTCGCGGTCGAGACATCGGCGGCAGATCCCGTGCGACTCCGAGAGCGGAGCGCCGCGCCATGCGACCCAGGTGTGCGCGAGCTCCGCGCCGCAACCGGGCGAAGTGACGCCGGCACACACGGTCACGAGCAGCGTGCGGCGAGGACGGAGCGAGACGTCGAGGGAGAGGGTCATCGGGCGGCACCGCCAAGGCACTCGGCGTGGCCGAAGCGGGCGGTCGCACGAAAGATCACTGACGGCGGCAGCGTGCCGACCAGCTTGACTCCGTCCTCATCGACGAATCCGATCGAGACGTCGGACGCATACCGGCCGCAAACCTCGCAGGGTCCGTATCGAGCCGAGGAGTGCCCGAGGCTTCGCGGGTAGGTGGTGAGGGCGGGCGGGGAGTCGTTCGGTGTCGGCATGCGGCCTCCTCGTGTTTACGAATCGTGTATATCCTGCGGTCGGCAGAATGTCAACGAAACGTAAATCCGGAGACCGACTTTTCTTTCTACTTGGGAGCGCAGCCCACCGGGGTTGCCCGCAGGGAGGCATAGCTGGCGAACTGGATCCCCATCATCGTGAGGGATACATCGAACTGGTCGGCCAGCTTGAGGAGAAGAGGTCTCGGCGGCGTGAACGGCACGCTTCCGCGGCGATAGCGTTCCGGAACCGCCAGGTCGAGCGCCCACATCGGGACCAGGAGCTCAGCGGCGAAGTGATCGGCCTGTCGCTCGAGTACCGCCGGCGAGGCTTGCTTCGTTGAGACCAGTCGAAACTCGCGGACGTGCCCCGTGTGCAGCATGGCGTGACCGATCTCATGCGCGAGAGAAAATCGCAGACGCTTCCTGGGCTCACGCGGATCGATCGCGAGCGTGGCAATCCCTCCGCGCTGGATGAGCGCGGCCGATGCGCCGGGCGGGAGTTCGGATCGGTCGACGGCGACAACCTCGAAGCCCGGGTACTCCGACACCACGTCGGCCAGGCTCAGCTTCCCACCGGGATGCCGCAGGCGGCGATGAATCGTGTCGACGGTCGCGCTGATCGTGGTGCAGTGGGGCAGCAGTGCCATGGGGGTGGCTCCTCTGATGGGGGGAGCACCTTGCACTGTTGCTGTGTCAGCCGCGGTCGCGCGACAATTGTCGATGAGGATTGTCGCGTTCTAGAACTCGCAACTTGTGTCGCACCGATCGGTTCGAGCTAGATATTGATGCCGCCAGCTCGTCTCGCAGCGTCGACCCAATACTCCTCGCAGATGATGCTGATGGGGACGCCGGTCGAGCGCAGATTCACCGCCTTCTCGATCTTGCGACCGTGGGTCGAGTGGATCCATGTCTCGCTGCCGATCAGCCCGATCACCAGGAAGTCGGTTGCCTTCGAGGGGCCCGACTGACAGGTGCCGCCCAGTCCCTCAACGACGGCCGTGCACGCGTTTCTCGTGCCCACGTAGAACTTGCCTGTGAGGCAGAACTTGCGGCGGCTGAAATCGACGACGGGCGGCGGATCGTCGAGAGGGAGCGCGGTCGACAGACTCCCGTCCTCACTCGTCAACGACAATCCGCCACCAGTCGCTGCGATCACGAGATCGAGTAACTCCTCCTGCTCATGCTCGTCGAGTACGTTGTCGACGAGCATGGAGCGAATTCGGGGATACAAGACGCTCGCGGGCCAAAGCTCCGAAGCTGCGCGGTTCGCCTCCATCCATGCCAGCAGGAATCGGGCCTCTTCCTTACTCACGATGCCATCTGCGAGGGTGCCCTTACACAACCCGATGAGCTCGTCGATCGCTCGGTCGGTGAGTCGCGATCTGTTGAACCGGGGATTCAGTGGCTGGCCGTGTTCGTTCAATTGCGTCATTGAATCCTCCTTCGCCGCGTGGCTATAGCCCGAGTTTGTTGGCCAAGTCGGGACGCGCCAGGCGAATGTTCCCCACGATCTGCTTGTACCCGCGGTCTCCCTTGCCAATCCTGGCGCCGCGGAAGTAGACGGCATCATCCTCGGGCACGCAGAAGTTGATCAGATCGATGCCAAGGCTGCGCTCGATCCTCGTCACGATTTCTCGACTCGGATTGTTCTTTCCGAGCACATAGTTCGAGATCGTCGCCTCCGCCAACCCGACCTTGTCCGCCATCGCTTGGCGGTCGTGATCGAAGACCTGCACGAGCACCCGGCGAATCGCGAGCTGGGTCGGATTCAGCGGGAAATCCGGGACCGCTTCCCCGTCGTCTGCGATCGAGCGAACACCCTTCGGCACCTATTTGACCACTCCGTTGAGGATGGGCAGAGCATAAATCCGTCTGCGAAATCAGGCATTTACGAAACGTGTACGTTAATCGCTTGACTGGCCCTGAAGTTATATTTACGATTCGTGAATATGAGCAGTCGACGATGGTCCAAAGACAGAAGGACAGGGCGCGAAGTCGTCGAGCAGTACGTCGCCGCTATTGGTTCTCAGGCGGAGGCAGCTCGACGGTTCGCCATGAGCCCGTCGCAGCTCAATCAGTGGCTCCGAGACCCAGAACGCGGAGCCGATCGCGAGGCTGAGCGGCGGATATCCAACGAGGTCGGGATCCCTCTCGAGGCGATCGTCTTCAAGCACGAGCGTATTTGCGACCTGGTCGAGTCGTGGAAGCGAGGCGCCGCGTGACGGGTCACTCATCCAGGTACAGCACGATCATGAACGTGTCCCGGTCCATCCACGGGACCTCGGCGACGCCGACGACCCTGTCGAAGATCCACCCCTCACGAGAATGCTCGTCGAGCAGGTCTAGGAACTCCACCGCGGTGAAGCGCCCCCCGAGGAAATCCTTCTGTTTCACCTCGACGACGTTGTATCTGCGCAATGGATCTCCTTCTGTTTTTCGCACATGCGACGGATCAATCCGCGGGGCGCTTCTGGGCGCGCCCGATCGAGATCGCCAGCGCCACCAGCCAGAAGATCACCGTCCAGCCGAGGAGCAGGTTCGTCAGAAAGATCAGCAGCCCGAATCGGTGCTGGCGGGCCGTCGCGATGATGGTCGGCAAGAAGTACAGCAGCGAGCCGGAGATGCTGGCGAGCACGAAGAGCACGCTCAGACCCCCTATCGCCGCGGCAAGCGCCGACGGATCAGGCGAGGGGTCGGCCATTCCGATCTCGACGGCATCCGCCTCGGGGAACTCCGAAAGGTCGAATGGCTCGTCGACCGCCGAGACGTCCATCCAGCCGACCCGTCCGTCCGGCATTTCGAGTTCGAGCCACGTCCCGAATCGGCGGCGAGGCTCGGCGTCGATCTTGGTGGTGAACTCATAGACGAGATTGGAGCCGGAATCGGGCTTCGAATGCAGCGGGATCGACGACTGAGCTGTCGCGATGCCGCTCAGTGTCAACAGAAGGGCGAGCAATATCGTCGCCTGGACCAGCCTTCGCACGCATCTCTCCCTGCGGCCTTCGCCGCTGCAGGTGGGGTGGGAGCGGTCGCCCGCCAACGACCGCTCCCAATACCCATCCTCGCGCGATCTCCGTCTCGGGGTCAACACGCGATTCATTGTGTGGTGAATCCACCGACCAACAGTGCCCACGATTCGAGGCCAGTCGAGGCGAAAGTGTGTTGGCCAGTGGCACGCAGGTTCCACCGAGAGGAGGGCACCCCCATGCCCGAAACCGTCACGCGAGCCATCGCGCGTGCCTTGGTCGAATCCGGCCAAGTGTCCGAGATGGCACAGAGAATCAAGCGGCGGCTTGGCTGGCGATGCAGCGATCGCCACGCACATCAACTGCTCGACCGGATGTTGGCCGGTGGATACAGCGACACCCGACACCTGCCGGCGGACATGATCCTCGATGCGATCGAGATCACGGGCCTGGACTACGTGACGCCGCTCATCGCCGAGGCGGTTGAGCGCGGCGCGCTGGCTGTCGCGAAGCGGCGGGTGGCCGAGCTCGAGGGGCAGATCGCGCGGACGAAGGTGCGTGCGGTCAGGCGGGGAGAGCAGCAAGCGAAGAGGAGGGAGAGCGCATGAAAGTCACCGTCGAAGTCGACACGAACAGGATCATGGAGTCCATCGGCAAGGCGATCGAAGCCGGAGCGATCGATCACTGGGGCAGCGGCAAGCTGCATCCCGCCTACGAAGACGCGAAAGCGTGGATCGCGATCGAAGAGCGGCTGTCTGGGCGCAAGCACACCGTCAAGCACCGGCTCGGCGAGCGCGCTCTTCGCCAGGGCCTCGAAACGCGTCGATGTGTCGGGCTCCCCGCGATCGAGCGGGGTGACGCGCCCTGGTGCGTCGTCGACCTGCTCGTGCAGCACGCGCTCTACGGCGAGGCGATCCACTCGCCTGCACCTGTGGACGGCGACGAATAGACCACGGCGCATCACCGAAGCCCGTTACCGCGTAGCAGCACGACCAGGTCACCGTACGAACGACTCCGCCTGAGGGGGTGAGGGGTTGGAACTCCGCGACTACCAGCAGACGTGCCTCGACGGCGTGCACGATGCACTCGTCGATCATCAACGCGTGTTGCTCGAGGCCCCGACCGGCTCGGGCAAGACCGTGATGGCCGCGTGGATGTGTCGGGCAGTCGCCGAGATCCGCGAGCGCGCCTACTTCGTCTGCCATCGCCGCGAGCTCGTGCAGCAGACCGTGCAGACGTTCGATCGCGTCGGGCTCGAAACGGGGGTCATCGCCGGCGGATGGAGCGAGCGGCCGGCCGCTCCGATCCAGATCGCGTCAGTGCAGACGCTCACGAAGCGCACCGCGAAGGTCCCGGCACCGCACCTGCTGATCATCGACGAGGCGCATCACACGGCTGCTCGTTCGTACTCGCACCTCATCGAAGCGTGGCCCGCTGCGTTCGTCGTCGGGCTCTCGGCCACCCCCTGCCGCCTCGACGGCCGAGGGCTCGACGACTGGTTCCACCACCTCGCTCTGGGTCCCAGCGTCGCCGAGCTGATCGAGGCCGGATGGCTGTCTCGGTATCGGCTCTTCGCACCGGCCGCTCCCGACCTCGCCGGCGTGCACACGCGTGCCGGCGACTACGCGACCAATGAACTCGCCGATGCGATGGACCGGCGCGACCTGATCGGCGACATCCTCGAGCACCACCAGAGACTCGCACGAGGCCGCAAGACGATCGTCTTCGCGACGAGCTGCGCGCACTCGCGCCACATCGTCGAGCGGTTCAACGCCGGCGGCGTCGCCGCCGTGCACCTCGACGCCAACACACCGACCCAGGAGCGGGCCGCCGCCCTCCGCCAGTTCGCACTAGGTCGGTACGACGTGATCAGCAACGTCGAGCTCTTCGGCGAGGGCTTCGACCTCGCGGCGAACGCCGGCGTCGACTGCACCGTCGAGGCGGTGGTCAGCGCGCGGCCCACGCAGTCGGTCTCAATCTGGCTCCAGCAGGTCGGCCGAGCGCTCCGCCCGAAGGCCGAGGCGGCGATCATCCTCGATCACGCGGGGAACGCGCTGCGGCACGGGCTTCCGGACGACCCGCGCGAGTGGACGCTCGAAGGTCGGAAGCGGACTCGGAAGGAGATCGACGACCAGGTCGTACCCGTTCGGCGGTGCCCGACGTGCTTCAACGTGCATCGCCGCGAGCTGCTCCGCTGCCCCGCGTGCGGACACGCCTATGCGTCGGCCCCGGTGCCGCAGAAGCTGATCAAGGAGGTCGGCGGCGAGCTCGTCGAACTCAAGCGAGCTCAGATCGAGCTGCACAAGCGCGAGGAGCGCGCGGTCGTCGCCCGTGCGAAGACGTACGACGAGCTCTACGCGATCGGCGTGGCGCGCGGATACCAGAAGCCGGCCAGCTGGGCGCGGCACCTGATCAACGCGCGCAAGGCGAAGCGGATGGGGGTTGCGTCGTGACCGCCATCCGAACGACGCGACTCGCCCGGCCCGGGCACAACGAGCGATTCAAGCTCGCCGCGCCGCCCCACGTCGATCGTCTCGATCGCGTGGTGTGCACCGGCTGCTGGTCGAAGATGCAGGCCGTAATCGATCCATCGACCGGTGCGCCGTTCGAGCGGTGCTTCTCGTGCTCGCCGCCGGTCGAGACGAAGCGGAGGCGGAAGCGATGAGCGAGGCGATGGATGGGCTCGCGTTCACCGGTGAAGATCATCGGGCATTCGAGCGGTTCTACGCCTGTGATGTGCTTGGAGCGGCGCCGCCGAAGGAATCCGGATGGTGCGCGTGGATCCTCACTTCAGGATATAGAGCCGGCGAGAACTGCGCGCGCACCAGCACTGAAGGGATCTACTGCCCACAGCACAGACACAAGTCCGTTCTCAATTTTCGAGGTGACATTAGGTTGCTCCAATTGCCGGAAAGGCTTGTCTACGAGCTAGAGGATCTGCGTCCGGAATATCTCGACGCGATTCTCGCGGACGGCTTGTCGCGGTACAAAGCTGTGAAGTGGTGGCGCGACGCGCGAATTGATGCCGATGGCAAAACCCGAGATCGCTTCCTTGAATCGCTATCGCTGTGGCTGGAAGGCATCCGCGCGAGATGTCTGAAATACGAGCGTGGTCGTTCGTTGCGTGAGTTCGCGAACAAGATGAGCGATCGCGTAAGTGGTGTTTACATGATTCGCGCAAGAAGCATCGGCGTGACCAAGATCGGTTGTTCTAAGAATGTCAAAGCGAGAATACTCTCCCACGGCACTGACTTACCTCTGAGGCTCAGAGACGATCTAGTCGTGCTTCGCGTCGTCGAGACCGACTTATACAAGCAGTTCGAGGCCGTGCTTCACGCGATCTTGGCTCAGCAGCGACTAGGCAAAGATGAGTTCTTCCAACTCCCGGAGAACCATCCTGTTCACGCCCTTCGGACGGAGGCCGAGCTGAAGGCTTTTGTAAGGGAGGAGCTGGTGTGAGCGAATCGACACCGCTTCGCGCGATCCTCTTCGGGCTCTCGGCGTTCGGAGCCCGGCTGTTCCGCAACAACGTCGGCGTCGCCCGCTATACCGACTCCGCGGGTCACACCCACCGCGTCGTGTACGGCCTCTGCCCTGGATCCTCCGACCTGGTCGGATGGCATCCGATCACCATCAAGCCCGAGGACGTCGGGCGACAGGTCGCGGTCTTCGTCGCCATCGAAGTGAAGATGCCGAGCCGCACGGCGTCTCAGAAGCAGAGCCGTTTCATCCGCGCAGTTCGCAAGGCGGGCGGGTTCGCCGGCGTCGCTCGCAACCTCGATGAGGCACTCGCCATCATCGATCACCCGGAGGCCGCGTGAGCGAGCCCGTCACCCCGCTCGACCATGCACTCGCCTACGCGGAGCGTGGATGGACCGTCATCCCGCTCCACACAGCGACCGGGCGTGGATGCAGCTGTGCGCGGCTTCACCGCTGTACGTCGCCGGGGAAACATCCGCGTACACAGCACGGCCTCGAGGATGGATCGCGAGATCCAGAGCAGATCCGGACCTGGTGGGGGCGCTGGCCCAAGGCGAACGTCGGGATCGTAACGGGCGCCGTCTCTGGCCTCATCGTGCTCGACATCGATGCGGACAAGGGCGGATTCCAGTCGCTCGACGACATGCAGACCGAGCACGAGCAGCTCGAGGACACGCTCACCGTGAACACGGGTGGGGGAGGGCGGCACTTCTACTTTGCGCACCCCGGCACCCCGATCGGGAACCGCGGCCGCATGCGGCCCGGGATCGACTTCCGCGGCGACGGCGGGTACGTGGTCGCACCGCCCTCGAACCATCAGAGCGGCCGCTCGTACGAGTGGGCGATCGAGCTCGACGCACCTGCGCCGCTCCCTGCATGGCTCGAAGCCGAACTCCGCGAGCGCGAGTCGATCCCGAAGGCTCTGCCCGAGTTCAAGGCCGACGACTGGGACGGCAGCACACCCGACCAGGTGCTCGCGGCAGTCGAAGCGGGCGGGCGGCTCGCTCAACTGTTCCAGCGCGACAAGCGGCTGAAGAACGGTGGCGACGCATCGAGCCTCGACTTCGCGCTCGCCTGCGGGCTGTACGAGGCGGGCGTCACCGACCCCAAGGCGATCGCCTATGGGCTCATGGCGTCGCGCTCACAGGACGCCGAGGCCTGGGCGAAGTGCCGGCAGAAGAGTCCCGACTACTTCGAAAAAACGGTCGCCAACGCGATCGCCCAGTGCGATCTCAAGGCCGCGGAGCGAGACGCGGTGCACCGGCAGACTCATGCGGCATTCGGCGACCCGTTCGCCCGCAACGAGAAGGGCAACGCCGATCGGTTTCTGACGATTCACGGCCAGGACCTGCTCTGGCACGTCGCGGACAAGCGGTGGCTCGTCTGGGATGGCCGGGTCTTCGCATCCGATGAAAGCCCCGGGAAGCAACGCGGTGGGCGCGCTGGGATCGGCCTGCGCGTGCAGCAGTACCTCGATGACCTCTGGGTGCTGCCCCGGCTGCAGGCGAGCGAGGAGGGGCGCAAGGAGGCCGAGAAGTTCGCGCGGCAGTCGGGCACCGTGCGCCACCTCGAGTCGATCATCAAGCTGTCCCAGGACCGGCGATCGGCACTCGAGCGCGAGCTCGACCCGAACCCGCACCTGCTCTGCTGCGAGAACGGCGTGCTCGACCTCGAGACTGGCTCCCTGATGCCACACGATCGCGCGTACCGCTGCACGCAGGTGGCGGGTGCCCCGTACGACCAGGACGCGGAATCGGCCCTCTGGCTCGAGTTCCTCGAGCAGACGCTGCCCGATCCCGAGGTGCGCGCGTACTTCAAACTCTGCGTCGGATACTCGATGCTCGGTGCGCAGCCCGAGCAGGTGTTTTTCTTCATCCACGGCAAGGGCGGCACCGGCAAGTCGACGGCCATCGGTGCGATCCAGGCGGCGGCCGGCAGCTATCACCGGACGGCCGACTTCGCGACGTTCCTCGACACCGGGGGGCGCAGTTCGCAGGGCCCGTCGCCCGACATCGCGCGACTCGCACGGGCGCGCATCGTCACCTCGATCGAGGTCTCGGGCGGCCAGAAACTGAATGACGGACTGCTCAAACAACTGTCGGGCGGCGACCAGGTCGTCTCCCGAAAACTGTTCGGCGACGAGACCGAATGGGCACCGATCTTGAGCCTCTGGCTGGTGGCCAACGAGCGTCCGAAGGGGCGGGTCGACGATGACGCGTTGTGGCGGCGGCTGATCCCGTTCGCCTTCGAACAGAAGATCGGAGAGCGCCGCGACTCGAAGCTGAAGGACCGTCTGATGCGCGATCTCGAGCACCGGATGGGGATCCTGGCGTGGATGGTCGAGGGCGCTCGGGCCTATCTGGCGAGTGGAGAGTTGCGGCCGCCGGCGGCGATTCGGGCGCTGATCGAGGACTACCGATCGAGCTCGAATCCGCTCACCGAGTTCTACGCGGACTGCTGTTTCGATGCGGCAGGAAGCCTCACCGAGCGGTCCAGACTCTGGAAAACCTACCGTGAATGGTGCGGTCAGAACGAGGCGAAGCCGGTGGCGAAGTCGACGTTCTTCAAGCTGGTAGAGTCGGACTACACGTTGAGAAAGACCCAAGGCGTTCACAGTTTCGAGGGGATTACCCTTCGTGGGAATGGGGCGTTCTGATGATTCGACGTCACTCCCCGCAGGAGTACTTAAGTTTCCGACACTTTCGTAGTTCATTCGCTTTTTCTCAGTCGCCCCAAGGGCGGTCGACTGTAATCGATTTCGTCAACGCGTTCAGGGCAAAAAGGGCAGAAACAGGGGTGGTCTGAAATTCTC
>JANOFF010000157.1:0-23728 GCA_031413515.1 bacterium
ACGCCGACCATCGCGAAGCCGACGACGACACTCGCCAGGTGCAGGCGCCGGATCCGATCGGGGTCCGCGGTCGTCCAGCGCCGCGCCGAGAACACACCGATCACGCACAGCAGGTACGCGACGAGCAGCACCACGTCGACGCGGCGGTTGGACCATGCCTGGCGCCAGGGAATGTCATCGGAGCGCCGTTCGCTCACATAGATGGAAGTCGGCAACTGGTGGGTGGCCGTGAACTCATGGAACTCTCGTGAGAAGGCACCCTTCTGATCGTATCGGCTGCCGAGAAAGATCAGATCGTATGCCGTGCCCGGATCGAAGCGCCCGCCGCGCAGGATGAACAGCGCGCCCTCCGTGAACTCGGGTGCATCGGAGACCGCGGCTTCCGTGAGATTGTGATAGTCGACGTCACGGAAGGTGAGCTCGCGCAGCCCCTGCTGGATCCGGACCCGATCGAAGATGCCGCCGCGCACGAAAGCCGAGCCCTTGAACGATCCGTCCCCGCGATTCAAGACGACGAACAGATGCTCGCCCTCGGCGAGTTGCTCGATCTGGTACGCGTAGTCGCGATCGCCGAGCAGCGATCGACCGACCTGGGGCGCATCCGCGATCCCGAACCACAGATCGACGTAGGCTCCGGCGCTCTCGCTGATCCCCATCTCGGATTCGCTGACGGTCAGTCGCCCGAGTGCGCCGCGTTCGACGATCTCGGCGAACGTCCATGCCTGCGGGTCGGAGACGAACTGGCCCGGCGCGACATCCGTCACCGAGAAAACGCCGACCGCAGCCCCGAGAGAGCGCGCGGTCTCGAGCACCGTCGTGTTCTGGGCCAGCACGGTGACCGTCGCGCCGGAGATCGCATCCACGGAGACGACATCGGGCTTGTTGGCCCGGCCCACGACGATCCGCTCGAGGGCCGGACGCCCGGCATAGAAGGCCACGAAGTCGTGGAGCGCCTGCTCGGGAATCCCGATCAGCAGGATGGGCTCGCCATGCTGCAGGACCCTTGCGCCGGTGATCACGCCATCGGGTGAGAGACCGACGAGGGTGACAAGGGGATTGCCCGAGTAGGCCTTGATGTCGACGAGATCCGTCGACATCGCCAGCCACCCGATCAGCTTGCCCTCGGCGTCGAGCGCCTCTCGATACGGGGCACCCTCGATCGCCCGGAACTGCACGGCGCCGGGAACGACTTCGGCACACGGGAGCACCGCACAGTCGAGCGGGGGCGGCGGCTTGGCGGGGCCGAGCGCAGCCGAGATCGAGGCGCTGAACAGCACCGCGATCCCGACTGCCAACGACCAGGCGCCCCGCACCGCTCCCCGCTGCGACGGCCCGAACCGGGTCGGGTGACGCGTGCAGCGACTCCCCATGCTCAGGCCTCGACGATCATGCGGCCTCGCATCTCGAGGTGCAGCGCGTGGCAGAACCACGGGCAGTAGTACCAGTACACACCCGGCGCGCCGGCCTTGAACGTGATGCTGTTGGTGGCTCGTGGATTGACGACCATCTGCACGTCGTGCTTGGACAAGGTGAAACCGTGGCTGAGATCTTCGACGCTGTCGAGGTTGGTCTGGATCACCTGGACCTCGTCGCCCGTCTTGACCCTGAACTCGGTGAGCGCGAAGACCGGGGCGACACTCGTCACGTAGACCCGCACCTTGTTCTTGCCCTTGCGGATCACCTTGCTGTCGGTCATCAGATCGATCTTGTCCTCCTTGGCCATTGCTTCGTAGAACGCGTACCGGGGACCCGTACGCGGGTCGACCTTGACCGGGTGGATGATGTCGCGCTTCACGATCACGGCGTCGTGGGGTTCCGGGTAGGCGGGACTGTCGTGCACGATCTTCATCTTCTCGCCCGAGATGTCGATCAGCTGATCGTTCTCGGGATGGAGCGGACCCACCGGCAGGAATCGATCTTTCGAGAACTTGCAGAGGGCGGCGAGCCAGTTCCCGTCCGCCTCCTTCGTTTCGCTCATCGAGGCGTTGATGTGACCGATCTGGTAGCTGACGTCGATCTTCTCGATGATCGGGTCGATCGTGTCGTCGTTGTACGCCTGGATGGCCTTCGCGATGTTCCACTTGGTGACGACCGAATCGATGAAGATCGACGTGTAGGCGTTGCCGCGCCCATCGAATGCCGTGTGGAGCGGCCCGATGCCCAGTTCGGGCTCGGCCACCACGACATCCCGAGGCTGGATCTTGCCCGCGAACAGGGCATCGAGCTTCGAGATGTCGATCACGCTGGCAGTCGGTGAGAGCTTCCCGGAAACGATCGCGTACTGACCGGTCGGGTTGACGTTCACGCCATGCGGGCTCTTCGGCACCGGGATCCGTTGCACGAAGGCAGTGTTTTCACCGCGAGCGTCGATGACCGGCACGGGGCTCTTGCCGACACGGATCGTCTTGCCGGCCTTCACCGCGTTCGCGATCGCGGCGAGGTTGAAGACGTACAGATAGTCGCGCTCGGCGGCCATCATGCCCTCGAGGTTGGTGCCCTGTTCGGAGTTGTAACAGCAGGCGAACGAGTACTTGTTCTCGTAGTCGGTCGCGCACAGATCGAGGTTTCCCTCGACCATCACCTGCCACTTGACCTCCATGGTCTCGCCGTCGATCGCCGTGTGCATCGCGGCGTACTTCTTCGGGTCGTCCAGGTCGCGTCCATCGTTCGGCATCGGGGTCTGGAATTCAGAGTTGCAGAGCACGAGACCCGTCTTCTTGCGCTGGGGAAAGATGCCGTGGGTGCCCTGTGCGTTCGGGATGTCGACGATCGCGTCCACCTGCATGATGTCGCACCGGATGCGAGCGAGGCGCGCATTGCCCTTGTCGTTGACGTAGATGTAGCGGCCGTCATACGTGCCATCCGTGTACGAGGGGTGGACATGGTGGGTGTCGCCGCTCTGCATGTTGTTGCAAAGCTGCTGCGACCAGTCGTCCCGGGCCCAGCCTGTCGCCGAGTCGCGGTTGAACACCGGCACCCGCATCAACTCGCGCATCGAGGGCACACCGAGGATTCGGATCTCGCCCGACTGACCGCCGCTCCAGAGCCCGTAGTAGGTGTCGAGCTTGCCCGGCGGCACGTGGGCGGACAGACCGCCCTCGCTCGTGGCCGCGTGCGCGGCGCCGCCCCCGAAGATCCGCTCGAGCGTTCCGGAACCGCCGCCGATTTTCAGGGCGCCGGCGCCGGCCAGACCCGCGCCCACCACCACGCTGCCCTTCATGAAGTCACGTCGGCCCGCCGCGATGGCGCCCTGCTTGCGACCGCGTTCTTCCCGATCCCGCTCGCTCATGGATTCCCCCATCCGATCGCCTTGAAGATCCGCATGCCACTCATCGGACCGGTCCATTCCGGCCCTCTGTCAGGCGACGGCATGCGGGTTGTGTCATCTCCTTCACACTGCAATCGATGTGCCTTCAGATGCACATTCAGTCGCGTCGACGGGAGAATCAAGGAGGTAGAGGCCGAGTCGCCGACCGATCGGACGCGAGCGCGCCCACAGGACAACGAGAGTGGAAACGCCGTTGCGAATCCGGACTGTCGCGATCGGATCTTCCGGTCAGTGGTTCCGCGATCGACGTCAGTCCCACCGATCCGCGTAACCGAACCGCCCCGATCTGAGCCTCGATGCCACGATCCATCCGCGAAACTGTGGCATCAAGTCACGATCGCCCGATCGATTCTCCGAACCGGGAGATCGCCGCATCGACGCGCGAAGATTTCGCGATCACCAGATTCCGGGGATCAGTATCCGCCGCTCGGCGGGGTAGTCGGGGAATTTCTCGCGGTACCAGCGATCGGTCGCGATCGCGCGGGGGATCAGGTTCGCCAGGCTGATCGCCAGGATGTACACGCCGGCGAGGCTCCAGGTGAAGATCGCGAAGCCCGTCCAGGCGGCGAGTTCAGTCAGGTAGCTCGGGTTGCTCACATACCGGAACAGGCCGCCGGACGGGATCCGGTAGCGCTTGATGCCCTGCGCGACTTCTTCGCGGGTGCGGAGGTTCCGGACGATCGCGTCGGATCGGATGTTGGCGACCATCGCACTCGCGTAGAGGGCGAAGCCGATGATGAATCTCGGATCCGCGAACCAGCTGAAGCCCTGCTGACTCATCGGCGCAAGCCGCGACGCCCAGGCTCCGTTCAGGTAGCCGTGCAGGCTCGTCACCGCCCAGCCGATCATCACGACCATCAGACTGAAGCTCGAGGCCTGTCCCTTCGGCACGCGCATCAGCGCCGGCATCACGAAGCCGCGGTTCGCATAGTGGAAGATCCAGACGCACAACATGAACAGGGCGAAGGGCTGCCCGCGCTCGGGACCCCGCGCGTAGAAGTAGAGGAAGACCACGCTCGCGGGCAGCTCCATGAGGAACCAGCCGAGCCGCGGATCGAGACTGATCCCGTATCGCCCGTCGGCGAATCTCCCGTACGGGGTCTGCACGAAGCGCGCGCCGACGACCGTGAGGGCCACGATCGCGAAGGCGCTCGACAGGATCGTGTCGTAGGCGACGTCACCGGTGTACCAGCTCAAGCGGGGCTCCGATCGGGATCGAGGGATGCTGTCGAGGGAGGGAGGTTGACGGTGGAGGCGGATGCGGAGCGCCTTCGACGAGTCGCGGGCCCATCTCGACTCCGCGGTGGCGACCCGCCGGAGCGTAGGGGCCGGTCCGAACGCAGGAAAGCCCGATCGCGCGACGACCCGTCGACGATCCGCGCGTTACTCTCGAAGAGCTACCCGTCGATCGGACTTCTGATGACCGCTCCGCCGCGTCCACTGCTCGTCGATACGCTGAGTGAACTCGGTCGTTCCGGACTCGAAACGGCGCGCCTCGCGGTGCAGCTGCGTGGCCTCGTCGCCGATGCGCCCCGCGGCGACGGCCATCCGGTTCTCACGCTGCCCGGATATGGCGGAGGCGACGCCTCGATGTCGGTGCTGCGGCGCTTTCTCGCGCGAATCGGCTACACGCCGATGCGCCTCGGCCTCGGCGTCAATGCAGAGAGCGCCGAGCGAAGGATTCGCAGCATCGACGACGCGCTCGAGTTTCGTGCCCGGATGGTCGCGCGCGTCGGTGAGCGGATTCGCGAGATCCACGAGAACACGGGCGAGACCGTGAGCCTCGTGGGCTGGAGCCTCGGCGGCCTCCACGCGTTCGACGCGGCCCGCGAAGCGCCCGATCGCGTGCGACGCGTGATCACCCTCGGTGCGCCCTTTGGTGATCCGCGCGGGACCTCGCTCTTCTCGCTGCTTCGCTGGCTGAGCGGCAGTCAGGTGCCGATCGAATCACAGGACTTCGCCGGCTGGCTGGCTCGAAGCGCTCCGGGTCGCGGCTCCGTTCCGATCCGGATCCTCTACAGCCCGCGCGACGGCATCGTGTCACCCGCCATCGCCCGGCCGCCCGACCACCCCTCGATCGAGTGCATCGCCGTCGATTCCTCGCACATCGGCTTCTGCCTCAACATCGAAGCCCTCCGCGAAATCGCCCACCAGCTCGCTGACGCCTCCCCGACTCCACCTGGAGGACGACCGCGAAGCATCCCCGCGTCACGGCCGGTGGGGAAGGGGTCGGTGAAGGAATGGGCTTCTGACTGAACCGACCCCTTCCCCACCGGCCGCGGCACAGCGCCCGCTCTCGTCGGTCGCTCCAGCCGCTACCTACAGCTTCGAGATCACCTCATCCGTGAAGCGCTTCATCGCGTCGATCTTGACCCCGATCGGCGAGTTGAACTTGCCGCCGTAATAGAGCCACGGCATGTCGCAGCACTCGTCGATCCCCATGTCGACGAGACGCTTGTGGCCGTCGAGATCGAAGGCGTCGATCGCCACCGAGATCATCTGGAACGGCTTCTTGTCGGTCCCGTACTCCTTCCGGTAGCCGTGGATCTCCTTGGCCATCTCGCCGATCTTGGCCGCGGTGGTGTTCGGTGAGACGAAGCCGTCCGCGATCCGTGCCGCACGCTTCAGCACCGGAGTCGCGGTGCCCCCGATGATGATCGGCATGGGCTTCTTCGGCACCGGGTTGATGGACAGCTTCGGGTTGTCGTAGTACTGGCCGTGGTGTTCGAAGAACTCGCCGGTCAGCGCCTTCCGGATCACCTCGATGCTCTCTGCACAGCGCGCGCCGCGGGTGTTCCAGTCGTTGCCGGTGATCGAGAAATCTTCGGGCCAGGGCGAGAGACCGACGCCCATCGAGAGCCGGTCCTGCGTCAGGAAGGCCGTGGTGCCGCACAGCTTGGCGACGAGCAGCGGGCTGCGCACCGGCAGCTTCAGCACGTTGATCAGGAAGCGCACCTTCTTGGTCACCGTTCCCATCGCGCTGATGATGTTGAACGGATCGAGGAAGGGCGTGTTGGCGCTCCAGTAGCGCGCGCCGCTCTCGCTGTACGGGTACTTGACCGAGGCCTCGTCGAAGAAGAACAGCCCGTCGCCCACGTTCACCGAGTGCCAGCCGAGATCGTCGGCCGCCTGGGCGAGCTCGATGTAGTGGTCGATGGGATTGAAGGTGAGGGTCAGGTTGAACTTCACGGGGTCTCCTCGGGACGGGTCTGCATGACGGTTGTGGGCGTAAGAATGCTCGTCTATAAATTTAGAATTGCGATTTCGATCTGGCAACTCCGATCTTCGGAAACGAGCGGGTCGCACGGAGGCACGAGCTTGGCGGCCAGACACGCGAAGCGGAAGGCCCGGGAAGCCAAGGAGGAGCTCTACCGGAAGCTCGTGCTCGACGCCGCCCTGCGCGTCTTCGCCGACCGGGGCTACGACGCGGTCCGCATGGGCGAGATCGCCGAGCAATCGGGCATCTCGCTCCAGACCCTGTACTCGGTGTTTCCGGGCAAGGCCAGCATCTACGACGCCATCCAGGAAACCGGCGATCACGAACTGCACGCGCTCGTGATCGACTCGGCCCGGGGCGTCGCCGATCCGTTCGAGGCCCTGCTCGCCGGACTGCGCGCGACGACCCGCTACTTCCTCGAGAACCCGGACTTCCTGCGCATCCGGCTGCACGGCGGATTCACCTGGGGCGCCGAGGCCTCGGCGGCCGGCGATCGCGAGCGCACCGAATCGTGGCGCGCCGCACTCGAAAGGCTGCGCGTCGCGTGTCGGCGTTGCATCGATGCGGGACTGTTCGTCGATCGCGATCCCGGTCTGCTCGCCCGCATGCTGGTCGCAATGCAGCAGATCGAGCTCGCGCACTGGCTCGACGGCGGGATGCGGGCGGATATCGAGCAGGTGATGGGAGATCTCGAAGCCCAGATCGGACGTGCGTTCCGAGCCGGTCCCGTGTCGTCGGCGTCGGCGGCGCGGCGGAGAGCGACGTGACGAAGCCGTGCCTGCTCTGGACGCCGATCTCGATCGGACAGATGAAGCTTCGCAACCGCTTCGTGATGTCGCCGATGGAAAATCAGTTCGGCACGCCGGACGGACGCCCGACCGAGCGCAGCATCGACTATTTCGAGGCTCGCGCGCGGGGCGGCGTCGGGTTGATCACGCTCGGTGCTTCTGCGATCGACGCCCGCCACAAGGAGGTGCCGTCCTCGCTGCACTTCGGCGACGACAGCGTGGTGTCGGATCACCGGGCGCTGACCGAGGCGGTGCATGCCCACGGCGCGAAGATCCAGCCCCAGCTCGCGCACGCCGGACCGGACGGGCTCGCGCCCGAGATGCACGGCGTCGAGGCGCTCGGCCCGTCGGCCATCCAGTCGTATCTGACGGGCACGACGTCGCGCGCGATCAGCGTCGCCGAGTTCGCGCAGGTGATCGATCTGTTCCGGGCGGCCGCCGTGCGGGTGCGCGCAGCCGGCTATGACGGCATCGAGTTGCACGCCGCCCACGGCTACATGCTGCTCGGCTCGTTCCTCACGCCGTGGCGCAACGCGCGGCGCGACGAGTATTCGGCACGCAAGCGCGACGGGCGCATCAAGGTGGTGGGCGACGTGGTCCGCGCCATCAAGGCCGAGACCGGCGCCGATTTTCCGATCACGCTGCGCATCTCGGGCTACGAGCGCATCGCGGGCGGACGCGACAGCTTCGACACTGCACGCATCGCTCCGGCCCTCGTCGAGGCGGGCGTGGATGCGTTCCATGTGAGCGGCGGGGTGATCGATCGTCTGGTGACCCAGATGGTGAACGGCGCCCACTATCCCGACGGGCTGAATGCCGCCTGCGCGGAAGCGGTGAAGCGCGCGGTCGACGTGCCCGTGATCGCCGTCGGGCGGATCCACGATCCCGCGCTCGCCGAGAAGCTGCTGCGCGAAGGACGCGCCGATCTGATCGCGATGGGGAGGCCGCTGCTCGCGGATCCCGAGCTGCCCAACAAGGTGCGCGATGGACGACAGGCCGACGTGCGCCGCTGCATTTCGTGCCAGAACTGCATCGACGCGATGGAGAGTCGCTTCGCGCTCGAGTGCGCGATCAATCCCCGGACTGGCCGCGAGGCAGAGCTCGCGCCGGCCCGAAGCGCGCGGGCGCGCCGCGTCGTCGTGGTGGGGGCCGGTCCGGGCGGCCTGGAAGCCGCGCGCGTCGCCGCCGAGCGCGGGCACCGCGTATCGCTCTTCGAGCGCAGTCGCTTCCTCGGCGGCGCGCTCGTCATGGCTTCGACCGTGCACCGCGAGAACCAGCCTTTCCTCGATCACCTCGTGCAGGGCGTGCACGCTGCCCGGATCGAGATCCAGCTCGGACGCACGATCGCTGCGGCGGACATCCAGGCGCTGTCGCCCGACGCGGTGATCATCGCAACCGGCGGTCGTATCATCGCGCCGCGCATCCCGGGCGACGATCTTCCGCACGTCGTGACGGGATTGCAGCTGCGCGAACTGCTCGGCGGCCAGGTGTCGGAGCTCACTGCTGCGCGTCTGCCGGCATGGCAGCGGATCGCGTTCCAGAGCCTCGGGCCTGCGCTGCAGCGCTTCGTGCGACCGGAGCGACTGCGCGCCCTCACGCGATTGTGGATGCCCCTCGGCGATCGTGTCGTGATCGTCGGCGGCGATCTCGCCGCGCTCGAGCTGGCCGAGTTCCTGGCCGAGCGCGGACGCCACGTCGGCGTGCTCGAGCCGGGCGAGAAGCTCGCTCCCGAGGTCGGCCTGAAGCGGCGCGACGAACACATGGGGCGCCTCGATCGCGCGGGTGTCGCCGTCAACACCGGGGTCGAGATCGACCGCATCGAACGCGAGGGCGTGGTGTGGCGGCACGCGAACGGCGCCGAGTCGCTGGTTCGCGCCGACTCGGTGATCCTGGCGGGTGCACTGGAGCCCGACACGGCGCTCTACGATGCGCTGCACGGTCTCGTCCCCGAGGTCCACGCCGTCGGCGACTGCACGGGGCTCGGGCTGATCCGCAAGGCGGCGCTCGAGGGCGCGCAAGCCGCGGCCGCGCTGTAGCGTCCGGTCGATCCACGCGAAACGAAGCAATAGGAAGACACACGCCATGCGGTTCGGCTATCTCGAGACCATGACGGATCCCGCCTACATGCGGCCCCTGGCAATGGCGGCCGAGCAGGCGGGCTACGACGCGTTCGTGGTCCCGGACAGTCTCGGCTACCCCGAGCACTCCGACAGCCGGTATCCCTACACGCCCGACGGAAGCCGCGAGTTTCTCGAGGACAAGCCCTTCGTCGAGCCCTTCGCGCTGATCGCCTATCTCGCCGGATTGACCGAGCGGATCCGCTTCACCACCAGCGTGGTGAAGCTGCCGCTCCGGCATCCCGTGCTGATCGCCAAGCAGATCAGTTCGGTGGCGGTGCTGGCGCAGAACCGTCTGTGTCTCGGCGTCGGCCTCTCGCCCTGGCCCGACGACTACGAGGTGGTCGACGTGCCCTGGGAACGTCGCGGGCAGCGGCTGGACGAGATGATCGAGATCATCCGCGGACTGTGTGCGGGGGGATACTTCGCGTATGAGGGCAAGATCTTCCGGCTGCCGAGCTTCAAGCTCTGCCCGGTGCCGAGCGCTCCGGTTCCGATCGTGATCGGCGGCCACAGCGATGCCGCGCTTCGTCGCGCGGCGCGGATCGGCGATGGCTGGATCCACGCCGGTGGCGACGCGAAGGAACTCGCGTCGATGATCGAGCGGCTGCGCGCGTTGCGGATCGAGTATCGGCGCGACCGCGAGCCCTTCGAAGTGCACGTGATCTCGACCGCCGCATACACGCCGGACGGCGTGCGTCGGCTCGAGGATCTCGGCGTGACGGACGTGCTGGTCGGCTTCCGCAACTCCTATACGACCGCACAGGACGACGAGACCCTCGAGCAGAAGCTCACGGCGCTGCGGCGCTATGCGGAGCACGTGATCGACAGGTTCCGCTGACCCGAAGCACGAACCGGAAAAGGAAAGATCCGATGATCGAGCCCGCTGCCACCCTCGCCACGAAGCCCCGCCGTCTCGACACCGTGCAGTCCTGGGACATCGAGACCGACGTCGCGATCGTCGGATTCGGAGGCGCCGGCGCGTGTGCGGCCATCGAAGCGGCGGACGCCGGGGCGAGCGTCTGTCTGTTCGAGGTGGCGTCGGCGAGTGGTGGCTCGACGGCGCTCTCGAGCGCCGAGGTCTACATGGGGGGAGGCGGCGGAACCCGGGTCCAGCGCGCCTGCGGGTACGACGACTCGACCGAGGCCATGTTCACGTACCTGATGGCCTCGCAGGGAGAACTCGCCGACGAGGCCCGCATCCGCATGTACTGCGACGGCAGCCGCGCCCACTTCGACTGGCTGGTCGCCCACGGCGCCCGCTACAAGGACACCGAACACAAAGAGCGCGCCATCATGGCGATGACGGACGACTGCCTGCTCTATACCGGCAATGAAAAGGCATGGCCCTTCCGCGATCAGGCGAAGCCCTGCCCCCGCGGCCACAACCTCGAGGTCCACGGCGACAACGGCGGACCGATGCTGATGGGCGTGCTCACCGCGGCCGTCGAGAAGCGCAACGTCCGGGTCGAGTACGACGCGCGCGCCCTCACCCTGATCGCCTCCGAGGACAACGCAGTCCACGGGCTCGTGGTGCGGATCGACGGCCGCGAGCAGACCGTGCGCGCCCGCAAGGGAGTGATCCTGTGCGCCGGTGGTTTCGTGATGAATCGCGCGATGCTCGAGAAGTACGCGCCGAGAATCGCCAAGGTCGGCAACATCCCGGTGGGCAACCCAGGCGACACCGGTGCGGGCATCCTGATGGGACAGGGGGTCGGCGCCGCGGTGATCCACATGAGCGAGGCCTTCATCACCCTGCCCTTCTATCCGCCTGCGTCACTCACTTTCGGCATCTTCGTCAACGCCCAGGCGCAGCGATTCATCAACGAGGACGTCTATCACGCACGCATCGCCAGTCACGCCATGCAGCAGCTCGGGCGCGGCATCTACCTGATCGTCAACCACGACGATTACGAGCATCCCAAGTTCCTGAACGCGAGCGTCGCGGGCACCGGCGAGACCGTCGAGGAACTCGCCGAAGAGATCGGCCTCGATCCGGGCATGCTTCGCCACACGATCGACTTCTACAACGAGCACGCGAAGCGCGCTGAAGACCCGCTGTTCCACAAGGGAGCAGAGTGGCTGAAGCCGATCGAGCCGCCGTATGCGGCGCTCGATTGCACTCCAGGGAGCGGCGTGTTGTACCCGTACTTCACCCTCGGTGGCCTCGACGCGCTGCCGACGGGTGAAGTGCTGACGATGGAGAAACAGGTGATCCCGGGCCTGTATGCCGCCGGACGCACGACGTGCGGTGTGCCGCGGTCGGCGGCGGGATACGCCAGCGGGATGTCGGTCGGCGATGCGACGTTCTTTGGACGCCTGGCGGGCAGGACGGTGTCGGCGCGGACCTCACAGGACCGCAGCTGATCACTGCCTGCGCGCGCGGCGATACTCGCCCGGAACCCGTCGACCCTCAGCGGCCGCGCACTCGACGCACGTCATCGAGATCCATCCGCATGCGGATCAGGACGCGATCGCGCTCGGGTCGTTCGAAGAAATAGAGTTTTTCGATCTTGCGGGTCACGCTGTGGGCGCATTCGTCGAGGAACCCGACGATGGCGCGAACCATGCCATCACTGTAGGCCGCGGCTTCGCGGATCTCGATCGTCACCCGCCCCGCATGCTCGGCATCGTCGATCGCCTTCCATTGACCGACGTTGTAGATGCTGCCGGCGAGGGAGACGACGACGGCCAATCGCTTGCGGTAGGCCCTGACGGCCGCTTGCCGGTCCGCCGGATCCTCGACGCGACTGGCTTCGGTGATCGTCTCGAGCAGATCGAGCTGCGCGTACATGCCGGCATCCATCAGGCGCCGGGCGCTCGAATGGCCGCGCGTCTCGTAGTATCCGGGATCGCCGCCGCCCACCGTCGTGCAGAGCAGATCGAGGTATCGGGCGTAGGTCGGGATCGGGTACCACGAGGCGGCGAGTGCCTGCTTGTCGAGCAGTTTGATGTCCGCCGCCTCGAGGGCGGCGCCGAGCTGATCCTCGGTGATGCGACCCTGCTCGCGAAACGCCTGGATCTCCTCGGCGACGGCGCAGAAGATCGTTCCCTTGATGGACGGCTGTTTCATGGCTGGGCTCCGGAGTCGATGGGTCTCGCTCCTGTCGATTCGGACCGCCGCACCCCTGAACTTGAGCGCGGCGGACCGCGGCACGCCCTGGGACGGGCAAGGTTTGCCGAAATCAGGAGCCGTCTGTGCGCGGGCTGCGCGACAGCGACTTCCCGCGAACGGGCGCCTGGCCGACGTCGTCGACGCGTGCGGGCTATCGCGCGGTGTTCGTCAACGGCCTGGTGCGGGTCGAGGACGGCAAGCACCGCGGCGCACTGCCTGGCCACGTGCTGCGCGAAGCCTGAGCGTCGCGAGCACCAGCAGGCTCGCGAGTGCAGAGACCGCAGACGCAGGCTCCGGTACGACGATCTCGTCGGTGTAGTCGGTGGCGGACGCCGACTCCATCGTGAACGCGACGAGGTTGCCGCCCGCGTCGCGTACCTCGGTGATGCCCTGCCAATTCGCCTGCAACACGAGCGACTCGAAACCCGAGCGCCCTCCTCCCACCGTGCCATCGCCGAGGACGGTGAGTGACGCATCGAGTTCGAAGGGTTCGCCGAACACGAATGCGATCTCGGTCGATTCGAAGAGGCCCGTCGTCAGGACGGCGTCCTCGGGATCGTCGATGAACTCGCTGATCAAAACGTCGTCGCCGGCGCTCCATCTCCTCGCGCGGTTCACACGCACGTCATAGAACCATCGCGCGTACAGGTATCCCGGGGCCCCGAGGCCGCCGGACGGAGCCGACCCCAGGATCCCGCCGGCGATTTCGATCGGGAGGATGAAGGTTCCCGGCATTCCGACCAGCCCGAGGTCGGAGGGATGGATCGTGACGTCGTCGAGGAACTTCGCGATTCCCTGCGAATAGCCTACGGCTTTGAAGTCGCCGGGGCCGATCGAAACATAGGTACTCGCCTCGAGCGCGCCGTGACTGGCTCCAGCAGAGCCCCTCGCGGTGGCGGACGTCGAGCCTGGGTAGTTGGGCAAAGTCAAGAATCCGCCGCGGGTGATCGCGACGGGATCGGTCCCGGTGATCGAGCCGGTGTACTGGGGATCCGGAATCAGCCCGCTCAAGGCGACAGTGGCGTCCGCATACGACGAAATCGTCGCATCCGATCGCGCGGCCGAGAGGAGGAGCAGCAGCAGCGCCGGTAGGGCGACAAGCGAGTGCGTCAGGGAGTGCATGGCGCGCATTGTACACCCGCGTGTACCCGCTGATCATGATTATTCGAGAGACCAGCGAAGGAATGACACCTCTTGGCAGCTAGAACACCTCTGCGCAACTCATCCCCGAAGTCTCTTCTACCACCTCGGAAGTGAGTTGTGCAGAGGTTCCCTAGATCGCCCAGGCCACCTCCATCGCCTCGCGCACCGCCTTTTGTGACAGCCCGAAGCCGGTCGCATCGCCGATCACGTGCACGCTGGCACCGAGGGAACCGAGCCTCTCGGCGAGTCCGCCATCCGCCACCGGCTGACCCACCACGATCACCGTGTCCGCGGGAATCATGCGCTCGACACCGCTCTCGACCCGGATCCGCACTCCGCCTTCGACGATGTCCTCGACCGCCACACCCGTGTTCACCGGCACACCGAGACGGTCGAGTCGCAGACCGTGATCTCCGCGGCGCTTCTTGCCGGCCGGCATTGCGAAGCGACGGCTCGGCTCGATGATCGAGACGCGACGACCGAGCAGCGAGAGGCACTCGGCGAGTTCGATGGCGATCAGATTCGCGCCGATCAACACAATCCTTTCGCCGATCGGCAACTGCGACTCGTCCACGCCTGCCCGCAACTGCTCGACGAGCGCGAGCACGGCGACGCCCTTCAACACATGCGCGCCGTCGTCGCCCGGAATCGCGGGACTCTCGAATCGCCCGCCCGTGGCCACCACGATCGCGTCCGGAGAAAGGCTCTCGAGCATCGAGGCATCGACGGTCGCGCCGAGTCGCACATCGATCTTCGATTCTTCGATGCGGTCCAGCAGGTAGTCGAGGAACAAATGGTTGTTCGGGAACAGCCGTGACGCGAGCCGGAATGCTCCACCGAGCTGCTTCTCACGCTCAAACAAAGTCACGCTGTGCCCGCGCTCGGCCGCATACACGGCGGACGCCAGCCCGGCCGGTCCGCCCCCCACCACGACCACGCGCTTCGACTTCATCGCCCGCTCGCGCGGGTGCTCGAGTTCCTTGCCGACGCGCGGATTCACGGTGCAGCCCGCGCCTTTGAACTCGGTCGTCATTACGTCGACGCAACCCTGGCAGAGCGTGCAGCGGTTGATCTGTCGGGTGTGCCCGGCACGCGCCTTCCGCGGGAGTTCCGGATCGGCGAGCAGCGCGCGACCCATGGCGACGATGTCGGCCGAGCCGTCCTCGATGATCGACGCCGCGAACGCGGGGTCCATGTTCTGGCCGACGATCATCACGGGCACGTCGACCACCTGCCGGATCGCACGGGCGGCGGCGAGGTTGTAGCCGGGTCGGTACTCGGGCCCGGTGATGATCTGCGAGATGTTCGAGTCGCCGACGCCCCCGCTCACGTGGAAGCAGTCGACGCCCGCCGCGACAAGCATCGGCGCGAGCCGCTGGGTGTCGTTGATCTCGCGGCCCCCGGACTCGCGCTCGAAACCCGAAAGCCGCACCGTGATCGGGAAGTCGTCGCCCACCTTCGAGCGGATGTTGGCGAGCACGTCGAAGAGCAGCTTGGCGCGCCCCTCGAAGCTGCCGCCCGCATAGGCGTCGGTGCGGAAGTTCCGAAGTGGCGAGAGAAAGGACCCGAGCATCATGTAGCTGTGCGCGGCGTGCAGCTCGATGCCGTCGTAGCCGGCCGCCCGCGCGCGCACCGCCGCGTCGCCATACATCTCGATCACCGATTCGATCTCTTCGAGCGTGATCTCGCGACAAGCCTGCCTGGTCGTCTCGGTGCGGATCACCGACGGACCCATCGGCTGGATCTGCTTGAAGAACGGCGCCAGAGACTCGGGGCCCGGATGCGAGAGCTGCGGCTGCACCTTCACGCCATGCGCATGGATCGCCTCGACGAGGGGCCGATGGCCCGCGATCTGCGCGTCGCTGTGCAGACCGAGCGAGTGCTGCTGATAGCGATGCAGCGGGTCGACACTGCAGACCTCGACGCAGATCAGCCCGACACCACCCGCCGCCCGCTCCGCGTAGTAGGCGATCTGGCGCGCCGACGGCGTTTCGTCGGGATTGCCATAGTCGACCGTCATCGGCGCCATCGCGATCCGATTCGCGAGTTCGACCTTCCCGACACGAATCGGCATGAACAACGAATCCATCCCCGACATCCCTACCCCCTCAGTGAGCGACAACGCTGATCCATCCACCCCACGACGTCCTCGAGCGGAAAGCGATGCGGTGCCGGAGCGGCCGGGGGATGGGTCGGTGAAGGAGTGGGCTTCGACTGAACCGACCCATCCCCCAGCCGCGTCCCCTCCGCCCCCGCATCTCTCCGCTCCTCACCCCCGACCTACCTCCGATGGATCACCTTCTCCGCGAACCTCTCCATGGCCCGCTTCTTGGTCTCGAGCAGCGCGACATCCTCACCGTCGCGCAGCCAGGGCGCCCGGCCCCACGGCGTGACGACCCACGGCAGCACCATGTTGTGGTGCGCACCGAGCGCATCGAGCCGGCTCTCGAGATCCTTCTTCAACGGCTGGATCAGGCTGCAACAGATGTCGAAGGGCTCGTCCTGCTTGCCGAGTTCGCGCCGCGTCGCCTGCAGTCCCTCGATGGTTGCGATCAATGTGTCGCCCATCATCGGGACGCCGAGCCAACCGTCGTTGCTCGCCGCGCGCCGGAAGGCCGCCCGGCTCGCTCCGCCACTCCAGATCGGGATGCGCGACGCCGGTCGCGGGGACATCAGCGCGTTTGCGAATTCGAAGAACTCGCCCGAGTGATCCACCGGCTTGCCGGTCCAGAACTTCCTCATCACGCTGAGTGTCTCGTCGAGCCGGCGACCGCGCGTGTGGAAGTCGATGCCGACCAGGTCGTACTCCTCCTTGATCCAGCCCGCCGACACCCCGCAGCGCACGCGCCCGTTCGTGAAGAGCGCCGCCGCCGCGACCGCGCGCGCGGCGGTGAACGGATCGCGCAGCGCGGCCAGGTAGATGTTCGTCGCGAGCCTCAGCTGCTTCGTGGCGACACCGAGCGCGGTCAGCGTCACCCAGGGATCCGGCCACGGCGTGTCCTCGGGCCACCACGTCTTGCCGTCGGGCGTGTAGGGGTACTTCGACTCGCGGATCACGGTGGGGATCACGAGATGATCGGCAATCGTGATGCCGTGGTAGCCGAGTTCCTCGGCGTACTGCGCAAGCGCGATGTACTGATCGACTTCGGGCACGTTGACGAGCGAGATCCAGTGCTTCATGGGTCGATCCTCTCCACGAAATCCTCGAGGTTGTGCGCCCGACCCGGCGCGGGCCATGGCGGCAAGGCTCGGGCTCAGTGCTTCGCGATCACCGATTCGCCGTAATGCCGGATCTCGTCGATCTTCTGCGCGACCGTGCGGGGCACGGCCTCGTAGGGATTGTGGAAGCTGACGATCGCGTCCGTCACCCCGATGTCTTCGAGCCGGCGGATCCCGTCCTGCGACGAGGCATCGAGGGTCGTCGGATCGAGCGACATCGCATGCACGTCGAAGGATTCGACGCCACGGCCGTACTCGCGCCGCAGCTCATCGAGCCGGGCGACGAGCTTCCGGAGACTCGCGTGATCGCCCCCCGCGTGCATCCAGCCATCTCCGAGACGCGCCGCGCGACGGAGCGCCGCCTCACTGTGTCCGCCCACCAGGATCGGCAATCGCCGAGTCGGCGCCGGGGTCATCTTGATACTCTGGATGTCGTAATACTCGCCGTGATACTCGAAGTAGTCGCCGCTCGACAGACCGCGGATGATCTCGATCATCTCGTCGCAGCGCGCACCGCGGCCCTCCCATGCGGTGTCGGTCACCGCGAAGTCCTCGGGCCAGGGTGACAGACCGACGCCGAGCGCGAAACGGTTCTGGCTCATGACGGCCACGCTCATCGCCTGCTTGGCGACCAGCACCGGATGACGGATCGGCAGCTTGACGACGAAGGTCGAGAAGCGCAGTCGTTCCGTCACCGCCGCGAGTGCGGGGATCAGGACGAACGGTTCGATGAACGGCTTGTCCTCGAGGAACTCACGGCTGCCATCGGGCGTGTAGGGATACTTGCTGTCGGAGACTTCCGGATAGCAGAGGCTGTCCGGCACGATGAAGGAGCTGAATCCCGCGGCCTCCGCGGCCCGGGCGATCGGGACGTAGTGGCTCGGATCACACATCGATTCGGCGAGCGAGAAGCGCATCGGCAGACACCTCGAGGGCGGGTGATTCCGGCTGCGCACACTCGATCGGAGAGCTGGCAGCGCGACACGGGCCCCAGAAGTTAAGCGACCCACCGGGACCGACCCAGGGGTCCGCGTGGGCTCGCCTCGCGCGGGTCGACACCCGGGTCGCGAACGTGGAGACCGCGTGTCGCTCGCGGACTCAGGGATTCGGCGAGGCCGGCTCGAGACCACCGGGCCCGTCGAGCACGATGTCGTCGTACGCGATGCCGCCGGCCACGTCGTCGAGATCGAGCGGCTGTGCGGACCGACCCTGGTCGTAGCCGAGCTCTTCCGCCTGATCGCCGAGCGGCCAGTAGTGGACGAGCGATCCGGCGCTCGAATACGCAGCGGTCTCGCTTCGAAGATCGATCGTGTGACCGCGCGCCTGCACCTCTGCGAGAGCCTCCCACGAGAGCACGCTGTTCCACAGGGCGACGTGTCCGATGCGACCGAGGAAGCTGTCCCCCACCGCACCGGCCGCACCTCCGATCGAGACGAAGCCCGACTCCCGCGGCTCGAAGACCGCGCCTTCGGGTTCGATCGCGACCAATCGGCAGGCCTCCAGATCGAGATACAACCTCGGCTCGACGTCGAATCCCGGATCGAACACGAGAGCGAGTTGTTGCCACGCGCCGTCGACGGCCGCGAACTCGTAGCGGGCTCGCATCGCGACCTCACCGTCTGCGCCCCGGACCAGCAGCTCGATTTCGTGGCCGTCGATCAGCGCCAGCGTGATGCCGTCGACGCTCGATCCGGGTTCGCTCTCCGCATCGAACAACACCCGACGCGGCGCCTGATCGAGGGTCGGCTGCAGCCACAGCGTGAGGGTGAACGGCGCGGCGACGTCGAGGCCGCCCGGAAGGCTGTTGGCCAGATACTCGGAGAAACCATCGAACTCGATCGAGCGAAGCATGGAAGTCGATCCGTCGTCGGCGCTCGAGGGGTCCGCTGCGGAATCGATCGGGGGACTGCCCGCCGCGACGACGACGCCGCTCGCACTGGTGTTGCTCGCCACTTCGCCCAGCCCCGCCGATCCGGAACCGCCGCCGCCCAGCGTCGATGTCGTTGCAGCGGCCGTGCTCGGGCTGGCGGTGCCATTCCCGCCACCGCCGAAGATCGGCGGTAGGATCGGAACCGCCGCGACGCGGATCTCGTTCGAAAGCGGCGACGACTGCACGGAATCCACCGCGCGAATCGCCAGATAGAGATCGACGTCGCGCCGGACGGTGAGCGGGTAGGACAACACTCCGTCGGATGCCCGGGTGGCCGAGTTGGCCGGAATCCGGATCACCGATTGATACGAGCCACTGGACTGTCCGACCGAGAGGTCGTAGCGGACCACGCCGGCAGAAGTAGAAGGAGAAGGAATCCAGCGGAGCGTCATTTCGCGCGTCGGCGGGGCCACCGAACTGGCCGGCGAGTTGGTCGGAACCGTCGCGGGGCGCGAGACCGTGTTGGCCGGGCCGAACGTCGCGTCGTCCCAGCCACCACATCCGAGCAATGTGGCCAGTGTGACGATTCCCACCCACATGCGTGCGATCCGCGCGCAGTCGGTCCGCAGATCAGCGCTGCGCGAGGATGCGCAATCGATGGGTCGTTCCGGGTGAGTCATCGAGGGAACTATCGCCAAGCCACGGGTCTCGACATGTGATCGGTGTCACCTGACGAGACATGCGTGCGGACTGCGGAGGGCCGATGGCGGATCACTTCCGTGAAATAGCGGGTCTCGACGGCTCACGGCAAGGAATCAAGTCCGGTCGACGCAGAATCGTTGTCGATCAAAACAGGGTTTGCCGCGAACTGCGAGTCAGAGGCTCGCGCCGATGAAGTGGCCGATTACCCACGTCACCGCGGCCGCTGCGCCACCGAAGAGCAGTTGGCGGATCGCCCCCGACATCCAACCTCGGCTCGTCACCACCGTCACCGCACCGCCGACCCCCAGCAGGGCGATCGCGGACACGACGATCGATGGCCAGAAGGCGTCGGCAAGGAACAGCCAGGGCAGCAACGGAACCGCGGCCCCGATCACGAACGCGATGAACGACGTCCACGCGGCGCCGACCGGTGAGCCCAGTTGGCCCGGCACGATGCCGAGCTCGAGCAGCGCATGGAAGTGGGCGGCCCGCTCGACCCGCTGGTGGACACTTCGCGCCACCTGAACGGCCGACTCTGCGCCGAGACCGCTCTGCTCGAGCAGATCGATCAGGTGACGCTGTTCTTCTTCGGGATACTGCTCGATGTGATCGCGCTCGAGCTGGAGTTCGCGCTCCATCGACTCGCGCTGGGTCACCATCGAGACGTACTCGCCCACCGCCATCGAGAACGCGCCCGCGAGCAGCCCCGCCGTACCGGCGATCACGACGTTGTGGGGATCCGCGCTGCCTCCCGCGACACCCATCACCAGGGCGAGATTGGAGACGAGGCCATCCGATGCCCCGAACACACCTGCTCGCAGGACGCCGCTTCCGGTGTCGTCGCGATGCTGGTGCTCGGCGGCGTGATAGCTCGGATCGTCGGTTCGACTGGCCATGAACGGCGAGGATAGCCAGCCCCGCGCTCGAGTCCTGGATCAGGATCCGACTTCGTAGGTGATGTCGAGGTGCGATTCGGCCTTCAGCGAGTTCGAGATCAGGCAGCTCTGCTCGGCGCGGCGGATCAGGCGATCGGCCCGGACGACGTCGACCTCATTTGCGGTCTTCAGATGGATGGTCAGGTGGAAGGCGGTGAACTGCGTCACACGATCCACTTTGTCGAGCGTGCCCTCGACCTCGCACGAGAGTGAGTGCCAATCGAACTTCGACGCGGTGGCGATCGCGCGGAACGACAGCAGGAAGCAGTCGGCGACGGCGGCGACCAGCAGCGTCTCGGGCGACCAGCGATCCCCGGGCCCGCCGAACTCGCGAGGCGGCGCGGTGTCGAGGGTCGGCAGCCCCTCGCTCGAAACGGCGACGCGGCCCTCCGAGTCGAGCAGTGCGGCCGCGCGGTAGTGGTGCGGAAATTCCTGCATGACGGTTTCTCCTTCCGATGGATCCGGGACTCGAGGTTTCTGTGCGCGAGCGTACCGGAGTGGGGCCACGAAACCCGACGTCCGGCGTGATGCCCTGTACCCTGCACACGGGGCACACCCGTGGCCCGGTCGCCGCAGCATCAGGCCGCGGGAGCGATCGTCAACGCCCCGACGCGACTCTTCCGGACATTCACAGGATCGCGCGACACAAATCGAGTGAAGACCTCGCCATCCGGGCCGAGGGGACGACCAAGGGGTTAGCAGTCGAGGAGGTTCGAATGAGCGAACGAAACGGGCGAGTGGGAAGTCATCCGCGTCTGCGCGTCGGTCTGGGCGCGTGGTTGTGCTGCGGCTCCGTGCTGCTGGTCTCGTGCGGCGGAGCGCTCGAAACCACACGCCGTCACACCTATGCGCCCGAATTCAACTACATCACGGACTCGCAGCTCCAGAGTGCGATGTGGCAGCTCGCAGCCGGCACTTCGAGCCTCGACAAGCTCCTGGCCACCGGCGTTCCGGTGACTCTCGAGGAGCGCCAGTCCGTGATCCGCATCCTGCAGAACATGGAGACCGCGGCCGCTTCGCTCGGACCCGACGGCTGGCCCTCGAATCATCCGCGCATCGCCCAGAACATCGGTCGCTTTCGTGAACAGCTCGCCGGCGCGCGTCGCAACGTCCAGCTCGATCCGCCGAGCTACTACCTGGCCGGCACGATCTCGGGGGCCTGTCACGCCTGCCACGGGGGTGAGTAGTCGAGCGCGGGGCAGCCTGGCGGAGTCGGCACTGGCTGTTGCCCGCAGCACGGCTGAGCCGCGACCCCCGGCCGGGTGAGATCAGCTGGCATCCGCGACCAGAAGATCACGATGATCGACACACACATGATGCAACGCGGGCCGCGCGGCGCCCGAAGCCCGATCGACCGGCGGTGAGTACGAGGTCGAGCCACTCTTCCCGTTATGCGACTGCGTGTCGCATAACGTCGCCGGAATAACGGACGGGGCGTGGTAGGCTGGGAACGAAACACCAGGGATCTCGAAGCCTTCCGCTCGGTCGGGTGAGTCTCAGATCGGGCGTTATGCGGCTCCCGGACGGTCCGGGCGGAGCGGGGCGGGGAGGTCCATTGGGAGTTGGGCGGCGAGCGAGCCAAGTGGAAGGGCCGGTGAATCGAAGACGCCTGTGGTTGCTTCCATCTGCGATCGCGGCCATTCCCGCTTGCTATTGGATCTCCATCTCGGCTTCGTTTCTTGTCGGATGGCTCGCCAACCCCGATTCCCCACCAAACCTTCGAAACGAGGGCATTGAGGGTTTCACTCTTGGTCTACTTCTCTCTCTGCCCTTCTGGGTCGCAGTCTCGCTTTTCTCCCTGCCCGCGCGAAAGGCAATCCCGCACAGTTGGTTCGTAGAAATCAACACGCCATCAGTTCTCGTAGCTGGCCTGTTCGCGGTGACGCTCGCTCTTTCGCTGGCGCACCACCTACTCACCTAGCCAGGGTCCAGAGCCGAGCAACGTGCCAGTCGCCGCCCAACATGCCATTGCACCGGACCGTCCACAGCTGGGTTCAATTTGACTGGCAGAGCCGTCTGGCGTCATACTGGGTCGACTTCGGCGAACCGGTCAGCGCTGTTGCCGGCCGTTGAATGCCGATCCGTTGGGCGGCAAACCGGACGGAGGTTCATCATGTACTTCGGATCCCCGACGCTCTGCTTGAAGGGCAAGGACTTGGCTACGTCGCGTCGGTTCTATGAAGCGCTCGGCATGCAGGTCGTCGAGGATGTGCCCGGCTCGCGGGTGGTGCTGCGGCTTGGCCCGTTCCGCTTGGGGGTATTCACCTTCCTCGAGGAGAGCTGGCTCAACCTCCGCGGCGCCGACGTCTCCGCAGTCCGCGAAGGACTGTGCGGCCGAGGCGAAGCGCCGGAGGGCAAGCTCGAGCGTTACAAGCCGGGTGAGCGCGGTGCCAATTTCGACGGAGAGTGCTGGTCCACGCGAGATCCGGCCGGGAACGTGGTCTTCTTCGACACCAACGCCAGCGAACGCGGTGAGGCGGCGGTCCAGTCGCGGGTATCGCAGCTGCTGCGGGACACGGAGCAGGAGCTTGTTCGGATCGGCGCAAGTGCCAAGTGCGTCGGCGCATTCCGCCGAGAGATCGTCGCCAAGTACGGAGCGGAGTAGGTTGCCATGTCGTGGTTCATCCCACGGCTGCCTCTGCGCGCGCGGCTAGGCCGTCCCCGGTGCGAGACGGGTCAGTCGAGCCGACGGCTTTGCGTCGGATCCTGTCGCTCCCGGCCCGGGTAGCTGGCCCTGCCGTGTTTAGCTCAGGCCCAGGTCTCAGTGCCGCCTAACAAGCGCATGCAACTGACCGTCCGCGGCTTCTGGTCCTCGAACGCTGCGGCCGGCGGCCGTCCAAGTCTCGGCCTGGCGCGCAGCTTCGTAGCGGGCCGCCGGGCGGTGTATGGTCGGTTCACGGCGGGCAGCAACTGATGCGCGAGCCGTTAGCTGGCCCCGGCAATCCCCAGCAGTGACGACATGAACTGGAGACAACCGTGAAAACCCCTCGCGCACAAAGCCACTTCGCCGCCGCGCTCGCTGCAGCGGTGGTGTTGCTCGGCGCAGTCGCTCCCGTGCACGCAGTCGACAAGAAACCCAACATCGTTGTCATGATGACCGACAACCTGGGCTACGGCGACCTCGGCATCTACGGCGGTTTACGTGCGCCGACTCCGCGTATCGATCGGCTGGCACGGGAGGGCGTGCAGTTGCGTGACTTCCAGGTCGAACCGGGCTGCTCCCCGTCCCGCGCGGCGTTTCTCACCGGGCGCATGGCCGTGCGCTCCGGCAATGACGTCATTGCGCAGCCGGGC